>NZ_CP090349.1:5330000-5981570 GCF_021398735.1 Methylobacterium oryzae
TCTTCCGCCGCTTCCATGCGGCGGAGCCGGAGCCCAAGGGCGAGCTCCACTACGTCAATCCGTTCACGCTCCTCGTCGCCGTGGTGCTGTCGGCCCAGGCGACCGACCGCGGCGTCAACCTCGCCACCGGCCCGCTCTTCGCGGTCGCCGACACGCCCGAGAAGATGCTGGCGCTCGGCGAGGACCGGGTCCGCGACTTCGTGCGCACGATCGGGCTGTTCAACACCAAGGCGAAGAACGTCGTCGCCCTCTCGCGCATCCTCGTGGAAACGCACGGCGGCGCGGTCCCGGCGAGCCTGGAGGCCCTGCAGGTCCTGCCCGGGGTCGGTGCCAAGACCGCGAGCGTGGTGCTCAACATCGCCTTCGGGGTTCCGCGGATCGCCGTCGACACCCACATCTTCAGGGTCTCGAACCGGATCCCGCTCTTCGTCGGCGCGACGACCGACAAGGTCCAGGCCGGGCTCGAGGCGATCGTGCCGGATGCCTACCGACTCCACGCTCATCACTGGCTGATTCTCCACGGACGCTACACCTGCAAGGCGCGCAAGCCCGAATGCCCACGCTGCCTCATCGCCGACCTCTGCCGCTACCCGTCCAAGACGATCGATTGACGACCGCACGACGACGGCGAGACGCGCGCGCGACGGGTCGCGGAGGTCGTCCCGGGCACGTCCCGACCGGCCTCCGCAATCCCGCCCTGCGGGCTAACGCGTTGTGCTGGAAGCCCGCTTCCGCTAGTTTGGCGGCCGGTCGCCGGGGCCCTCGGGCAGAGGCCGTCCGGCGGCCCGACCTCGCGTCCGGTCGCCGCGCCGCGGATTCCTCCCCATCGTCGCGCATCAGGAGCCTCGGCCCATGGACTTCCTCAAACCACGGTACACGCCTATGAATCGCCGCCGTCGCATCTACGAGGGCAAGGCGAAGGTCCTCTACGAGGGGCCGGAGCCCGGCACGCTCATCCAGCACTTCAAGGATGACGCGACGGCCTTCAACGCGAAGAAGCACGAGGTCATCGACGGCAAGGGTGTGCTGAACAACCGGATCTCGGAGTTCGTCTTCCAGCACCTCAACGACATCGGCGTGCCGACGCACTTCATCCGCCGGTTGAACATGCGCGAGCAGCTGATCCGCGAAGTCGAGATCATCCCCCTCGAGGTCGTGGTGCGCAACGTCGCGGCCGGGTCGCTGGCGACGCGCCTCGGCCTGGAGGAAGGCACGCAGCTGCCGCGCTCGATCATCGAGTTCTACTACAAGAACGACGCGCTGAACGATCCGATGGTCTCCGAGGAGCACATCACCGCCTTCGGCTGGGCGACGCCCCAGGAGATCGACGACATCATGGCGCTGGCGATCCGCGTCAACGATTTCCTGTCGGGTCTCTTCCTCGGCGTCGGCATCCGGCTGGTCGACTTCAAGATGGAGACCGGCCGTCTCTGGGAGGGCGACATGATGCGGATCGTGGTCGCCGACGAGATCTCCCCGGATTCCTGCCGGCTGTGGGACATCAAGTCCTCCGACAAGCTCGACAAGGACCGGTTCCGCAAGGATCTCGGCGGCCTGATCGAGGCCTATACCGAGGTCGCCAAGCGGCTCGGCATCATGTCGGAGAACGAGAAGGTCCAGGGCGGCGGCCCGCGTCTCGTGCAGTAGGCCCGGTCAGGCGCCCGGCCGGCGCAGGGGCGCCGGTCCGGCCTCGGGAAACCCCGCGCGCAGCCGCGCGTGGGTCGAGAGTTCCGGGTCGAAGCCCGGGTGATAATGGGGGTCCTGCACCAGCAGCGACCCCCATCGCGTTCTCAGCGCCGCGATCTCGCGCACGTGGCGGGCCCGGGCCTCTCGGGTCCAGCGGCGGCTCGCCGCCTCGCGGTGATGGAGGACCGCCCCGGGGACCAGGAGCGTGCGGTAGCCGGCCGCGTTCAGGCGCAGGCAGAGATCGACGTCGTTGAAGTCGACCGCGAAGACCGCCTCGTCGAAGCCGCCGACCGCGCGGAACTTCGCCGCCTCGACGGCCAGGCACGCGGCGGTCACCGCCGACACCGTGTGGGTGACGCGCAGGGCCCCGAGGTAGCCGGGGGCATCGCCGGGAAAGTGCCGGTGCCCGTGGGTGACGAGGCCGCCGGTGCCGAGCACGATGCCGCCGTGTTGGATCCGGCCCTCGCCGTCGAGGAGCTTGGCACCGACCGCCCCCACGTCGGGACGGAGGGCCTCCCGGGCCATGCGGGACAGCCAGTCGGGCCGGAAGGCCTCGACGTCATTGTTGACGAAGACCAGCAGCCTGCCGCGGGCGCGGGCCGCGGCGGCGTTGTTCATCGCGGCGAAGTTGAACGGCCCGGGCCAGGGCACGACGTGCCCCCTCCCCTCCCCCTCCAGCGCCCGCAGGTAGGCCAGCGTCTCGGGCTCGCGACTGTCGTTGTCGCAGACGATGATCTCGGTCGACGGCCAGTCGGTGCAGCCTCGGAGGCTCTCGAGGCAGGGGCGCAGGAGATCCAGGCGATCGCGGGTCGGCACGATGAGGCTCGCCAAGGGCCGCTCGTCCGGCAGGGGATGCTCGACCTGCACGAGACCGTCGAGCCCGACGGCCACGCCAACGCCCTCCCGCCCTGTCCGGTCGAGGTGATCGCGCACCAGCGCGTGGTGGGGGACGCGCCCGGTTTCGCCGCCCCGCGTCGCGGTCGAGGCGCCGCGCCGGACCGACAGGATCTCCGGCAGGTGGCCGATGGCGCCGGGACCGAAGCGCTCCGCGATGCGGAATGCGGCCTCGGCGGGACTGCCGGGATCGTCGCCGGGCTCGAGGGCGCCGCGTCGGCAGGCCAGCACGGGTCCGAGATAATCGAGGGCCGCGAGCCGGTCGGCGTCGAAGACCGGCGGCAGAAGCGGCAGCACCGCGCCGCCGGGTCTCTCCTGCACCAAGGCGTCGCCGTACAGCGCCTGCAGGTCGGGCTCGCGCGCGAACGCGGCGGCGATCCGGCCGGGCGCACCGGCGACGAGGACCCCGTCGCCGATCAGGCGGATCGCGTCTCTTGGACCGGCCGGCGCGGAGGGGAAGCGGTCGAGGATCCCGGGCGGCAGGGCGAGCCGATGGTCGATCCCGATCAGGGCGGCGAGCGCCTGCCGGGCGCGCAGGCGCTTACCCGTCACGCGCGCGCGCAGGATCGCGGCCGCCGCCCGGGGATGCGCGAGGAGCTGGCGCGTCGCGCCCACCAGCGCGCGCCAGGAGCGGCGCGACGGTCCGAGATAGGTCGCGGCATCGTGGCCCGACGCGCCGTCCGATGCACCGTCCGACCGCGACGTCATTCCAGGTCCTCGCCGAACGTCGTGACCGACAGGGCGGGGTGGTAGAACGGATCGTGCCGGATCGCGGCCCGCCAGCGCTCGGAGAAGCGGGCGGCCTCCTGCTCGAAGCGGGCGCGCTTGGCCCCGACGGACGGACCGCGGCTGACGGATTCGAGATGGGCCAGCGTCGCGGCCGGCGTCCAGACCGTCTTCCAGCCGGCGGCGCCGAGGCGGAGGCAGAAATCGACGTCGTTGAAGTCGACCGGGAATGCCTCGGCGTCGAAGCCGCCCACCGCCAGATACTTCTCCCGCGCGACGGCGAGGCAGGCGGCCGTCACCGCCGAGACCTCGTGCGCCACCCGCAGCTGGCCGAGATGGCCGGGCGTGTCACCGGGCCGGCGGCGCAGGATGTGGCCGGCCCGGCCGCCGAGTCCGACGACGACGCCGGCATGCTGCAGCGTGCCGTCGCCGTAGAGAAGCTTCGCCCCGACGGCGCCGACCTCCGGTCGGTACGCCTGCCGGACCATGGCCTCGAGCCAGCTCGGCTCCAGCACGGCGACGTCGTTGTTCAGCAGGACGACGATCGTCCCGGACGCCGCGGCGACGCCGGCGTTGACCATCGCGGCGAAGTTGAAGGGCTGCGGGTCCATGAGGATCCGGACGCGCGGATCGCCGCGCAGGGTCGCGTAGTGGTCGAGCACCGCTGGATCGGTGGAGCCGTTGTCGACGATGATCAGCTCGATCGCCGCGTAGGCTGTCTCGTGGAGCACCCCGCGGCAGACGCGGGTGATCAGGTCGAGGCGGTCGCGCGACGGGATGACGACGCTCACCAGCGGCACCGGATCCGGCAGGGGCCACGCGAGGCGAACGGCACCGTCGTGGATTCCGGCGCGGAACACCGGCTGTCCGGACCGGTGCGCGTCCAGGGCCGCGGCCCGGGCCGACGGGTCGAGACCGTCTCCGGCGCTGCGGGCGAGGATCCGCGGGACATGCGCCACCCGCGCGGCGGTGGTCATCGCCGCGATCGCGATGGCCGGCGCGAGCGCGGCCATCGGGCCGACCGGGCGCGCCATGGCCGCGGCCAGCCACGCCCGCGACAGGAGCAGGGGAAACCCGGGATAGCCGGTCGCCAGGGCGAGGTCCGGGCTCCAGTCCGGCTTCAATTGCGGGCGACCGTCGGGGCCGACCGCGTCGCCGTAGGCGATGTCCGCTCCCGACAGGGCCTGGGCCAGCAGCGCCAGGGCCTCCGGGTCCGGGACGTCACCGGGGCGCAGCAGGCACAGGGCGTCCGCCTCGCCGGAAAGTTCGTCGAAGCCGGAAGCCGCATCCCAGGTTCGATGCGACAGCGGCCCGTCGACCGATGCGGGCGGCGTCCCCGCCCACGCGACCTGGATCGACTCGGGGCGGTGCGTCTGCGCGCTCAGCGCGTCGCGCGTGGCCGACAGCGGCGCCGCGTCCTCGGCTCGCGCGAGAACGACGCAGCGGATCCGCAGGGCGGAGGGCGCGACGCGGGCGGGCCGGGTCCGGGCGGCGGCCCAGGCCGGGAACCGGTCCATCGGGGTCACCGCGCAGGCGCCGCGCAGGATGTCGCGGTAGCGCCGTTCCGAGCCGCGGGCGCGCTCGTAGAGGGCGGAGACGCAGCGCCAGGGCCGGCGCAGGAGGCACTGCACGAGCACCTCGACCTCGCGCCGGGCGCCGACCCGCTCCAGGGCGAAGTCCGCACCGGCAGAGAGACGGATCTCCCGGGTATCGGAGGGGATCAGTCCGAGCCAGTGGGCGAGCCCCTGCGCGGCTCCCGGCAGGAGGAAGTCCTGGACCGTCTCGTCAGGCCCTCGCAGGACGCGGAGGATCGGGCGCCGGGGCGCATTCGTCGGATCGCCGGCATAGCTCAGCACGATCCAGCCGGCGGGATGGTCCGGGAGCACGAGGCGGCGATCGAAGACGGGATCGTCCGTGGATTCCAGCCGGAACCGGGTCTTCCGGCCGAGCCAGAGCCTGTCGCGGTCGGTCCGGGCAATCAGCGGGGTCGGATCGCCGAGGCGCGCCGCGGCGTCACTGGGCAGCGTCGCCTCCGCCGGGTGGCGCCGCGGCGACAGCCGGTTTGCGGCGGCGCGGTTTCGCGGCGGGCTTGCCGCCCGCACCCTTGCCGGTCCCGACACCCACCGCGATGTCGTAATCGGCCGTCATGGCGCCCGGAACCTGCAGCTCGTCGGCCACGACCGTGGCGAAGCCCTGCGCCTCTCCGGGCCCGACGATCACGCTGGCCCGCTCGGTGCGGCTCGAGACGGTCTTGCCGTCGTGGCGGATCTGGAACGTCACCGGCACATCGAACCGGCCCGGCGCGCCCGCCGGCCCGAGCAGGACGTTGATCTCGGCGCCCACCTTGACGGTGATCGAGCCGTCCTGACGCCGCGTGCATTCGCGGGCGAGACGGCCGAGGGAGAACTGGGTGCGCACCGTGTCGCCCGCGAGCGCGCGCGAGGCGGCCCCGCCCTCGGCGACCTCGACCGTCGGGCAATAGGCCGGGTCGAGGGCTTCGGGCTGCGACGGCGGCACCGTCGTGCCGCCGTACTTGAACAGGTTGGAGAAGATGTTGCCCTCCTCGGCCCGGCCCGGGGCCGGGGCGGCGAGCGACGCGGCGAGCACAAAGCCGCCGAGCCGGAGAGCGACGGTCCGGCGCCGGGCCATGTCCGGGGACCGCGTGAGGCTCCTGTTCCGATGTCCGATCATCGCACGGCTCCCGAACCGCACCGTCATTTCAGGCTGTCGAACCCGGCCGCGAAGCCCTTCATCGACAGCGGGATGCCGACGCCTTCCTCGGGCGTCTGGAACACGATGAAGGTGGCCTGCGTGCCGTTCTTGAACTGGCGGATCAGCCCGTCATCCATCACGACCTCGGCCACGCACCCGGTGGTGAGGCAGCGGACGAAGCCGGCGCGGCCGATATCCGTCTGGTCGATCTTCAGGCCGAGTCCGGACGGCAGGAGAACGCCCAGCGGCGCCACCACCCGCAGCAGGTAACCGCGATTGTCGGCGGTCTTGAGGACGATGACCACGAGGGTCAGGTTGGGCCTGTCCTCGGCGGCGAGATACTGGACGAGGGCGCACTGCTCGGCCTTCGCGCCGGCCGGCGTCTCGCAGCGCAGCTGCCAATCGTCGAAGGTCTTGCGCACCATGCCCTGAGCCGCGGCAGGCCCGGCGGGCGCCAGTGCCGCCGCTACGAGGGCGAGGAGAACCGGCAGCGCGGCGCGCCGGTAACGAACGAGCCTCGCGTGAAGCGGCACCACCGATCCCTTCGGAACGCTCCGGCCGAGGACCGGCGGGAGCCGTACAATCGGGCGTGTTCCGACCATGGTCCGCCCCGCGCTGTCAAGCGATGCGGGCGCGGTGTTGCGCGTCGGCGCTACCCGTAACGGTTTCAGCGGCCTAGATTGTGTTCGAACACTCCTCCAGCGCCGGATTTTGACGCCGTGATGCGCCCGCTCACTCTCTCGGCCGCCTGCCTGGTGGCCACCCTCGCGCAGGCGGGAGCCCAGTCCCTGCCGGTCGGAGAGACCACCTACATCGAACGCTCGCTGAACCACTCGGACACGCTGGTGATCGAGCATCCGCCCGTGGCGGCGAACCCGTCCGGCCGCCGCAACGGTCAGGCGGCCATCGCCGGCTACTGCAGGGACGGCGGCCTGGTCCGCCGCCGGGACGAGTTCGGCAACCCGGTGATCATCCGCCAGCGGGAGATCTGCGACAGCGTCGCGCCGCGCACCCTCAGCCCCGGGCAGGTCAATCCCCGCCCGAGCTGGCCGGCGGATGCCGTGGCGCGCCAGCGGGTGCTCCGCGTCAAGGGCTGAGGCGGGGCTGATGCGGGTCTGAGGTCGGCTCAGCCGTAGCGATGCAGGCCGGTGCCGTGGCGCTTGAGCCACGCTTCGGCAGCGTCGGTGTTCGGGCAGAGCGCCTGCACCAGCGCCCAGAAGCGCGGGGAGTGGTTCATCTCGCGCAGATGCGCCATCTCGTGGGCGACCAGATAGTCGAGCACCATCGGCGGCGCGAGGATCAGGCGCCACGAGAAGTTCAGCTCGCCGCGGGCCGTGCAGGATCCCCAGCGACTGCGGGTATCGCGCAGCGTGACCCGGACCGGCCGCTGCCCGAGCCGCGCCGCGTAGCGCTCGATCGCTTCGGTCAGGTCGCGCCTGGCCTCGCGGGCCAGGAAGTCGCGGACCCGGCGCGCCACGTGGGCGGCGTCGCACGACACCGACAGCACCGCCTCCCCCTCGACGGACTCGATGCGGACGGGACCGCTCCGGGTGCCGCGCTGGCTGATCCGGTGGGGCTCACCGCGGAGCGGCAGGCTGGCTCCGAGCTCGAAGAGCACGCGGGTCGGCACGCGCGCCAGGCGCGCGGCGATCCACTCCGCGTGGCTCGCCGCGAAGCGCTGCGCCGTGTTGATGGCGGTGCGGCTCGGCAGGGTGATCACGGCCTCGCCGGTGGCGGCCGACACGCGGAGCGTGATGCGGCGCGCGGTCGGCCGCCGACGGAGGGCGATGCGGAGGCTGGCCCCCTCGTGCTGGACCTCAAGATGATCGGGATCGGGGCGACGCAGCAGCGCGAGGGGCATGCGCGACTTCTAGCTGGGCCGGGCCCGGGGCTCCAGATCCCGCGTCTCCGAATCGCCGCGGCGGCCTCAGCTGGCGAGGGCCCGGGTCCAGACGTCGGTCTCGGGGAGGACGAGGAGCGCGGCGGCGGCCAGCGCGATCCCGTACGGGATCCCGGTCTTGGCGTCGTGCAGGTGCAGGGCGAACGGCATGCGCGCGATCCGGCCGGGCAGCGGATGCGTCCGCGCGAACAGGATCGCCAGGGTCAGGGCACCTCCGAACACCGAGGCCACCAAGAGGTAGTCGCCGAGGCCGTCGAAGCCGAGCCACAGGGCGGTGGCGGCCGCGAGCTTCGCGTCGCCGCCGCCGATGACGCCGAAGGCGAACAGCGTGAACGTGACGAGCAGGACGACCGCGCCGGCGGCGCAGTGGAAGCCGATCTCGGTCCAGCTCATCGAGCTCGTCAGGGCCAGCAGCGCGAACCCGGCCACGAGGGCGAGGGAGATCCGGTTCGGGATCAGCATGGTGAGCAGGTCGCTGGCGGCCGCGTAGGCCATCAGGAAGGGAAACAGGATCAGGAGACCGAAACCGGCCGGGCCCAGACCCGCCAGTCCCAGGCTTGCCGTCGCTGAACCGACCATCTCGGCGCCCATCTCGTCGCAGCCTGTCGCGTCACACAATGCGGTCAGCCCCGGCGGAGTGCCGGCCGGTCCGGACCTCGGATGTGCCGGGCGGCGAGCGCCGCCGCGAACAACGGCGATCCCGGCAGGCCGGGAACCCCCGCCTCTCTCCGGATTGCGAGGAGAGGCGGGATGTCTCGAACCTGCCGCAGATCGGACGGGTCTCGATCAGTTCAGGTTGCCGGAGATCTGGCTGAACTTGCTGGTCAGGCTGGTGCCGACCGTCTTCAGGGCAGTGATGATGGCCACGGCGATGAGGGCCGCGATCATGCCGTACTCGATCGCGGTGGCGCCGGACTCGTCCGAAGCAAAACGCGTGAACAGGGTCTTCATAGAGGGTGATCCTTCGATCAACACAGAGCGAGATAAAACTTGCGCGATGCCCGATGAAGAATTTTCAGGTCTCGATCGGCGGCCTGCACAGACTGCCGATTACGCCTTGAAAATCGGTTAAATCGATCCGGCACCGACCTAAAAGGCTGTCTCGCTGCGAGTTTGGTGAAGGTTGGGTTTCACCGATACGGCACAGTGCCGCGACTTGGTCTTGCTTAGCGCTTCCTTCACGGGTTCCGCGCTAGCCTCGGGCCTCGGGTAGGCTCTCTTCGACCACCCGCCGTCTTGAGGAACCCCGATGCGTCGCACCCTGTCGATCGCGGGCCGCGCCGGCCTCGTCGTCCTGCTGACGGGCGCCGCGGCCGCGGCCGGCCAGCCGGATCTCCTGCCCGTCGTGACCGTTCTCGTCGACAACGCCAAGGTGCTCCGCCTGCCGGAGAAGACGTCGACGGTCATCGTCGGGAACCCGATCATCGCCGAGGTGACGCCGCAGAAGAACGGCGTCCTCGTGCTCACCGGCAAGAGCTTCGGCTCCACCAACCTGATCGCCCTCGACAACGGCGGTGCCATGATCGCGGAGACGACCATCCGGGTCGAGGCGTCGCGGGACTCGACGATCACGGTGCAGCGCGGTCTCGATCGGGAATCCCTGTCGTGCACGCCGGGCTGCCAGCCGTCGGTGCAGCTCGGCGACTCGGCCAGCTACTTCGGTGCGACGAGCGGTCAGGCCGATGCCCGTCGCAAGCTCGCGACCGGCGGCGGCGCGGGCACGGTCCCGGCGGCCGATCACTGACCGGGCCGGGGTTCCATCGCGACATCGGCCGCGGCCTGGGGCAGGATCCCCCGGCCCTCGCCGATTCGCCGCGATGCCGCGGGGGCGCTGACGCCAGGGAGACGTCGAGGCCGATGTCCGCCATCACCCGCAATCCGCCGCCGCCCGCCGTCGACCCGGCCGTGCTGGCGGCCTTCCGCGATGTCTCGACGGCCACGATCAGCGACTGCCTGGCGCGGATGCCGGTCCTGGCCGGCCTGCGCCCGTTCCATCGCGGCGGGGCGCTCGTGGGAACGGCCTTCACGGTCCGCGTCCGGAGCGGCGACAACCTGGCCATCCATCAGGCTCTGGAAGAGGTCCGCCCCGGCGACGTGATCGTGGTCGACGGCGCCGGCGACACGAGCCGCGCGCTGGTGGGCGACATCATGAAGGCCATCGCCGAGAGCCGGGGCGTGGCCGGCTTCGTGATCGACGGCGCCGTGCGCGACACGGCGGCGTTCGCGGGCGCGGACTTTCCCTGCTACGCCCGCGACGCGACGCCGCGGGGGCCGTTCAAGACGGGCCCCGGCGCGATCAACGTGCCGGTCTGCGTCGGCGGCTGGACGGTGAGCCCGGGGGACGTGGTGGTCGGCGACGCCGACGGCGTCGTGTCGTTCCCGCCCGGCGACGCGGCCGCCCTGCTCGACGCCGTGCGGGCGCAGGCGGCCCGCGAGGCGGAGGTCCTGGAGCAGATCCGGGCCGGTCGCTACGACGGCCGCTACGCCCGGGTGGCGAAGGCCTGATCCGGCCGGGCGCCCTCGGGCGCCTGCAGGCGCCGCCACAGGGCATCGGCCGCGCCGCCTCGGCCCTCGCGCGTCCGGAACAGCCGGATCTCCACCGGAACGTCCAGCTCCTCCGGGCCTGCCCGCACGAGCTGTCCGCGGGCGATCGCCGCCTCCGCGAGCGTCACCGGGAGCCACGCGACACCGTCGCCCTCCTGGGCCATGGTCATCAGCGTCGCCGCCAAGTGCGACGTGAAGGCCGGCTCGTGGCCGGCCGCCACCCCGCTCGCCGCCAGGATCCGGCCGAGCCCCGAGGCCTCGCCGTAGGCGAGGTAGCGGACCGCCCCGGTCAGGGGCCAGAGCGGCGCCCCTTCGGACGCCGGTGCGCAGAGCGGCACGAGGCTGTCCGCGCCGACGCGGACCGACTCGCAGCGGCCATCGTCCAGGGGCGTGGGGAGGTCCGCGCGGTGGTGGCACAGGAGGAGTTGCACCTCGCCGGCCAGCAGGATCGCCTCGCAGGCCGCCATGCTGTCCGAGATCAGGTTGAGGGCGCCCAGCGTCTCGAAGGGTGCGTGCCGGCGGATCCAGCCGGGAAAGAACGTGAACGACAGCGCGTGCGTGGCCGCGATCGCGAGGCTCGCATCCGCGCGCGCGCCCGCGGCCCGCGCCTCGCGGCACGCCCGGTCCAGGCCCCGCATCAATTCCTCGGCGTGCGGGCGGAAGCCCGTTCCGGCGGCGGTCAGGTGCGCCCCTTGCGCGCTCCGCAGGAACAGCGGCGTCCCGAGCCACGCCTCGAGCGCGCGGATCCGTCGGCTGAAGGCCGGCTGCGTCACGTGCCGGACCTCGGCGGCCCGCGAGAAGGTCCGGTGCTCGGCGAGCGCGAGGAAGTCCCGCACCCAGTCCAGATCCATAGCGCCTCTCCGACAGGACGGGGCCGATGCCGCCCGCGCATCGCGCGCTCCGGAAACGGCATTGGCTGACCGGGGGCCGCCGACGCTATGGCACCGGGACGCACCGGGGAGAGTGAGCCATGCGCATCGTCGACGTCCGCGAGGTCACCAAGCCGATCGCATCGCCGATCCGCAACGCCTACATCGACTTCTCGAAGATGACCACGAGCCTCGTCGCGGTGGTCACCGACGTGGTCCGCGACGGCCGGCGGGTCGTCGGCTACGGCTTCAACTCCAACGGCCGCTACGGTCAGGGCGGCCTGATCCGCGAGCGCTTCCGTGACCGGATCCTGGAGGCCGACCGGGACAGCCTCCTCGTCGATGCGGGCGACAACCTCGACCCGCACCGGGTCTGGGCCGCGATGATGCGCAACGAGAAGCCCGGCGGCCACGGCGAGCGCTCGGTGGCTGTGGGCACCCTCGACATGGCGATCTGGGACGCGGCGGCGAAGATCGCCGGGAAGCCACTGTTCCGGATGCTCGCCGAGCGGAAGGGCGTCGCCGCCGACCCGCGGGTCTTCGTCTACGCGGCCGGCGGCTACTACTATCCCGGCAAGGACGATTCCGCCCTCCGCGCCGAGATGCGCGGCTATCTCGACCGCGGCTACACCGTCGTGAAGATGAAGATCGGCGGCGCACCGCTCGAAGAGGACCGGCGCCGGATCGAGGCCGTGCTCGCCGAGATCGACGGACGGGGCCGTCTCGCGGTGGACGCCAACGGCCGCTTCGATCTCGAGACCGCCATCGCGTACGCCCGGATTCTGCGGCAGTACCCGCTGTTCTGGTACGAGGAGGCGGGCGACCCGCTCGACTACGCGCTCCAGGCGGCGCTCGCGCCCTACTATCCCGGGCCGATGGCCACCGGCGAGAACCTGTTCTCGCACCAGGACGCGCGCAATCTCCTGCGCTACGGCAACATGCGGCCCGACCGCGACTGGCTGCAGTTCGACTGCGCGCTGTCGTACGGGCTCGTGGAGTACCTGCGCACCCTCGACGTGCTGGCCGAGTTCGGCTGGTCGCCCGCCCGCTGCATCCCGCATGGCGGGCACCAGATGTCGCTCAACATCGCGGCCGGCCTCGGCCTCGGCGGCAACGAGAGCTACCCGGACCTGTTCCAGCCCTACGGCGGCTTCCCCGACGGGGTTCGGGTCGAGGACGGCCACATCACCATGCCGGACCTGCCGGGCATCGGCTTCGAGGGCAAGTCGGACCTCATCGCGGAGATGCGCGCCCTCGCGGCGTAGCGCGCCGACCCGGGCGGCCTTGCGGAACGCGCCACCGCGTTGGACGATGGCGCATGGATTCCGGCCCCCTCACCTACGCGATCGGCGACGTCCACGGCTGCGCCGCCCTCCTCGACGCGCTGCTGGAGCGGATCGCCGACCATGCGGGCGACCGTCCCCACCGGCTGGTCTTCCTCGGGGACTACATCGACCGCGGCCCGGACAGCGCCGCGGTGCTCCGCACCGTGAGCCGCCTGAACTGGGCCGAGCCCGAGCGCGTCGTCTGCCTGATGGGCAATCACGAGCGGATGCTGCTCGACGCACTCCAGACGGAGAGCGCGGCCGCGCACTGGATGTTCAACGGCGGCGAGGCGACGCTCGATTCGTTCGGCGCGCGGGATCCTGCCGGCCTGCCCCGGGACACCCTCGACTGGATCGAGGCGCTCCCGACGCTGCACGGTGACGGCGCCCACTGGTACGTGCATGCCGGGCTGCGGCCCGGCACAGACGCCCTCGGCTCGGACGCGCACGATCGCCTCTGGATCCGCGAGCCGTTCCTCGAGGGCGACCACGATTTCGGACGGCACGTGGTCCACGGCCACACGCCGCAGCGGAGCGGGCGCCCGGAAGTGCGCCGGTTCCGCACCAACCTCGACACCGCGGCCGTCTACGGCGGCGCGCTGACCGCCGGGATCTTCTCGGACGCGCAGGGGCCGGCCCTGGAGTTCCTGCAGGTGAGAGCATCATAGGGCGCGACGGCGCCGTCTTTGCGAGCGGAGCGAAGCAACCCAGGGCAGCGCCGCATCGCGCGGCCCGGCGCCGCGTGGACTGCTTCGCTCCGCTCGCGAAGACGCTGGCCCGCGGGCCGCCGGCCGGACCTGTCAGACCCCGCGTCGCGCGGGCACCAGCGCGCAGAGGATCCCGGTGAGCCAGCCGCCCATCAGGGCGAAGCCGCCGGTGGGCGCCGCCATCGGGAAGAGCGCGTGCTGAAGCCATGCGCGCACCGAGAGGTCGCCGCAGAACAGGATCAGGCCGGCGACCAGCAGCCCGGCCGCGACGCGCGCGAGACCGGCCCGGACGAGGCCCGCGGCCCCGAGACCGACCAGCGCCAGGATGGCGGGGGCGTGGAACAGCAGGAACTGCGCCGCCGTCTTCAGCGAGTCCGCCCCGGGGATGTGCGCCGCGGCGGCGCTCAGCGCGACGCCGAGCAGCCCGGCCAGAGCGGCGAGCGCCGCGAGCGCGCGGTCGACACCCGCGAGTCTCACGCGCCGCGCTCCGCCAGGAGCCTAGCGATGGCCGCCCGCAGATCCGGTACGCCGGAATCGTCCCGGCTCGAGGTGAGGATCACCTGCGGGTAGGCGGCCGGCCGCTTGGCGAGCCCCGCCTCGATCCCGGCGATGCGGCTCGCGACCTCGCCCTTCTTGAGGGAATCGCCCTTCGTCAGCACGACCTGATAGCTCACCGCGGCCTTGTCGAGGCCGTCGAGGACGTCGGTGTCGATCGACTTGAAGCCGTGCCGGGCGTCGATCAGCATGAACACCCGGGCGAGGTTGGCGCGGCCCTTGAGGTAGGCGTGAATCAGCCGGGTCCACGCCTCGACCTTGGCCTTCTCGACGGCGGCGTAGCCGTAGCCGGGCATGTCGACCAGCGACAGGCGCTCGCCGATCCGGAAGAAGTTGAGCTGCTGCGTCCGCCCCGGCGTGTGCGAGGTCCGCGCCAGGGTGTTGCGCCCGGTGAGTGCGTTGATCAGGCTCGACTTGCCGACATTCGAGCGCCCCGCGAAGGCGATCTCGACGCCCTCCATGGGCGGCAGCCGGTCGAGGATCTGGGCGGCCGCGTAGAAGTCGGCCGGGCCGGCGAAGAGAAGGCGGCCGGCCTCGAGGAGGTCGGCCGCGTCGTCGTTGGTCTCGCTCACGGCGTCTCGCCCGTCAGCTCTTGGTGGCGGCCGCCTTGGTGCCGCCGCGCTTGAACGTTGTGCGGAGGTTGTCCCACAGCTCCACCTTCACGCCGTTGCGGCGCATGATGACGTATTGCTGGATCACCGACAGGGTGTTGTTCCAGGCCCAGTAAATCACCAGGCCGGCGGGGAACGAGCCCAGCATGAAGGTGAACACGATCGGCATGAATGTGAAGATCTGCGCCTGGACCGGGTCCGGCGGCGCGGGATTCATCTTCATCTGCACGAACATCGTGATGCCCATGATGATCGGCCAGACGCCCAGGTGCACGAAGTCGGGTGCCGGGAACGGCAGCAGGCCGAACAGGTTCACGATGCTCGTCGGATCCGGCGCCGCGAGGTCGCGGATCCAGCCGAAGAACGGCGCGTGGCGCATCTCGATGGTGATGAACAGGACCTTGTAGAGCGCGAAGAAGACCGGAATCTGGATCAGCACCGGCCAGCAGCCGGCGACCGGATTGATCTTCTCCTTCTTGTACAGCTCCATCGTGGCCTGCTGCTGCTTCATGCGGTCGTCCTTGTACCGCTCGCGGATGGCGGCCATCTCCGGCTGCACGGCCTTCATCTTGGCCATGGAGACGTAGGACCGGTTCGCGATCGGCAGGAACAGCAGCTTCAGGCAGAAGGTCACCACCAGGATCGAGACGCCGAAATTGCCGAACAGGTGGTAGAAGAAGTCTAGCGCCCGGAACATCGGCTTGGTGATGAAGAAGAACCAGCCCCAATCGATCATCAGATCGAAGTGCTTGATGCCGAGGTCCTTCTCGTAGTTGTTGATGACGTTGACTTCCTTGGCGCCGGCGAACAGCCGCTGCGTCGCGGTCGCCGAGGCGCCCGCCGCGAGATTCACGGCATCGCCGCGCACGCTGGCTTGGTAGACGTTGGTGGCACCGTCGGTCCGGTCGGTGAAGGCGCCGGTATAGGGCGCGTCCTGATCGGGGATCGCGGCCGCCGCCCAGTACTTGTCGGTGATGCCGACGAAGCCGCCGGTCACGCCGCTCCAGGCCTTGCCCTTGGTGTTGGCACCGCCGTAGGCGCCCTCCTTGGCGAGCTTGTCGTAGGTGAATTCCTGCAGGCCGTCGTTGCCGAGATAGCCGATCATGCCCTCGTGCAGGACGTAGTAGCCCTGGGTATGCGGCTTACCCCAGCGGGAGACGAGGCTGTACGGGTAGAGCGTGATGGCGCCCGAGCCCTTGTTCTCGACCTCGTCGCGGATCGTGAACATGTACTTGTCGTCGACCGCGATGATCCGCTTGAAGACGAGGCCGGCGCCGTTGTCCCAGGTCAGGGTCACGGGCATGCCGGGCGACAGTGTCTTGCCGTCGCTGGTCCAGAGGGTGTCGTTGGTCGGCAGCGGACCGGCATTGGCGCCGACCCAGCCGAACTCGGCGTAGTAGGGCGTCTCGGTCCCGGCCGGCGAGAACAGCACGATCTCGGGGCTCATGGGGTCGATGGTCTCGTGGTAGTTCCTGAGCGAGACGTCGTCGACGCGGCCGCCCTTCAGGGCGATCGAGCCGGAGAGCGCCGGGGTCTCGATCCGGACGCGCGGCGAGCGGGCCAGCGCCGCCTCGCGGGAGACCGGGCCGCCCTGGGCGGTCGGCAGCGTGCCGGGCGCGGGGGCCGCCGGGCCACCCTCCTTCGGGGACGGCGAGGGCACGCCGTCCGGGGTCACGCCCGGGGGCTGCTGCTGCGCGGCCTTGTTCTGCGCCTCGATCTGGCGCTGCTGCTCCATGCGCGGGCCGGCCACGAAGTACTGCCACCCGAGCAGCACCAGCAGCGACAGGCCGATGGCCACGAACATGTTCGTCTTGTCATTGCCCATCAGGGACACCGCCGCACGCGTTCGGAGTGGCAACAGGAACGTCGCCGGCCCCGGGGGACCTGCGCGCGCCTGTGATTCGGGGATCTCTGTCGCACCCCTGCGACGGGCCGATGTCGGCACCGCCGGGTGGGGCCGCCTGCGCGGAGGCGCGGCCGGCTTCGTGCGGGAGAGAGGACGACTGAGAAGTGGCCGTGTCAGGAGCCGGCTTGGAGCGCCGGCCGCCGGATCGACCGGGTGACCTGTCCCCGCGGGGCGCGGCCGGGCGGGTCACCGCGGGAATCGCGCGGCGCAGATCCTCGGCGAGGGCCTCGAAGGAGGCTTCGAGGGCGGGGCGGCGGGCGATCAGCACGATGTCGGCCGGAAGGCCCGCGAGCTCGCTCGGCAGATCGGACGCGACCAACCCCACGGCAGCGCGGAGTCGGCGGCGGATGCGGTTGCGCTCCGTCGCGTGGCCGACACGCTTCGTGATGGTGAAACCGAGACGGAGGCCGGGGCAGACGTCGGGGTTCCGAAGACGCCCCTGCGCGGTCATACGCTCGGTGTGGAAGCGACGCCCCTCGGCTGCCGCCAGGAAGTCGGGTCGTTTCTTGAGCCGCTCGATCGTCGCCATCGATGGTTCGATCCCGGCCGATACCACTTGCCTCGTGGCGCGGATGCGTCGGAGCGTCCGCGCCGGCGAGGATCAGGCCTCAGGCCGACAGGCGCTTGCGGCCATGGGCGCGACGGCGCGCGATGACCTTGCGGCCGCCGGCGGTGGCCATGCGCGCACGGAAACCGTGACGGCGCTTACGGACGAGCTTGCTCGGCTGGTAGGTTCTCTTCATGGCTCAGAGCCTTCAAAGGTCGAGGCGCGCTCGCGGGCAGCTATTGCTGCACCCGACCTTCACGCGTCCTGGTTGTCTGCAAACACGAAGGGCGCCCATGCGGG
This sequence comes from Methylobacterium oryzae, assembly GCF_021398735.1. Classification (NCBI taxonomy): domain Bacteria; kingdom Pseudomonadati; phylum Pseudomonadota; class Alphaproteobacteria; order Hyphomicrobiales; family Methylobacteriaceae; genus Methylobacterium; species Methylobacterium oryzae. Next base: position 5,347,283 of record NZ_CP090349.1, read on the forward strand.
GCGCCACGTCGCGAGTGGCGGGCTTATGGCGGATGGGCCCCGCGAAGTCAACGTTTCGCGGGGCTCAATGACCCTCGAACTGCATGAGGGTGCGCACCTCGACGCCCAGGTCGCGCAGGCGCTGCGCGCCGCCGATCTCGGGCAGGTCGATGACGAAGCAGGCGGCCACGATCTCGGCGCCGATCTTCTGGAGCAGGTTCACGGCCGCGATCGCGGTGCCGCCGGTGGCGATCAGGTCGTCGACCAGCAGCACCTTGTCGCCGGGCCGTACGGCGTCGACGTGGATCTCGATCTCGTCGGTCCCGTACTCGAGGGCGTAGGCCATCGAGACAGTCTTGTGAGGCAGCTTGCCCTTCTTGCGGATCGGCACGAAGCCGCAGGAGAGCTGGTGGGCGATGGCCCCGCCCAGGATGAAGCCCCGGGCCTCGATGCCGGCCACCTGGTGGATCTGTCCGCCGGCGTAGGGATGCACCAGGGCGTCCACCGCCCGCCGGAAGGCACGCGGGTCGCTCAGCAGCGTGGTGATGTCGCGGAAGATGATCCCCGGCTTCGGGTAATCGGGAATCGAGCGGACCGATTCCTTCAGCGCGACGTGGCGGCGGGCTTCCATGCGTTCGGCCTTCCGTGGGGAACCGCGGGCTTAAAGCAGAAGCCCGACGGCCTGACCAGTCGGTGGCGGCTCAGGCCGCCTGGACCTTCTTGAGGATGGCGACGAGGTCCCGGTGAAGCCCCTCGTTGCCGCAGGCCACCGACCGGGGCGCCAGCGGCTCGGCCGCGCCGTCCGCCGAGGTCACGAAGCCGCCCGCCTCGCGCACCAGGATCACGCCGGCGGCGAAGTCGTAGGTCTGGAGGTCGCGCTCCCAGTAGGCGTCGAGGCGGCCGCAGGCCACGTAGGCCATGTCGAGGGCCGCCGAGCCCATCCGGCGGGTCCCGCCGGCCACCGCCATCACGGCGCCGAGCTCGCGCAAGAGGCGCGGGTGGCTGCCGCGACCGAGATAGGGCGTGCCGTAGCCCACCAGCGCGTCCGCCATGTCCTGGCGGCCGGAGACGCGCAGGCGCCGGTTGTTGAGATAGGCGCCCTTGCCGCGCTCGGCGACGAACAGCTCGTCCTTGATCGGGTCGAAGATCACGCCGGCCACGATCTGGCCCTCGCGCTCGAGACCGACCGAGACCGCGAAATGCGGCACGCCGTGCAGGAAGTTCGACGTGCCGTCGAGGGGATCGATGTGCCAGGTGTGGCTCTTGTCGGTCCCCTCGATGATCCCGTTCTCCTCGAGCACGAGGCTGTAGCCCGGACGCGCCTTCATCAGGGCGTCGCGCAGCACCTCCTCGGCCTTGCGGTCGGCCGCGGAGACGAAGTCGCCCGGACCTTTGCGCGAGACCTGCAGGTTCTCGACCTCGCCGTAGTCGCGGCGCAGGCCGCGCGCGGCCTTGCGCACGGCATCGACCATGACGGTCATGAGGGGTGAGGAGATCATAGGCGGACTTTTCGCGGATGAGGATTGGCGCCGTCGTTACAGGTCGGCGCCGGAAAAGACGAGATGGGGACGGGACATGGAAGCGCTGCGGGCCGCTGCCTCAGCGCGGAGCCGGCGCGGTCAGGCCGGCCTCAGCATACCGCCGCGCCCGTCTTTGCCAGCGGAGCGAAGCAATCCAGGGCAGCAGGCCGGCCGCAGATGTGGCATCCCTGGGTTGCTTCGCTCCGCTCGCAAAGACGGGCGCCCGCAACACGGCCCGGCCGGGACGGCGGCGCGGATCCTACTCCGCGGCCTCGACGAAGACGGTGCCGGCGCGGGGCAGGTCCAGGGCCTGCCAGGTCTCGCCCAGCGCCGCGGCGAGGCGCTCGATATGCGCCGCGTCGTGGAACGGCGACGGCGTGATCCGCAGCCGCTCGGTCCCGCGCGGCACCGTCGGGTAATTGATCGGCTGAATGTAGATCGCGTGGTGCTCCAGCAGATGGTCCGCCGCCGCCTTGCACAGCTCGGCATCGCCGACCATCACCGGCACGATGTGCGTCTCGGTCTCCAGGACCGGAAGCCCCGCCGCGCTCAGCGCCGCCTTCGTGGCCGCCGCCTGACGCTGGTGCGCCTCGCGCTCCGCGCTCGAGCGCTTCAGGTAGCGCACCGAAGCCCGCGCCGCCGCCGCCACTGCCGGCGGCAGCGCCGTCGTGAAGATGAAGCCCGGCGCGAAGCTGCGCACCGCGTCGCAGATCGCCGCCGAGGCGGTGATGTAGCCGCCCACGCAGCCGAAGCCCTTGGCCAGCGTCCCCTCGATCACGTCGACCCGGTGCATGACGCCGTCGCGCTCGGCGATGCCGCCACCGCGCGGGCCGTAAAGGCCGACGGCGTGGACCTCGTCGAGGTAGGTCATCGCGCCGTAGCGCTCGGCCAGGTCGCAGATCGCGCCGATCGGCGCCACGTCGCCGTCCATCGAGTAGACCGACTCGAACACGATCAGCTTGGGCCGGTCGCCGGCCTGCCGCAGCAATTCCTCGAGGTGGGCGAGGTCGTTGTGGCGGAAGATCGTCTTGGCGCAGCCGGAATGGCGCACGCCCTCGATCATCGAGTTGTGGTTGAAGGCGTCCGACAGGATCAGGCAGTCGGGGATCAGCTTGGCGATGGTCGAGATGCCGGCCTGGTTCGAGACGTAGCCGGAGGTGAAGACGAGGCCGGCCTCCTTGCCGTGCAGGTCGGCGAGCTCGCGCTCCAGGTCGACCAGCGGCGAGGTGTTACCGGCGATGTTGCGGGTGCCTCCGGCGCCGACGCCGCAGCGGGCGGCGGTCTCGGTCATGGCGGCGACCACCTCCTTGTGCTGGCCCATGCCGAGGTAGTCGTTGGAGCACCACACGGTGATCTCGGTGGTCTTGCCGTCCGGCTGGCGCCACTTGGCGGTCGGGAAACGCCCCGAGATCCGCTCGATGTCGGCGAACACCCGGTACCGCCGTTCCCCGTGCAGCTGATCCAGGGCCCCGCGGAAGTAGCGCTCGTAGCCGGATCCGGCGCGCGTCGATCCCGCTTGGGCGAGCATCGTGCTGGGCATCCGGGTGACGGTCATCGAGCGTCCTTCGCGTGTTCGGCCGCGCGGGCGACACCGCGTGAGCGGCGTCTCAGGCCCGCGATCGAGGTCCGGCCTCGGTCCAGTCCTTCGCGTGAGGGCCGCAAGATACGCGCGGATCTGGAACTGGTTCAAGGTAAGGTTCCGACATCGCAGCGTTGCATCCGTTGAGAGGCCCGCGTGAACCCGCTAGCGTCCGGCACGTTCTTCCGACCCGAACTTGGCTCCCGCCCCCTGCAACAGCTCATGTCTCCGACCGCAGATGGCTCGTCCGGCGTGGACCGCGCGGCCCCGACCTTGCGGCGACCAAGGGTCGCGCCGTGACAGACTCCAGGGACGAGCGGGCGGAGCGCCTCAAGGCCGCGCTGCGCCAGAACCTGCGCCGCCGCAAGGCGCAGGGCCGCGGGCGGGCCGAAGGAAGACCGTCTCCCGGCGCGGATCAGTCCTGCGCGCGGGAATCGGACGGAAACGGTCCTGATTCCGACAAATCCGGTCTATAGGGCACGGCCAAGCCTGGGCGCTGCCGCGCCCGCGATCAGCACGGCCGGCCGCGCGCCCTCGCGGGTGCGCCGCCCGAGGACACACGATGGACCGCATCCACATCACCGGCGGCGCGCCGCTCAACGGCGTGATCCCGATCTCGGGCGCCAAGAACGCGGCGCTGCCGCTGATGATCGCGAGCCTGCTCACCGGCGAGACGCTGGAGCTGATCAACGTGCCGCGGCTCGCCGACATCGCCGCGCTGACGCGGATCCTCGGCAACCACGGCGTGGACCACATGGTCGTGGGCAAGCGCCCCGGTCAGACCACCGAGACGGGCCAGACGATCCGGCTCACCGCCTCGAACGTCATCGACACCACGGCGCCCTACGAGCTGGTCTCGACCATGCGGGCGAGCTTCTGGGTGATCGCACCGCTGCTCGCCCGGTTCGGCGAGGCCAAGGTCTCGCTGCCCGGCGGCTGCGCCATCGGCACCCGGCCGGTGGACCTGCTGATCATGGCGCTGGAGAAGCTCGGGGCCGAGATCGAGATCGACGCCGGTTACGTCGTCGCCAGGACCAAGAACGGCCTGCGCGGGGCCGAGTTCGCCTTCCCGAAGGTGACCGTGGGCGGCACGCACGTGGCGCTGATGGCCGCCGCCCTGGCCTACGGGACCACGGTGATCGAGAACGCCGCCCGCGAGCCGGAGGTGGTCGACCTCGCGGAGTGCCTGAACAAGATGGGCGCCAAGATCCGCGGCGCCGGCACGCCGCGCATCGAGATCGAGGGCGTGGCCCGCCTGAACGGCGCCCGCCACGAGGTCCTGCCCGACCGGATCGAGACCGGCACCTACGCCATGGCGGTGGCGATGGCCGGCGGCGACGTCGTGCTCAAGGATACCCGGGCCGACCTGCTCCACTCGGCCCTCGACGTCCTGACGACCACGGGCGCGGAGATCACGCAGGTCGAGGGCGGGATCCGCGTGCGCCGCAACGGCGCCGGCATCGCGGCGGTCGACGTCACCACCGACCCGTTCCCGGGCTTTCCCACGGATCTCCAGGCGCAGTTCATGGCGCTGATGACGCTGGCGAAGGGCCAGTCGCACATCCGCGAGACCATCTTCGAGAACCGGTTCATGCACGTGCAGGAGCTGGCCCGCCTCGGCGCGAAGATCCGCCTGGAGGGCGACCTCGCCATCGTCGAGGGCGTGGACCGGCTGAAGGGCGCCCCCGTGATGGCGACCGACCTGCGCGCCTCGGTCTCCCTGGTGATCGCGGGCCTCGCCGCCGAGGGCGAGACCCAGATCAACCGGGTCTACCATCTCGACCGCGGGTTCGAAGCGCTGGAGGCCAAGCTCGGCCGGTGCGGCGCGCAGATCGAGCGCGTCCGGGCCTGAGCGGCAGCGCTCGGTCCGAGCCGGCCGGCGCGCGGCAGCGCCCGAGGCTCAGTCCTCGATCTGCCCGCGCCTGTAGCCGAAGCCGGGGATCTCGCAGCCGCAGGGCGCGTCGGGAGGCCCCGGGCGCACCCTGCACGTGCCGCGGGCCGTCACGCAGACGCTGTCGTCCCACCGGCGCCCGAAGTCGCCGCGCCAGCGCGGGCCGCGCCTGTCGTACGCATCGTCGACTGGCAACGGGGGCGGACGCCAGCCATACCCGTCATCCGCGGGCGGAGGCGGCGGACGCCCGCCGGGCGGCGGTGCGTAGAGATCCCGATCCGGCGCCGGACGACCGTAGATGTAGGGCCGTGCGTCCGGACCGACCTGCGCGACGGCGGGTCCGGCCGCCTGCATCCCGACGGTCAGCACCGCCACAACCGCGCGCTCGGTGAGTGCCGCCATATGAGACCCTGCCCCGGCTCGACCGCCGGCGCGTCTAAACGGCGACGCTGGCCCGAGCCTGTGCCCGGCCGGGATCGCGATCCCCAGACCAGCCGTTGCCCGAACGGGGCCGCGCCGCTACCTACGCCGTGCCGCGGACCGGCCCTCGCCGCCCGACCCGCGCCCCGTATTCCCCGAGGACCCTCTGCATGGAGCTGCTCAGGCTCGCCGCCCTCGACACCGAGGACCTGACCGTGATCTCGGCCCATCTGCAGGACGCGATCCTGCGACCGCAGGACCTGACCTTCCTCGCCGGCGAGCACCGCTTCCTCATGGCGGTGCGCCGCTTCGACTGGACGCCGAGCGCCCCGCCGCGCCGGCGCCTCGCCGGCCTGCACATCGAGCGCGTGCTGGGCGTGAAGAGCCGCGGCCTGAAGCCGGACGATGCGACGCCGATGAGCCTGCTCGCCCTCACCTTCGAGCCGACGGACGCGCCCTCCGGGCACATCGACCTCGTCTTCTCCGGCGGCGCGGCCCTGCGGCTGGAGGTCGAGTGCATCGAGGTCCGGATGAAGGATCTCGGCCCGGTCTGGGAATCGGCGAACCGTCCCGGGCACGACATCGACACCGATACGGCCGCCGGCTCGGCGGCCTGACGCGAGACAGAAGGCTTCCCGATGGTCCGGCTCGACAGCAGCGATCCGAATTTTGCCGCCGCCTTCGCGCGCCTCCTCACGGTGAAGCGCGAGATCGCCGAGGATGTGGACGAGGCGGTGCGCGGCATCATCGCCGACGTCGTCGCCCGCGGGGACGAGGCGCTGGTCGATTTCACCCGGCGGTTCGACCGGCTCGGCGCCGATTTCTCCGCCGCGCAGCTGCGGGTCACGGACGCGGAGATCGAAGCGGCCGTCGCGGCCTGCCCGCCGGACTCGCTGGAGGCCCTGCGCCTCGCCGCCGAGCGGATCGAGAGCTTCCACCGGGCGCAGCGGCCCGCGGATCACCGGGCCACCGACGCCCTCGGCGTCACGGCCGGCTGGCGCTGGACCGCGCTGGAATCGGTCGGCCTCTACGTCCCGGGCGGCACCGCGAGCTATCCCTCCTCGGTGCTGATGAACGCGCTGCCGGCGCGCGTCGCCGGGGTGCCGCGCCTCGTGATGGTGGTGCCCACCCCGGACGGCCAGATGAACCCGCTGGTCCTGGCCGCCGCGCAGCTCTCCGGCGTCCACGAGGTCTACCGGGTGGGCGGCGCCCAGGCGGTCGCGGCCCTCGCCTACGGGACCGCCACGATCGCCCCCGTGGCCAAGGTCGTCGGGCCCGGCAACGCCTGGGTGGCGGCGGCCAAGCGCCGGGTCTTCGGCCAGGTCGGGATCGACATGATCGCCGGCCCCTCCGAGGTGCTGATCCTGGCGGACGGCCACGCCAACCCCGACTGGATCGCCGCCGACCTCCTGGCCCAGGCCGAGCACGACGTGGCCGCCCAGGCGATCCTGATCACCGACAGCGCCGAACTCGCCGGCGCCGTCGAGGCGGCGGTCGAGCGCGCCCTCACCACCCTGCCCCGTCAGGAGATCGCCCGGGCGAGCTGGCGCGATTACGGCGCCGTCATCCGGGTCCGCACCTTCGACGAGGCCGTGCCCCTGGTCGACCGCCTCGCCCCCGAACACCTGGAGATCGAGACGCAGGACGCGGAGGCGCTCGCCGCCAAGGTCCGCAATGCCGGCGCGATCTTCCTGGGCTCGCACACGCCGGAGGCGATCGGCGACTATGTCGGCGGCCCCAACCACGTGCTGCCGACCGCGCGCTCCGCCCGATTCTCGTCCGGGCTGGGCGTGCTCGACTTCATGAAGCGGACGACGATCCTCGCCTGCACGCCGGAGAGCTTGCGGGCGCTCGGCCCGGCAGCGATAAACCTCGGCCGGTCCGAGGGCCTGGAGGGGCATGCCCGCTCCGTCGCGATCCGGTTGAACCTGTGAGGTTTTGGGGATGGCGGAGAAGCAGCGCGGGCCGAACCGCCTCGCGAAGGTGAGCCTGGACGAGGGGTCCATCGCCCGCGGCAATCCGGATCAGGAGCACGAACGGGCGATCGCCCTGTTCGACATCCTGGAGGACAATTCCTTCACCATCCCCGGGCGGGAGGGCCCCTACGCGCTCACGCTCGGACTCGTCGAGAACAAGCTGTCCTTCGCCATCACCACGGTGGACGGTGAGCCGGTGATGACGCACCTCCTGTCGCTCACGCCGTTCCGGCGGGTGATCCGCGACTACGAGATGATCTGCGAGAGCTACTACAACGCGATCCGCACCGCCTCACCGTCGCAGATTGAGGCGATCGACATGGGTCGGCGGGGCCTGCACAACGAGGCGTCCGAGACGCTCAAGCAGCGGCTCGAGGGGAAGGTCGACCTCGACCACGACACGGCGCGCCGCCTGTTCACCCTGATCTTCGCGCTGCACTGGAAGGGTTAGGCGCCCTCCGCGCCGACCGGCGATGGCTGAGCCCGCTCCCGAGCCTCCTCCCGAGCCTTTTCCCCACGCGCCCCCGAAGAAGCGGCGGGTGCAGTCCGTCCTGTTCATGTGCAACTACAACGCCGTGCGCTCCGTGGCGGCGGAAGCGATCGCGCGCGCCTATTTCGGCAAGTCCACCTACGTGCAGTCGGCCGGGGTGCGCTCCGGCGAGCCCACCGACCCGTTCATGGTCGCCGCCCTCGACGAGGTCGGCATCGACGCGAGCCGGCACCGCCCGCGCACCGTGGAGGAGCTGGAGGACTGGGAGGGCCTGAACTTCGACCTGATCATCACCCTCGCGCCGGAGGCGCACCACCGGGCACTGGACCTGACGCACACCCTCGCGGCCGATGTCGAGTACTGGCCGACTCCCGACCCGACGCTGCTGCAGGACGCCTCGCGCGAGCAGCGCCTCGACGCCTACCGCGACGTCCGCGACGGGCTGACCCGGCGAATCAAGGCGCGCCTGAAGGCATAGGCGGCAGGCCCCCGCGACGCTGCCTTGCTGGCCGACCTCACGCGCTTGGCGGAAACGTCCTTTCCCGATGGCCGCTGCCAGGAATCGCCGACGTCAGCCGCGGTTGCCGACCAGCCAAGCGCGCATCCGGCCGGCGAGGAGCGGCCGGGCGCGCCCGACATCCTCGTCGTCGAGCAGCGGCGAGGCCGCGAGGGTCGCGAGATAGGCGTCCTCGGCGGTCCGGCAGGCCCGGAAGGCGGCGTCGGCGGCGAGATCCCGGTCCGTCAGTGCGGCCTGGATCCGGAAGTTGCGGCTGACGCAGTCGCGCCACGCGGCGTGGCGGGCTTCGGTCTCGCTCGCGGCCCGGGCGGTGCCGCAGGCGGCGGCGACGAGGACGACCGCCAGAAGCGGGACCGGCGTCACGTGGCGGGCTCGCGGCATCGTTAAGGCACTCCGTCACCCGACAGAGTGGCGCCGCAGGGTTAGCGATCCGTTAAGGAACGGCGCATGCGGCCGAGGTTCCACTGCTCGCCGCGTGGCTTGTTCACCGGTTTGCGGTGGTGACCGGGGAGGTGACGCCGCCGAGGGAGACCCAGGCGACGGCGTCCTGGCTCTCGCGCTTGATGAACACGTAGCCGGTCTTGTGCCAAGGCAGGATCGCGCTGGTCTTGTTGTCGAGCACCAGGTCGCCCCGGTCGGTGATCAGGGTCAGCACGGCGTGGCCCTCGCCCTTCTCGTCGATCACCACGGTCATGCGCATCGCCCGCCGCGGCAGGCCGGCCTCGGCCAGCATGTGGCGCTTGAGCAGCTGGAAGTCCTCGCAGTCGCCGATGCCGTCCTCGGCCAGGTCCCAGCGGTCGGCCACGTGCAGGTGGTCCTGGTCGGTCATCGGCTCGATCGCCTTGTTGACCCGCCGGTTCACCGACACGATCGTCGCCCAGGTCGCCGGCGTCAGGCTGATCCGGGCCGGCTCGCCCCGGTCCAGCGCGCACTCCGCCGCGTAGGTCTGGCAGAACGTCACCCACGCCGCGATCGGCTTGGCATCGCCCTGCACCCGGGCGCCGGCCTCGGTGGGCAGGCTCGCCAGCGTCTGCGCCTGGGCCGGGGCGGCGAGCCCCGCGACGGCGAGGACAGCCAGGGCCGCCCGGCGGCTCCGGGAGAGCCGACGCGAGGCGGGTCCCTTGACCAGGCCCTGCATCATGGAAACCGCGAACCGCATCGCCGGGACCCAACCGTTAAGCTCTCGTTAACGAAAGCTCTCACGCCGGCGGGCCGGCGGCAATCCGCCGATTAACAAAAGGTTAATGCTGTGCGCAACGCGGATAAGCGCACTCTCGGCCGGTCATCGTGACGCTCACCGGCCGTGCGCGAAAACGTGAAGGCGCCTCAAGGTGTTCTCCGACGAGATCCGCCGTTATCCCGGCACCGCGCCACCAAGAAGAAGCCTGTGGGCGGCAGGAGGAAGACGTATGCGTTGCGTTGCAGACAGAGTGGCCGGCCTCGTCCTGGCCGGGCTCGCAGCGGGAACCCTGGGGATGCTGCCGGCCTCCGCCGCGGCTCCGACCACCGCCCCGCCCGCGACCGACCTGAAGAGCGAGGGGCCGACGCAGCCGGCCAAGGTCCAGGACGGTCAGTACACCGACAAGAACGGTAACCCGACCTACCACGTCACGGACGGCGGCAAGATGGTCGACTGGTACACCATGTCCGGCTACGTCCGATACAGCGCGAACTGCATGGCCTGCCACGGCCCCGACGGGCTGGGATCGACCTACGCGCCGTCGCTGGTCGACGCCCTCAAGGGCATGGACTACGCGCAGTTCGCCGGCATCGTCGTGGGCGGCAAGAGAGACGTGAACGCCTCGCAGGAGTTGGTGATGCCCGCCTTCGGCGAGAACAAGAACGTCACCTGCTACCTGCCGGACATTTACACCTATCTCCGCGCCCGCTCCGACGGGGCGCTCGGCCGCAACCGGCCGTCCGAGCACGAACCCAAGCCCTCGGCCTTCGAGAAGGCCGAGGATGCCTGCATGAAGTGAGCCCTCCCGGTCCGGCTTCCCGCGCGAACCGGACCGGGTCGACACGCCCCGTTGCACCGCTCGATTGCGCACGACATACTCCGCCCAAGACGCTGAAGAGCGGGCGCCAAGCCTGCCGAGGGGGTCGCAGGGGGTGGAACGTGGCTCAAGGATCGGGAGTGCGCCGCCATCTGTGCGGCATCTGGACGGCCTGGACGGACGCGGCCGGGGCCGCCGACGCGGCCGCGGAGGTGGCGCTCGCGGTCGGTGACACCGCCCTGTCGCAGGTCGTCGCGTTCTTCTCCGCCGATTACGATGCCGAGATCCTGGCCCGTGCCCTGGAGACCCGGTTCCCCGGCGTGCCGGTGGCCGGCTGCTCGATGTCGGGCGGCATCGCCCCGGCCGGCGGCCTCGACCGCGGGCTCGTCGTCATCGCGTTCCCGGCCGAGCGGTTCCGGATCGTCTCGACCGTCCTCGACGCCATCGACCACCTCGACGTGGAGCGGACCGCCTCGGCGGTCCGGGCGCTGCGCCGGACCCTGGACCCGCTGGACCGGTGCCGCGATGTCGACGCGGCCGGCACGGGCCACCGCTTCGCCCTGTCGCTGATCGACGGGCTCGCCAACGCCGAGGAGACCGTGGTCTCGGCGATCGCCTGGGCGCTCGACGGCATCCCGATCGTCGGCGGCTCGGCCGGCGACGACCTGCGCTTCCGGGACGCCGTCATGCTCCACGGCGGGAAGATCCACCGCAAGGCGGCGGTCCTGGTGCTCGTCGAGACCGACTTCTCGGTGGAGATCTTCAAGAGCGACAATTTCGAGCCGACGCGGACCAAGTTCGTGGTCACCGCCTCGGACGGCGAGCGCCGCACCGTGCACGAGCTCAACGCCGAGCCGGCGGCCCGGGAATACGCGATGGCGATCGGCCTCGACCCCGAGGGCCTGTCGCCGATGAGCTTCGCCGCCTACCCGCTCGCCGTGAAGGTCGGCGGCGAGTATTTCTGCCGCTCGATCCGGCGGATGAACGAGGACGGCTCGCTCAGCTTCTTCTGCGCGGTGGATGAGGGCGTGGTGCTGACCCTCGCCGAGCCGCGCGACATCGTCGCCTCGACCCGGGCGGAGCTGGCGCGCCTCGACGCCGTGCTCGGCGGCGTCGACCTCATCATCGGCTTCGAGTGCGTGCTCCGCCGCCTCGACGCCGAGAGCCGGCAGGTCCGCCACGGGATCGCCGACCTCTACCGCCGCTACAACGTCGTCGGCTTCGAGACCTTCGGCGAGCAGTACCGGGCGATGCACCTGAACCAGACCTTCACGGGCATCGCCATCGGCAAGACCCTCGCCGCGGGCGCGCCGGCCGCGGCCCCCGCCCCGGCCGCGTCGTGACCCTGCACCCGAACGGCCTCGAGACCGACGCGTCCCTGCACCGGCGGATCGAGAAGCTCGAGCGGATCAACGCCGCGCTGATGTCCCATGTGGAGCGCTCCATGGACCAGCGGGGCAGCGCCTACTCGCTGTTCCAGACGGCGATCATGCTCGAGGGCCGGGTCCGCACCCGCACCGAGGAGCTGACCGGGCTGATGCACCGGCTGGAGCGCTCCAACGAGGCGCTGGCCGCGGCCAAGGAGGAGGCCGAGACCGCCAACCGCTCGAAGACGCGGTTCCTGGCGGCGGCGAGCCACGACCTGCTGCAGCCGGTCAACGCCGCCCGCCTCTCGATCTCGGCGCTCGCCGACCTCGACGTGCCGCCGGAGGCGCGCACCATCGCCGGACAGGTGGAGCGGGGCCTGCAGACCATCGAGGACCTGATCAAGACGCTGCTCGACATCTCGAAGCTCGATGCCGGGATTGTCCGGCCGCAGGTCCAGCCCGTCTTCCTGCCCGACCTGCTGGCGGGGATCGCGGAGAGCTTCGAACCCTTCGCGCAGCGCAAGGGCCTGCGCCTGTCGGTGCACTGCCCGGACCTGACCATCACCAGCGACGTGGTGCTCCTGCAGCGGATCCTCCAGAACCTCGTCTCCAACGCCGTCCGCTACACCCGCACCGGCGGGATCGTCCTGGCGGCCCGGCGCCGGTCCGGCGGCGTCCGGATCGAAGTGACCGACACGGGCTGCGGCATCGCCGCCGAGGAATGCGAGCTCGTCTTCGACGAGTTCTTCCGGGGCGGCGACCGGCCGAGCAGCGGCGAGGAGCCGGGCCTCGGCCTCGGCCTGTCGATTGTCCGCCGCATGGCCCTCGCCCTCGATCATCCCCTGCGGCTGCGCTCCCGGGTCGGCCACGGCACCCGGGTGTCGCTGACGCTGCCCCTGAGCGCGGTCCCGGCCGCCGCGGCGCCGCCCGCCCCGGTGGCGACCCGGCTCTCGGGAGCCCACGTCCTCGTCGTGGAGAACGACGCCTCCACGGCCGACGCCCTCGCGCGCCTGCTCCAGAACTGGGATGCAAGGGTCTCGACCTTCCGCGACCTCGCGGGGGTGAAGGCCGCCGTCGCGGCGGGCGCCGGGGCGCCGGACATCCTGGTGCTCGACTACCATCTCGACGACGGCGCCTGCGGCCTCGACGTGGCCGCCTATCTCCGGGCGCTGCATACCGGGCCGCTCCCGGTCATCGTCACCACCGCCGACCATACCGGCGCGGTCGAGGAGCGCGTCACCGCCGCCGGCGCGGAGCTCGTGCACAAGCCGATCAAGCCGGCCCAGCTCCGCTCCCTGCTGACCTACATGCTGGCCTGAGCCCGATCGGGCGCCGCGACGCGCCGGCTCGCGCCGGATCCGAGCCGCGGGCGTCCGCGGCGAACACTCCCGTCCGCGCCGTGACATAGGACACACGGCACCCCTCGACGGGCCTCCCCGCCTGCGCGACAGGGAGTAGCATCCGCGGCGCGTCCCGTGCCCGGATGTCCCCCCGCCATCGACGTCACGGACCCGCCGGGACGCCGCAGGAGCGCGCACCCATGGCGCAGGTCCCGCACGGTCCGACAGGCAGCCCGCCGGGTCATCCTCAGGGCACCGCGCAGGGGCCCGTCCAGGACGGCCTGCCGCCGCGCGAGCGCGTCCTCGCCATGGCGGCGATCGGGCTCGCCATGACCATGGCGGTCCTCGACGGGGCCATCGTCAACGTGGCGCTGCCCGTCATGGCCAAGGACCTCGCGGTCCGGCCGGCCGACGCGATCTTCGTGGTCAACGCCTACCAGGTCGCCGTCACGGCGAGCCTCCTGCCGTTCGCGGCCCTCGGCGACATCTTCGGCTTCCGGAAAGTCTACCTGCCGGGGCTCGCGCTGTTCGTCGCCGCGTCGCTCGCCTGCGCGGTCGCGCCGAACCTGCCGATGCTGATCGCGGCCCGCATCGTCCAGGGCCTCGGTGGCGCGGCGATCATGAGCGTGAATATCGGCTTCGTGCGCTTCATCTACCCGCACCGGATGATCGGCCAGGGGGTCGCCAACGTCGCGCTGGTGGTGGCGGTGGCCTCGGCCGCCGGCCCGACCGTGGCGGCGGCGATCCTGTCGGTGGCGACCTGGCCCTGGCTGTTCCTCGTGAACATCCCCGTGGGCCTGCTGGCCCTGGCGGTGGCGTCCCGGACCCTGCCGGTCACACCGGCGAGCGGCCGCCCCTTCGACCTCGCGAGCGCGGTGCTCAACGCGCTGACCTTCGGCCTGCTGATCATCGGGATCGACGGTCTCGGCGATCCGGAGGCGCGCAGCGTCGCGATCGTCGAGCTCGCCGCCGCCCTGGTCATCGGCGCGGTGTTCGTCCGGCGCCAGATCCGGCTGCCCGCCCCGCTCCTGCCGGTCGACCTGCTGCGGATCCCCGCCTTCGCCCTGTCGATGGCGACGTCCGTCGCCTCGTTCTGCGCCCAGATGGTCTCCTACGTGGCGCTGCCCTTCTACTTCCAGGACGTGCTGCACCTCTCCAGCACCCAGACCGGCTTCCTGCTCACCCCCTGGCCGATCGCGGTCGCCGCGATGGCGCCGATCTCCGGCCGCCTCGCGGACCGCTACCCGCCCGGCATCCTCGGCGGCGTCGGGCTGGCCATGATGGCCGCCGGGCTCGTCAGCGTGACGCTCCTGCCCGCGGCCCCCGCCACCCTCGACATCGTCTGGAGGCTCACCCTGTGCGGCCTCGGCTTCGGCCTGTTCCAGTCGCCCAACAACAAGGTCATCGTCACCTCGGCGCCGCGCGAGCGGGCCGGCGGGGCGAGCGGGATGCAGTCGACGGCGCGGCTCACCGGGCAGTCGCTCGGCGCGGCCCTGGTGGCGGTGATCTTCGGCCTGACGCACGGGCTCGGGGCCGAGCGGGCCGTCACCATCTCGCTCTCCTGCGCGGTGGCGCTCTCGGTGATCGGCGGCTGCGCCAGCGTCCTGCGGCGGAGTCGGAGCGGCTAGACCGACCCCGTATGCCACCGCGGGCGCGGGACCGCGTTGACGCGACGAGTCACGTGCAGGAGCGTCCCATGGATCTCGATCTCTCCGGCCGGAAGGCCCTGGTCACCGGCTCGACCGGCGGCATCGGCTACGCCATCGCCAAGGAACTCCTCGATCTCGGCGCCGAGGTCGGCATCAACGGCCGCACGCCCGAGCGCGTCGAGGCCGCGCTGGCGAGGCTGCGGGGCGAGGCGCGGGCCGGCCGCGCCTTCGCGGCACCGGGGGATGTCGCGACCGCGGACGGCGTGTCCGCGCTCGTCCAGGGGCTGCCGGTCGTGGATATCCTGGTCAACAACACCGGGATCTTCGAGCCGAAGCCGTTCTTCGAGATCCCGGATGCCGACTGGCAGCGCTTCTTCGACGTCAACGTGATGAGCGGCGTGCGCCTGTCCCGGGCCTACACGCCCGGCATGGCGGAGCGCGGCTGGGGCCGGGTGATCTTCATCTCCAGCGAGTCCGGGATCAATACGCCGACCGAGATGGTCCATTACGGGATGACCAAGACCGCGCAGCTCGCGATTTCCCGCGGGCTCGCCCAGACGGTGGCCGGCAGCGGCGTGACGGTCAACAGCGTCCTGCCCGGCCCGACCCTGTCGGAGGGCGTCGCGGAGTTCATGACGCAGATGGCCGGCGGCGCGGCCGACGCCGACCTCGAGGCCATGGGCCGCCAGTTCGTCGCGGAGCACCGGCCCTCCTCGCTGATCCGGCGCCTCGCGCGGGTGGAGGAGGTGGCGAACCTCGTCGCCTATCTCTGCAGCCCGGCCGCGAGCGCCACCACCGGCGCAGCTCTGCGGGTCGACGGCGGTGTCCTGCAGGGCGTCGCCTAGGATCAGGCAGGGCCCGACCCCGGGATCAGGACCGGTCCGGGCATCACCCGCCGGTCTCGGAAGTGGTGGCCCGGTCGACCAACCCGCGGACGCGGCACCGCGATGGCCCGGCGAGAGCGCGCGAGGAAGCCCGCGATCCAGACCCGTGGATCCGGACCTGTGGACGCGCCCCGCTCCGCGGATCGCCCGAGCCCGCCGGAGCGACCGGCGGCTCTGGATAACGGGCTTTCGCCCGCGGCGCGCCGCGCCATGTCGGCCGGTCGGCCGGCCCGACTGGAGCGTCGCGGAGGCACCTAGAGCCGTCGGCCCAGACGAGACGCCGGACTTGGCTCTAGGTCGTGATCAGGCCTTCAGGTGGGCGGCGAGATGCTTGTTCATCTCGAACATGGAGCACTTGTCCTTGCCGAAGACCTTCTTGAGCTTGTCGTCGGCAACGATCTCGCGCTTGTTCTGCGGGTTCTGAAGATTGTTCTTCTTGATGTAGTCCCAAACCTTGCTGACCACCTCGCCGCGGGGCAGCGGGCTGGTACCGACGATGGCGCCGAGCTCGGCCGACGGCTTCAGCGGCTGCTGCAGAGCGTTGGGCTTGGTGCCGGCCGACTTGGCGGCAGCCGGCTTCGCAGCCTTCGCCGGGGCGGCCTTCTCCGCAGTCTTGGTGGTCTTGGCCGCCTTCGGCGCAGCCTTCTCGGTCTTTGTGGCCATAAACTTCCTCCGGTTCTCGGGCCGCAGGCCGGGGCATGATCGCCCCACGGCCGAGCCAGCATAGCAGCAACTAAGCGGTGCCGCCGCCGTTCCAAGGGGAAATTGCCTTTGCAGCCCCCTCATCCACAAGGCACGCACGAGAATCCCCTGTGGGATCGCCCGATCGACGCCGTGGTGAAGATTATTCGGTCCGATGCCGGGCGCGAAACCTGCTCTTAACAATCCTGCGCGCGAAGTACAGACATGTTCGCCCCGGCCCTCACGCTCGCGCTCCTGCTCGCCACCGGACTGGTCACCGGTCTCGGGTTGGTGATCCGCGCGGAGACGACGGCCTCCGGCACCGCGCCGGGGCGCGGACTGATCTGAGCGACCCGGGATTGCCGCGCCGGTCCGCCGGGTGCATCAGCCCGACCGCATGACCGACCCGATCACCCTCGCGAGCCTGGAAGGGACTGCCCACGTCGTCCAAGTGGCGCTCAGCCCCGTCTTCCTGCTGTCGGGCATCGCGACGCTCCTCAACGTCTTCGGGGCCCGCCTCGCGCGCGTGGCGGACCAGGCCGACCACGTCTCCGGATTGCTGGCGGGGGCCGGCGACGCCGAGCGCGTCCGCCTCGGTCAGCGCCTGGACCGCCTTCACCGGCGCTCCCTCGCGCTCGACGCCGCGGTGTTCCTGGCCGCGCTCGGCGGCGTGGCGACCTGCGGCTCGGTGCTGACGCTGTTCGTGGGCGCGCTGCGCGACAGCACGGTCGCGACCCTGCTGTTCGGCCTGTTCGGCGCGGCGATCCTGTGCACGCTGTGCGCCCTCGTGGCCTTCGGCTTCGAGATGCTGCTGGCGAACCGCTCGGTCCGCGACCGGATCAACCAGCGGCGGGCGAGCGCCGGCATGCCGCCCGACCGCTGAGCGCTCGGTGCGGGTCCGGACCCCGCGCCCCGCCGGCGGAACCGGTCCCGACCGGCGCGCTTAGTGAGCCGAGGGACCGCCGCGCGGGCACGACCCCGCGCGCGAACCGGGAGAGATCATGCCGACGGACCTGCCCAACGAGCGCACCCTGAGAAAGCCCGGCACGCTGGAGCTCGACCCCGCCGCCGGCGAAGGCGTTGCCATCGACGAGACGCCGCGGCTGATCGCGTCCAACAGGGTCGAGGGCACCGCCGTCTACGACCGCAGCGGCCGCCACCTCGGCGTCATCCACAATATCATGGTGGACAAGATCTCCGGACAGGTCGCCTACGCGGTTCTGGCCTTCGGGGGCTTCCTCGGGCTCGGCGAGACCCACCACCCGCTGCCCTGGAAGGCGCTGAGCTACAGCACCGAACTCGGCGGCTACGTGGTCGATCTCGAGCCCGGCGTGCTCGCGGAGGCGCCGAGCCAGGCGGCCGGTTAGGCCCGGCTCGTCGACCCGCGCTGTCGGGCGCGGATCACCCCGCGTCGCGGCGCGCGGACGCTTCGCTGCGGAGGGAGCCCCGGGACGTGCCGGCTCAGAACTTCCCGCCGAGGCCGACGCTGCCGCCCGGCGACAGCATCGGGCCCATCGAGCCGCTGCCGCCGCTGCCGCCGACGGCCGCGTTGCCGCCGTCGAGATCCTCGCGCCGGATGCGGCGCTCGCCGCTGTCGGCCGTCCGCGTGGCGCCGCCGGCGGTCTTGGGAATCGCGAGCTGCCTCGTCGGCGCCGTCTGGAGAGGCTGACCGTCGGCATCGACCGCGGCGTTGCGCGGCTCGCGGTTCGGCAGCGAACCGCGCAGCGACGGCGGCAGCCCGACCTCCGTCGCCGGCATCACGCCTCCGCCTCCGCCGAGCGCCTGACAGCCGGCCACGAGACCGGACAGGGCGGCACCGAGCGCGAGGCCGCGCGCTGCCGCGCATCGCGACGTGGTGAGGGTCGACATCGTGTAGTCCTCGACAGTGGCCACGGTGCCATCCGCGGCTCGCGTGGGTTTATGCGCGGTTGTCTACGCTGGGGATGCGGCGAAAACCAGACAGCGCCGCGGGACGCCGGGGGATGACGCCGCCCCCTCGGACCGTGCGGGCGCCCCGCGCGGCCCGAGCCTTGCTGCGAGGCCGCCACGGTCCATAACTTCGCCCAGGTCCTGCGGCACGACGCCATCCGCGGGCGGGATCCTGCCGGCGGCGGACCCGGAACCGGCCGAATGCGGTCGTGGACGCGCCGGCACGCCGGCGCGGCCCGGCCTTTCCTCAGAGGACGAAGCGTGTTCAGAACCAACCGGATGATCGCGGCCGTGACGCTCGCCCTCTGGGCGTCGGGGGCCGCGGCGCAGGCCCAGGTGAGCGGCAGCGAGGGTCCTGCCGGTCAGGCCGCGCCGCAGAGTCCGGCCGCGCCGCCATCCGCACCGCCGGCCCAGACGCCGGCCCAGACCCCGGGCCAGACGCCGGCCCCGGTACCGACCCCGACGCCACCGCCCGCGGCGACCCCGGCCGCCCCGCCCGCCAGCCCGCCGGCTGCCGCGGGCGCGCCGCCCTCCGCGGCCCAGGCCCAGCAGCAGGGGACACCCGCCACCGTCCTCGACACGCAGGATTACGAGAGCCTGCTCGGCCGCAGCGTGCGCAGCGCCGGCGGCGACGAACTCGGGCGCGTCATCGACATCATCATCGACAAGGAGGGCCATCCCCGCGCCGCCATCATCGATTTCGGCGGCTTCCTCGGTGTGGGAACCCGCAAGATCGCCGTGGACTGGCGCGCCCTTCGCTTCACGCCGGACGGCGGGAAGGAGCGCAAGCTGTCGGTCGCGCTGACCCGCAATCAGGTCCGCGTCTCCCCGGAATACAAGGCCGGCGAGCCGATCGTGGTCCTGGGCCCCGCCAGCCCGGCCGCGCCCGCGGCCGAGGGCGAGCAGGCGGCCGCGCCGACGGCGGGCTCCGCGACGCCGCCGCAGTCGGCCCCGGCCCCGGCCCCGGCCCCGGTCCCAGCCGCGCCGGCGCCCGGCAACGCGGCCTCGGGCGCTGCGGCGCCGGCCGCCGCGACCCCGCCGACCCCCGCCGCGCCTGTGCCCGCGCCCGCGCCCGCCCCGCCCCCGGAGAAGGCACCGGATAAGTGACGGTGGCCCGGTTGAAGGTCAGAACCGCCGCCGCCCCCCGCGAGCGCGACGTGCCCCGGCAGGACATCCGTTCCCGTCCGACCCGCCTGAAGGATCAGGCGGCCGAGGCCGCGCGCGCACCGGCAGGCTCGGCGGTCCACGGCGAACGCGCGATCTCGTCGGCGAGCCGCTACGGCCTCGACGCCTTCGCGTTCTTCGTCGCGAACCTGCAGACCGGGTTCGGCCCGTTCCTGGCGGTCTACTTCTCGCAGGCCAAGTGGACCCAGTCCGACATCGGCTTCGCCCTCACGGTCGGCAGCCTCGTGGCGCTCCTCGGCCAAGTGCCGGGGGGCGCCTTCGTCGACGTCGTGCGCTCGAAGCGCTTCGCCGCCGCCGTGGCGGTCATCGGGATCGCCGGCAGCGCCTTCGCGCTGGCGGTCTGGCCGAGCTTCCTGATCGTGCTCCTGGCGATGGCGCTCCACTCGGCCGCGAGCTGCGTGCTGACGCCGGCCATCGCGGCGATCAGCATCGGTCTGGTCGGGCGCGCCCGGGCCGGCGAGCGCCTCGGCCGGAACGCGAGCTTCGCCGCCCTCGGCAACGCCCTCGGCGCGGCCGGCATGGGCGCCATCGGCTACTACCTGTCGAACGGCGCCGTCTTCTACCTCACCGCCGCCCTCGGGATCCCGACGGTGATCGCGCTGGCGCGCATCCGCGCCCAGGACATCGATCCGGGCGTGTTCAAGGAGCCGGCCCCGGCCCAGGCGGTGCCGGCCTCGACGGCGCCCGCGTCCGGCCAGGACGGCATCCGCGCGCTCCTGACCAACCGCGGCCTCCTGTGCTTCGCGGCCTGCATGGTGCTGTTCTTCCTCGCCAACGCCGCGATGCTGCCCCTCGTCGGCAGCGTCCTGACCCTGCGGGCGAGCGAGACCGCGACCGCGCTCGTGGCGGCCTGCATCATGGTCCCGCAGGCCGTCCTCGCGGTGAGCGCCCCGGCGGTCGGCCGGGCCGCCGAGCGTTTCGGCCGCTACCCGGTGCTGCTGTTCGGCTTCGGCGCCCTCCCGGTCCGCGGCCTGCTGCTCGCCTACACGACCAACCCCTACGGCCTCGTCGCCATCCAGGTGCTCGACGGGATCTCGGCCTCGGTGCTGGGCGTGATGGTGCCGCTGATCGTGTCGGACCTCACCCGCGGCACCGGCCGCTTCAACCTCGCCCTCGGTGCGGTCGGGACCGCCATGGGCATCGGCGCGGCCCTCTCGACCTCGCTCGCCGGCATCATGGCCGACCATCTCGGCAGCCACAGCGCCTTCCTGGGGCTCGCGGTCGTCGGCTTCGCGGCCTTCATGCTGGTGGCGCTGATCATGCCGGAGACGCGCCAGCCGGAGCGCGCGGCCTGACCCGGCGCGGCATCGGATTCGCTTGGGTGTTTCCAAGCCGCTCAAGCGGCGTTCAGGTTCTGCGGATAAAAGCGCGGCGAAGGTGCGAGCCGGTGAAACATATGGCAACGCTCTCGCGTTGCCGCTGCGGGTCAGACTGCGCCCGCGCTGCACTCCGCCTCAGCCCGTAAGCCAAAGCCGCGCGAATACGGAATGGTCACCGCGATGGAAGAGCTGCACCGATACGCCGACAGGCCCTTCGCCTTCGTCGGACGGTATCTCCGGCGCCGCTGGCTGCCGCACCTGGTCATCCTGATCTCGGTGCTCGGCGCCGTCGGCTTCTCGGTCTCCACCGACTACGCCCTGAAGGGCGTGGTCGACGCGCTGACGAAGGGTCCCGGCCCCGACAACACCGTGATCTGGGGCGCCCTGGCGGTCCTGATCGCCTTCATCGCCGCCGACAACATGCTCTGGCGCGTGGCCGCGCTGACCGGCGCCTTCACCTTCGTGGGCATCACGGGCGACATCCGGCGCGACCTGTTCCGGCACCTGACCGGCCACTCCCCGACCTTCTTCTCCGACCGCCAGCCGGGCACCCTGGCGTCGCGGATCACGGCGACCTCGAACGCGATCTTCACGGTCGAGAACATGTTCGTGTTCAACGTGATGCCGCCGACGGTCGCGGCCTTCGGGTCGATCGCCTACATCGCCACCGTCAACCTCACCATGGCGGGCATCCTGGCGGGCGTGTTCGCCGCCGTCGTCGTGCTGATGTTCAAGATGGCCGCGGCCGGCAAGCCGCTGCACCACGACTTCGCCGCCAAGGCCGCCTCCGTCGACGGCGAGATGGTCGACCTCGTCGGCAACATGTCGCTCGTGCGCGCCTTCTCGGCGTTCAAGCGCGAGGGCCAGCGCTTCGAGGGCACCGTCGCCACCGAGATGCGCGCCCGCCGCTCCTCGCTGCTCTACCTCGAGAAGCTGCGCATCGTGCACGCGGTGCTCACCGTGCTCGCCGTGTTCGGCCTGCTCTACTGGGCGATCCAGATGTGGGAGGCCGGCCAGGCGACGAACGGTCAGGTGGTCCTCGTCTGCACGCTCGGCATCCGCATCCTCGCCGCGACTCGCGACCTCGCGGTGGCGCTGGTCGACGCGACCCAGCACACCGCCCGCCTCTCCGAGGCGCTGCACACCCTGCTCCAGCCCCACGACCTCGTGGACCATCCGGAGGCGCAGCCGCTCAGCGGCCAGGGCGCCAAGATCGAGTTCGAGCACGTCGCGTTCAGCTATCCGGACGGGCGCCCCGTCTTCACCGACTTCGACCTCGTCATCGAGCCCGGCCAGCGCGTCGGCCTCGTGGGCAGGTCGGGCGGCGGCAAGTCGACCCTGTTCTCGCTGATCCAGCGCTTCTACGACGTGCAGAGCGGCGCGATCCGCATCAACGGGCAGAACATCGAGCGCGTCACGCAGGAATCCCTGCGCGAGGCCATCACGGTCGTGCCGCAGGACGTCTCGATGTTCCACCGCTCCCTGCGTGAGAACATCCGCTACGGCCGGCCCGAGGCGACCGACGAGGAGGTCTGGCAGGCGGCCGAGGCGGCGCACTGCACCGACTTCATCAAGGCCCTGCCGGAAGGCTTCGACACGATCGTGGGCGATCGCGGCGTGAAGCTCTCGGGCGGCCAGCGCCAGCGCATCGCCATCGCCCGGGCGATCCTGAAGAACTCGCCGATCCTGCTGCTCGACGAGGCGACCTCGGCGCTCGACGCCGAATCCGAGCAGGCGATCCGTCACGCCCTCGCCAACCTGATGAAGGGCCGGACCGTCATCGCGATCGCGCACCGTCTCTCGACGCTGCAGGATTTCGACCGGATTGTCGTGCTCGACGGCGGCCGCATCGCGCAGGACGGCTCGCCCGACAAGCTGACCCATCTCGACGGCTTCTTCCGGGAGCTGATGAAGAAGGAATCGATGGCGATGGCGCTCGCCGCCGCGTGATGATCCTTCTCGCCGAGCGGACGCACCGCAGCCGTCTTTGCGAGTGCAGCGAAGCAATCCAGTGAGGCACGCGATGCCCGAGCGTGGCGCATCCCTGGGTCGCTTCGCTGCGCTCGCGATGACGGTGCGGATCGAGTGACGGCCCGGCGGCCGGCGCTCGCCGGCTGATCATCGCGCGGGCACGGCCGCTCCGGTTCCCACGCCCGCCCGGCACTGCTAGATCACCCCGCGGCCGGACCGGACCTTGCATCGCCTGAGACGTCGCGAACCGGCCCGGTTCCGACGCAACGCGACGCCCGAGCCCGACCGTGCCCGACCTTGCCCACGTCATCCGGGAGATCTCCGAGGAGATGGCCCAGCGCCCCGACCGGGGCGCGGTCGCGGACTACATCCCGGAGCTGGCCCGGGTCGATCCCGGCCAGTTCGGCCTGGCGGTGATCGACGCCGAGGGGCAGGTCTTCACCGGCGGCGACAGCGAGACGCCGTTCTCGATCCAGAGCGTGTCGAAGGTGTTCACGCTCACCCTCGCCCTCGGCATGGTCGGCGACCGCCTCTGGAAGCGCGTCGGCCGCGAGCCCTCGGGCAACCCGTTCAATTCCATCGTGCAGCTGGAGCGGGAGCGCGGCGTGCCGCGCAATCCCTTCATCAACGCGGGCGCGATCGCGGTCACCGACGTGATCCTCTCGGGCCACGAGCCCCGCGAGGCGCTGGGCGAGATCCTGCGCTTCATGCAGTTCCTGGCCCAGGATTCCAGCATCACCATCGACGAGACGGTGGCGGCCTCGGAGAAGCGCACGGGCTTCCGCAACACCGCGCTGGCCAACTACATGAAGTCGTTCGGCGTCCTCGACAATCCGGTCGACTACACGCTCGGCGTCTACTTCCACCACTGCGCCATCGCGATGAACTGCCGCCAGCTCGCGCGGGCCGGACGGTTCCTAGCGCATAACGGCGTCAACCCGTCGACCGGCCACTCGGTGGTCTCGGCCGAGCGCGCGCGCCGCATCAACGCGATCATGCTGACCTGCGGCCACTACGACGGGTCGGGCGAGTTCGCCTATCGCGTGGGCCTGCCGGGCAAGAGCGGGGTCGGCGGCAGCATCCTGGCGATCGCGCCCGGCAAGGCGTCCATCGCCGTCTGGTCGCCCGGCCTCGACGCGGCGGGCAATTCCCATCTCGGCCGCATCGCCCTGGAGCGGCTGACGCAGCGCATGGGCTGGTCCGTCTTCGGCGCCTGACGGCTCCGCCGCGCGGCCCGCGTCGCGCCCCCTTGCGCGCTGCACGCTTCCGCGGCACTGCGCCGGCGGGGCGCCGCGGCGCCGAGACGAGGCTCACCTGCATGGCGACGCGTACGGCAGTCCAGGCTTCCGATGAGGGTCTCGATCCCGGCGCCATCCTGGCCCGTCTCGACCGGCTCCCGGCGACGCCGACGGTCTGGCGCCTCGTGATGCTGCTCGGGCTCGGCTTCTTCTTCGAACTCTACGACCTGCTGTTCACCGGCTACGTCGCGCCGGGCCTCGTCAAGGCCGGGATCCTGACGCCGACGACTCCGGGCCTGTTCGGTGCCAGCGGTGTCGCGAGCTTCGTCGCGGCCCTCTTCACCGGCCTGTTCATCGGCACCATCGCCTGCGGCTGGCTCGCCGACCGGTTCGGCCGGCGGGCGATCTTCACGTGGTCGCTGCTGTCCTACACCGCCGCCAACGTGGTGATGGCCTGCCAGAGCGACGCCTTCGGCCTCAATCTCTGGCGCCTGATCGCCGGGATCGGCCTCGGCCTGGAGATGGTGACGATCGGCAGCTACCTGTCCGAGCTGGTGCCGAAGGCGATCCGGGGCCGGGCCTTCGCCCTGTGCCAGGGCATCGGCTTCACCGCCGTGCCGGTCGTGGCGTTCCTGTCCTACCTGCTGATCCCGGCGGCGCCCCTCGGCATCGACGGGTGGCGCTGGGTGGTGCTGATCGGCGCCTCGGCGGCGATCGTGGTCTGGTGGATGCGAGCGGGCCTGCCGGAGAGCCCGCGCTGGCTCGTCGAGCACGGCCGTCTGGCGGAGGCCGAGGCGGTCCTGCGGCGGCTGGAGGCGCGGATCGCGGCCGAGCACGGCGGCGCGCTTCCCGCACCGGCCGCGCCGGAGCCGGTGCAGCCGCGCGGCGCGTTCCGCGACATGTGGGTCCAGCCCTACCGGCGCCGCGCCCTGATGATGGCGGGGTTCAACGTCTTCCAGACGGTCGGCTTCTACGGCTTCGCCAACTGGGTGCCGACCCTCCTGGTGGCCCAGGGCATCACGGTGACGTCGAGCCTCGCCTACACGGCGCTGATCGCGCTGGCCGCCCCGGTCGGGCCCCTGATCGGCCTCGCCATCGCCGACCGGTTCGAGCGCAAGCACGTCATCGTGGCCGCCGCCCTCCTCTACATCGCTTGCGGCCTGGCCTTCGCGCAGACGCGGGACGTCACCGTCATCGTGGCGCTCGGCATCGGCCTGACGCTGGCCTCGAACGTGATGTCGTACAGCTTCCACGCCTATCAGGCCGAGCTGTTCCCCACGGGCATCCGGGCCCGGGCGGTCGGCTTCGTCTATTCCTGGAGCCGCTTCTCGGCGATCTTCACCGGCTTCGTCATCGCGTTCGTGCTGCGGGAGGCCGGGACGCCGGGCGTGTTCCTGTTCATCTCGGCGGCGATGCTGGCCGCGGGCCTGCTCGTCGGGCTGCTGGGTCCCCGGACGCGGGACGTCGCGCTGGAGAAGATCGCGGGGTGAGGCCCGTGAGGAGCACAGCTCCCGGCAAGCCGAATCCGTGCTAACCTCGGGCATGGTCGCTCAGCCGAGATCCCGGATGACGGTCGACGAGTTTCTCGCCTGGGCCGAGGGGCAGCCGGGGCGATTCGAGCTGGTCGATGGCGAGGTGTTCGCGATGTCACCGGAGCGGGCCGGACATGCGTTGGTCAAGTTCGCAGCACAGACAGCCCTGAATCGCGCGATCAGAGCCTCCGGTGTCGTCTGCCACATGATGCCCGACGGCATGACGGTCCGCATCGACAGCACGACGACATTCGAACCGGATGCATTGGTCTATTGTGGGCCCCGGATGGATCTCGATGCCATCGAAGTGCCGGATCCCGTCATCGTCGTCGAGGTTCAGTCGCCGGGCACACGCGCGGTGGACTCGGGCCTGAAATTGACCCGCTACTTCGGTCTGGAGAGCGTCATCCACTATCTGATCGTGGATCCGGTGAAGCGTCTCGTCATCCATCACCGCCGCGCGCAGGGCGGCCTGATCGAGACCCGCATCGCGACCCGGGAGACGCTGGATTTGACGCCCCCCGGCCTGCGCCTGCCCGTGCCCGAGCTGTTCGCCGACCTCGCGCCCGCCGACGACGGCGCTTGATCCGATCCGAGGCGGATGCCACAGCGGCGCGAACGCGAATCAGGACGCCCGGATGACTGCACCCCTCGATCTCCTCGTGCTCGGCAACGCGATCGTCGACGTGATCGCCCGCACGGACGACGCCTTCCTGTCGGCGCAGGGCGTCACCAAGGGCGCGATGCAGCTCATCGACGAGCCGCGGGCCGAGGCGCTGTTCCAGGCGATGGGACCGGCGACGATCGTGTCGGGCGGCTCGGGCGCCAACACCGCGGTCGGCGCGGCGCTCCTCGGGGCCAAGACCGGCTTCGTCGGCAAGGTCCGGAACGACGAGCTCGGCGGCCTGTTCAGCCACGACCTCAAGGCGACCGGCGTCGACTTCGCCGTCCCGGCCGCCGCCGAGGGGCCGGCCACCGCCCGGTGCTTCGTGCTCGTGACGCCGGACGGCGAGCGCACGATGAACACGTATCTCGGCGCCTGCCAGGGCCTGTCGCCCGACGACGTCGACAAGGCGCTCGTGAGCTCGGCCCGCGTCGTCTATCTCGAGGGCTACCTGTGGGATCCGCCGGCCGCCAAGGATGCGTTCCGCAAGGCCGCTCAGCTCGCCCATCAGGCGGGCAACGCCGTCGCGCTGACCCTCTCGGACGCGTTCTGCGTGGGCCGCTACCGCGACGAGTTCCTCGGCCTCGTGCGGGACGGCAGCATCGACATCCTGTTCGCCAACATGGCCGAGCTGCAGAGCCTCTACGAGACCGACGATCCCGAGGCCGCCGTGGCGGCCCTGCGCGATGAGCGCAACGCCCGCGGCCGGCACCTGCTCGGCCTCGTCACGCGCTCGGCCGACGGCGCCCTGGTGGTTCAGGGCGGCGAGGTCCGGGCCGTCGAGGCGAGCCCGGTCCAGACTGTGGTCGACACGACCGGCGCGGGCGACCTGTTCGCGGCCGGCTTCCTGGCCGGGCACGCCCGCGGGCTCGACAACGTTGCCAGCGCCCGCCTGGGCACGCTCGCGGCCGCCGAGGTCATCCAGCATATCGGCGCCCGCCCGCAGGCGGACCTGGTCGGCCTGGCCAAGGCGCGCGGGCTCCTCTGAGCCGGCGCGCCGGGCGCGCGGCCGGAGGTCCGCGTTTGCGCCGATCCCGCGCGCTCAGGCCGCGCGGACGGTCGCGAGGAAGCGCGTCACCTCGTCCCTGAGGTGGCCGGACCGGTTCGACAGCTCCGAGGCTGCCGTGAGAACCTGATCGGCCGCCGCTCCGGTCCCCTTCGCCGCGTCGGCGACGCCCGTGATGGTGCTGGTGACGTCCGCTGCCCCCTGGGCGGCCTGGGAGACGTTGCGGACGATCTCCTGCGTCGCGGCGCCCTGCTGCTCCACGGCGCTGGCGATCCGCGTCGCCACCGCGCTGAGTTCCTGAACCCGACCGCCGATGCGTCCGATCGCCGTGACGGCGTCGCCGGTGGAAGACTGGATCCGGGCGACGTGGCCGCCGATCTCGTCGGTTGCCCGCGCGGTCTGACCGGCCAGTTCCTTGACCTCCGCGGCCACGACGGCGAAGCCGCGGCCCGCCGCGCCGGCCCGCGCCGCCTCGATCGTGGCGTTCAGCGCGAGGAGATTCGTCTGCTCGGCGATGGTCGAGATCAGGGTCACGACATGACCGATCTGGATCGCCGCCCCGTTCAGATCCTGAACCAAGTGAGCGGTCGCTGCGGCGTCCGCGACCGCCGACTGTGTCAGTTCCGTCGAACCCGCGACCTGGCGGCCGATCTCCTGGACGGAGGCGCCGAGTTCCTCGGCCGCCGCCGCCGCGACGCTGACGGTGCTGGCGGCGCGTTCGGCCGCGCTCGCCACCCGGATGGAGCGATCGGCGGTGTCGGCGGCCGCCTCGTTCATGGCCGAGGCCGTGTCCTGCAGCGCGGCGACGGCGGTCGAGACCGTGCCGATGATGCCGCCGACCGTGCCCTCGAAGGCGTCGGCGATCCGGTGCATGCCGCTCCGCCGCTCCGCCTCGGCCGTGGCGCGGGCCTGTGCGGCGTCGTGTTCGAGCGTGCGCGCCCGGATCAGGCCGTCCTTGAAGACCTGGACGGACGCCGCCATGACGCCGATCTCGTCCCCGCGCTCGGAACCGCCGACGGCCGCGTCGAGGTCGTCGGCCGCGAGCCGGCCCATGGTTCCGGCCAGGGACCGGATCGGGCGGGCGACCCGGTGCCAGACCCACCAGACCGCCGCGCCGGTCAGGAGCAACCCGATGACCGCGAGCGCGACGGTGACGGACCACGCCGTCCGGAACGCGTCCTCGGAGCGCTGGACCGAGACGTTCGTGCCCTCGGCGGTGACCTGGGCGAGATCCGCCAGGGCATCGAAGGCGGCCACGAGCGGCGGGCGGGCGGGCGCGATGGCGTCGCGGGCCGCGTTCCGGTCGCCGCGCCTGAGCGGCGCGAGGATCGCCTCCTGGGCGACGCGATAGACCTTCCACCGCCCCTCGAACGCGTCCCAGAGCGCGCGCTCCCGGGGCGTCGTCGCGCGCGCGCGGTAGCTCTGGAAGGCCTCGGGGATGGACCGATCCATCTCGACGAACTCGGCATCGAGGCCCCGGTTCTCACCGTCGTCGACGGCGACCACCTTGCGGATCGTCGTCGTGTGGTACCGCAGCATCAGGAATCGAATCGTATGGAGATCGTTGTCCTTGCGCACCCAGACGTCGCGGGTCTCCACGGCGGCGGCGTTGATGGCCTGTATCTGCATCAAGCCGACGGCCGAGCTTGCCAGGAAAAGCAGAAATCCGACGATCGAGGGCAGTATCAGCTTCGATACGATACTTCTTCGCAGTCTCATCTCGGGCACCACAGAGAACGACAACGTCGCGTCGGGATGCATGAAGATGAAAGACAGATTTTTCCGCAACCTCTACTGCGGCAGCGATCTGCGCCGCAGATCGGCGCGGAACGCATAGCGCGTCGCCCGCCGACGCCGCGCTGCGGGTCGCGCGCCGATCCGGGCTGAGGCGGGCGGCCGCGCCCCGGGTCAGGGCCGCAGCAGCACCTTGCCCACCGCCGCGCGGCGGGTCAGGAGGCCGAAGGCCTCCGGGTACTCCGCCAGCGGGTAGACGCCGTGGACCTGCGCGGTGAGCCTGCCCGCGGCGACCCAGTCGAGGAGCCGGCGCTGATCGGCCCGGTGCGCCTCCGGCTCTCGGTCCAGGAAGGCGCCCCAGTGGACGCCCTGCACGTCGAGTTCCTTGAGGAGCATCAGGTTCAGCGGCAGCCGCGGGATGGCGCCGGCGGCGAAGCCGATCACGAGGAAGCGCCCGCGCCAGCCGAGCGCCCGCAGGGCCGGCTCCGCGTAGGCGTCGCCGACCGCGTCGTAGACCACGTCGATCCCGCCGCCCGAGATCCGGCGCAGCTCGTCCTTGAGCGTCGCCGGGTCGTAGACCACGCCCGCCTCGGCGCCGTGGGCGCGGGCGACCGATAGCTTCTCCTCCGAGGAGGCGCAGGCGATCACCCGGGCGCCCATCAGCCGGCCGAGCTCGACGGCGGCGAGGCCGACGCCCCCGGAGGCGCCGAGGACCGCCAGCCACTCGCCGGGCCGCAGGCGCGCGCGGTTCGCCAGGGCGTGCAGCGAGGTGCCGTAGGTGATGGTCAGCCCGGCCGCCTGCTCGTCCGGCACGGCGTCCGGCACCGGCGTGAGCCGGGCGGCGTCGAGGGCGATCAGCTCCGCGCAGCAGCCGTGCCCGGCATGGACGATCACCCGCTCGCCCACGGACACGCCCGCGGCGCCCTCGCCCAGCGCCTCGACCACGCCGACCCCCTCGCCGCCCGGCGAGAACGGCAGGGTCGGCTTCACCTGGTAGCGCCCGGCGGTGATCAGCGTGTCGAAGAAGTTCAGGGCCGCCAGCCGCATCCGCACCAGCGCCTGCCCGGGGCCCGGCACCGGGTCGGGCCGCTCGACGATCTCCAGATGCTCCGGCCCGTCGAGCCTCGTGCACAGCAGCGCCCGCATGGCGTCCCTCCTCCCCGGCGTTTCCCGGCCGATCAGGCCCGAACCGACGGTGCGGTCAAGCCGTTCCGATCATCTCGCGGATGCGGGCGCCCAGCACCTCCACCACGAACGGCTTGGTGATGACCTGCATCCCGGCCTCGAGGGGCCCGTTGCCGAAGACCGCGCTCTCGGCGTAGCCGGTGACGAACAGGACCTTGAGGCCCGGCCGCGTGAGCCGCCCGGCCTCGGCCATCTGGCGCCCGTTCATGCCCCCCGGCAATCCGATGTCGGACACCAGCAGGTCGATGCGCACGTCGGATTGCAGCACTTTGAGGCCGGCCGCGCTGTCGGCGGCCTCGATCGCCGTGTAGCCGAGATCCTCCAGCACCTCGGTGACCAGCATGCGGACGGTCGGCTCGTCGTCGACCACCAGCACGGTCTCGCCCGGCGCGGCCCGCGGCGGCGCGCCGACGGCGGCGTGCGCGTCCTCCTCGGCGACCGCGCCGCGGTGGCGGGGCAGGTACAGGCAGACCGTCGTGCCCCTGCCGACCTCCGAGTGGATCCGCACCTGGCCGCCGGATTGCTGCGCGAAGCCGTAGATCATCGACAGGCCGAGGCCGGTGCCCTGCCCCAGGGGCTTCGTGGTGAAGAACGGCTCGAACACCTTGCCGACGATCTCCGGCGCCATACCGCTGCCGGTGTCGGTGACGCACAGCGACAGGTACTGGCCCGGCGGCATGTCGTGGCGCCGGGCGGCGCGCTCGTCGAGCCACGCATTGGCGGTCTCGATCGTGATGCGCCCGCCCTCCGGCATCGCGTCCCGGGCGTTGATGCACAGGTTGAGGAGCGCGTTCTCGAGCTGCGGCGGGTCGACCAGGGCCGGCCAGAGGCCGGGCGGCGCCACGACCTCGACCACCACGGCGGGGCCCACGGTGCGGCGGATCAGCTCCTCCATGCCGGCCACCAGCCGGTTCACGTCGGTGGGCTTCGGGTCGAGGGTCTGGCGACGCGAGAAGGCGAGCAGCCGGTGGGTCAGCGCCGCGGCCCGTTTCGAGGCCCCCTGCGCGGCGTTGATGTAGCGGTCGACGTCCATGACGCGGCCCTGGCCGAGCCGGGTCTGGATCAGCTCCAGCGAGCCGGAGATGCCGGCGAGCAGGTTGTTGAAGTCGTGGGCGATGCCGCCGGTCAGCTGGCCGACCGCCTCCATCTTCTGCGACTGGCGCAGGGCCTCCTCGGCGGCGGCCAGGGCGTCGGCGCGCTCGCGCTCCGCGGTGAAGTCGCGGCCGACGGCGTTGATGACGCCCTCCCCGGGCCGGGCCGCCCAGCTGATCCAGCGATAGCCGCCGTCCCGGTGGCGGTAGCGGTTGTCGAAGCGCGCGAGGCTCGACCCCGCGGAGAGCTGGCGCGCGCCCTCGACGGTGCGGTCGAGATCGTCCGGGTGGACGAAGGCGATGAGCTTCGTTCCGATCAGCTCGTCCGGGCGCCAGCCCAGCACCTCGGTCCACGCTGGGTTCACCGCGGTGATCGTCCCGTCGAACAGGCAGCGCAGCATCATGTCGGACGAGAGCGTCCACAGGGCGTTGCGGTCGGCCGTGCGCTCCTCGACCTGCTGCGCCAGCGTGGCGTTGAGTTGGCGCAACTCGGCCAGGGCGGCCTCCAGCCGGCCCTGGCTCTCCTTGAGGGCGGCGTCCGCCAGGACCCGGCCGGTGGTCTCGTTGGTGAGGATGAACAGGCCGGCGACCCGGCCCTCGGCGTCGAGAACCCGCGAGTACGAGAAGGTCCACCACGTCTCCCGGGCGCCGCGGTCGGTGTCGAGCTGCCACGGCAGATCGACGAAGCGCTCCGGACGGCCCGCCATGGCGGCGTCGATGATCGGTTTGGCCTGATCCCAGGCATCGGCCCAGACCACGTCGAACCGCTCGCCCATCGCCCAGGGCAGCCGCGGACCGAGCAGCGGGAAGTAGGTGTCGTTGAAGAAGAAGTGGAGGTCGGGCCCCCAGGCCAGGATCATCGATTCCGGCGAGTTGAGGACGAGCGACAGGGCCGCACGGAACTCCGCCGGCCACGTCTCCGGAAGCCCCAGGGGATGACCCGACCAGTCGCGCGCGCGGATCATCCGCGCGGCCTCGCCGCCGCCGGAGAGGAAGGGGAAGGGGTCGGTCACGGGCTCTGAGCAATGCAGGTCATGGGCGTACGGCGTATGACCGTCTTCGGCGGCATCTCCAAGCTGCCCGGTCGCGGTTCGACGACGTCGTCTCAGCGCGCCGCCGTCCTCGCGAGCGGAGCGAAGCGACCCAGGGCTACGGGACGTCGGCAAGCGCGGCGCCGACGGGATCGCCTCGCTCCGCTCGCGAAGACGGCCGGCTGAGCCTCGGTCCGACCCGTCAATGCGCCTCCTGCCAGTTGCCCGCCGCGTTGGCCTCGACCACCAGCGGCACCTTCAGGGTCAGGGCCGGCGCCGGCGCCTCCTCCATGACGCCGCGGATGATCGGGATCGTCCGCTCCACCTCGTCCTCGGCCGCCTCGAACACCAGCTCGTCGTGCACCTGCAGCAGCATGCGCGCCCTGAGCTTCTTCGCGGCGAGGGCCGCCTCCATCCGCGTCATGGCCCGCCGGATGATGTCGGCGGCCGAGCCCTGGATCGGCGCGTTGATCGCTTGCCGCTCGACGCTGGCGCGCTCGGAGGGGTTGTTGGAGCGGATCTGCGGGTAGTGGCACACGCGGCCGAACAGGGTGGTGACGTAGCCCTTGTCGCGGCAGCTCTTCTTGGTGGTCTCGATGTAGTCCCGGATGCCCGGGAACTGCTCGAAATACTGCTTGATGAACGCCGAGGCCTCCTCGCGGCCGATGCCGAGCCGGTCGGCGAGGCCGAAGGCCGAGATGCCGTAGATGATGCCGAAGTTGATGGTCTTCGCCCGGCGCCGCAGGTCGGGCGTCATCGCCTTGAGCGGCACGCCGAACATCGCCGAGGCGGTCGCCGCGTGGATGTCGATCCCGTCCTCGAACGCTTTCCGGAGCTCCGGGATGTCGGCCATGTGGGCCAGCAGCCGCAGCTCGATCTGCGAGTAGTCGGCCGAGATCAGCCGGTTGCCGGGCGCCGCCACGAAGGCGCGGCGGATCCGGCGACCCTCCTCGGTGCGGATCGGGATGTTCTGCAGGTTCGGCTCGGAGGAGGACAGCCGGCCCGTGGTGGTCGCCGCCAGCGAGAACGAGGTGTGGACCCGCGCCGTCTCGCGGTCGGCATGGGCCTGGAGCGCGTCCGTGTAGGTGGATTTCAGCTTCGAGAGCTGCCGCCACTCCAGGATCTTCTTGGGCAGCTCGTGGCCCGCCTGGGCCAGCTCCTCCAGCAGGGTCGCGGGCGTGGCCCACTGGCCCGACGGCGTCTTCTTGGCCCCCGGCAGACCCATCTTCCCGAACAGGATGTCGCCGATCTGCTTCGGCGAGCCGACCGAGAATTTCTCCCCGGCATCCTCCTGGATCTCCTCCTCCAGGCGGACGAGGATCTGCGAGAAATCCCCGGACAGGCGGCTCAGCATCTCCCGGTCGACGCGGATGCCGCGCTGCTCCATCCGGGCGATCACCGGCAGCAGGGGCCGCTCCAGGGTCTCGTAGACGGCGACCCGGTGCTCGGCCACGAGGCGCGGCTTCATCATCCGCCACAGGCGCAGGGTCACGTCGGCGTCCTCGGCCGCGTAGGCGGTGGCCTTGTCGATGGCGACGCGGTCGAACGTCACCTTGTTGCGGCCGGTGCCGGCCACGTCCGAGAAGGTGATCGGCTGGTGGCCGAGATGCCGGCGGGCCAGCTCGTCCATGCCGTGGCCGCCCTTGCCGGCGTCGAGCACGTACGAGATCAGCATCGTGTCGTCGAACGGCGCGACCTCGATGCCGTAGCGGGCGAGCACCACCCAGTCGTATTTGAGGTTCTGGCCGACCTTCAGGACGCCGGGGTGCTCGAGGAGCGGCTTCAGCCGGGCGACGGCCTCCTTCAGGGGGATCTGGCCCGGCACCGGCTCGACCACGTCGGAGGGCGCGGCGCCCTCGCCGAACAGGTCGGTGGCGTCCGCCTGCACCTTGGCGGCCTGGACGTGGGCCAGCGGGATGTAGCAGGCCCGGCCGGTGGCGACCGCCAGCGAGACGCCGACGAGGCCGGCCCTGTGGGCATCGAGCGAGTCGGTCTCGGTGTCGACCGCGATCACGCCGGCCTCCTCGGCCTCGGCGATCCAGGCGTCGAGCTGCTCCAGCGACGAGACCGTCTCGTAGGCGGCGGTGTCGAACGGCGCCACGGATTCCGCGGCCCGTGCCGCCACCACGTTGCCGGGTGTCGCCTCGACGGGCGCCCGGGGCTTGGCGGGCGCGTCCGGCAGGTCGAGGTCGGCGAAGGGATCGATCTCGCCGCCCTCCGGCGGGGCGGCGCCCGGCGGTCGCTCGGCCCCGGCGGCCGCGGTCTCGGGATCCGGCGGCACGGAATCGCCGAAGAACGGCACCGCGTCGCTGCCCCCGGCGGCGTTGCCGTAGCCGTGCGGCCGGGCGCCCGGCAGGAGGCGCGGATCGGGCTTCACCGCCTCGGGATCGACGTGCAGCATCTGGGCGATGCGGCGCGTCAGCGTGTTGAACTCCATCGCCTTCAGGAAGCCGACCAGCTTCTCGGGATTGGGCTGGGGCACGCAGAGGTCGTCCAGCGGCACCGGGACGGGCACGTCCTCCATCAGCGCCACGAGCCTGCGCGACAGCTTGGCCTGATCGACGTTGGCGAGCAGCGTCTCCCGCCGCTTGGGCTGCTTGATCTCGCCCGCCCGCTCCAGCAGGGCCTCGAGGCTGCCGAACTCCTTGATCAGCGCCGCGGCCGTCTTCAGGCCGATGCCGGGCACGCCCGGCACGTTGTCGGAGGTGTCGCCGATGAGCGCCAGCGCGTCGCCGATCTGGTTCGGCTGCAGGCCCTCCCACTTGGCGACGATCGCCTCGACGTCGAGGTTGCGCTCGGGCCGGTAGCCGGGCTTGCCCTTGGCACCCGACTCGAAATCGTAGAACCGCACCTGCGGCCCGACGAGCTGCATCAGGTCCTTGTCGGACGAGACGATGATGACGCCCGCGCCCCGCGCCTCGGCCTGGCGGGTGTAAGTGGCGATGAGATCGTCGGCCTCGTAGCGCTCCAGCTCCACCGCGTGCAGGCCGAAGGCGCGCACCGCGTCGCGCATCAGCGGCATCTGGCGCTTCAGGTCGTCGGGCGCGTCCGGGCGGTGGCCCTTGTAGTCGGGGAACATCTCCTTGCGGAACGAGCCCTCCGACTTGTCGAAGACGATCCCGAGATGGCTCGGCATGGTGCCGGCGGCGCCGTCCTGCAGGAACTGCGCGATCTTGGTGCAGAACAGCCGCACGGCGCCGGTGGGCAGCCCGTCGGAGGGGCGCGAATTGTACTTCTGGTCCTGGTTGATCGACTGGAAATAGGCCCGGAAGATGAAGGACGAGCCGTCGACCAGGATCACCTGATCGCCGGGTCCGACGGGCTTGGTCTCGGGGCTCGAGTCGGGCTTCGAGTCGGTCATGGGCTCAGGCGGCTCGGGGCGATCAGGAGTCGGGCGCGCGGTCCAGCTCGGCGCGGCAGGCCGCGACGAGGACGGGCAACTCGTGGTGGACGGTGAGCCAGACGATGTCCAGCGTCACCCGATGATAGCTGTGGCGATAAAAGTTCCCCGCATCCGCGATCTGACGCCACGGCACGGCGGGATATCGGGCTCTCGTCTCGGCGCTCAATCGGCGGCTCGCCTCCGAGATGATCTCCAGGCAGCGCACGACCGCGAAGTGGGTGCGTTCGTCTGCCTCGAACGTCTCGAGCGTGAATCCCGCCACGAAGCGGGCAACGCGCTCCGCGTTGGCGATCATGTCGGCGCAGGCGGCCCGCTCGCGTTCAGAAGGCGGAAATGGCATCGCGCTCCGCGTGCGTGCGAACCCGATCCTTCAGGGCCGCCCGATCCGCCACGTCGACCCGGATCGGAAAGAGATCATCGATGAAGTGGCACAGGCCGACATAGCCGAAGAGACCGCCCACGACGGACACATCGATCTCGATCATCACGTCGAGATCGCTGTCGGCCCGCGCCTCCCCCCGGGCGACCGAACCGAACAGAGCCGCGTGGAGAACGCCGCGGCGGCGCAGTTCCGCCTCGTTGGCGCGCAGGATATCGAGGGCGGCGAGCTTGTCCATGGCGGCGGGACCGGAGGGAATCGGCGGCCGCCAGCATAGCAGAAGCGCGGCAGAGGAGGATCAGGCCGCCAACTCGCGCCCGAGCGCCTCCACCCGGCGCAGGTCGTCCACGAAGGCCGCGTAGGCCTCCGCCTTCGCCTCGTCCGGCAACCGGAGCAGGTAGGACGGGTGGACCGTGATGAAGCCCTGGAATCGGTTGTCGTGCCGGTCGAAGCGGAACGGGCCGCGCGCCCGGGTGATCGGGATCGCCTTGCCGGTCAGCGCCAGCAGGGCGGTCGCGCCGAGCGCCACGACGAGCTTCGGGCCGACGAATTCGAGCTCCCGGTCGAGCCACCACCGGTAATGGCTGACCTCGCCGGCTGTCGGCTTCTGGTGGATGCGGCGCTTGCCGCGCTCCTCGAACTTGAAGTGCTTGACCGCGTTCGTCAGGTAGCTCGCGCCCCGGTCGAGCCCGGCCTCCGCCATGGCGCGGGAGAGCAACTGGCCGGCGGGCCCGACGAAGGGCCGGCCTTGCCGGTCCTCCTGGTCGCCGGGCTGCTCGCCCACGAAGGCCACCGTCGCCCCGACCGACCCCTCGCCGAGCACGGCCTGGGTGGCCCCCGGAACCAGCGGCTCGGTCCGGCGGATGATCGCGTTCAGCTCGTCGAGGCTCTTGGGATCCTGGTCGGCCATGGCGGCGACGGCCCGGGCGGGTTCGCGGCGTGTGGGCAAGGTCGGCTCCCTCTCGATCATGGCTTCGGTTCGCCCGGCCGCCGCCCGGACCAGGGCCGGGATCGCAGCCGTCTCGGGCATGTTGTGCCAGTACTTCTTGGGCATCTCCGCCCGCATCGCCTTCAGGTTGGTGCGGGCCGGGTTGAACGTGCTCTCGTAATAGGTCTGCCAGCCGGCCTCGAAGCCGTCGCCCTCCGGAAGATGGGCGCGGTCGCCGGGCGGCCCCAAAGTCAGGGTCTCGGTGTCCCAGTGGGCCGAGCCCTCGGGCGTCAGGATCGACCAGCGCATCCCGCGGAAGCGGTCGACGAAGAACGGTGCCGCCGCCTCGAGGATGTGGTGGTCCGGCTCGAACCACGCGACGTAGCGCTCGCCGTCCGGTCCCTCCGCCCGGCGGAAACGCAGGAAGGCGTGCATCTTGTGGAGGTCGCGCCCGATCGCCTTCGCCATCCGGTGCAGGCGGTGGACCAGCGGGTCGCTGCCGATCTCCATCAGGTGCCGCTCGCCGCGGCAGACGCGCCAGATCAGCGCGTAGAGCAGGCCGTAGCGCTCCGGATCGCGGTGGGGAATGACCTGCGGGATCAAGGTGGCGACGGCCTTCGGCAGGACAAGCGGCGTCCCGGCGGCCTGCTCCGCGTCGCCGCCGAACAGGCCGGGCGCATCCGTCACCGACCACGTCACGGCCTCGGGGGCGACGCCCTGCGCGACGAGGCTCCGGGCGGCTTTGCGGAAACCGTCGAGATCGGCGCCGGGGCGCAGCGCGACGGCGCGCGGCGACCGCGCATCCCCTCTCTCCACGGAGGCAGACGGAAACGGCGCGTGCCCCGCCCCCATCAGAACAGGCTCAGCTGCGCCGCGGGCTCGACCAGCCGCGTCCGCAGGTCGAGCCGGTCGGTGAGCCCGACCGGCCGATGGTCGGCGGCCACTAGGAACGGCCGCGCCCGCTTCAATCCGGAGGTCAGCCGGGCGACGTCATCGAGGCGCAGGGTCGCGTGGCGGCGCGCCCTGACGATCTTGTCGACCGCCCGCGCCCCGAGCCCCGGCACCCGCAGCAGCCATTCCCGGTCGGCGCGGTTCACGTCCACGGGGAATTTGTCCCGGTGCTTCAGCGC
Source organism: Methylobacterium oryzae (assembly GCF_021398735.1). Classification (NCBI taxonomy): domain Bacteria; kingdom Pseudomonadati; phylum Pseudomonadota; class Alphaproteobacteria; order Hyphomicrobiales; family Methylobacteriaceae; genus Methylobacterium; species Methylobacterium oryzae. The sequence goes on from NZ_CP090349.1 coordinate 5,385,298, forward strand.
CCAGGCGAGCTTCGGGTCGATGTCGAGGGCGAGCATCCCGCCCTCGGAGGCGTCGGCCACCTCGTCGGGGGTGAATTCGTAGTACCGGAGCAGCCAGTCGGCCTGGTACAGCCGGTGCTCGCGCTGGAGCGGCGGCGGCTTCGGCGGCAGGATCGCTGAGCCGTCCGGGATCGGACTGTAGGCAGAGTAGTAGACCCGCTTCAGGCCAACGCTGCCGTAGAGGAGCGCGCTCTTGCGGATCAGGGCCTCATCGGTGGTGGTGTCCGCCCCGACGATCACCTGCGTCGAGTGGCCGGCCGGCGAGAAGCGGCGCTTCTCGGCCTTGGCCTGCACGATGCGCTCGCCGATCTGCGCCATCGCCCCCTGGATCGCGGCGCCGTCCTTCTCGGGCGCGAGCCGCTCCAGGCTCGCCTCAGTCGGCAGCTCGACGTTGATCGAGAGCCGGTCGGCGTAGAGGCCCGCCTCCTCGATCAGCCAGGGGCTCGCCTCCGGGATCGACTTAAGGTGGATGTAGCCGGCGAAACCGTGGTCGCGCCGGAGCGACTTCGCCACGCGGGTCAGCAGCTCCATCGTGTGATCCGGCGACTTGATGATGCCGGAGGAGAGGAACAGCCCCTCGATGTAGTTGCGCCGGTAGAAGTTCAGGGTGAGGTTCACGACCTCCTCCACGGTGAACTTCGCCCGCCGCACGTTCGAGGAGCGCCGGTTCACGCAGTAGGCGCAGTCGAACAGGCACCAGTTCGTCAGCAGGATCTTGAGGAGCGAGACGCACCGCCCGTCGGGCGTGTAGGCGTGGCAGATCCCGGCGCCGGTGGTCGACCCGAGCCCGTCCTTGCCGGCCGCCCGCTTCGGCGCGGCCGAGGAGGCGCAGGAGGCGTCGTACTTGGCGGCGTCCGCGAGGATGCGCAGCTTCTTGGCCAGGGTCTCGTCCATCGAACAGACAATGAACAACGTGGCCGAAGGTGCAAGGCCGGCGCGGCGTTCACCCCGGGCCGCGATGCCGCACCCGTCACGCAGGCGCGTCGGGCTCGCCGGATTCGTCGGGCTCCCGGTCGACCACACGGCGGGCGAGGCCGTAGGCGAAGCCGGCCCGGGCCAGGGCGGCGAGGTCGCGGTCGCGGTGCGTCGCCCGCTGGTCCGGTCGGCGATACGGTCCCAGGCGTCGCCGCTTGGCGTAGGCCTGGGCGGCCTGCTCCTCGATCGCGTCCGCCTCCCCGTCCGGCAGGGCGTCGCGCTCAGCCAGCATGGCGGCCTCCACGACGTCGCGCGGGATCCCCTTGGCGGCGAGCTTGGCCGAGACGCCGCGGGTCGAGGTGCCGCGACGCCGCAGGGTGGCGAGGCGGGTATCGGCGAAGCGCGCGTCGTCCACGAGGCCGGCCGACACCGCCCGCGCGACGGTCGCCGTCACGAGGTCGGCGAAGCGTTCGGGATCCTCGCCCCGGGCCCGCGCGCGCTTCTGGACGCGGCGCGCGAGCGTCCGGCGCAGCATATCGGTCGAGGCGCTGTAGCGCTCCAGATAGTGGAGCGCCGCACGCTCCAGCCAGGCCGGGCTCACGGGGCCGGGCGGCTTGATCTCGCGGTCGCGACCTTCTGGCGCGGATCCTGCAACGAATGGAGATTTCACCGGTTCTTCACGATCTCGACAGGTTTGCGTTCCATGACTCAGGTATGGAACGCGCGCAACGCGACAGGCTCGGCCATGGCCCGAACCACCGTTCTTCGCCCGGCACTCCGCAGGGCCGATGGCGCCTGCGGCTGCACGGCGCGGCGGCCGTACTGATGCGGCGCGAGTGGCTCCTGGTCCTCGTGGCCCTGGGGCTCGCCGCGGCCGCGGCCGCGATCGTCTACCTGTCGCGCCCGAACACCCTGACGGTGGCGGTCGGCCCCCAGGACGGGCCCGAGGCCGCGCTGATCGAGGCCTATGCCGGCGCCCTCGACCGGGCCCGGGAGGACGTCCGTCTCAAGGTGGTGCGCTACGGCGACGTGCGCGACAGCGCCCTGGCACTCCAGCGCAACAAGGCTGACCTCGCGGTGGTGCGGCCGGACGTGTTCCTGCCCGAGAACGGGCTGACCCTGGCGATCCTGCACGACGAGGCCCTGGTCATCGCGGCGCCGGAGGCGGCCGATCTCGACGACGTGCCGGCCCTGGCGCGCAAGCGGCTCGGCATCGTGGTCCGTCACAGCGCTGACCTGTCGTTCCTCACGAACCTCCTGTCCTTCTACGACCTCGTGCCGGACATCGTGGGCGAGGACGCGCCGGAGGCCGGCCACGCCGCCGAGGCGGAGCCCGGCCACGTGGTCGTGGTGCCGCTGAAGGTCGGTGACGTCACGGCCGCACTCACCGAGAAGCGGGTCGACGCGGTGGCGGTGATCGCGAGCCCGGCCTCCAAGCCGGCGGCCGCGGTCGTCCGCGCCGTCGAGCTGGGCGCGCCGGACCGCAAGATCGGCTTCGTCTCGATCCCGGACGGCGACGCGATCCTGCAGCGCTTCCCCGAGCTGCAGTCGGTGACGATCCCGGCCGGCACCTTCGGCGGCCGCCCGAAGCGGCCCGACGAGGAGGTCAAGACCGTCGGCGCCTCCTATCGCCTGATGGCCCGCGGCACGGTGAGCCGCGTCGCGGTCGCCTCTGCGACGCAGCACCTGTTCGAGTGGCGCTCGCGGCTCGCCTCGACCGCGCCGGTGGCCAAGCTGATGAAGGCGCCGGACTTCGACACGACGGTGGCGGCGACCTCGGCGCGCCTGCCGAACCACCCCGGCGCCGTCGACTATTTCGAGCGCGAGCAGCAGACCTTCCTCGACCGCTACGAGGACTACATCTACCTGTTCGCCTTCTTCGGCGGCACGATCGGCTCCGGCTTCGCGTGGCTCGGCCAGCGCCTCGCCCGCAAGCGCCGGGAGCGGGTCGACTTCGTCCTCGACCGGCTCCTCGACATCATGCGCGAGGTGCGCGCGGCGACCAGCGCCGCCGAACTCGACGCGATCGCGATCGAGACCGACGGGCTGGTGGCGGACGTGGTCTGCTACGCCCGCGAGCGCAGCATCGACGCGCGGACGGTCAGCGCGCTGATCCTGGCGGTCGACGGCGTCCACGCGGCCATCGCCGACGCGCGGCGGCAGACGAGCGAGACCGAGCCCCGGGCGGCGACCCGCAACCGCACGGCCCGGCTGCTCGCCCTCGATCTGCCGGCCGCGGAGTAGCGGCGGGCGCCGCATGGCTGGCGGCTTAGGGATATCATGCTAACGGGAACCATGTTCGATCCCGTCGCCGCCCTCGATACGGTTCTCGAGAACCTCGACCGCGAGGCCCGCGAGCCCACGAAGCTCCGGGCCGCGCTGGTGCCGCAGCTGCGCCGGGTGATCGAGGAGGGCCACCGGGCCGCCGAGGCGCAGCTCCTCGAGGACCGCAACGGGCTGCTGTGCGCGCAGACCCTGTCGAATCTTACCGACGCGGTGGTCCGGGCGATCCACGACGCCGTGGTCTGGCGGCTCTATCCCAACGACAACCCGTCGACCGGCGAGCAGCTCGCGGTGGTCGCCACCGGCGGCTACGGCCGGGGCACGATGGCGCCGGGATCGGACATCGATCTGCTGTTCCTGCTGCCCTACAAGCAGACCGCGTGGTCCGAGAGCGTCGTCGAGGGGATGCTCTACGTCCTGTGGGACCTGAAACTGAAGGTCGGCCACGCCACCCGCTCGGTCGAGGAGTGCCTGCGCGAGGCGCGGGCCGACATGACGATCCGGACGGCCCTGCTGGAGGCGCGGTACCTGTTCGGCACCCGGGTGCTCTACGAGGAGCTCGTGACGCGCTTCGACGCCGAGCTGGTGGTCGGATCCGCCGCCGAGTTCGTCGAGGCGAAGCTGCGCGAGCGCGACCTGCGCGTCTCCAAGGCCGGCACCTCGCGCTACCTCGTCGAGCCCAACGTCAAGGACGGCAAGGGCGGCCTGCGCGACCTCAACACGCTGTTCTGGATCGCCAAGTACACCTACCGGGTCCGCGACCAGATCGAGCTCGTCAGCGCCGGCCTGTTCACCCCGGAAGAGTACGCGCTGTTCGAGCGCTGCGAGGAGTTCCTGTGGCGGGTGCGCTGCCACATGCACTTCGCCACGAAGCGCGCCGAGGAGCGCCTGTCCTTCGGTCTGCAGCCGCGGATCGCCGAGCGCTTCGGCTACGAGGCCCGGGGCGGCCTCTCCGGCGTCGAGCGCTTCATGAAGGCCTATTTCCGCATCGCCAAGGATGTGGGCGATCTCACCGCCATCGTCTGCGCCGAGCTGGAGGCGCGCCACGCCAAGCGCACGCCGGTTCTCGACCGCTGGATCGGCCGGTTCCGCGACCGGTTCCGGGCGACCGCCATGGAGGCGGAGGATTTCTGGATCGACCACGGCCGGGTGAACCTGCGCGCGGAGGACGCCTTCGAGCGCGACCCGGTCAACCTCATCCGGCTGTTCTGGCTCGCCGACCGGCACAACCTCGCGATCCATCCGGACGCCAAGCGGCTGGCCAACCGGTCCCTGCGCCTCGTCAACCCGTCGCTGCGCGTGGACCCCGAGGCGAACCGACTGTTCGTCGAGATCCTGACCTCGCGGAACGCGCCGGAGGAGGCGCTGCGCGAGATGAACGAGGCGGGCGTGCTCGGCCGCTTCATCCCGGATTTCGGCCGCATCGTCGCGATGATGCAGTTCAACATGTACCACCACTTCACGGTGGACGAGCACCTGCTGCGCACGGTCGGCGTGCTGGCGGACATCGAATCGGGCCGGGCCCAGGAGACCTACCCGCTGGTCTCGCGCCTCGTGCACTCGATCCACAACCGCACCGCGCTCTACGTGGCGATCCTGCTGCACGACATCGCCAAGGGCCGCCCGGAGGACCACTCGATCGCCGGCGCCGCCATCGCCGAGAAGCTCTGCCCGCGCTTCGGCCTGAACCAGGCCGAGACCGAGACGGTGCGCTGGCTCGTGGAGCACCACCTGCTGATGTCGATGACCGCGCAGAGCCGCGACCTCTCGGATGCCAAGACGATCGAGCGCTTCGCCGCGAGCGTGCAGAGCCTGGAGCGGCTGAAGCTCCTGACCATCCTGACGGTGGCCGACATCACCGCCGTCGGCCCCGGCGTCTGGACCGCCTGGAAGGGCACCTTGGTCCGCACCCTGTACGACGAGACCGAGGTCTACCTCTCGGGCGGCCATTCCGAGATCGCCCGCACCGACCGGGTGCGCCTCGTGCAGATGGGCCTGCGGGAACAGCTGCCCGGCTGGGGCTCGGAGGAGTTCGACGCCTACGCGGCCCGCCACAGCCAGGCCTACTGGCTCAAGGTCGACGGCACGCGCCAGCTCAAGAACGCGATCTTCCTGCGCGACGTCGTGCGCGACGGGCGGACCAGCGCGACCGACGTCGCCCTCGATCCCGTCCGGGGCGTGACCGAGATCACGGTCTACTCGCCGGACCATCCCCGCCTGCTCGCCATCGTCACCGGCGCCTGCGCCGCGGCCGGCAGCAACATCGTCGACGCGCAGATCTTCACCACCACGGACGGGTTCGCCCTCGACACGATCTTCATCTCGCGCGCCTTCGAGCGGGACGACGACGAGCTGCGTCGGACCAAGCGCATCACCGCGGCGATCGAGCGGGCGCTGAAGGGCGAGATCAAGATCGCCGACCTCGTGGCCGACAAGCACCCGCCGACCAGCACCCGCGCCAAGACCTTCCCGGTGCCGCCGGACGTCATCATCGACAACGCCCTGTCGAGCCGGGAGACCGTGGTGGAGATCACCGGCCTCGACCGGCCGGGCCTGCTCTACGAGCTCACCACGGCCTTCAGCCGGCTGTCGCTCAACATCACGTCGGCGCATGTGGCGACGTTCGGCGAGCGCGCCGTGGACGTCTTCTACGTCACCGACCTCACCGGCACGCGGGTGACGCAGCCCGACCGGCAGGCCGCGATCCGGGCCGCCGTGATGGACGTGTTCGCCCACGACGTCGCGACGCTGAAGGCCGAGGGTCTGGAGGCGCTGGTGGCGGCGCCGCCGCCGCGCGAGGCGTGAGCGTACGGGTTGATTTCGCGGCCCCGTGGCCAGATATCAGCGCCGATTCCACCATCCCTCACCGATTCCCGCCCACGACTGAAACGTGATGACGAGCAACGACATGCCTCAGGATGACCAGCGCCAGACCACGGTCGAAGCCGGTGCCGGCGCGGCCCAGGATCCCGCGCCCGCGGGTCAGGGCAGCGAGTCGGCCACCGTCGATCCGGTCGCGGAGGCCCTGGCCTTGCTGACCGCCGAGCGCGACGAGCTCAAGGACCGGACGCTGCGCACCCTCGCCGAGATGGAGAACCTGCGCCGCCGGACGGAGCGCGAGGTCGCCGACGCGCGCGCCTACGCGGTGACCAACTTCGCCCGGGACGTGCTCAACGTCGCCGACAACATCCGCCGCGCCCTCGACAGCGTTCCGGCCGACGCGAAGGCCACGGCCGACGGCGCCCTGAAGGGGCTGATCGACGGGATCGAGCTCACCGAGCGCGACCTCGGCAAGACCCTCGAGCGCCACGGCGTGAAGATCGTCGAGCCGCAGGGCCAGAAGTTCGACCCGAACCGCCATCAGGCGATGTTCGAGGTGCCGAACGCGGAGGTTCCGGCCGGCACCGTCGTGCAGGTCGTGCAGGCGGGCTACGTCATCGGCGAGCGCGTGCTGCGCCCGGCCCTGGTGGGCGTCGCCAAGGGCGGCCCGAAGGCAGCCGCCAACCCGGCCGACGCCGCCTGAGCGGCCCCGTGGTGCGCCCTACTGGCAGGGCAGCGCCGCGGCGAAATCCGAGATGAACTGCGCGGTCTGGCGGGTCCGGGCCGGCGCCGCCGGATCGCGGGCGACGAGCCCCGCCTCGACGCGGAGGCGGCCGTTGCAGGCGCAGGTCGGCAGCGTTCCCGCGGCCGGCTCAGGCGAGCACGCGTCGTGGTGCGCGCAGGCGAGATCCAGCGCGTCGATCGGCGGGTAGCCGGGCCCGCGGCTGCCGGGGCCGCAGAAATTCCCGTAGATCAGGATGGCGCCGCGCCCGTCGGGCCCGGGTGGCACGATCTCCTGCGCCCGCGCCGGGACGGTGCAGGCCGCGAGCGCGACGGCGAGCAGCATTGTCGTGAGGGAGGTCGAGCTGGGCATGCTCACGGCCGATCCTGTCGGAGAGAATCCGCGGTCCCGCGGGGCTGCACCCGCGCGGTATCCGGCCTCACCGACATCCCTCGGCCATGGACAGGCTCGCGCGGCCGACAGATTCGCGAAGCCGAATGCAGGGCATTGCGACCCAGCTTGACCGCTCCGTCAAGCTATCGCCCAACGAATATTGCTCAGAATCGGTAATTCACACCGGCCCGAACCACCGCAAACCCGGAGTCCTGTTTGCCGGCACCATAAAACGCCGGAACACTGGCGTTGTAGTACGTGGCGGCGTTCGTTCCGCGGCCGAGATGGAGGTAGAGCGCCTCCACCTTGGCGGAGAGCTTCTCGGTGAAGGCGTACTCGATGCCGCCGCCGGCCGCGTATCCGGTCCGGTCGGTCGACGGCAGGGTGTAGGGGTAGGCGCCCGCGTCGGTCGCGCGCGCCCCGCCGCCGTAAGCGAAACCGCCGGTCCCGTAGACGAGGACCCGGTCGAACGCGTAGCCGAGCCGGGCGCGGACCGTGCCGAAATAGTCGAGGCTCGGTCGGACACTGTAATACGGCGTGGTGCCGAGATAGGCGGCGTCCGCCTTGGCGAAGGCCGCGCCCTGGATGTCGGCCTCGACGCCGACGACGGCGCCGGAGCCCGGCGTGAATTGGTAATTGTAGCCTATCTGGCCGCCGCCGGCGAAGCCGCCTGACCGCCCGCCGCCCGTGACGGTGCCGTAGGTCGGGTCGGTGAAGCCGCCGCTCCCGGTCGGGAATGCGTATCCCGCATTCACGCCGGCATAGATGCCCGTCCAGGTGAAGACCGGGAGCGACGGCAGTGGCGGCGGCGGCGCGCGGCGGGGCAGGTCGGCCGCCTGGGCGGCGAGGGCCAGGCAGCCGCATGCGGCGCCCGCGAGGGCTGCGGAGGTTCGTGCGTTCATGGAAATCTCGTTCGGCGCGCGGCGGAGCCGCGGGATCAGAGGGCCAGGAGGAGCAGCCCGACGACGGTCACGGACAGGATCAGGCAGAGGGCGAGATCGAGAATGGCCGCTCCACCGCAGGTCGGCGCGGTTCGTGCGCGGTCGATACCGGACAGGGCGATCAAGAGCGGACCTCGCGGTTCTCTTCCGTGCGTGCCGCGACCCTCACGGTTCTCGCGGCGCGTCGGGGCCCGACGGCGCCCGAGGGTGCCGCCGCCCCGCCTGAGGGGGTGGCGGGAGCGGCGGCCTGCGGCGCCCTCGGTGAACCGGCGCGGTGGACCGTTTCCGCGACGGCGACCCCGAGGACGGGCAGTGTGAGCGCGGCGACGACGCAGACGAGGCGTCGGAGCCGCGGAAGGGGATCACCCAGGCTTGCCCGTCGCGCCTGGGCGGTGGGAAGCGTGAGCGGCGGCAGGGGCATCGCCACGAGCGTTCGCGTATCAATCGTCATCGGCCGGCCCCGCATTTCGTGGGAAATTTGACCACGAAATGGTTTTACGTGTGCAAAAATCCCACGTCAACGCGAAATCGAGGGACCAGCGTGCGCCTTCGCACGCGGTGGGATTGTGTCCCACAGCGTGAGCCGTCACGATGCGGCCATGTCTGATACTGCCGATACACCGCGGGAGGGCGCCAGCCTGCACGCGCCGCTGGCGCGGCTGCTGCGCCCCCTCGTGCGCCTGCTCGTCGCCCGCGGCATCACCTTCCCAGCACTCACCGACCTGCTGCGCGAGCTGTACGTGAACGTCGCCGAGTACGACTTCGCCCTCACCGGAAAGGAGCAGACCGACAGCCGCGTCTCCCTGCTCACCGGCATCCACCGCAAGGAGGTTCGGCGCCTGCGAGGCGCCGGTGCTCCGGTCAGCGCCGTCCCGGCGGTCGTCTCCCGCACCAGCCGGATCATCGCCCGCTGGATCGCCGACCCGGCCTTCACCGACGCGCAGGGCCAGCCCCTGAAACTTCCGCGCACGGCCGAGGGCGGCGCACCCTCGTTCGAGTCGCTGGTCGCGGGCGTGACGCGGGACCTGCGGCCGCGCGCCGTCCTCGACGAGTGGCTCGATCGCGGGCTGGCCTTCACGGATCCGCAGGACCGGATCGTGCTGGCCGAGGCCGCCTACGTACCGAGGGGCGACGGCGCCGAGGGGCCCCAGCTCTACTATTTCGGCCGCAACCTGCACGACCATATCGCCGCCGCCGTCGCCAACATCTTCGGAGACGCGCCGCGCTTCCTCGAGCGGGCGGTCCACTACGACGGGCTGTCCGAGGACCTCGCGACCCGGCTCGAGGCGCGCGCCCGCGAGATCGCCATGGAGGCGCTGCAGCAGGCCAACCGGGAAGCGCACGCGGCCTGCCAGACCGATCCCGGCGGCACGCATCGCTGGAACTTCGGCCTGTACGTCTACACCGAAGCGGCGCCGCCGGCGCGGCGAGCGGACGAGCGGTGAGAGGCCGGCCGGTGCGCGCCACGCTCAACCGCCGGTTCGTCCTGCGCCTGCTCGCGGGCGCCGCGACCGTTCTGCCCGGCACCGTCCGGTCGCAGGAATCCCCGCGCGATCAGGGCATCGGCGGGACCGGCATGATGCGGACCGACGCGCCGAAGAGCGGGCCCCTCGGCGAGGGCGACCGCGGCATCGGCGGCACCGGCGTGATCGGCACGATCCGACGCTTCGGCTCGATCGTCGTCAACGACCTGCGCATCGCCTATCCGCCCGAGGTGGAGGTGCATATCGACGGCACGGCCGCGAAGGCCGCCCACCTGAAGATCGGTCAGGTCGTCCACGTGGTGGCGCGGCCCGAGGGCGGCGGACTCGCCACGGGACGGATCGACGTCACGAGCGAAGTGGTCGGGACGGTGGAATCGGTCGCGCCTGGGCGGCTCGTAGTGCTCGGCCAGCGGGTCTCGACCACGGGTCTCGGCGGCGCGTGGCAGCCGGGCGCGCGAGTCGCGGTGAGCGGGCTGCGCCGGCCCGACGGCGTGATCGTGGCGAGCCTGATCGAGCCGCGGGACACCGGGCCCGACCGCGTCGCCGGCCCGGTGCGGCGGGTCGCGGGCGGCCTCGGGATCGGCGGCCTCCGCCTCGCGGGCGCCGACGCCCTGCCGCCGGGCCGGCGCGCCCTGGTGACGGGCCGTGCGGCGAACGGCGTGCTCACCGTGACCAACGCCGCGCAGGTCGGTCTGCCCTTCCCGCCGGGTCTGAAACAGGTCTCGATCGAGGCCTATATCGGCCGGGATAGCGGCAGGCTCGACGTCGGCGCGGGCTACGCCGTCGCGGGCCGCCCCGGCGCGCAGGTTCCGCGCACCGGGAGCGTGCGGGCGGTGCTGACCGCGGCGATCGCGCGGGACGGGGACCTGACGGTGGAGCGGCTGCGGATCGAGGACCGCATCGCGCCCGAGCCGCAGCGGCCGGACGCCCCCCGGTTCGAGCGGGAGCGCGACCGGCTCGACCTCCGCAACCTCCCCGACGAGGCGCCCGGCCGCTTCGGCGCCGAGCCCGGAGGCCGCCAGGGCGGCCTGGGCGGCATCGGCGAACCGCGCGGCCCCGCGATCGACACCCGGCCGGGGGGCGCGGTCGTCCCCGGATCGGAGGGTACCGGCGGATTCGGAGCGCCGCGCGGCGGCTTCGGCGGCACGCCGCCGGCAGGCCCCGGGGCGTTCCCGGGCGGCCCCGGGGGCTTCGGCGGCTCGCCCGGGGGCCCCGGCCCGGGCCCGGGCGGGGGCGGCTTCGGCGGCGGTGGTTTCGGCGGCGGTGGTTTCGGCGGGCCTGGCGGTCCGGGCGGCGGCCGGCGCTAGAGCCGCGCCCGGTCGGGACGACAATGTAGCCGGGCCCGTGCCGAGCGAGGCGTGGGTCCTCTCTCCCCTGCGGGAGAGGGGTGTGGGGCGGCTGTCTCGACCGGATCGGCCTTCGTCCCGCACCGTCGCAACGCAATCGGAGGCGGCTCTAGAACAGACCGCGCGGAGCGCGGACGCGCGCGGGACGGAGGGACTTCAGGCCTCCGCCTCCCGGTCGAGCAGCGCGCGCTTGCGCGCGACGCCCCAGCGATAGCCCGACAGGGCACCGTCCGAGCGCACGACGCGGTGGCAGGGGATGGCCACCGCGACCGGGTTCGCCCCGCAGGCCTGCGCGACCGCGCGCGTCGCCGTCGGCAGGCCGATCGCCCGGGCGATCTCCGCGTAGGTCGCGGTGGATCCCACCGGGATCTTGCGCAGCGCCGTCCAGACCCGCTGCTGGAACGCCGTCCCGCGGATGTCGAGGGGCAGGTCGAGGCCGCTGCCCGGCGCCTCCACGAGCCCGATGACCCGCGCCATCCAGCCCTCGAAGGCCGGGTCGCCGCCCTCGATCTCCGCGGCGGGGAAGCGGTCCTGGAGATCGTGCAGGAGCGGCTCGGGCGCGTCCCCGAGGAGGATCGCGCAGACGCCCGCCTCGGTGGCGGCGACGAGGATCGCGCCGAGGCTGCAGGCGCCGATGCCGAACCGGATGCGCAGGTCCGCGCCGCCCGTCCGGTAGGCGGCGGGCGCCATGCCGAGGCGCGGCGCGCCCGCCGCGTAGAACCGGCTCGCGGCGGCGTAGCCGGCCTCGTACAGCGCCTCCGTCACCGAGGCGGCCCCGGGCAGCCGCCGCGCCACGGCGGCGGCGCGGTGGGCGGCCGCGTAGGCTCTGGGGGTCACGCCGGTGGCGTCCTTGAACACCCGGTGGAAGTGGTAGGCGCTCAGGCCGGCGGCGCTGGCGAGCGCGGCGAGGGACGGAACCGTCTCCGCCGTCTCGATCAGGCGGCAGGCGCGGGCGACCGCCTCGGCCCGGCGCTCGGCGAGGGCGGGCTCGTCCGGGCGGCAGCGGCGGCACGGCCGGAAGCCGGCAGCCTCGGCCTCAGCGCAGGTCCGGTGGAAGCTGACATTCTCGGGCCGCGCCGCGCGCGCGGCGCAGCTCGGGCGGCAGTACACGCCCGTGGTGCGGACCGCGTACACGAAGGTGCCGTCGGCCCGCGGGTCGCGGGCGGCGAGGGCGGCCCAGCGCTCGGCATCGCCAGGGTCTGTCGCGGGAACGGGGCTCATGGCAGCCGTACTATGCGGCTTGGCGCGGGCCTTGAGGAGGGGCATGACGGGGCCTGCCGGGTGGTGGATGACGCGTGCGGCACTCTGCCGGTCCGCCGCCGCACCGGCATCCCGCGCCTTGCGGCCGAATTCGACATCGGCGGCCGCCGGAACGGGCGACCCGCCTCACGAGTGCGCCATGGCTTCGAGCACGCCCGATCACATCCATGTCGGCCAGGACGGCTGGCTGTTCCTGAAGACGGGCACGAACGACGTGCTCGGCCAGTACGAGCGGCCGGAGGAGACGACCGAGCTGATCTGGCAGTGGCGCAGCCTCGTGACGACGCGGGAGCGGCGCCTGCGCGCCCAGGGGATCCTGTACCGCCACGTCGTCGCCCCGGAGAAGCTGATGATCTACGATCACCGGCTCGACGGGCTCACCATCCGGCCGAGCGCGTCGCCGGCCTACCGCCTCCTCCACAGCGAGCCCCCGGCGGGCCGCTTCCCGGGTCCGGTCGGGCTGTACGCGGCCTGGCGCCGGCGGAAGCGCTGGCGGCAGACCTGCATCGATCTGGTGACGCCGATGCGGGCGCAGCGCGACGCGGCCGACCTCTACTGCCGGACCGACACCCACTGGTCCGCCGACGGCTGCTATCTCGCCTACGCGGAGATCTGCCGGGCGCTGGGCGCCGAGCCGCGGCAGGACCTGCGAGAGCGGCCGTCCTTCGAGACCGACCACGACGGCGATCTGGGGAGCGCCTTCGATCCACCCCGGCAGGCGCGCTCGCGCACCGTCCTGATGCAGCAGAACGCGGTCCGGACCTACGGCAGCCCGATCGTCGAGGCCCGGGAGAAGGCCGGCCTGCTGCACACGCTGCATGTCGGTGCGCACGTGATCTACGGGAACGCCAAGGCCACCGACCCGCGCCGGCTGGTCTTGTTCGGCGATTCCTTCTCGCACGTCATGCCGTACATGCTGACGATCATGCTGGCCGAGACGTTCCGCGAGGTGCACTTCGTCTGGAGCACCTCGCTGGACTGGCCGTATATCGAGCGCGTCCGGCCCGACATCGTGCTGACCGAGGTGGCCGAGCGCTTCATGGTGCAGCTGCCCGACGACACCTTCTCGGTGGAGCGCTACGCGCAGGACCGCTTCGGGGCCGAACTCGCGGCCGCGGGCGCCTGACGGGCGAGCCCGGAACTCGGGAGGGCGAACACGTCGCCACCCCCGACTTCGCCAGTCCGGGATTGCCGAGCGGGATCCGGAGCGCGAGCGGGCGCCCGGCATGGCTGCGACCGGGACTGTCCGTTCCCGGCTCGCCGGCCGTGCCCCTCACGCCTGCAGCTTGGCCACCAGCGCGTCCGACAGGGCGAAGTTCACGTAGACGTTCTGGACGTCGTCCTGGTCCTCGATCACCTCGACGAGGCGGATGAGCTTCTCGCCGGTCTCGTCGTCGACGTTGATGGTGTTCTGCGCCTTCCAGATCAGGCCCGTGCGCGCGGGCTCGCCGAAGCGCGCCTCGAGGGCCTTGGTGACCTCGCCGTAGGAATCCTGGGCGCAGATGACCTCGTGTCCGTCCTCGCCGGAGCTGACGTCGTCGGCGCCGGCCTCGATCGCCGCCTCCAGCATCGTGTCGGCGTCGGCCACGGAGGCCGGGTAGACGATCACGCCAACGCGGTCGAACATGAAGGCGACGGCCCCGGTCTCGGCGAGGCTGCCGCCGGACTTGGTGAAGGCCGAGCGCACGTCCGAGGCGGTGCGGTTGCGGTTGTCGGTCTGTGCCTCGACGATCAGCGCGGCGCCGCCGGGCCCGTAGCCCTCGTAGCGGATGTCCTCGTAGTTCTCGCCGTCGGCGCCGGCGGCCTTCTTGATGGCGCGCTCGATATTGTCCTTGGGCATGTTCTCGGCGCGGGCCGCCAGGATCGCGGCGCGCAGGCGCGGGTTCATCGCCGGGTCGGGCGTGCCGAGCTTGGCCGCCACCGTGATCTCGCGGGCGAGCTTGCCGAACACCTTCGAGCGGACCGCGTCCACCCGGCCCTTCCGGTGCATGATGTTCTTGAACTGCGAATGGCCTGCCATGACGGTTCGGACTTTTGTTCGTTGGCGCGGGCGGGCGTGCGGAACCCCGCCGTCGCGGCTGTGAGGTCGCGCCGTATATAGGCCGCCGCCTTCGGACGAAGCAACGCGGCCGCTGCCGGTCGGCGCGACACGGGCCGATACGGCCCCGCGGGCTTCGCAATCCCGTGACCGCGGAAAAAGTCGCCGTCTCGGGCGTTGGCGCTGGACTTCACGCGCAGCTGGGAACCCGATGTCGAGCCGGAACGGACGCAGCACGGTCATGGTCACGGGCGCGAGCGCCGGCGTCGGCCGGGCTGTCGCCCACGAATTCGCCCGGCACGGCTGGAACGTGGGGCTGATCGCGCGCGGCCCGGCGGGGCTGAGGGGCACGATCCGCGATGTCGAGCGGGCCGGCGGCCGGGCCCTGGCCTTTGCGGCCGACGTCGCCGACGCGGAGGCCGTCGCCCAGGCCGCCGACGCGCTGGCCGAGGCGTTCGGCGGCATCGACGTCTGGGTCAACAACGCGATGGTGACGGTCTACGCGCCCGTTCAAGAGACGAGCCCGGACGAGTTCCACCGCGCCACCGCGGTGACCTATCTGGGGCAGGTGCACGGCACGCTGGCGGCCCTCCGCCACATGGTCCCGCGCGACCGGGGCACGATCGTGCATGTCGGCTCGGCGCTCGCCTACCGGTCGATCCCGCTCCAGGCAAGCTACTGCGCCGCCAAGGCCGCCGTGCGGGGCTTCGTCGATTCCCTGCGCAGCGAGCTGCTCCACGACCGCAGCCGAGTCCGCCTGACGATGGTACAGCTTCCGGCCGTGAACACGCCGCAATTCGACTGGGCGCGCTCGCGGCTGCCACGCAAGCTCGAGCCGGTGCCGCCGATCTACCAGCCGGGGGCCATCGCCCGGCACGTCTTCCGGGCGGCGCACGACGCGCCCCGGGAAGTGTGGATCGGGGCCTCGGCCTGGAAGGCGATCATCGGAAACATGCTGATCCCGGGCTGGATCGACGGCTACCTCGCCCGGCACGGCTATCGCGGGGAGATGACCGGCGTGCAGGCGCAGAAGAACCGACCCGACAACCTCTACGACCCGGTGGACACCGATCCCGGCGCCCACGGCCGCTTCGACTCCCGCGCGACCAGCGACGTCGCCGCGGCCGACCCGCGCTGGCTCAAGTTCGGGATCGCGGCCGCGCTCGGCCTCGTGGCCGGGACGATGCTGTTCGCCACCGAGGCGCACGGGCGGGCGGACGCCCGCGCCGATCGCCGGCCGGGCAGACGCTAGGACACGGGCCAACGCGGGTTTCAAGGAGGATCCGATGCCGGGCACGAACCGTCGCGATCTGGTGCGGGCCGCGCTCGCCGGAGGGGCCGTCCTGGGTCTCGGCGGCCGCGCCCGCGCCACCGCACCCTTCGGCGGAGCGCAGGCGCCGGGCTTCTACCGGACGCGTGTCGGCAGCTGCGAGGTCACGATCCTCAACGACGGGGCGCGCAGCTTCCCGATGCCGGACCGCTTCGTGCGCAACGTTCCCCGGGACGAGGCGCTCGGCGCCGCGCGGGCGGCCTACATGCCCCCCGGCCAGGTGACGGTGCCGTTCAACCCGACGCTGATCAACACGGGCGCGCAGCTCGTCCTGATCGATACCGGCAACGGCCCGGTGCCGGGCGCGCCCGTCGGCCGCCTCGCGGCGAACCTCGCGGCGGCCGGGATCAGGCCCGAGGACATCGACCTCGTCCTGCTCTCGCACCTCCATCCCGACCACACGAACGGCCTCAAGCGGGCGGACGGGTCCCTCGCCTTCGCGAACGCCGAGATCCGGGCCGCCGCACCCGACTGGGCGTTCTGGATGAGCGACGCCAACATGGCCCGCGCCGCCGACCCGGTGACGCAGGGCTACTTCGCCAACACCCGCCGGGTGCTCGGCGACCTGAAGGACCGGATCGGCACCTTCGCGTGGGACGAGGAGATCGTGCCCGGGATCACCGCCCTCGCCGCCCCCGGCCACACGCCGGGCCACACGGCCTTCGCGGTCGCCTCGGGTGCGGACCGTCTGCTGATCCAGTCCGACGTGACCAACATCCCGGCCCTCTTCCTGCAGCACCCGGACTGGCACGTGATGTACGATCACGACGCCGATCAGGCGCAGGCGACGCGCCACCGCTTCTACGACACGGCCGCGTCCGAGAGGGCCCTCGTGGTCGGCTACCACTTCCCCTTCCCGTCGCTCGGCCACGTGGAACGGGACGGACGGGGCTACCGGCTCGTGCCCATCGCCTGGACCGGCGTGCTCTGACCGCCCCGGGATTCGTGCCACCGGATCAGGGAGGCCAGATCCACGACCCCGCCCGGCCATTCGACGCCCGCGAGGTGCCGGTGCGGCCGGTCCGGCTCGCCGAGATCCGAGACGGCCGAGAAGGCGCCGTCGAGCCGGTGGCTCTCGGTGTAGCGGCTCCGGGTTGCCAGGACCGGCAGCCCGGCGGCTCGGGCCGAGCTGATGCCGGCGGCCGAATCCTCGAAGGCCACCGCCTCGGAGGCCGGGATCTCCAGGCCGGCGAGCGCCAGCAGGAACACGTCGGGGGCGGGCTTCTTGCGGCTCGCCTCGTCGCCGGCCGCGATCACGTCGAAGGGCGCTGCGTCCGGCGGGAAATTGGCGGCGAGGAGCCGGTCGACGTTCGGGCGGCTCGTCGTGGTGGCCACCGCGAGCCGGACTCCCGCGGCCCGGGCCTCGGCGATCAGCCGGGCGATCCCGGGGCGCAGCGGCAGGCCGTTCCGCGCGACGAGGTCGCCGTAGGCGCGCGTCTTGATGGCGTGGATCTCCGGCGCGCGGGCGTGGAGCGCGGCGGCTTCCGCCGGGTGCTCGGTGTCGATGTAGTGGGCGAGCCGCTCCTTGCCGCCCATGACGGCCAGCAGGTCGGCGTAGAGCGCCTCGTCCCACCGCCAGGGCAGGCCGAGCTCCGCGAAGGCGCGGTTGAACGCCTGCCGGTGCAGGTCCTCGGTCTCGGCGAGGGTCCCGTCGACGTCGAAGATCAGCGCCTTCAGCACGACAGGTCGCGACCGGAGGCGCCCTCCGCGCCCTCGCGGATCGCCGCGATGCGCTCGGCGTAGGCGTCCGGGCCGCCGCTGAACACCGCGTTGCCGGCCACGAACGTGTCGGCGCCGGCGCGGCTCGCGACCTTGACCGTCTCGGGGTCGATCCCGCCGTCGACCTGGATGCGGATGTCCCGGCCCGCCACCATGGCGCGCACCCGCGCCACCGATTCCATGGCGCCCTTGATGAAGCTCTGGCCGCCGAAGCCGGGATTGACGGTCATCACCAGCACGAGATCCACGAGGTCGAGCACCGGCTCGACCATGGCGGCCGGCGTGCCCGGGTTGATCGCCACGCCGGCGCGCTTGCCGAGGTCGCGGATGGTCTGGAGCGAGCGGTGGATGTGCGGCCCGGCCTCAGCGTGGACCGTGATGCCGTCGGCCCCCGCCTGCGCGAAGGCCGCGAGGTACGGATCGGCCGGCGCGATCATCAGATGCACGTCGAAGTACTTCTGCGTGTGCGGCCGGAGCGCTTTCACCACCGGCGGCCCGAAGGTGATGTTGGGCACGAAATGCCCGTCCATCACGTCGAGATGGATCCAGTCGGCCCCGGCCGCGTCCACGGCGCGGGTCTCCTCGGCCAGCTTCGAGAAGTCGGCGGATAGGATCGACGGGGCGATGACGGGTGCGAGCATGGGAGGCTTTCGGGGTCGGCTCAGGCCAGCCGGCGGCGGCGCTCGACGAGCTGCATGATCATCGGCGTCAGGATCAGCTGCATCGCCAAGTCGAGCTTGCCGCCGGGGATCACGATGGAGTTGGCCCGGCTCATGAAACTGTCGTGAATCATGGAGACGAGATACGAGAAGTCGATCCCCTTCGGGTCCTTGAAGCGGATCACGACCATCGATTCGTCGGCGGTGGGGATCCAGCGGGCGATGAACGGGTTCGACGTGTCGACCGTCGGCACCCGCTGGAAGTTGATGTCGGTGAACGAGAATTGCGGGCAGATAGTCTGCACGTAGTCGGGCATGCGCCGCAGGATCACGTCGGTCACCGCCTCGGTGGAGTAGCCGCGGAACGAGCGGTCCCGGTGCAGCTTCTGGATCCATTCGAGGTTGATCACCGGCACGACGCCGATCTTCAGGTCGGCGTAGCGGGCGATGTCGACGTCCTGGTCGGCCACGCAGCCGTGCAGGCCCTCGTAGAACAGGAGGTCGGAATCGGGCGGGAACGTCTCCCAGTCCGAGAAGCTGCCCTCCGGGATGCCGTAGGCCTGCGCGTCGTGCTGGTCGTGGGCGTAGTGACGGGTCCGGCCGGTGCCGGACTCGGCGTAGCTGCGGAACACCGCCTCCAGCTCCGGCAGGAGGTTGGCCCGCGGCGCGAAGTGGGACAGCGTCGGCTCGTTCGCCATCATCGCCCGCATCGTGTCGCGGTCGAAGGCGTGGAAGCCGTCACCCTCGATGAAGACCGCCCGCACGTCCTCGCGGCGGAAGATCTGCTCGAAGGTGTTGCGCACCGAGGTGGTCCCGGCCCCGGAGGAGCCGGTCACCGAGATGATGGGGTGCCGCGCCGACATGCCTTTACGACTTCACGGTGCGGCTATGACCGCATCAGGCCGCGCTGGCCGAAGAGCGGCGAGCGGCCGGCATCGGGCTTGCCTCCGGCATAGTAGGTGGCGACGCACGCCACTTCCTCGGTCGAGCCGCAGACCAGCGGCGCCCGCTCGTGGATGCCGGTGGCCACGAGGTCGAGGATCCGCGTCTGGCCGTCGGTCGCCGCGCCGCCGGCCTGCTCGACCAGCATGGCCACGGGCGCGACCTCGTAGAGCAGCCGCAGGCGGCCACGGGCGTAGTTCTTCCGGGCGTCGCCCGGGTAGAGGAACACACCGCCGCGGGTCAGCACGCGCTGGATGTCGGCCACCAGCGAGGCGAGCCAGCGCATGTTGTAGTCCTTGTCGCGCGGCCCCTCGGTGCCGCGCTGGCAATCCTCGATATAGGCCTTCACCGGCGCGTCCCAGTGCCGAGCGTTGGAGGCGTTGATGGCGAATTCCTTGGTGGAGGCCGGCACCGACATCGCCGGGCTCGTCAGCTTGAACCGGCCCTCGGCGCGGTCGAGCACGTAGGACTGGGTGCCGTCGCCGAGCGTCAGGATCAGCGCCGTGGCCGGGCCGTAGGTGACGAAGCCCGCGGCGATCTGCGTCGAGCCGGGGGTGGTGAACGAGGCCAGCGGGTTCGCCGGATCCTTGATCGACGGCCGGATGCCGAAGATCATGCCGACGGCCATGTTCACGCCGATGTTGGAGGAGCCGTCGAGGGGGTCGATGGCGACGGCGAGCGGGGCGTCCGGGTTCAGACGCATCACCTCCTCGGCCTCCTCGGAGGCGACCTCGGCGACCGGCGCGCCCCGCAGCGCCGCGGTCACGCTCTCGTGAGCGATGACGTCGAGGGCCTTCTGGACGTCGCCGTCGCTGTTGTGATCGCCGGCCGCCGCGAGGTCGCCGCTGAGCGCGCCGCGCCCGATCCGCTCGCTGATCTCCACCGCCGACCGCGCCACGGCCGCGATCACCGCGGCGGCGTCCTTCAGCGCCGGATTGGCGTCCACGGCCTGCGCCAGGCAGGTCTCGAGGGGCGTCCCGATCGCCGCTGAAATTGCCATCGGCCTACTCCTCCTGCTCGGATCCCGTCCGCGGGGATCGCGCGTTCCGCGCCGGCTCTGTAGCGGCCGCTTGGCTGCCAAGATAGCGGTCTCTGTCTCCGGATCGACAGGAACCCGCGGCGGGGCCTTCAAGATTTCTGTGCGATCTTGTGCCATAGGACGAAAAAAACGAGATGTCCGCCATGCGCAACCTCTCCCTCAAGCAGCTTCAGGCGGTCGCTGCCGTGGCCCGCCTCGGCACCATGACCCGGGCTGCGCAGGAGCTGAACGTCACCTCCGCCGCCCTCTACGCGCGCATCCGCCAGCTGGAGGAGGAGGCCGGGCTGCTGCTGTTCGACCGGACGCCGGGGGGCCTCAAGCCGACGGATGCCGGCCGCGAGATGCTCTGGGCGATCGACAGCATCAACACGGTGCTGGAGACCTGCACGGACCGCCTGCGCACCCTGCGCGGCGCGGAGGGCGGCCGCGTGGCGCTCGGCGTCGTCTCCACCGCCAAGTACTTCGCCCCGCAGGTGATCGCGGGCTTCGTCAAGAAGCATCCCGGCGTCGAGATCAGCCTGTCGGTGCGCAACCGCGGCCAGACCGTGGAGGCGCTGCGCGGCTACGAGATCGACTTCGCCCTGATGGGCCGCCCGCCCCGGGACTTCCCGATCGAGGCCGCCACCTTCGGGCCGCACCCGATCGTGCTGATCGCGCCGCCCGGCCACCCCCTGGCGGGCCGGACCGACCTGAACCGCGAGGACCTCGCGGACCAGCCGTTCTTCCTCCGCGAAGAGGGCTCGGGCACCCGCATGGTCTTCGAGGAGTTCATGAGCGGCGTCCTGGTCAAGCGGGCGCCGCTGGACATCGACACCGGGTCGAACGAGACGATCAAGCAGGCGGTGATGGCCGGGCTCGGGATCGCGCTGCTCTCGGTGCACTCCGTGGCGGCCGAGCTGGAGAGCGGGCGCCTCGTCCTCCTCAACGTCAGGGGCCTGCCGATCCGGCGCGACTGGTACGCGGTCCGGCGCGCCGACAAGGTGCTGGGCCCGGCCGCCTCCGCGGTCTGGTCCTACCTGATGTCGGAGGGCGCGCGCTGCCTGCCGGGCGTCGCCCAGAGCGGTCTGGTGCTGGCGGGAGCCAAGGCGTGAGCGCCGCTGCCGGCGTCGTCGTGGCCGGGGCCGGGCAGGCCGGCTTCCAGCTCGCCGCGTCCCTGCGGGAGGGCGGGTTCCGCGACCCGATCACCCTGGTGGGCGACGAGACCGCCCTGCCCTACCAGCGGCCGCCCCTCTCGAAGGCCTACCTCGCCGGCAAGACCGACCGAGAGGGCCTGTTCCTGCGCCCGCCCGGCTTCTTCGCCGAGCACGCCATCGCGCACCGCCCGGGGCTCCGCGCCGTCGCGATCGACCGGGACGCGCGCCGCCTGCAGCTCTCGGACGGCACCGACCTCCCCTACGACCACCTCGTGCTCGCCACCGGCGCGCGCAACCGCCCCCTGCCGGTCCCGGGCGCCGAACTCGCGGGCGTGCGCCAGCTGCGCGGTCTCGCGGATGCCGACGCCCTGAAGGCGGCAGTCGCCGAGGCCCGGGCGGTCGTCATCATCGGGGCCGGCTTCATCGGGCTCGAATTCGCCGCCGTCGCGGCCGCGCGCGGCCTCCCGGTGACGGTGGTCGAGGCGGCCGAGCGGCCCATGGCCCGGGCGGTCTCGTCCGAGATGGGCGAATTCTTCCGCCGCGCCCACGCCGCGATGGGCGTGCGCTTCGCCTTCGGGGCGGGCGTGACGGCGATCGTCGGGCGGGACGGCCGCGCCACCGGCGTCGCCCTGGCGGACGGCAGCGAACGCGCGGCCGATCTGGTCCTCGTGGGGATCGGCGTCCTGCCGAACCGGGAGCTCGCCGCGGAGGCCGGCCTCCCGGCCGAGGACGGCGTGCGGGTCGACGCGTTCCTGGCGACGCCCGACCCGGCCATCTCGGCGATCGGCGACTGCGCCCGCTTCCCGATCCCCTTCGCCCGCGGGCTGACGCCGGACGGGACGGTGCGGATCGAGTCCGTGCAGAACGCCATCGACCAGGGCCGCTGCCTCGCGGCCCGCCTCACCGGCAAGCCCGCCGCCTACGGGGCGCTGCCGTGGTTCTGGAGCGACCAGGGTCCGCACAAGCTGCAGATCGCGGGCCTGTCGGGACCCGGCGATGCCGGCGTCGTCCGCGGGACCGGCGACGCCTTCTCGGTCTTCCGCTTCCGCGACGGGCGCCTGAGCGCGGTGGAATCCGTCGACCGCGCGGGTGACCACATGATCGCGCGGCGCCTGCTCGCGGCCGGGACGCCGCTGACGCCCGACAAGGCGGAAGATCTAGGCTTCGACCTCAAGGCGCTGGCGATGGGGCGGGTCTGAGAGCTGCTCCGCGTCATCGCGAGCGTAGCGAAGCGACCCAGAGCAGCGCGACATCGGGAGGCGTGGCGCGACACTGGATTGCTTCGCTGCGCTCACAAGGACGACCTCGCGCGGTTCAGACTAACTCTCGGAAAACCATGGAACGGCTGGACGCCGCTCTGAATCGTCCGAGCACCATGCCCTTTCCCCGGCGCATGGAGCACCAGCGGAATGCGACCCGGGATCCAGCGCAAAACGTCGCGAAGCGTCGATATGCGGTGCCGCTTTCGCGGCGCTTCGTGTGCTGGTTCCCGGATCGCCTTCCACTGCGTTGCGGGCGTCCGGGAAAAGGCGCGCTCAGCCGGTAAACGGGACTGGTCCCGGCTTCTGCCGCAGGGCGATGGCGGTGGCGATCCCGAGCGCCAGGATGGTGACGGCGCATCCGAGCAGGGCCCCGAGCTGCCCGAACCGGAGCAGCGCCTGCCCGATCACCGCGACGCCGAGCGCCTGGCCGCAGAAGAACGAGAAGGCGTGGAGCGCCACCGCGGAGGCGCGGGCCTTGGGCGCGACCTCGGTGACCTGCGTCTGGTAGGTGTTGTGCAGCATGTAGAAGCCGAGGCCCATGGCGGTGAGCGCGGCGCAGTCGACCTGCCAGGAGCCCGCGAGCCCGACCACGGTGAGCGACGCGCCGCAGATCAGGCCGCCGCCGATCAGCATCCGCGGCAGGCCGAGCAGCCGCACCAGCAGCCCGACCAGGGCCGAGTAGAGCAGGCCGCCGACCGCGAACCCCGCCAGCACCAGCCCGGCCTCGCGCGGGCCGCCCTCCCCCCGCGCCTCGATCAGCGGGGCGAGGTGCGGGAACACGCCGAAGATCGCGATGGCCTCGATGAACACCGCCGAGAACAGCACCCGCGCCCGGGGATTGCCCAGGATCGTGCGGTAGCGCGTCACCGCCTCGCCGAAGGCGGGGCGGCGGGCCGGAGCCCGGCCGGCCCGGTCGAAGCCGAAGACGGTCGCCGCGCAGGCCAGGGCCGCCACCGCGGCGATGACCGCGAAGACGCCGCGCCAGCCGATCGCCGCCTCGATCAGGCCCGCGAAGGTCGAGCCCGAGAGCTGGCCGAGGATCACCGCCACGAGGAAGCGCCCGATCGCCACCTGGCGACCCTCCATCGGCACGCGGTCGCCCAGGAGCGCGAGCGAGAGCGGGATGCAGCCGCCCGCGGCAGCCCCCGCGAGCATGCGGAGGCCGAACAGGCTGCCGATGTCCGGCGCGACGCTGCACAGGGTCAGCGCGACGGCGAGCACCGCGAGGCAGGTGCTCATCACCCGCTCTTTGCCGAGCGCGTCGCCGATCGGGCCGAGCACCGGCTGGATGAACGCGTAGGGCAGTGCGAAGGCGGTGGAGAGGAGCGCCACCGTGTGGGCGTCGCTCGCGAGATCCCGGGCGAGCACGCCGACGAGGGGCTCGACCGAGCGGAGCGCGAAGGTGCTGCCGAACCCCGCGCAGGCCAGCACGACGATCAGGCGCGGGATCGACGTGGCCGGCGCCGCGGCGACGGCCGCGCTGGACGGGAGAGCCGGCTCTGTGCTGTCGGTCATGGCACGCTTCGCGACGCGGGCGGGATCAGACCCGCGGCATCGCATCTCCCTCGCCGGAGCGGAACCCCGCCGCGCGACAGATCAGTGCGCGTAGAACGCGGGATCCGGATTGTCGGTCGGGTGCGCGAAGGCCCAGCGCAGGGCCGACGACAGCGGCACGTTGTAGGTCAGGCCGCGCGGCGGCACGGGCTTCAGGAACCAGCGGTCGTAGAGCGCCGTGATCTCGGGGCTCCGGTAGAGATCGGCCGTCGCCCGGTCGACCACCGCCTTGAAGGCCGGGTCGTCCTTGCGCAGCATGATCCCGTAGGGCTCCGGATTGGACAGGGTCTCCTCGCTGACTGCGTAGGCGGCGGGCTCCTTGGACTGGGCCGCGACCACGCTGAGCTGCACGTCGTCCATGACGAAGGCCGAGGCTCGGCCGGTCTCGACCATGAGGAAGCCCTCCGGGACGTCCTTGGCGGCGATCACCGTGATGCCGAGCTTGCGCTCGTTGTTGGCCTTGATCAGCATCAGGATGTTGGTCGAGCCGGCGACCGACGAGACCGTCTTGCCGCGCAGGTCGTCCAAGCTGGCGATGTGCTGGTCCTTCCGGGAGACGAAGCGGGTCGCCGTCAGGAAGTGCGTGTTGGTGAAGTCCACCTGCTTCTTGCGCTCGGCGTTGTTGGTGGTCGTCCCGCACTCCAGATCGATCGTGCCGTTGGTCATCAGCGGGATGCGGGACGAGGAGTTGACGAACTCCATCCCGACCTCGAGGCCCGGCATCTTCAGTTCGCGCTTCACCGCGTCGGCGATCCTCAGGCAGATGTCGACCGCGAAGCCGACGACCTTCTGGTCCTGGTCCAGGTAGCTGAACGGGGTCGCGGTATCGCGCACGCCGAGGACCAGCCTGTTGCTGTCGTGGATCTTCTTCAGCGTGCCGGTGAGCTCGGCGGCTCGTGCGGCGCCCGCGGGGGCGCCGAGGAGGAGCGCGGCGATGAGGGGAGCGAGCAGACGCATGGGCCGACGGGTTCCGGTCGCGCGAGGGGCCGCCCGCGGGGTGCGCCGGCGGCGGGAGACCGGACCGCGCGCCGGGGCCGGCCCCCGGCGCGAGCCCCAGCAAGAGTCCGGCCGCGGTCAGGTCGACGCGGCCGCCTGGTGCGCCTCTGCGAGCTGCGCGTCCGCGGCCGCGACCTTCCGCGAGGCCGGGCGGGACCGGATGCGCTCCACGTAGGCCGCCAGCACCGGG
This sequence comes from Methylobacterium oryzae, assembly GCF_021398735.1. Classification (NCBI taxonomy): domain Bacteria; kingdom Pseudomonadati; phylum Pseudomonadota; class Alphaproteobacteria; order Hyphomicrobiales; family Methylobacteriaceae; genus Methylobacterium; species Methylobacterium oryzae. The sequence goes on from NZ_CP090349.1 coordinate 5,410,362, forward strand.
TCGGGCGCGACGAGGCCGAAGCCCGTCGTCCAGCCGAGGGCGCCGCCCCACAGCACGTCGACGGCGCTGAAGCGCGCGCCGAGCAGGTACGGGCCGGGCGTCAGGGCCTCCTTCACCCGGGCGATGACGCTGTCGTAATCGGCGTAGGCCGACAGGGCGCGCGGGCCCGGCTCCCGCTGGAGGTGCCGGTCGATCACCGCGGGCTCGAAGCACGACCCGTAGAACACCATCCATCGCAGATAGGTGGCGCGGTCGGGCTCGGTCGGCGCCGGGGCGAGCCCCGCCTCGGGGAACAGGTCGGCGAGGTAGAGGTAGACGGCCGCCTGCTCGGTCACGAGGGCGTCGCCGTGGCGGATCGCCGGCACCTTCGCCATCGGGTTGACGGCGCGATAGGCGTCCTGGAGGTGCTCGCCGGCGCGCATGTTGAGCGCGTGCAGCCGGTACGGGACCCCGAGTTCCTCGAGCAGCACGCGGACGCCCGACGAGCGGGTATTGGGCGAATGATAGAACTCGATGTCAGGCATACTGGCCATTCCGCCCCGTCCGAGGATTGTCGATTCGTTGGCGTCCACGCTCTTACCCGCGGACCGACGGGTCAACCGCGGACCGGAGGCCACTTCTCCAGGGACCGGAATCGCGGCAGGAACGTTGGGCGATTGTGCGTTGCCGCGCGTTGGGCCTCCGACCGGCACGACGCGAGCCGGGGGTTACGAGTTCTGATGGCGAAGATTCTGCTGGTCGAGGACCACGAAGAGATCTGGGACTTCCTCTCGCGCCGCCTCAAGCGGCGCGGCTACGAGGTGATGCTCGCGCATGACGGCGAGGCCGGCGTCCGGCAGGCGCGCTCGGGCCAGCCCGACGTGATCCTCCTCGACATGAACCTGCCGGTCCTCGACGGCTGGTCGGTCGCCCGGACGCTGAAATCCGGCACCGACACCCGGGCGATCCCGATCATCGCGCTCACGGCCCACGCCATGTCGGGCGACCGCGACAAGGCCATCCAGGCCGGCTGCGACGACTATCACCCGAAGCCCGTCGATTTCTCGAAGCTGCTCAGCCAGATCAGCGCCGCCCTGGGCGAGACCGCGCAGGCGAGTTGAGCCGGCAGCGGACGCGCGACCTGCGGCCCCGAGATCTGCGGCCCCGAGACCTGATGTGAGTGGAGCGTGTCCGTGAGCGAGGATCCCGTCACTGCCCAGCGCCTGCGGCAGGGCCTGCCGATCTTCGTGGCGCTGGCGTCGCTCCTCCTCGTGGTCGCCACGATGGCGGCCCTCTACCTCGGGCGCGAGATCCTCGTGCCGGTGACGCTGGCGATCCTCCTGAGCTTCGTCCTCGTGCCGGCGGTGCGGATGCTGCGGCGGCTGCGCGTGCCCCGCGCGCCCGCGGTCCTGCTGGTCGTGGTGATCGTCTTCGGCGCCCTGTTCGGCATCGGCAGCCTGATCGCCAGCGAGGCGTCCCAGCTCGCCTCCGACCTGCCGCGCTACACCCAGGTGATGCGCACGAAGATCAAGGATCTGCGCGGGGCGACGGCCGGGACCGGCACGCTCTCGCGGATCGTCGACATGGTGCAGGATCTCAGCGCCACCCTGCAGCCGCCGCCGGCCGCGGAGGTCCGCGGCGAGCCGGGATCGCGCACGCACCCGCTCACGGTCGAGCTCACCCCCGCCCGCGCGAGCGTCGTCGACACGCTTCAGACCTTCGCGGGCCCGATCCTGCACCCGCTGGCGACGACCGGGCTGATCCTGATCTTCACGATCTTCATCCTGCTCCAGCGCGAGGACCTGCGGAACCGGGCGATCCGGCTCGCCGGCGGCTCGGGCGATCTGCGGCGCACGACGGCGGCGATCGACGACGCCACGAGCCGGCTGAGCCGGTTCTTCCTGGCCCAGCTCGCCCTCAACATCGCCTTCGGGCTGGTGATCGGCATCGGCCTCTGGCTGATCGGCGTGCCGAGCCCGACCCTGTTCGGTGTCCTCGCCGCGATCCTGCGGTTCGTGCCCTATATCGGCGCGGCGATCAGCGCCCTGCTGCCGCTGATCCTCGCGGCCGCCGTCGATCCCGGCTGGAGCATGGTGATCGCCACCGCGGCCCTGTTCCTCGTGGTCGAGCCGATCTGCGGCCACGTGATCGAGCCGCTGCTCTACGGGCACTCCACCGGCCTCTCGCCGGTCGCCGTCATCCTGGCCGCGACGATCTGGACGTTCCTGTGGGGCCCGATCGGCCTCGTGCTGGCCACGCCCCTCACCGTCTGCCTCGTGGTGCTCGGCCGGCACGTGGAGCGGCTCTGGTACCTCGACGTGCTGCTCGGCGATCAGCCCGCCCTGTCGCCGCCCGAGATCTTCTACCAGCGCATGCTGGCCGGCGATCCGGTCGAGGCGATCGACCAGGGCTGGCAGTTCCTGAAGGAGCGCGCCCTCGTCACCTACTACGACGAGGTCGCCCTCGCGGGCCTCCTGCTGGCGCAGGAGGACCTGTCCCGCGGCACACTGGATCGGGAACGGCAGGCGGAGGTCGGTGCCGCGATCGGGACGGTGGTGGACCGCCTCGGCACGGCCCCGGTCGCGCGTCGGCCACGGCGCGGATCCGGCCGCGGCCCCGACACCGAGACCGCGGCGGCGCTCGCCGCCGTCGGGCCCGACCGGCAGGTGGCCGGCATCGTCCTCGAGCGCGAGGACCTCGCGCCCAACTGGCGCGGCGAGACGCCGGTCCTGTGCGTGTCGAGCCGCGGCCCGTTCGACGAGGCGGCGACGCTGATGCTGAGCCAGATCCTCGCGCGCCACGGGCTGGCCTCGCAGATCCTGTCCATGGCGGCGATCCGCGCCGGCGAGCGGCCGGAGAACCCGGACGGCCTCGCGCTGATCTGCTTCTCCTACCTGGAGCCGGTGAGCCTGTCGCAGATCCGGTTCACCGTCCGGCAGGCCCGGGCCGCGGTGCCGGGTGTCCGCATCCTGGTCGGCTTCTGGCGCGAGCGCGATCCGGCGACCCTGGAGCGCCTGCGCCGGGCGACCTCGGCGGACTTCCTGGTGACGTCGCTGAACGAGGCGCTGTCGGCGGTGCTGGGCGCCTGCCGTGAGGCCGCGCCGCCCCGGCTCGTCCCGGCCCCCGTGGGCGCGCCTTCCGAGGCGGCGCGGCCGGCCGCGGCATGAGCCCTTCGCGCGACACCGCCGCTGGGGATACAAGGTCGACTTCGGCCGTCCGGCCGCTAGTCTCGCGCACGCCTCGCGTGATCGACCGGGCGCAGAGGTCTTTCCCGGCCAGGAAGGTGACGACCGCCTCGCATGTCTGAGACGCCAGAAACACCGCCCTCCGGGCCGAGTCCCCCGATCCGGGACGGCGCCCCGAGCGACATCACCGATCGCAAGAGCGACATCTTCTTCGCGGCCGTCGAGACGACGCGGATGCCGATGATCGTCACCGATCCGCGCCAGCCCGACAACCCGATCATCTTCGCCAACCGGGCGTTCCTGGCGATGACCGGCTACACGCCGGAAGAGCTGATCGGGCGCAACTGCCGCTTCCTCCAGGGTCCCGACACCGACCGCGAGAGCGTCGCGCAGGTCCGCGCGGCGATCGCCGAGAAGCGCGAGTTCGCCACCGAGATCCTGAACTACCGCAAGAACGGCTCGACTTTCTGGAACGCCCTGTTCGTCTCGCCGGTCTACAATGCCGACGGCGAGCTCGTGTACTACTTCGGCTCGCAGCTCGACGTCTCGCGCCGCCGCGACGCCGAGGAGGCGCTGGGCCAAGCCCAGAAGATGGAGGCGCTCGGCCAGCTCACCGGCGGCATCGCGCACGATTTCAACAACCTGCTGCAGGTGATCGTCGGCTACGTCGACATCCTGGCGGCCGGCCTGGAGAAGCCCGACGCCGACCGCGCGCGGCTCGGCCGCGCCACCGAGAACATCCGGCAGGCGGCCGAGCGCGCCACGACGCTGACGCAGCAATTGCTGGCCTTCGCCCGCAAGCAGCGGCTGGACGGCCGCGCGGTCAATCTCAACACCCTGATCGAGGGGATGGGCGAGATGGTCGCCCGCTCGGTGGGCGAGGCCGTGAAGGTCGAACTCGACCTCGCGCCCGATCTCTGGAACTGCCGCGTCGACCCGACCCAGGCCGAGGTCGCGATCTTGAACGTGCTGATCAACGCTCGCGACGCGATGCCGGAGGGCGGCACCGTCCGGATCTCCACCGAGAACAGCGAGATCGCCGCGCGCGGCCGGGAGATCGGGCCGCTGCGCGACGGCCGCTACGTCAGCATCGCCATCAGGGACAGCGGCACCGGCATCCCGCCCGCCGTGCTCGCCCGGGTGATGGACCCGTTCTTCACCACCAAGGAGGAGGGCAAGGGGACGGGTCTCGGCCTGTCGATGGTCTACGGCTTCGCCAAGCAGTCGGGCGGCGCCGCGCAGATCGAGTCGGCGGTGGGGTCCGGCACGACGGTGCGCCTGTCGTTCCCAGCGACCGACGGCGACGTCAACGCCCCCGCGAAGGTCTCGCTGCGGGCCGTGGACCGCCAGGGCACCGAGACGATCCTGATCGTCGACGACCGCGAGGACGTGGCCGAACTCGCCCGCACCATCCTGCGGGACTTCGGCTACACGACGCTGGTCGCGAGCAATGCCCGCGAGGCGCTGGAGATCCTGGACTCGAGCGGGAAGGTCGATCTGCTCTTCACCGACCTGATCATGCCGGGGGGCATGAACGGTGTGCTCCTGGCCCGCGAGGCCCGGCGCCGCCAGCCCAAGCTCAAGGTGCTGCTCGCCACGGGCTACGCGGAGGCGAGCCTGGAGCGAACCGATATCGGCGGCTCGGAGTTTGATCTCCTGAACAAGCCCTACCGGCGCACGGAGCTGGTCCGCCGCGTGCGCGCGATCCTCGACGGTCCGACCGGGGTGGGCTGAGCTTCGGGAGACGGCCCATGTCCCAGGGCGACAAGTCGAAATACACCGACAAGCAGAAGCGCAAGGCCGAGCACATCGCCGACTCGTACGAGTCCCGCGGCGTGCCGGAGAAGGAGGCGGAGGCCCGGGCCTGGGCCACCGTCAACAAGGACGACGGCGGCGGCAAGAAGCCGGGCGGCTCGGGCCGCGGCAAGGCCACCGGTCACCCGGCCGCCCACAAGGGCGGCGCGTCCGGCGGCAAGGCCTCGGCCGGACGCACGGCCGCGGAGCGCTCCGCCTCCGCCAAGAAGGCCGCCGCGACCCGCAAGGCCAACGCCGCCGCGCGGGCCTGACCGCCCGTCGCGAGCCGGACCGCCGGCCTCCGTGCCGGTGCGGGGCCGATCTCAGTCCCGCCGCTCGGCGAGCTTGACCAGCGCGTGCAGCAGCCGGTTCGCCGGCGTCGGGATTCCGTGCGCCGCGCCCCGGCGCACGATGGTGCCGTTGAGGTGGTCGATCTCGCTCGGCCGGCCGCGGGCCAGGTCCTGGGCGGTGGACGAGCGCTGTCCGGCCATGGCGGTGCTGAGCGCCATCACGTCGTCGAGGATGCCGGGCGACACGGACACACCCTCGGCCTCCGCGACGCGCGCGCATTCCTGGACGACGTCCGCGATGACCGCGGCCACGCCCTCGCCCTCCACCAGGCGGCCGTAGGGCAGCTGCGTCAGGGCCGACAGGGCGTTGTAGGCGCAGTTGATGATCAGCTTCGCCCAGAGCGCGTCGACGGCCTTCGCCGAGACGGTGGTCGGGATGCCGGCCGCCGCGAACGCGGCGGCGACGTGCCCGCTCGTCTCGGACGCGCCGAGGATCAGGTCGCCGCGCCCGTTGTGCCGGACGTGGCCGGGGCCGGCCATCGCGGTGGCGACGTAGACCGCCACCGGCACCACCGGCCGGCCCAGCACGGCGGCGAGCCGCTCGGCGTTGTCGACGCCGTTCTGGAGGCTGAGGACCGTGGCGGCCGGATCGAGGTGGTGGGCGATCATCGCGCCCGCCGCCTCGGTGTCGCCCGACTTCACGCAGACCAGCACGAGGTCGGCGCCCGACACTCCCGCCCCCGTATCGGTCGCCCGGACGGGCACGGAGGCCGTCCCGGCCGCGCTCTCCAGCACGAGACCGTCCTTCTCGACCGCCTCGACCAGGGCGGGACGGCCGATCAGCGTCACCGCGTGGCCGGCCCGCGCCAGGAGGAACCCGTAGTAGCAGCCGACCGCGCCGGCCCCCACGACGGCGACGGTCATGGCGGGGCTCACGGCGGCGCTCACGGTGCCACCGCCGCGGCGCGCTCGGGGTGGAAGGGCGCGGCGCCCGCGTCGGCCGCGCGGACATGCTCGAGCAGCGCCTGGGCCGGGTGCCGCAGCCGCACGCCGTCGATAAGCTTGGCCTGCGAGCGGCAGGAATAGCCGTCCGCCAGCAGGGTGCAGCCGGGCGCCTCGGCGACGTGGCGGGCCCAGCTCAGGCCGTAGATCGCCTCGGAGGTGGCGCGGTGGCGCGCCTCGTGACCGTAGGTCCCCGCCATGCCGCAGCAGCCGGCGGCCGGCACCTCAAGCCGCAGGCCGAGATGGGCGAACACGACCTGCCAGTCCCGCACCGCGCCCGGCGCGTTGGTGCGCTCGGTGCAGTGGGGCAGCAGCCGCATCGTGCGCCCGCCCTGCCCCGGCGCGATCCGGTCGAGCCGGGCGGCGAGCCATTCCTGCAGGAGCTGGACCTTCGGGAGATCGCCGCCCAGCGCCTGCGCGTACTCGGACCGGTAGGTCAGCGTCATCGACGGGTCGATCCCGACCAGGGGCACGCCGTGCCCGGCGAGGTCGCGCAGCAGCGCGGCGTTCGAGCGGGCGACGGCGGCGAACCGCGCCAGGAAGCCGTGTACGTGCAGCGGCTTGCCGTTCGGCCGGTAGGGCACCAGCCAGGGCCGGAAGCCGAGGGCGGCGAGGAGGTCGCAGCTGTCGGCCACGACTTCCGCGTCGAAGTGGCTGGTGAAGGCGTCCTGCACCACCAGCACGGACCGCGCGCGCTCCTGCGGGTCCAGCCGGGCCAGGGCGTCCGGAGTCGAGACGGCGACGCCGCGTTCCGCCAGCCGCGCCGTGAGGTCGACGGGCGACAGGGCCGGGATCGCCACCAGCCCGGCCCGGGCCAGGATCAGCCGGGCCAGCGGGTTGGCGAGGACCGCGTTGCTCAAGCGCGGCGCCCGCGCCGCCAGCGGCAGCAGCGGCTCCAGCGCCGCCACGAGATGGTCCTTCAGCGGCCGCGCGTAGCGCGTGTGGTAGAGCGCCAGGAACTTCGCCCGGAAGGTCGGCACATCGACCTTGATCGGGCAGGACCCCGTGCAGGACTTGCAGGCGAGGCAGCCGTCCATCGCCTCCTTGACGGCGTGGGAGAAGTCGTCGGCCTCGGACCGGCCGCGGAGGCGGCTCCGCAGGGTCGCCGCCACGTCGGAGAGCCACCCGGCGGGCTGCCGCGCCAGCTCGGCGGCCGGATCGATCCCGGCCTCCGCGGCGCGGCGCAGCCACTCGCGCATCAGCGAGGCGCGGCCCTTGGGGGAGTGGCGCCGCTCCCGCGTCGCCTTCCAGGACGGGCACATGGCCTCGTCCGCGTCGAAGCTGAAGCAGGCGCCGTTGCCGTTGCAGTGGAGCGCTTCGTCGAAATCCTCCCGGACCGGCGCCGGGATGGTGCGGTCCCGCTCGCCCCGGCGCGGCACGCCGTCGATCCGGGTCAGGCCCGCACCCATGGCCGAGGCGATCTTGCCCGGGTTCATCCGGTCGTCCGGGTCGAAGGCGCGCTTGACCGCCTCCAGCGCGGGCATCAGCGGCCCGAACGTCGCCGGCACGAATTCCGACCGGAAGCCCTTGCCGTGCTCGCCCCAGAGCAGGCCGCCGTACTTGGCGGTGAGCGCGACCACCCCCTCCGTGACCTCGCGGATCAGGCCGTTCTGCGCCGGGTCCTTGAGGTCGATGGCCGGCCGCACGTGCAGCACGCCGGCATCGACGTGGCCGAACATGCCGTAGCGCAGCCCCTTGCCGTCGAGGAGCGCGCGGAACTCCGCGATGTAGTCGGCGAGCCGCTCCGGCGGGACCGCCGTGTCCTCGACGAACGGGATCGGGCGCGCGTCGCCCTTGGCGGCGCCGAGCAGGCCCACCGCCTTCTTCCGCATGGTCCAGAGCCGCTCGATCGCGTCGCCCCGGGCGATGGTGAAGCCGGTGCGCCTCGTGTCGGTGCCGCGCTCGGCCTCCAGCGTCCCGGTGAGCCGCGCGAGGGCCGCCTCCACGGTCGCGGCGTCGTCGCCGACGAACTCCACGAGGTTGATGCCGTCCACCGGCCGCCCGGCCGGATCGTCGGGGAAGAAGGCCCGCACCTCGGCCCAGATCGGGTCCTTGCGGGCCAGCGCCAGGACCGTGGAATCGATCGTCTCCACCGAGGCGGCGCCGAACGGCAGCAGCGCCTGCGCGTCGCGCAGCGCCGCGTCGAAGTCGATGTACGAGAGCGCGATCAGCACGGCGGCCTTGGGGATCGGCAGCACGTTCAGCCGCGCCTCGGCGATCAGCGCCAGCGTGCCCTCGGAGCCGCAGATCACGCTCTTGAGGTCGAACCGGCCGCCCGCGTCGCGCAGATGCGCGAGGTCGTAGCCGGTGAGGCAGCGGTTGAGCTTGGGGAAGCGCTCGGCGATGAGCGCGGCGTTCTCGGTGACGACGGCGTCGACGGTGCGGTGGATGGCGCCGACGCGGTCGTCGCGGCCCTTGGCGGCGTCGAGCCCGGCCGGGTCCAAGGGCTCGGCGGTCCAGACCGTGCCGTCGGTGAGCACGCAGGTCAGCGCGAGGACGTGGTCCCGGGTCTTGCCGTAGAGGCACGAGCCCTGCCCGCAGGCATCGGTCGAGATCATCCCGCCGATCGTGGCGCGGTTCGAGGTGGAGAGCTCCGGCGCGAAGAACAGGCCGTGCTTGGCGAGCTCCCGGTTGAGCTGGTCCTTCACCACCCCCGGCTCGACCCGGACGACGCGGTTCGCGACGTCGATCTCCAGGATGCGGTTCATGTGCCGCGAGGTGTCGACCACGAGGCCGTGGCCCAGCGACTGGCCGTTGGTGCCGGTCGCCCCGCCCCGGGGCCGGATCACGATCTCGGCGAAGCGCGGATCCGCGAGGAGCTTGGCGACGCGCACGAGGTCGTCGCGGGTGCGCGGAAAGGCCACGGCCCCCGGCGCCACCTGGTAGATCGAGTTGTCGGTGGAGAAGACCGTGCGGTCGGCGTCCGAGAGCGTCAGGTCGCCCTCGAAGCCGCGCAGGCGCAGCTCGGCGCAGGCCGCGGCGTAGAGCGGCACGGCCTCGGTGTGGCGGGTCAGGACCGGGATCATCCGCGCCTTCTACACCCGGCGGATCGCGGGAGACCATCGGCGGCGGGACGGGGCGCGCTGGCATCCGGCTTGCCACGCACCCGCGACCTCCTGCGACCTCCCGCAATCTCCGGAACGGATGCCCATGAACGCGAGCCTCGAACGGGTCAGGGACGCCCTGGCCGAGCTGATCAAGGCCGCCCTCCTCTCGGACGACGGCCTGAGCGACGCCTGCCGCGCGGCCGGCCGCGCCAGGCTCGCCGCCCTCGCGGGCGATCTGCCCGAGCCCGAGAGCCTGCGGATGGACGGCGCCTGGACGCTCGCCGTCCAGGCGGCGGAGAGCCCGGAACTCGCGCCGCTAGAGGGACGGGTGAACCTGACCCTGCCGCGCGCCTGCCCCTTCACCCTGGACGAGCTCCTCGCACCCGGCCTCGACGTGGATCAGGCCGTGGCGCGCATCCGCAAGAGTGCCTCGACCGGCTGATCGCGCCTGTTGAGGAGTGCCGGCACGGCGTTGCCGCGCGCGGGCCGGACACCCATGTTAGCCTCACAGGACCGACGCCTCGGTCCCGCGCCCGCACGCGGGTCCCGTCTATCGCAGAACTCTCCGGCACCCCCCTTTTGGCACGACGCACCACCGCCCCGGCGGCCGAGCCCGCCGCTCCGCAGCCCTTCCCCACCCGTGAGCAGATCCTCGCCTTCGTGGCCGAGTCGAAGGAGCGCGTCGGCAAGCGGGAGATCGCCAAGGCCTTCGGCATCAAGGGGGCCGCCAAGATCGACCTGAAGCGCGTCCTCAAGGAGATCGAGGAGGACGGCGCCCTCGACCGCGGCCGCGGCGGCCTCGCCCCGGCGGGTCACCTGCCGCCGGTCGTGCTGGCCGACATCCGCTCCCGCGACCGTCACGGCGATTTCCTGGCGGTCCCGGTGGAGTGGACCGGCACCGGCAAGCCGCCCGCCATCGTGCTGACGCAGCCCCGCGGCCCCCGGAAGGGCAACCGCCCGGCCCCGGGCATCGGCGACCGCGCCCTGATCCGGGTCGAGCGCGACGCGGAGGGCGGCTACACCGGCCGGGTCGTCAAGGTCATCGGGAAGAACAAGGCCGAGATCATCGGTGTCTACCGGGCCGGCGCGCAGGGCGGCCGGATCGTGCCCGTCGAGAAGCGCTCGCAGGGCCGCGAGATCCTGATCCCGCCCGGCGAGGAGGGGCAGGCCCGCGACGGCGACCTCGTCAGCGTCTCGCTGGAGCGCGAGACCCGGTTCGGCCTGCCGAAGGGGCGTGTGCGGGAGCGGCTCGGCTCGCTCGGTTCCGAGAAGGCGGTGAGCCTGATCGCCCTGCACCTCCACAACATCCCGCACGTCTTCGCCGACGCGACGCTGGCGGAGGCGGATTCCGCCAAGCCCGCCACCCTGAAGGGCCGCGAGGACTGGCGCGACCGGCCGCTCGTGACCATCGACCCGCCGGACGCCAAGGACCACGACGACGCCGTCATGGCCGAGGCCGATCCCGACCCGGCCAATCCCGGCGGCTTCGTCCTCACCGTCGCCATCGCGGACGTGGCCGCCTATGTCCGGCCGGGCTCCAGCCTCGACCGGGAGGCGCTGGAGCGGGGCAACTCGGTCTACTTCCCCGACCGGGTCGTGCCGATGCTGCCCGAGCGGATCTCGAACGACCTCTGCTCGCTCCGCGAGGGCGAGGACCGGCCGGCGCTGGCGGTGCGGATGGTCATCGCCGCCGACGGCGAGAAGCGCCGCCACGGGTTCCACCGGGTGATGATGCGCTCCCGCGCCAAGCTCGCCTACGCGCAGGCGCAGGCCGCCATCGACGGGCAGCCGGACGACGCGACCGGGCCGCTGCTGGAGACGGCGCTCCGCCCCCTCTGGGCGGCCTACGCGGCCCTGCGCGCGGCCCGCGACCGCCGCGGGCCCCTGGCCCTCGACCTGCCCGAGCGCAAGGTCGTCCTGAGCCCCGAGGGCGCGGTCGACCGGGTGATCGTGCCGGAGCGCCTCGACGCCCACCGGCTGATCGAGGAGTTCATGATCCAGGCGAACGTCGCCGCCGCGGAGACGCTGGAGCAGGCGCGCCAGCCCCTGATCTACCGCGTCCACGACGAGCCCGCCCTGGAGAGGATGCGGGCGCTCGGCGAGGTCCTGGCCTCGGTCGGCATCAAGCTGCCCAAGGAGGGGGCGCTGCGCCCCGCCCTGTTCAACCGGATCCTCGCCACGGCGGCCGAGACGGAGCACGGGGTCTTCCTCAACGAGGTGATCCTGCGCAGCCAGGCCCAGGCCGTCTACGCGCCCGAGAATCTCGGGCATTTCGGCCTGAACCTGCGCCGCTACGCGCACTTCACCTCGCCGATCCGGCGCTACGCCGACCTGATCGTGCACCGCGCGCTGATCACCGCCTGCCGGCTCGGCTCGGACGGGCTCGCGAGCGACATCTCCCTCGGCGAGCTGGCGCAGATCGGCGAGCAGATCTCGGCGGCCGAGCGCCGCGCCATGGCGGCCGAGCGCGAGACGATCGACCGCCTCATCGCCCACCACCTCGCCGACCAGGTCGGCGCGACCTTCGCGGGCCAGATCGCCGGCGTCACCCGGGCCGGCCTGTTCATCAAGCTCGACGAGACCGGCGCGGACGGCTTCGTGCCGGTCTCGCAGCTCGGCGCCGATTATTTCCGCCACGAGGAGGGCCGCCACGCCCTGGTCGGCGAGCGCACCGGAGAGACGTTCCGCCTCGGGGACAGGGTCGAGGTGCGGCTCGTGGAGGCCGCGCCGGTGGCCGGGGCGCTGCGCTTCGAGCTGCTCAGCGAGGGCCGGACCCGCTCCGGCGCCCGGTCCGCCGGGTCGGGGAAGAAGTCCGGCGGGCGGCCCTTCAAGGCCGCGCCGCCCGGTCGCCCCGCCGGCATCCGCAACACCGGGTCGCGCCACCGCGGCTCGCGCCGCTGACCCGGGCGGTGTAGAGCCAGGGCATGGCCGCCGACGCGATTCCCGAGCGCACCCGCCTGATCCCCGCGATGGCCCGCGGCTTCGTCGGCCGCTGCCCGCATTGCGGCCAGGGCCGGATCTTCGGCCGCTTCCTCAAGGTGCGGCCGGAATGCGACGTCTGCGGCCTGGAGTTGCACCACCACCGGGCCGACGACCTGCCGCCCTACGTGGTGATCTTCATCGTCGCCCACATCGTCGGCTACCTCATCCTGGAGACCGAGAGCGCCTACGATGTGCCGCTCTGGGTCGAGATGGGCGTGTGGCCGGTCTTCACCCTCGTCTTCGCGCTGGCCCTGCTCCAGCCCGTGAAGGGCGCCGTCGTCGGGCTGCAATACGCCCTTGGCATGCACGGCTTCGCCACGCTACCGCGGAGCCGCCCCGCCCCGGGGCTTGAGGAGACGCGCCTTGCCGGAGCCGCAGCGGGAGCCCCCGATCGTCACAGCTCCTGAGCGGAAGCCCGCCGCGGCGCGCCTGCGGCCGCGCGACGCCGCGACCATGATCGTGATCGACCGGCGCGGACGGGGCGGCCCGAAGGTCCTGATGGGCCGGCGCAACCCCAACCTCGCCTTCATGCCGGGCAAGTTCGTCTTCCCGGGCGGCCGGATCGAGCTCGGCGACCGCCACATGCCGGTGGCCGGGGCGCTCCCGGACTACGCCGAGGCGGCGCTGACCCGGCAGGTGTCCCGACCCCCGCACCATCTCGGCCGGGCGCTGGCGCTCGCCGCGATCCGCGAGACCTACGAGGAGACCGGTCTGCTCCTCGGCACGACCGAGCACGGTGCGCCCGAGGACGTCCCGGCGGGCTGGGAGGGCTTCGCCCGGCACGGCGTCCTGCCCGACCTCGAGGCGCTGCACCTCGTCGCCCGCGCGATCACCCCGCCGAAGCGCGTGCGCCGCTTCGACACGCGCTTCTTCACGGTCGACCGCCGGATGGTGGCGGCCGAGGAGCCGGGGCGGGTTCAGGCCGACGCCGAGTTCACCGAACTTGCCTGGGTGCAGCTCGACGCGGCCCGCAAGCTCGACCTCCCCTTCATCACCCGCGCGATCCTCGACGAGCTGGAGGCGCAGATCGCCGTCGATTTCGCGCCCTACCGGATGATCCCCTTCCATTACGAGCGCTACGGGCGGCGCGAACGGGTGGCCTTGTGAGCGGTCCGGACGGATTGCAGGACGGGCGGCGGGGGATCAGTTCGGAGGACGTGGCGGCGATCTCGGCGGCCGTGACCTGCGTCACCGTCGTCGGCATCGGGCTCAGCCTGTCGATCCCGCTCCTCTCGATCGAGATGGAGCGGCGCGGCGCGTCGAGCACGCTGATCGGGCTCAACACCGCGGTGGCGGGCATCGCCAGCATCTGCACGGTGCCGTTCGTGCCGCGCCTCGCCGCGCGGGTCGGCGTCGCCCCGCTGCTCGGCCTGGCGCTCCTCGTCGGGGCGATCAGCCTCGCGCTGTTCCCGATGCTGCCGGGCATCGCCCTGTGGTTCCCCCTGCGCTTCGTCTTCTCGGCAACGCTCGGGGCGCTGTTCGTCCTCTCCGAGTACTGGATCAACGCCGCCGCCCCGCCGGAGCGGCGCGGCCTGGTGATGGGCATCTACGCCACCGTGCTGGCGGCGGGCTTCGCGGTCGGACCGCTGCTGCTGGCCCTGGTCGGGACCGAGGGGCTGGCGCCCTACGCGACGGGGGCCGCCCTCATGCTGGCCGGCGGCCTGCCCATCGCGCTGGCCCGCGGCCTGTCGCCGACGATCGAGACGGGCTCCGGCCGCGGCATCCTCGGCTACGTCCGGCTCGCCCCCGGCGCCCTGGCGGCGGCCCTGGCCTACGGGGCGGTGGAGACCGGCATCTTCGCCATCCTGCCGCTCTACGGCCTGCGCCTCGGCTACGACGCGCAAGGGGCGGCCGGCCTCGTCAGCCTGATCGCGCTGGGCAACGTGCTGTTCCAGATCCCGTTCGGCTGGCTCGCCGACCGCCTCGACCGGGGCGCGGTGCTTCTCGGCGCGGGCCTCGCGGGGGCGGCGGGCTCGGCCCTGATCCCGCTCGCGGCCGGACATCCGGCGGCGTTCGGCCTGCTGCTCCTCGTCTGGGGCGGCATCGCCGGCACCCTCTACACGGTCGGCCTCGCGATGCTGGGCGACCGCACGCCGCCGAACGACCTCGCGGGCGCCAACGCGGCCTTCGTGGTGCTCTACAATGTCGGGCTGATGCTGGGGCCGCCGGTGATCGGCGGCGGGCTCGATCTGGTGCCGCCGAACGGGTTCGCGCTGGCGCTGCTCGCCCTGTTCCTGGCCTTCGCGGGCTGGCTCGCCGTCACGGAGCGCCGGCGCGTCCGCTCTTGACCTGTCGGGCCTGATCGGGCATTCACCCGCCCGTATTCGGCCGGGCTCTCCCGGCCATTTGCGTTTCGCTCACGCGGAATGCCGCACCCTGCAGGAGCGCCGCGCCATGGCCAAGGCCGTCACCGTCAAGATCAAGCTCGTCTCCACCGCCGACACGGGCTATTTCTACGTCACCAAGAAGAACTCCCGCACGCAGACCGAGAAGCTGACGATGCGCAAGTACGACCCGGTCGCGCGCAAGCACGTCGATTTCAAGGAAACCAAGATCAAGTAAGGCCGCGGGCCGCTTCGCGGCCTGACCGCCCACGGGAAGCCGCTCCGGAGACGGGGCGGCTTTTTCCTTGCCCGGCGCGTTCCCGCGCACGGCGTCGCCGGGATCTCCCGAACCGCGACCTGACCGGCCGACAGCCCGGCGCCAGCACGACTCGTTAACCGTCGCTCGTCCCGGACGCTGCCCGACCCGCCGGCCGATCACCGGCCCGCGTTCTCGGCCAGCTCGGCGGTTGGAGGGCGGGTTCGATGCAGCGGATCCTGCTGGCGATTCTCATCACCGCGGCAATCCTCGCGCTCTGGCGCGTCCTGACGCTGCCGGTGTACGCGCTCCGGGCGACCCGCGGCTTGCTCGCGGAACGCCGCGTTCCGGCCCGCGCCCGGAGCCGACCGCTCAGGAAGGGCCCGGCGCGGCCAGATCCGGATCGAGCGTCCGTGCCAGGGACCGCGCGATAGCCACGAGCGCCGTCACCATCGGCGTGGACGGCTCGCGCCGCGGGGCGACGAGGCCGATCGTGTGCTCCAGGTCGGGTGCGGTGATCGGGATCGTGCGCACGCCCTCCATGGGGCCCAGGGCGTCGACCAGGATCTCCGGCATGATCGAGGCCCAGCGCAGGGTGCGCACGTGGGTCAGCAGCACGATCATCGAGTTCGACTCGAGGGTCGCGGCGGGATCCGCACCCGCCTCGCGGATCTGCTGGTCGATGATCCGCCGGTTCTGCATGTTCGGCGTGAGCAGGCAGAGGGGCAGGCGGCTGGTCTCGGCCCAGGTGACGCTGGTGCGACCCTCGAAGGGCCCGCCGATCGCCGTCACGAGGCGGTAGCGCTCCCGGTAGAGCGGGACGGAGATCACCCGCCCGAGGGGCTCGTTGTCGAGGTAGGTCAGGCCCGCATCCGCCTCCAGGTTCTCGATCAGCGAGAAGATGTCGGCGGAGGTGGCCGATTCGACCGTCAGCCGCACGTCCGGGTGCCGCTCGCGGTAAGGCGTCGTGAGGTTCACGATCATCGGCAGCGCCGTCGGGATCGCCGCGATGCGGAGATGGCCGGTCAGGCCCCGGCGCAGGCCCGTGACCTCCTCGTGCATGGCCCGCGCGTCGGCCACGATGCGCCGCGCCCATTCGAGGACCCGCTCGCCCTCGGGGGTGAAGCCCTGGAAGCGGGAGCCGCGCAGCACGAGCTGCACGCCGAACCGGTTCTCCAGCTGCTTCACGCCGGCCGAGAGAGTCTGCTGAGTCACGCCGCAGGCTTCGGCGGCGTGCCCGAAATGCTGCTCGCGGGCGAGCGCGAGCAGGAAGTCCAGCTTGTCGATCACGACGAAGGCATCCCGGCACGGCGAGGCGCCGGAAACCTAGCGGCCCGCCGGGCCCGCCACAACCGAGCGTGCCCGCTCAGCGGAACAGGATGAACGCCTTCGACAGGGTGATGCCGATGCCCCAGACGATCGGGATGCCGACCACCGCCCAGGCCAGCGCGGCCCCCGCGCTGAAGCCGCCACGGCCGATCCCGAAGGAGCCGGACGGCCCCGAGGCCGTGGCGCCGGCGCGGACGTCCAGGGAGGCCCGCTCGGAATCGGACATGAACCAGCGTTGCGCCAGGGGCCGGACGAGCAGGTTGCAGAGGAAGCCGACCGCCAGGAAGCTCGCCAGCACGTACATGGTCCGGCCGTAGAGATCGGCCCCCTGCACGCCCGCGGCGACCTGCGCCTCGCGGATCTTGGTGATGACGAAGGGCCCGACGATGCCGGCCATCGACCAGGCGGTGAGCAGGCGCCCGTGGATGGCGCCCACGAACTGCGTGCCGAACACGTCGGCGAGATAGGCCGGCACGGTCGCGAAGCCGCCGCCGTACATGGACAGGATCACGCAGAAGATCGCGACGAACAGCGCCTGCGAGCCGATGCCGGCGGCCCAGGGTGCCGCCGCGTACAGGAGGCCGCCCAGGGCAAAGAAGATCGCGTAGGTGACCTTCCGCCCGATGCGGTCCGACATCGAGGCCCAGAAGAACCGGCCCAGGATGTTGAAGAGTGAGAGCAGGCCGACGAAGCCGGCCGCGATGGCCGCGACCTGCGCCTTCTGGCCGGCGTCGAGGGCCGAGAAGCCGGTGCCGGGCAGGCCGATCAGCTCGCCGCCGAAGATCTCCTGGAGCATCGGCGAGGCCAGCGCCAGCACGCCGATGCCGGCCGACACGTTGAGGAACAGGACGAGCCAGATCATCCAGAACTGGACGGTCTTGTGGGCGTCGCGCAGGTGGACGTGCCCCGAAGCGATCATGGCGTTCTTGGCGGTCGGGCTGGTCCAGCCGTCCGGGCGCCAGCCGGCCGGCGGCACCCGGTAGCCGAACGCGCCGCCCAGCATGAACAGGATGTACCCCACGCCCATCACCGCGAGGGTCTGCCAGACGCCGGCCGAATCGGCGGTCCGGAAGCTCTTGATCAGGCTGTCGGCCAGGGGCGAGCCGATCATCGCGCCGCCGCCGAAGCCCATGATCGCCATGCCGGTCGCCATGCCGCGCCGGTCCGGGAACCACTTGATCAGGGTCGAGACCGGCGAGATGTAGCCGAGCCCGAGGCCGATGCCGCCGATCAGGCCCATGCCGAGCCAGACCAGCCAGAGCTGGTGGATGTAGACGCCGAAGGCGCCGATCAGGAAGCCGCCGCCCCAGCAGAGGGCCGCCGCGATGCCGGCCTTGCGCGGTCCGGCTCGCTCCAGCCAGCCGCCGAACAGGGCGGCCGAGAGACCGAGCACGACGATGCCGATGGAGAAGACCGTGACGAGGTCGCTGACCCGCCAGTCGCAGGTGGTGGTGAACAGGGCCGTCATCACGCCCATGTCGGGGCAGGCGGCGGGCGCCGGCTTGCCCACGGAGAGCGCCCGGGTCAGCGGCAGCCAGAACACCGACAGGCCGTAGGCCATCCCGATGCAGAGATGGATCGCCAGCGCCGCCGGCGGCACCAGCCACCGGTTGAAGCCCGGCTTGGCGACGATCCGCTCGCGCGACAACAGACTCGGCGTTCCCTCAGGCGCGATCGCGCCTGCCACTCCAGCACCCATGATGGACTCCTCCGCCGCGGCCTCGTTGGCGGGCCTCGCGGCGGCGGACGATGCGCGATTTGTGTGCAGGGTGCCAGCGCGCGACACGCTGAGACGTCGATTTTAATCCAGTCCGGCGCCGACTGTATGCGGATTCCTCGTCAACGCGCCGTCCGGAGGCCGTATGGACCGCCGCTGCGGGCGCCGGTCTGTCCGGCGCCCGCAGCGGCTGCCGCCCTCACATGGGCGGGGTCAGGCCGTCCTTGCCGACCGCCACGAGCTTGCCCTCGGCCTTGCTGCCGTCCTTGGCGACCACGGCGAACACCTTCGACCCGGGGGTCAGGATCGCCTTGTCGGCGGGCTCGAAGGCCACGATCGGCGCCGAGGCCGGCACCACGATCTCCTTGGAGCCGTCCTTGCCGTAGCTCACCGTCAGCGTGCGCTCGCCGCCCGAGGCCGCCTTGTCGGCCTTCACGGTGCCGTTGGTCATCGCGCTCTTCACCTTCGGGGCGTTCGGCGACTCGGCCTTCACGGTGCCGTTGGTCATCGCGCTCTTCACCTTGGCGCCGGCGCCCGCGGTGTGGTCGGTGATCGAATCCCAGCCGTAATGGCCCTCGCCCGTGCCGCGCATCGACTCGGGGAAGAGCACGACCTCCAGGGCGGTCATCGGGTTCTCGCCCTTGGTGGCGGTGCCGATGAAGACGCCGTCCTTGATCGCGTCGAGGCTCGACGGGACAACCCAGGCGAACTTGGCGCCGCTCACGTCGACGGTCTCGGTCTTGCCGTCGTCGGTCTTGATCGTGACCGTGCCGCCGTCGGCCTTGTCGACGGTCCCGCGGACGCGCTCGACCTGCGCGGCGAAGGCCGCACTCGACAGCAGGGCCGTCAGGCCGGCGGCGACGAGTGTCTTGCTGAGGTGCTTCATCGGGGTCCCATCCTGGCTTCAGGAGCCGGGTTATGGGGCGGCCCGCGCGCGAAACAAGGTTGCGCGCAAGCGAAACGACCTGCTCGGCGACAGAAGCGAGGTTATCAGTCACCACCGTTTTTGCGAGCGGAGCGAAGCAATCCAGCCGGCGCAAGGACTTCCTCCGTCGCGCTGCCCTGGATCACTTCGCTGCGCTCGCGATGACGGGGTGGCGCGTCGGACGACGGCACCGACCGAAAACGAGTCAGGCGGCACCCGGTGGGCGCCGCCTGATTACCGCGCGGGCAGCGGGGACGCTGCCCTCCGGAGGCTCACGCCGCGAGCGAGCGCAGCACGTAGGGCAGGATGCCGCCGTTGCGGAAGTACTCGAGCTCGTCGAGCGTATCGATGCGGCAGGTCAGCGGGACCTGCTTCACCGAGCCGTCGGCGGACTTGATCTCCGCGGTGAGCGTCTGGCGGGGCTTCAGCTCGCCGGCGAGGCCCTTGATGGTGACGGTCTCGTCACCCTTCAGGCCCAGCGACTGCCAGCTCGTGTCGCCCTGGAAGACCAGCGGCACCACGCCCATCCCGACGAGGTTCGAGCGGTGGATGCGCTCGAAGCTCTCGGCCACCACGGCGCGGACGCCGAGCAGCTTCGTGCCCTTCGCCGCCCAGTCGCGCGACGAGCCGGTGCCGTACTCCTTGCCGGCGAAGATCACGAGCGGCGTGCCCTGTTCGGCGTACTTCATCGCCGCGTCGTAGATGAACATCTTCTCGCCGGACGGCTGGAAATGCGTCCACCCGCCCTCGACCACGCCGCCGGAGGCGTCCTTCACCATCTGGTTCTTGATGCGGATGTTGGCGAAGGTGCCCCGCATCATCACCTCGTGGTTGCCGCGCCGCGTGCCGTACTGGTTGAAGTCCTGCACGCGCACTTGGTGCGACTGCAGGTACTCGCCGGCCGGCGAGGCCGCGCGGATGTTGCCCGCCGGCGAGATGTGGTCGGTGGTGATCGAGTCGAGGAACAGGCCGAGGATGCGCGCACCCTCGATGTCCTCGACGGGCTTCGGGGTCTTCTCCATGCCGACGAAGTAGGGCGGGTTCTGCACGTAGGTGGAGCCCGGGTTCCACGCGAAGGTCTCGGCCTCGGTGACCTCGACGTCCTTCCAGTTCTGGTCGCCGCCGAACACGTCCGCGTAGCGGGACTTGAACAGCGCGGAGGTGATGTTCTCCTCGATGAACTGCTGGACCTCGGCCGAGGACGGCCAGATGTCCTTGAGGTAGACGGGCTTGCCGTCCGAGCCCTGGCCCAGCGGCTCCGTGGTGATGTCGATCTGCAGCGAGCCGGCCAGCGCGTAGGCCACCACGAGCGGCGGCGAGGCGAGGTAGTTCGCCCGCACGTCAGGGTTCACGCGGCCCTCGAAGTTGCGGTTGCCCGAGAGCACCGCCGCGGCGACGACGTCGTTGTCGTTGATCGCCTTCGAGATCGCCTCCGGCAGCGGGCCGGAATTGCCGATGCAGGTCGTGCAGCCGAAGCCCACGAGGTTGAAGCCGAGCGCGTCGAGCGGCTCCTGCAGGCCGGACTTCTCCAGGTACTCGCCGACCACCTGCGAGCCGGGCGCGAGCGAGGTCTTCACCCACGGCTTGGAGCGCAGGCCCTTGGCGACGGCGTTGCGGGCGAGCAGGCCCGCGCCGATCATCACCGAGGGGTTCGACGTGTTGGTGCAGCTCGTGATCGCGGCGATCACCACGTCACCGTGCCCGATGTCGAAGTTGGTGCCCTCGACCGGGTAGCGGCGCGCGAGGTCGGCGGCCTTCTTGAACTCGGTCTCCATCGAGGCGGCGAAGCCGAGCTTGGCGCCGTCGAGCAGCACGCGGTCCTGCGGGCGCTTCGGGCCGGCGAGCGAGGGCCGGACCTGGCCCATGTCGAGCTCCAGCGTGTCGGTGAAGACCGGGTCGGGTGTCCGGGCGTCGCGCCACATACCCTGCGCCTTGGCGTAGGCCTCGACCAGGGCGATCCGGTCGTCGGAGCGGCCGGTGACCTTCAGGAAGTCGATGGTCTTCTGGTCGACCGGGAAGAAGCCGCAGGTCGCGCCGTACTCGGGGGCCATGTTGGAGATCGTGGCCCGGTCGGCGACCGCCATGTCGTCGAGGCCGGGGCCGTAGAACTCCACGAACTTGCCGACCACGCCCTTCTTGCGCAGCATCTGGGTGACGGTGAGCACGAGGTCGGTGGCGGTGGTGCCCTCGGGCAGCTTGCCCGAGAGCTTGAAGCCCACGACCTCGGGGATCAGCATCGAGAGCGGCTGGCCGAGCATGGCCGCCTCGGCCTCGATGCCGCCGACGCCCCAGCCCAGCACGGCCATCCCGTTGACCATGGTGGTGTGCGAATCGGTGCCGACGAGCGAGTCGGGATAGGCGACGTCGGCGCCGTTCTCCGACTTCGTCCAGACGGTCTGGGCAAGGTATTCCAGGTTCACCTGGTGGCAGATGCCGGTGCCCGGGGGGACCACCGAGAAGTTGTCAAAGGCCGACTGGCCCCATTTCAGGAAGGTGTAGCGCTCGCCGTTGCGCTCGTATTCGAGGGCGACGTTGTCGGCGAGCGCCTTCGGGGTGCCGAACTCGTCGACGATCACCGAGTGGTCGATGACGAGGTCCACCGGCACCAGCGGGTTGATCTTCTGCGGGTCGCCGCCGAGCGCCACCATGGCGTCGCGCATGGCCGCGAGGTCGACCACCGCCGGGACGCCGGTGAAGTCCTGCATCAGCACGCGGGAGGGGCGGAACGCGATCTCGACCTCGGCCTTGCCCTTCTGGTCGAGCCAGGCGACGGCGGCCTCGATGTCGGCCTTCTTGACCGAGCGGTCGTCCTCGTAGCGGAGCAGGTTCTCCAGGATCACCTTCATGGAGAAGGGCAGCGCGGCCGCCGAGGCGAGGCCGTTCTTCTCGGCCGCGGGAATGGAATAGTAGGTGTAGGTCTTGCCGCCGGCTTCGAGCGTCTGGCGGGCCTTGAAGCTGTCGAGTGAGGGCACGGCTGGTTCTATCCTCGCTGCGGGTTGTCGAACACGCGCAGGCAAGACCTGCGCTACGAGATCCGTGTTCGGCCTGTGTAGCGCCCGACGGGCGCGCGCCGCCCCGGGAGTGCCCGGGCAGGACGATGCGCGGGGGCGATTTGGACGCCCGTGATGCCGCGCGGCGCAGCCGCGGAGGGATATAGAACTTTTCGAATCTGACCGCTACCGGGTCGTCATGACAGGTGCGTTTTCCTGTCGGGGACCGTGGCGGCGACTGGGCGCGCGCCGCGGAGGCCTGCGCGACTCGCGCATCTCCAGCGGGCATCGACGGTGGCGGCCGAGCGCGACAGGCCCCCTCTCCCGAGCGGGAGCGGAGAGCCGCACGGGTGTTGCCGGTGCTGCTGCGTACGTCCGCGAGCCCGCAGAAGGGCGGGAGTCGCGGGGCGCGGGCGCCCTACCCTTGCCCGGGCACGCCCGCGACGGACAGGGCCTTCGATCGATTCGGCTGGGCCGCGAGCCTGCGCAGGGACGCGACGTTCGTGGCCGCCTCCTCGGCGCTCATGTCGCGGCGCAGGACGGCCTCGGCATCGGCGAAGCGGCCCTTGAGGCCGAGCACCATGGCGAGGTTGGCGCGCACCCGCGCGTCGGCGCCGGGCTGGTCGGCGGCGAGGCGGAGGGTCTGCTCGGCCTGATCGAGGTTGCGCGACAGCGCGTAGGACAGGCCGAGATTGGACAGGAGCGAGGGCTCGTTCGGGCGGATCTTGAGGGCGGCCTCGTAGAAGCCCTGGGCGCGGGCCTGCTCGCCGAGCTGGGCGGAGGCCGAGCCCTGCGCCGACAGGATGCGCCAGTCGGGATTGGCGGGCGTGTGCGCGTTGGAGAGCACGTCGATCGCCTCGCGGAAGCGGCCCGCCTCGACCAGCGACTTTCCGTAGGCACCGAGCAGGGCCTGGTCGCGCGGGTTGCGCAGGGCGGCCTGCTGCAGCACCGCCGAGGCCTGGCCGATCTGGTCTGTGGCCCGCAGGGCGCGGGCGTAGGCGATCGCCGTGCGCCCGTCGGCGGGGTCGGCGTTGTAGCGCTCGGCCAGCCGGTCGATGTCCTGCCGCGAGGGCGCTGCGGCGGCCGCGGACGGCCCGCCGAGGGGGCCGATCGACCCGGTCGTCTCGGGCGAGCGGGTGTTGCAGCCGGCCAGGCCCAGCGCGACGACGGCGGCCGCGAGGGCGGCGCGGCGTCCGGGGCGTGCCTGGGATCGGGTGACCCGGAACAGGGCCGTCATCATGGTGCGCTCCGCCGGCATCGGGACCGGACGCGATAGCACGCGCTTCACGCTCCCGGCCGGCCGGTGATAGAGCGTTAACCCTAATCACCGGTTAAGCCGCCGGTCCGGGCGGCACGCGAGAGGCACATGACCCAGGCCGAGATTCCGGCGACGACCCGCGGGCTCCTGCCCGGCGACACCCAGGCCGTACCGGTGACGCTGGTCACCACCGGGGGCTGGGCGGCGGTCGAGTCCGGCCTGGAGCCCGCCCAGCGGAGCTTCGCCAGGGCCATCGGCTTCAAGCCGAAGGCGGGCAGCCTCGCGCTCCTGCCCGGCCCGGACGGCGGCCTCGCGCGCGTCCTGTTCGGCCTCGGCGATCCGGAGGCCGCGGCCTACGACAGGCTCCTCGCCGGCAAGCTGCCGGGGCTGCTGCCGGAGGGGACCTTCCGCCTGGACAACGCTCCCGAGCCGGCCGAGGCCGCCCTCGCCTGGCTGATGGGGAGCTACCGCTTCGGCCGCTACCGGACCGGCGGCGGCACGAAGGCCCGGCTCGCGGCGCCCGCCGGCATCGACGCGGCCGAGGTGGAGCGGATCGCCGCCGCGGTGGCGCTGGGCCGGGATCTCGTCAACACGCCGGCCAACGATCTCGGACCCGCCGAGATCGAGGCGGCCGCCCGGGCGGTGGCCGCGCGCCACGGCGCCTCCGTCGCCGTCACGGAAGGCGGGGCCCTCGCCGAGGGGTACCCGCTGATCCACGCGGTCGGCGCCGCGTCGCCCCGGGCCCCGCGGCTGATCGACCTGACCTGGGGGCCGGCGGACGCGCCGCGCGTGACCCTGGTCGGCAAGGGCGTCGCCTTCGACACCGGCGGCCTCGACCTGAAGCCGTCGGCCGCGATGCTGCTGATGAAGAAGGACATGGGCGGCGCCGCCGCGGCGCTGGCCGCCGCCGACATGGTCATGGGCGCGGGCCTGAACCTGCGCCTGCGCCTGCTGATCCCCGCGGTGGAGAACGCGGTCGCGGGCAACGCCTTCCGCCCCGGCGACGTGCTGCCGAGCCGGGCCGGGCTCAGCGTCGAGATCGGCAACACCGACGCGGAGGGCCGGCTGATCCTCGCCGACGCGCTCGCCCTCGCGGACGCGGATTCCCCCGACCTGATCCTCGACTTCTCGACCCTGACCGGCGCGGCCCGGGTGGCCCTCGGGCCGGACCTACCGGCCTTCTTCACGGAGGACGACGCGCTGGCCGAGGCGGTGGCGCGGGCCGGCCGGGCGGCGATCGACCCGGTCTGGCGCATGCCGCTGCACGCGCCCTACGCGAGCCTGCTCGATTCCAAGGTGGCCGACCTCAACAACGTCTCGGGCGGGCCGTTCGCGGGAGCGATCACCGCGGCCCTGTTCCTGCGCCGCTTCGCGCCCAACACGAAGGCGCACGGCCATTTCGACCTCTACGGCTGGAACCCCTCCGCCAAGCCCGGCCGGCCGGAGGGCGGCGAGGTCCAGACGGCGCGGCTGACCTACGCGCTGCTCAAGGCCCGCTACGGCAGCTGATCGCCTCCCGTCATCGCGAGCGCAGCGAAGCGACCCAGGGCTGCGCAACCTCTAACGGCGTGGGCTGGGTCGCTGCGCGCGCGATGACGGTGCGGCTGGGGGCGCGCTCAGGCGGTGCGCGGCAGCCCGGTCTCGATCAGGCGCGCCCACAGGGACGCCCCGTACGGCGCGGCCGCGTCGTTGAAATCGTAGTGCGGGTGGTGGAGCGAGGCGCTGTCGCCGTTGCCGATGAACATGTAGGCGCCGGGACGGCGGGCGAGCATGTAGGAGAAGTCCTCGGCGGTCATCATCGGCGCCACCGTCCGGTCGACGTTCTCCTCACCCACCAGCGCCTCAGCGACGCCGGCCATGAAATCGGTCTCGGCGGGATGGTTCTCGGTCACCGGGTAGCTCGCCCCGTACGCGACCCCGCCCCGCGCGCCGAAGCCGCCGGCGATCTCGGCCACCAGGGTCTCGATCCGCGCCTTGATCTCGCCGCGCACGGCCTGGGACAGCGTGCGCATGGTGCCGCGCATGGTGACGGTCTGCGGCAGGACATTGAAGGCCTCGCCGGCCTCCAGCGCGCAGACCGAGACCACGGCCGACTGCACCGGGTCGAGGTTGCGCGACACGATGCTCTGCAGGGCGATGATCACGTGGCTCGACACGAGCACGCTGTCGACGGCGTTCTGCGGCAGGGCCGCATGGCCGCCCCGTCCCTCGATCGTGATCGTGAAGCGATCGGTCGAGGCCATGATCGGCCCCGGCCGGATCGCGAAGGTGCCGACCGCCATGCCGGGGATGTTGTGCATCCCGTAGACCGACTCGACCCCGAACCGCTCCATCATTCCGTCGTCGACCATCGCCTCGCCGCCGCCGCCACCCTCCTCGGCGGGCTGGAAGATCAGCACGGCCGCCCCGTCGAAATCCCGGGTCTCGGCGAGGTACTTGGCGGCGCCGAGGAGCATGGTCGTGTGACCGTCGTGGCCGCAGGCGTGCATCTTGCCCGGCACGGTGGAGCGGTAGGGCAGGTCGCGCACCTCCTGGATCGGCAGGGCGTCCATGTCGGCGCGCAGGCCGATGGCGCGGTTGGAGCTGCGTCCCCGGCCGCGGATGACGCCCACCACCCCGGTCCGACCGATGCCGGTGACGACCTCGTCGCAGCCGAAGGACCGCAGCGTCTCGGCGACGAAGCCGGCGGTGCGGTCGACGTCGTAGAGCAACTCGGGATGGGCGTGCAGGTCGTGCCGCCACGCCGTCATCGTGTCGGCGAAGGCGCGGATCCGTTCGAGGACGGGCATCGGGGCGGGGCTCTCG
This sequence comes from Methylobacterium oryzae, assembly GCF_021398735.1. Lineage (NCBI taxonomy): Bacteria > Pseudomonadati > Pseudomonadota > Alphaproteobacteria > Hyphomicrobiales > Methylobacteriaceae > Methylobacterium > Methylobacterium oryzae. The sequence goes on from NZ_CP090349.1 coordinate 5,436,245, forward strand.
TGGCCTTGGCTGGTGGGCCGGACCAGCAAAGCCGGGGCCAGAGCCGCCGTCAACGGCCAAGCTCGGTATCCGCGGCGCCCCGCTCACGCCGCACCCGGCCCCGTGATCCCGCGCCCGCGCCGCCGCGGCGCGGGTGGATGGTCGCCCGCGGCGAGGTCGTCCAGGATCGGGCAGTCCGGCCGCGCGTCGCCGCAGCAGGCCTCCGCCAGGTGCTCCAGCGTCCGGGCCATGCCCTCCATCTCGGCGATGCGGCGGCGCAGATCGGCGATCTGCTCCTGCGCGATCGCCTTCACCCCGGCGCTCGGCCGGGCGCGGTCGCGCCAGAGCGCCAGGAGATCCGCGATCGCGTCCACGCTGAAGCCGAGATCGCGGGCGCGGCGGATGAAGCGCAGCGTGTGCAGGTCCGCCTCGCCGTAGTGGCGGTAGCCGGATTCGGACCGGGCGGCCGGCGGCAGCAGGCCGGTCGCCTCGTACCAGCGGATCATCTTGGCCGAGACGCCGGTCCGGCGCGCCGCCTCGCCGATCGTGAGGGTCGCCGCGCTCATGCCGGCCTCGCGGCCAGCGCCGGCCCCTCGGCCGCCGCGGGACGCCCGCCGGCCCGGCGCAGCCGCAGGGCGTTGCCCAGGACGAACACGCTCGAGAAGGCCATGGCGCCCGCGGCCAGGATCGGTGACAGGGCCGGGCCGCCGAACGGCACCAGCACGCCGGCCGCCACCGGGATCAGCGCGGCGTTGTAGGCGAAGGCCCAGAACAGGTTCTGGCGGATATTGGCCATCACCGCCCGCGACAGCGCCAGGGCCTCGACCAGGGCCTCCAGATCGCCCGACATCAGCACCACGTCGGCGCTCTCGACGGCGATGTCGGTGCCGGTGCCGATCGCCAGTCCGACATCGGCCTCGGCCAGCGCCGGCGCGTCGTTGATGCCGTCGCCCACGAAGGCCACCGGCCCGTGTTCCGCCCGGAACCGCTGGACCGCCTCGACCTTCCCGCCGGGCAGCACCCCGGCGGCCACGGCGTCGATGCCGAGGCTCCGCGCCACGCCGGCGGCGGTGACGGGATCGTCGCCCGTGACCATCGCCACCGCGAGGCCGCGCGCCTTCAGGGCCGCGACCGCCGCGCGGGCGCCCGGCTTCACGGGATCGGCCACCGCCAAAATCGCGGCGTGGCGGCCGTCGAGGACGAGGTGGATCGGGCTCCGTCCCGCGCCCGCCAGCGCCTCGGCCCGGGCGGCGAGATCCGGGTCGAGGGCGACGCCGAGGCGCTCCAGGTAGCGCGGCGCGCCGAGGGCCGCGGCCCGGCCCGCGACCCGTCCGGCAATCCCGAAGCCCGCCACCGCCTCGAAGCTGTCCGGTTCCGGCAGGTCCAGGCCGCGCTCGCGGGCCGCCGCCACGACGGCGCCGGCCAGCGGGTGCTCGGAGCGGGTCTCCAGAGCGGCGGCGAGGGCCAGCACCGCGTCCTCCGCGACGCCCGCGGCCGGGACGATCTCGGTGAGCCGGGGGCGGCCCTCGGTCAGGGTGCCGGTCTTGTCGAGGGCCACCACCCGCACGTCGCGCAGGCCCTGCAGCGCCGCGCCGTCGCGGAACAGCACGCCGCGCGCCGCCGCGCGCCCGGTGCCGACCATGATGGCAGTCGGCGTCGCCAGCCCCATGGCGCAGGGGCAGGCGATGATCAGCACCGCGACGGCGTTGACCAGGGCCGGACCCAGCGCCGGGGCCGGCGCCAGCGCCAGCCAGGCCAGGAAGGTCACCGCGGCGATGCCGATCACCGCCGGGACGAACCGCCCGGTGACGCGGTCGACCAGCGCCTGGATCGGCAGCTTGCCGCCCTGGGCGCGCTCCACCATGGCGGCGATTTGCGCCACCACGGTGGCGCCCCCCACGGCCTCGACCCGCAGGTCGAGGCTGCCGCGGCCGTTGAGCGTCCCGCCGACCACGGGATCGCCCGGGCCCTTGCGCACCGGCGCCGGCTCGCCCGTCACCATGCTCTCGTCGACGTGGCTGGTGCCGGAGACCACGGCGCCGTCCGCCGCCACCCGCTCGCCCGGACGCACCCGGACGACGTCGCCGAGGCGCAGGGCGTCGAGGGGAACCTCGGTCTCCGCGCCGTCGCGGATGACCCGGGCGGTCTTCGGCGTCAGGTCCATCAGCCGCGCGATCGCCTGGCCGGTGCGCCCCTTGGCGCGGGCCTCCAGCGTCCGGCCGAGCAGGATCAGCGTGACGATCAGGACGCTCGCCTCGAAGTAGAGGTGCGCCGCGCCGGCCGGCAGGAGGTCCGAAGCCAGGGTCGAGACCAGCGAGTACAGGTAGGCGGCGCCGGCCCCGAGGGCGACCAGGGCGTTCATGTCGGGATGGCCGCGCAGGAGGCCCGGGACGCCGCGCAGGAAGAAGCGCCGCCCCGGGCCGGCGAGGACCAGGGTGGCCAGCGCGGCCTGGACCAGGGCCGTCACCGGGCCGCCGTGCAGCGCGGGCAGGAGGTGGCCGCCCATGTCGAGGACCACGACGGGCGCCGACAGCAGGGCGGTGACGATCAGGTCGCGGCGCAGGGCGCGCCCCTCTTCCGCCTGACGGGCGGAAGGGTCGACCGGGTGGCCGGCCTCGACCGGCCGGGCCTCGTAGCCGGCCGCCTCCACGGCCGCCACCAGCGCGTCCATCGGCACCACCCCCTCGGGATGGCGGATCGCGGCCCGGCCGGCGGCGAGGTTGACGCTGGCGCCGGTCACCCCCGGCACGGCGGCCAGCGCCCGCTCGACGCGGCCGACGCAACTCGCGCAAGACATCCCGTCCACGGCCAGCAGGCTCTGCGTCTCTGGGACGGGGTAGCCGGCATCCGCGAGCGCCGTCGCGACGTCGCCCGGGCTCGTCGCCCCGTCGAGGACGAGGCTGGCGCGGTGGGTGGCGAGGTTCACCGCCACGTCACGGGCGCCGGGCAGCGCCGCGAGGGTGCGCTCGACGCGGCCGACGCAGGAGGCGCAGGACATGCCCTCGACGGGGAGGGTCAGGGCGACGGATCTCGACATGGCGGTGGTCCGGTTGGAAGCATCCATGCCCGGTCAGATGGAGCTTCCCATGATGGGAAGGTCAAGGGTTCGCGGGCAAGGCTCCGGATCCGGCCGGTCGATGCGGGCCGCGGCCGTTGTAGAATCGCGCCCGTCCGGCCAAGGTCACCGCCCACCGGAGCGACGGGGACACCGATGAGCGAGCCGCTGACGATCTACGGCGACCCGGGTTCCGGCAACTGCCTCAAGGTCAAGTGGGTCGCGGCGCATCTCGGCATCCCGGCGGTCTGGCGCGACGTCGACGTCCCCGGCGGCGGGACGCGCAAACCCGAGTTCCTCGCCCTGAACCCCGCCGGCCGCGTGCCGATCGTCGTCCTGCCCGACGGCACCGTGCTGTCGGAATCGAACGCGATCATCGTCTACCTCGCGGAAGGCTCCGCGCTGGTCCCCGCGGAGCCCCTGCCCCGCGCCCGGATGCTGCAGTGGATGTTCTGGGAGCAGTACAGCCACGAGCCCTACATCGCGGTCCGCCGCTACCAGCTCCACTACCTCAAGCGGGCGCCCGAGGATCTCGACCCGAAGCTCGCGGAGCGCGGCGCCGACGCCCTGCGGCTGATGGAGGACACCCTCGGGCGCTCGGCCTTCATGGCGGGCGAGATCCTGACCCTCGCCGACGTGGCGCTCGTCGCCTACACGCGCATGGCCCACGAGGGGGGCTTCGACCTCACGGACTACCCGGCGATCCGCGCCTGGGTCGGGCGGGTCGAGACCGGGCTCGGGATCGGCTCCTATACCGGGCCGGCCTGATCGGCCGCGAACCGAGGCGGCGCGGCGCCGTACTCGGGCAGGCTGACCCGCACGGTCGTCCCCTCGCCGGTCGCGCTCTCGATGGCGAGGCGGCCGCGGTGGCGATTGAGGCTGTGCTTGACGATGGCGAGCCCCAGCCCGGTGCCGCCGCGGGCGCGACTCGAGGTGACGTCGACCCGGTAGAAGCGCTCCGTCAGCCGCGGGATGTGCTCGGGCGGGATGCCCGGCCCGTCATCGGCCACCGACAGGACGACGCGGCGCCCGAGGCGCGGGTCGTCCTCGCGGGCGAGCCCGACGCTGATCTGGCCGCCGCCGTACTTCACGGCGTTCTCGATCAGGTTCTCGATCACCCGCGCCAGCTCGTCGGCGTCGCCGGGGACCGCGTAGGGGCCCGCACCCTCCTCCAGCCGGATCGTGGCGCCCCGCGCCTCGGCGGGCGGGCCCTGGGCGTCGACCATCTGGCGGGCGAGCGCCCCGAGATTGACCACCGCGGTGGGGGCGACGTGCTCGCGCAGCTCGATCCGCGACAGCGACAGCAGGTCGTCGATCAGCCGCGTCATCCGCAGGGCCTGGACGCGCATGATCTCTAGGAAGCGCTCCCGGGCCTGCGCGTCGTCGCGGGCCGGCCCCTGCAGGGTCTCGATGAAGCCGATCAGGGTGGCGAGCGGCGTGCGCAGCTCGTGGCTGGCGTTGGCGACGAAGTCGACCCGCATCGCCTCCAGGCGCCGGGCCGCGGTGAGGTCGCGCAGGAACAGCAGCGCGCTGACGCCGGACCCGTCGGGCATCGGCAGGGCGCCGATCTGGACATCGAAGGTCCGCTCCAGCGGCACCCGGGTCGACAGCGCGACGCGGCGCGGGAGGCCCGAACTCAGCACCGCCTCGATGCCGTCGAGGACCTCCGGGTCGCGGAGCGCGAAGGACAGCGGCCGGGCCTGGTGGAGGGCCGGCAGGAGCGCCCGGGCGGCGGGATTGGCCTCCAGCACCAGGGTGCGCCGGTCGACCAGGATGACCGGGTCCGGCACGTGGGCGAGCAGCGCCTCGGCGACGGCGTGGCGCGGCGTGGTGGTGGCCGGGCGCGGCACGGGCGCCTCGCGGCCGCGTCCGCCGAGCCAGCCGCCCAGGCAGACCGCCGCGAGGCCGATCAGGATCAGCGGGAGATCGAGCCGCCCGGCCAGGGCGGTGGCGAGCCCGAGCAGGCCCGCGGCGATCGCGGCGCCGGTCCAGGCGGGGGAGCTGCGCAGGCGGCCGGACATGGCGGGCGCGGCCGGCCGATCAGCGGGGCTCGGACTCGTCGTGCCACGCCCGGCCGGACGGGCCGGCGGTGCCCTCCGGAGGCCCGGGATCGCGGGCGCCGCCCGCGCGCTTGACGATCTCGTACAGTCCGAGCATCGCCAGGGCGGTCACGAACGGCACGACGTAGTAGCAGCCCCGGAACAGCAGCAGCGAGGTCAGCACCTCGTTGCGCGGCAGGCTCGACAGGGCGAGCAGGATCGTCGCCTCGAACACCCCGATCCCGCCCGGCGCGTTCGACGCGATCCCCAGCATGGCGGCGAGCACGTAGATCGCCAGGAAGGTGGTGAAGCCGAGCGTCGTCTCCTGCGGCAGCAGGACGTAGAGCACCGCCGCCGCCGCGCAGACGTCGCCGATCCCGACGATCATCTGGCCGATGGAGACCGAGGCGCCCGGCAGTTCCAGGCGCCACTGCTTGACGGTGATGCTGCGCTTCTTGGCCGAGACCCAGGCGAGGTAGCCGAGCACCAGGGCGAGCGCCGCGAGGCCGACGCCCTGGTTGATCCGGATCGACGTGAAGGCGAGGCCGGCGAGCTGGCCGGCCTCGATGATCAGGCTCAGGCCCAGCACCACGCCCATGCCGAGCCAGAAGGTGAAGCCGGCGATGACGGTGAGCGCGGCGATCTTGGCCGTCGAGAGCCCCTGCCGGGCGTAGATCCAGTAGCGGATCGTCCCGGCAGTGAGCAGCGGGAAGCCGAGAGTGAAACTCACCGCGTAGCTCGTGAAGGAGGCGAGCGCGGTGATCCGGTACGGCACCTTGATCTTGAGCTGGCGCAGGGCCAGCGCGTCGTAGCCGGTCAGGAACAGGTAGCTGATGCCGACGAACAGGAAGGCGAGCCCGAGCTGCTCGGCGGTCGCCGCCGCGATGGCGCTGCGCACCTCCGCCCAGCTGACGCTCTGCACGAGCTTCCACAGGACGCCGAGGGAGACGGCGAACAGCACGATGCTGGCCGCCGTGCCGATCCAGGCATAGCGGCTGCGCCGGCTCTTCCGCTTCGAGCCCGCTTCGGCATCGTGCTGGACCGGCTCGACCGGCTCGGCCGGGCTCCGGTGCTGTCCCTGAAAATTCATGCCGATCGGCGTCCGCCCTTCCGGCTGCGCGGCCCGGCCCGAAGGCCGTCAGCCCGTGCCGGAATTTCCCGGACCGCGGCCCGTTGCCCCGCATGTAGGCCGAACCGGGGCGCAAGGCCAGGGAAGGCAGGCCCGTGACGGGCGATCTATCCTCAGCCGGAGGTCCGATCGAGGATCGCGGCCGCTTCCGCGAGGCCGCGCCGGATCCGCTCCGGCACCTCCGGCGCGGTGCAGACATAGGTCGGGCTCGGGTGCGGCACCCGGATCACCGGAAGGTCGGGGCGGAGCGCCGCGAGGGCGGGCGCGGCCTCGCCGGCGAAGCGGCCGGCCAGCACCGCCACGGCGAGGCGCGGCAGCAGGTCGAGGAGCGGGGCCAGATAGGGCGCGGCCGCCGCCACCTCCGCCCGGCGGGGCGCCCGGTTGCGGGCGCCCTCGGCGTGGATGAGCCAGGGGACCGCGTTCCAGATCAGCGTGTCGGCCCGGCTGAGCCCGGCCTCGGCGAGGAAGCGGAACAGGTTCGCGGCCGTGCCGTTCGCGCTGTCGCGGGTGACGAAGCCGGTGCGCAGGACCGCCGGGCCGGGGGTCTCGAGGAGGAGGAGCATCCGCGCGCCGACGCCGCCGTCCAGGGGGTCGGGCGCCGGGACCGGGGCGCCGCGCTCGGCCGCGACGCGCGCCGCCAGCGCCCGGATCGGTGCGATGTGGGGGCTGTCGATCAGGGCGCGGCGGGCCGCGAGGGCTTCCGGATCGGCCAGCGCCTTCGGCGCCCGCGGCTCAGCCGGCATCGAGGCCGGGGATCGTGAGGCCGAGGCGGCCCGACCGGCGGAAGCGCTCGGTGCCCTCCTCCCGGGCTAGGCGCGCGTCGAGGCCGGCCACGCCGCCGAACTGGAAGCCGATCTGGCTGGCATAGGCCGCGCAGGCGGCGCGCTTCCGGGCCTGGGCCTCCGGGGCGAGGCGCATCGCCGGCTCGGCGAGGTCGGCGAACAGGTCGGCGAGGGGCGCCTTCGGGGCGGCCTCCCGCACCGTATAGGGAAAGTCGCGCCACCACAGGATCGGCTGGGCCGGCGCGAGGCCGCGCAGCGCCCGCACAGTCTGGACATGATCGACGTGCCCGCCGATCGCCTGCGGAGCCAGGAGGAGATCGGGACTCCCGGCGGCGATCAGCCCCGCGATGGCCGGTGCGAGCTCGGCCGCGACGCCGTCGTCGGCGCGCGTGTCGGCGAAGAGCTCCGGCGCCGAGCCGTAGCCCCGGTGCGGCGCCTCCCGGAACGGCAGGTGGACGGGCGGCGCGATGCCGAGCGCCGCGGCAGCCCGGACATCCTCGTCCCGGCGCAGGGCCATGTAGTCGACCTCCGGTCCGAGCCCTTTGTCCAGCTGGCAGGCGAGCGCGAAGCCCCTCGGCTCGGCGACGCTGCCGGTGAACAGGGTCGCCATCACAACGCGCCAGCCAGCTTGCGCGAGGCTTGCCAGGAGGCCGCCGCACGAGAAGGCCGCGTCGTCGAGATGGGGCGAGAGGGCGAGCGCGGTGGGCATGGTCCGGGGTGCGACGGTCTCGATGGGTTCCGACCCGCGCTCAGAGCAGGTGCGGCTCGGCGCGGAAGCGGCAGGTCGGATCGTGGGGCAGGTCCGGCGAGAAGCCGGTGGCCGGTCGCTCGCCGCGCACGCGGGCGTAGACGTCCATGATCTGCCGCCCGACCGCGTGCCACGAGTAGACGCGGCGGCACTCCTCCAAGCCGGCCGTCGCGATGCGGCGGCGCAGATCCGCGTCCGCGATGACCCGGGTGAGCGCGGCGGCCAGCGCCGGGACGTCGCCCGGGTTCACCAGCAACCCGTTCTCCCCGTCGCGCAGGCAGTCCGAGACGCCGACCGCGTGGCACGAGACGGTGGCGAGCCCTGCTGCGAGCGCCTCCAGGATCGTGTTGGAGAAGCCCTCCGCGTAGGTCGGCGAGACGAACACGTCGGCGCGGCGGTAGAGGTCGGGCACGGTGGCGTACTCGGCGTAGCCCGTGAAGGCGATCTCCCGCTCCGAGAAGGCGCGCTCGGCGGCGAGCGCCTTGGCCGGATCCACGTCGGGCCCGATCCCCGAGATGGTGGCGGCGAACGGCCTGCCCTGCGCGCGCAGGATCGCCAGGGCCTCGATGAAGTCGAGGACGCCTTTCCGGCGGTCGACCCGGCCGTGGTAGAACAGCCGCACCGGGCCCGGATGGGGCGCGGGCAGCCCGTCGGGCGTGCACTGCGCGAACCGGTCGGTGTCGACCGCGCCGGGCACGATGGTGAAGCGGGCGGGGTCCGACCCGAGCCGCTCGCAGACCTCGTCCACGAAGGAGGCGCCGCCGATCAGCAGCGCGTTGGCGTGGGCCAGCACCTCGCACATGGCGACCCGGTGGGTCTCGCAGCAGGAGCCGACCCAGTGGCCGTCGCCGCCCTGGATCGAGACGACGCTCGGCACGCCGAGTTCGCGCGCGGCGAGCAGCACCGCCCAGCCGGTCGGGTAACCGTATTGCGCGTGCAGGATGTCGAAGGGTTGTCGGGCGTGCTCGCGGCAGATCGCGTCCACCATCGCGGCGATGTCGCGCTCGAAGTCGCCCGACGCCTGCTCGCCGAGCTGCTCCAGGCCGATCACCCGAACGCCCGGCACCGGCGGGGGCGGCCCGCCCCCGTAGACCCGGGTGCCGAAGGCGTCGCCCCGGTACTGCGAGATCATCGTGACGTCGTGGCCGGCGCCGACCAGCTCGCGCAGCAGGTTCTGCGCGTAGACGCTCATGCCCGATATCGCCGGGAAATAGCGGCGGCTGAGGAAGAGGATTCTCATCGCGCCGCACCTTCGCATTGACCGGGCGAGGCGCCGAGGCGCCCCCTCTCCCGTGCCCGATCCTCGCCTCGCCGCGGTTCGGCTCTCACTGCCATTGCCGCCGCGTCTCCTGCTCGCCGGCCAGGACCGGGCCGGGGCGCCGACAGCCGCGGAGATAGTCCAGCGCCTGCGGGATCATCACGTCGGCCCGGTGGCTCTCGCGGGACAGCTCGACGCAGATCAGCTTGCCGAAGCCGACCGCCTCCAGGGCCTCCAAGACACCCGGCACGTCCATGTCGCCCTCGCCGAACGGCAGGTGGATGTGGCTGCCGCGCTTCATGTCCTCGATCGCCACGGTGCCGATCCGGTCGGCGAATTCCCGCACGGCGGCCGCCGGCTCGCGCTCGCCCGTGACGAGGCAGTGACCGGTGTCGAGGGCGAGCTTCAAGCCCGGCACGGAGAGGGAAGCGTAGTCGTCGAGCGTCCCGATCAGCATGCCGGGCTCGGGCTCCAGGCAGGGCACGACACCGGCCTCGGCGGCGAACGAGGCGACCTCGTGCAGCCCTTCCTCCAGCCAGCGCCGGGCCTCGCCGGGATCGACGCCGGGCTTCGGAACGCCGGCCCAGAACGAGACCGCCTCGGCGGAGAGCATGGCGCCGATCTCGATCGCCCGCTTGAGGAAGCCGACCCGCCGGGCGCGGCCCGCGGCGTCGGCGGTCACCAGCGTCGGCTCGTGCTTGGCGGACGGATCGAGGAGGAAGCGGGCGCCCGTCTCGATGACGCAGGTCAGCTCCAGCTTCTCCAGCAGGCTGGCCACCCGGCCGGCTTCCGCCGCCCAGGTGTCGGCGAAGGGGTCGAGATGGTGGATGTCGAGGGTGAGCGCCACGCCGTCGTAGCCCGCCGCCTTGATCAGGTGGATCGCGTCGTCGAGGCGGTGGTTGGCCGCGCCGTTGGTGTTGTAGGCGAACCGGAGCGTCACGCCGCCCTCCCCTTCCGCTGGGCGAGGCGGAACGGCGCGTGGTGCGATTCCGGCTCGCGGTAGAGCGGATAGTGCCGCCCGACGATCCGCTCGGCCAGGGCCACGTCGAACAGCGGCTGGCCGCCGAACCGCTCCAGGGCTTCAGGGGTCAGACGCACCGGCCGCAAAGTCTCGCTCTCGGTGCCGAACTGGATGAGCGGATGGTCGCGGTCGAGAAGCTTCTTCGTGTTGCGCTCGCCGATCCGGTAGTAGCTCATGGTCTCGACCTCGAGCCCCGGCACGATCGCCTTGACCACGCCGACCCCACCCCCGGGCGGTGTGCAGTCGACGTAGAGCACGTCGAACCCGGCTTCGAGCAGCCGGTCGCAGGCGATCTTCCCCCGCGCGTGGCCGTCGGCGGCCGGAGTGGAAGGCAACTCCGTAAATCGCTTCGTGCTGCGCTCGGAATAGACCGTGTCGGCCAGCACGCCGCGCAGGTCGGCCGCCGGCATCTCGATCCATTCGAGCATGGCCTGGAGTGCGCGGCTCTCCTCGAGGTCCAGGCTGGGCAGCGCCTTCTGGATGAAGGCGTCGACGTAGCCGGGCGGCGTCACCGTGGCGGCCATGTCGAGGGGGCCGTGCCCGAAGGTCTTGCGCACCCGCGCGGCCTGGAACTCCAGCAGCGCCTTGCGGAGCGCCCGCTCCCGGTCCGGGTCGCAGGCCTCGCCGCAGGCCGAGAGGGCGATCGGCGCCGGGGTGCGCGCCGGATCCTCGTCGTAGCCGACGACGTAGAGGTTGGTCAGCCCGAACTGGTCGGTGGCGAATTTCGGCAGCGCCCGGATGCCCAGCGCCTTCAGCCGGGCCAGCATGGCGGCGTTCTCCGGGCCGATGCCGTCGAGGTCGAGCATCACGCCCTGGTCGAGGGCCCGGAACAGCAGGCCGTTGCCGTCCCGCTGGAGCAGCTCCAGCACGCCGTGGCCCAGCGCGAAGGGCACGTCGGGCCCGGCGCCGAGGCCGTTGGTGATCAGGTTGGTGAAGGGCTTGTAGCCCTCCGACAGCTCGAAATAGTCGGTGGCGGCGACGTCGAGCGGCATCAGGACGATCTCGCCGGTGGCGTGGCGGATCGCGGGCGTCCACTCCAGCACCGTGTCGCGGCCGACCGGGGAGCCGGCGGGCAGGCACAGGGTCAGCGGGTCGGCGACCGACTTGGCGCCGTAGACGCGGGCGAGATCGGTATAGCTCGCCCGCTCCTTCGCGCGGGGCAGCACCGCGAGGGACGGCATCAGGTTCTCGGCAATCTCCGCCACGGCGCCGATCAGCGCCTCGTCGTCGGTGGCGCCGTAGCCGATCCCAGACGGCATCGCGCCCACGAAGAACGGGTCGTCGAGGAACAGGGCCACGAACCAGACCGGGATGCCGGTGCGATCGAGCGGTGCCAGCGGGAAGCCGACGACGCGCCCCTCCGGCAGCACGTCGAGATAGGCCTTGACCGGGTCGGGCAGGGTCTCGGGCAGGCCCTCGATCGGCCGCTTGGCGCCGAAACGGTAGGGGCGCGGCGCCTTGATCCGCTCGTGGCGGGCGCGGTCGTCCTGGTCGTGGAAGGCGTCTGCGTTGGTCACGTCGTGTTCCCGTCTTCCTCGAACCGTGCGCCGCACTCCCTCCCATTCATCCCCTCATCCCGAGGTGCCGAAGCGCAGCGGAGGCCTCGAAGGAGGGCTCCAGCCGGACGCGCGATCCCTGGAGCCCTCCTTCGAGGCCCGCTGACGCGGGCACCTCAGGATGAGGGCGTGGGTGGGAGATGCCGGGGTGTGGTTCCGTGGCTGCGTATCCTGTGTCCGCTACCCCTGCCCGTAGGCGCGGGCGACGAGCCGCATCGTGTGAAGGTCCCGGGACGCCGCGTACGCGGCCCGCTCCTCGGGCCGGCGCAGGGCCGAGCCGAAGGCGCGCACCTGCTCGGTGAAGGGCGAGCTGTCGGCGTCGAAGGCGAGCGGTTCCCCGCGCCCGCTGGCGCCGTCGACGAAGGTCAGCGAGCCGCCGGCCGTCTGGCCCATCGTGTTCTCGGCGACGAGCAGACCCTTCGTGCCGACCACCTCCAGGCGGCGGCGGGGCAGCGCGTCGGGGCAATTGTAGGCGACGTGCAGGCTCGCCAGTGCGCCGCTCCGCGTGCGCCCGATCAGCAGGGCGCCGTCGTCGACGGCGTAATCCTGGGCCTTGGTCTGGGTGAGGGCCGCGAGGTCGGCGATCGGCTCGCCGAGCAGGTAGTCCACGAGATCGAGCCCGTGCGGAGCGAGGTCCATCAGGGCGCCGCCGCCGGCCTGGGCGGCGTCGATCCGCCAATTGGGCTGCCCGGCCTCCGACCAGTCGCGACCGAGCCAGCAGGCGTAGACGATCCGTACGGTCGTCACGGTGCCGAGCCGGCCGGCCTCGACCTGCGCGCGGATCGTCCGGTGGGCCGGGTGGTGCCGCTGGTCGAAGGCCGTCCCGTAGAAGATCTTCTGGGAGTCGACGGCGTGCGCGATGGCTTCGGCATCCGCCAGCGTCGCCGCCATGGGCTTCTCGCACAGGATCGCCTTGCCGGCAGCGGCCAGCGCCTCGACGGCGCCGCGGTGCAGGTGGTTCGGCGTCGCCACGTAGACCGCCTCGACCGCGGGCTCGGCGATCAGGCCGGCGAGATCGGCGTGGACGCTGGCACCGGCCCGCTCGGCGGCCGCGCGGCTCTCCGGGTTCGGATCGCTGACCGCCACCAGCCGGTGTCCGGCCGCGCGGATGCCGGGCTCCATGTAGTCGCGGGCGACCCAGCCGTAACCGACGATGCCCCAGCCGACCGCGTCCATCACCACCGCTCCGGCAGGTCGACGAACTCGCGCACGCGCACGCGCTGCGTTTCCGACGCATCGAGGCTTTCGTCGAAGGTCAGCGACTCCGGTCCCGGGGAGTGCAGCGGGTACGTGGCGCGGGGGGCATACTCCGCCTCGTAGCGCTCCGAGGGCCAGCGGATGACGTAACCGCCGCCCTCGGGCACGTAGAGCGGGTTGAGCCGCAGCACGGTGCCGGGCTTCGGCAGGGTGAGGCCGTCGAGCAGGGCGCGCGGCGCCGGTCGCATCCCGGGACCGCACACCACCGAGAACGCCTCGCAGCTCCGCAGGGCGGCGGGGTCCTGCGGGCCCGGCGCCCGCGCCTCGACCAGCGCCCGGGTCAGCTCCGCGTCGTCGTAGACCAGGGCGTCGGGGAAGAACTCGGCGATCTCCTCGGCCGTCACCGCGCGTCCGGCCGAGAAGCCCGGGCAGTCGCGGTTGTGGATGTGGCTCAGCGCCAGCCAGCCGTCGTCGCCGGCGTTCTGGCGGAGGTTCTCGAGGAGCGCCGCCTTGTCGTCGAGGAAGTAGAAGGCGTCGTTGCAGACGACGAGGTCGACCGGCGCCCCAGGGATCGGCCAGTGGGGCGAGCCGGCGTCGAAGCAGACGAGCTGCGCCTTCTCGGCCACGACCCAGTGGCGCGCGACCCAGAGCTTGGCGAAGACTACGTCGGCGCCGGCGACCTTGCAGCCGCGCCGCTGCAGCTCGCGCAGGTAGTGGCCGATGCCGCAGGCGAACTCGAAGACGCAGACCGGCTCGTTCCAGTGCGCCTCCAGCAGCGACAGGCCGGCCAGGAAGGTCGGGTCGCTCCAGCGGTGCAGGAAGTAGTCGCCGACGCGGCCCCAGCCGAGGAGCTCGACCGCGTCGCGGAGGGTCGCCTCGCGGCGCGTCTTGATCAGGCGGATGATCCCGGCGGGATCGGCCGGCGGCCCGTTCCACCAATCGTCCTGATCGACCAGCAGCGCGGCCAGCGCCTCGTCGGGCTCGCCGGCGTCGAGATGGGCGAGCACCCGCTCGACCAGGGCCGCGCGGTTGATCCGCAGGTACGGGATGCCGTCGATCACGGGCCAGCGCGCGCCGGTCTCCGCGTCGCGCAGGGCGTGCGGGCCATCGGCCTTCAGCGGGTTGCCGGTGTCCGGCGATCTGAGTTCGAACGGGATCATGGTTCTCGGGGCCGCCCGGGCAGATGGGCGACCGGGTCCGGCGATCAAGGGATGCGCATGTCGGCGAGGACACGATCGTGGAAGCCCTTCACCGGGCCGGCATGGACCAGCTCCCACTCGTCGAGCACCATCCCCATCGTGGTCGAGGCCCCGCGCAGGTGCTGGGCGATCTGGAGGACGCGGTCGATGCAGTCGGCCGCGTGGAAGGCGCGGCCCTCGGCGGTGGCGTCGTCGGGCAGCACCGCCCGGGCGCGCTCGACCTGGGCTCGCAGGGGCGCGTCGAGCTCGGCGAGGGCCCACGCGGTGGTGGTGGCCATGATCGGGCCGAGATGGTCGCCGAGCAGCATCTCGCCGGTGAAGCCGGCATCCGGCATGGCGGCGTTGTGGAAGTGGTGGGCCATCGCGGCCAGGAACACGGTGCCGGGATCGGCCCGGTAGAACGGGCTGAGGCAGACCCCGTAGACCGCCACGATCAGGCAGTGCTCGGCGTGGTTCTCCGGCGGCTCCAGCAGGATCCGGGCGCGGCTGGGGCAGGTGACGCCCGCCCGCGGCTGCTGCGCCAGGGCGCCGACGAAGCCCGGCAGCGGCCCGGGCCGGCCGGCCGGACGCGGCGCGAGCCGCGCGCGCAGGCGGTCGCGGAGGTCCGGATCGAGCTCTCCGGTAACGGCGTCGAACCCCGCCACGAGCACCGCGGAGGCGGCCTCATCCGAGAGCCCCGCCGCGGTCAGGAAGGCCGCGTCGAGGTCGCAGAGGCGCGTCGCGGCCAGCGTGACGGCCGCGATGTCGAGGGCGACGTCGTCCGGCGCGGCGCCGCCGGTCAGCAGCCCCCAGCCCTGCGCGAACAGCCGCTCGGCGATCGAGCCCGTACGGCCCGCGGAGCGGACGCGCTTGAGGTCGTTCATCTCGACCAGAAGGTCGCGCAGCGCTTCCGGCGCGGCGGCGCCGGAACGGGGCGGCTCAGTCTCGCTTGGCATCGTCTCGTTCCGAAAAGCCGCCCCCTGGTTCTGACGAAGCCTAGTGCACGCCCAGCCAGTCGCGGAGCATCTGCTCCTGCTTGCCGAAGGCGTGCTCCGGACCGTGGCCGTTCTTGACCATCGGCGCCTTGAAGAAGGTCGAGAGCTGCTCCTGCACGCCGCCGTCGCCGCGCTTGCTCGCGAGATCGAGGACGCGGGCGATCTCGATGACGAGCGGCGCGGCCAGGATCGAGTCCTTGCAGAGGAAGTTCACCTTGATCTGCATCCGCTGGCCCATGAAGCCGGTGACGTCGATGTTGTCCCAGGCCTCCTTGTCGTCGCCGCGCGGGCGGTAATAGTGGATGTGTACGAGGTGGTCCTCGACAGGGTAGCCGAGGATCGAGTCGAGCACCGTGCCCTTGGTGTTGAGCTTCGACTGCAGCGAGTTCGGATCGTTCAGGGCGAGGCCGTCGCGGTTGCCAAGGATGTTGGTCGAGAACCAGCCGTCGACGTGGAGGGCGCGCGCCTTGAAGGCGGGGGCCAGCACCGTCTTCATCATGGTCTGACCGGTCTTGCCGTCCTTGCCGGCCACCGGGACGTTCAGCTCCTTGGCGAGGTCGAGGAGCGCCGGGACGTCGGCGGCGACGCTCGGGGTGAAGTTGGCGTAGGGGATGCCGCTCTTGATCGCCGCGTAGGCGTAGAGCATCGCCGGCGAGATCGCCTCGTCGCTCGAATCCAGGCCCTTCTCGAAGGCGGCGGTGGAGTTCAGGGTCGGGTCGTTGAGGTCGGGCCAGCGCTCCGTGGAGGCGAGGTTCACCACGACCACGTCGTCGAGGTTGCTCTCCTTCTGGAAGCGGCGGAGATCGTTGGCGATCACCGAGACCGCCTCGCGGTGGTCCTTGGCGACGATCCGGTTCTGACCGTCGATGTTCTTGCAGAACTTCGCGCTGCCGACCGCCGGCCAGGGCGTGATGCCCTTCAGGACCTGGGCGCCGTTCTCGATGTCGTCCTTCGAGAGCACGCCGTGCCCGCTCGCCGCGGAGGCGAGGTCGTCGCCGTTCAGGTCCCAGCCCCCGAAGACGAGGTCCTTGTAGTCGGCCATGCCGGCCACGGAGAGACCGGCGAGCGGCAGCCCGTCGAGACGGTTGGAGCCGGATTTGATCATCTCGATGCCGGCGATGGCGGTGGTGGCGACGGCGCCTCCCATGCCAACGAAGGCGACACCGACGCGGCGACCGGACTGCATGCTCATCGGAAACTGATGTCCTTGTGCGGACGCGGGTGGCGTCTTGAAGGGTCCGTCCTGGGACGGAAATTCACCCCCCCGGGGCCGTACCTAACTGGCTCGGCGGTGCTCCGTTCCAACCCGAATGCGACAACATCGCCCCGCCGTCGTCCCGCGCGCGGCCGGTCGGCCGCCGGTCGGCGGCGTTAACGGGACCCTAAGCGGGAGGGTTAACCCTTCCTTGACCGTGCCACGCTTGGATCACGGGGCCGTCCCATTCTGGTCACGGCCGGCGTCGATAGGGCCGCCGCTTCCAGAAAAAACCCGGCCGTCAGAGCCGGGCGGACGCAAGGACCGATCTAGAAGAGGACCGATGATGGGGGTTTTCCCGGAGCCGGCGCGTTGCGCCGACGACGTGAACCGACTCGTGCCGCAGACCCTGACCGGCACGGGGCATTTCGAGGATGAAGCCGTGGCGTGGCTGCCGCGGGCCGGTCGCGACGCAGGGCGCCGGTCACTTCGCCGCACCGGCCTCGGCCGGATCTCCGGGACGCTGGCCCTCGGGCTCGTCGCCGGGTTCGGCCTGCCGCAGGCCGCCTTCGCGCCCGCCTACTTCGCGCCGGCTGCCCAGGCCCACGACCGGGTCGACACCAGCCCGCGCGCCGCTCAGGAACTCGCTCAACGCGCGTTCGAGCCCGCGGTTCCCGCCGAGGCGCCCGCGGCATCGGCAGACGCACCGGCACCGGCACCGGCACCGGCGAAGGATGCCTGGAACGGCCTGCCCTTGCCGGAGCAGGAGCCCGCCACCACGGCCCTGATTCAGGACGACCTCGCGGCCCTGCCGCGGGTGACGCAGGAGCAGGACGCGGTCAAGTTCGGCGAGCGCAGCGTGCCGCGCAAGGTGGTCGACACGATCGTCAAGGCCTCTGACGAGGCCGGCGTCGATCCCGTCTACATGATGGCGCTGGCCGACAAGGAATCGAGCTTCGACACCGCGGCGAAGGCCGCGACTTCCTCGGCGCAGGGCCTGTTCCAGTTCGTTGCCCGCACCTGGCTGGAGATGATCCGCGATTACGGCGCGCGCTACGGGCTCGCCGAGGAAGCCGCCGCCGTGAAGGGCCGGGGCGCCGCGATCACCGTGACGGGCAGCATGCGCGCCCGGGTGCTCGGCCTGCGCAACGACCCGCGCGTCGCCGCCCTGATGGCGGCCGAGCTGATCAAGCGCGACCGCGACCGGATCGAGGCCCGGGTCGGGCGCGCGCTCACCACGACCGAGCTGTACCTCGCCCATTTCCTCGGCACCGCGAGCGCCGGGCGCTTCCTGTCGCTCTCTTCCGAGAAGCCCGACGAGGTCGCCGGCCGCGAGTTTCGCACCGCGGCGCGGGCCAATCGCGGCCTGTTCACCGAGAAGACGGGCGGCAAGCGCCGCAGCCTGACCGTGTCCGAGCTGCACGACCGGATCGACGGCATGATCGACCGGCGGCTGACCCGCTATCAGGGCGTGGCGGCGGTCGCCGAGGCGCTCGACAGGGCGCCGGCTCAGAGCGACGTCGCCGCCACCGAGGAGACGGTTCCGGTGGCCGGCAACCGCCGCGTCGAGGTGACGGAGGCGCTGCCGCCGGACGGCGTGTGAGAACCGGATCGCGGCGCCGGCCCGCCTGAGCGGGCCGGCTCGCGGCATCGGCCCGAAGAATCCGGCCCGCCGGATCCGTCGGACGGGCGGCTCTCCCGGCCGCGGCCGCCGAGGAAGCCTCCCGCGCCGGGCCGCGCCGGCCCGCGGCGTCCCGAAGCGCCGGGGCGGGTCGGGCGCGGCGCAGCGAGGCCGGAAGCGGCTTTCGCCCGACCGTCGAGCGGCCTCAAAGCTCGGCTTTTAAGGCACTGTTAACCATAGCAAGACCAATCCTATCGGCAGACTACTTCTCTTAGAGATGCTTGGCGCCGATGCCCCGCTACTTCATCGACCTGCACGACGGCTCCCAGCCGATCCACGATGAGGTCGGATTCGACCTGCCGGACCTTCCGGCGGCCCGCGCCAAGGTCACCCGGATCATGTCGGCGATCGCCCGCGACATGCTGCCGGAGGTCGAGCGCCAGGATTACGTGGCCTGCGTCCGCGACGGCGTCGGCAAGGTGGTCTACCGGGCGCGCCTGTCCCTCGCTGCCGAGATGGTGGAGTGAGCCGGCGCGCTCCGGCCGCCTGATGCGTCCCTGCAGACGTCGCTGAGCGACGTCCCTGAGACGGCGCCGAAACCGCCCTGAGGCTCCCCGCCGCGCCGCGGCAGTGCTTGACCGGCCCCCGGTTCCGGCCATCTCGGACCCATGAAACGGCGCAGCCTGCTCACGGTCGCGAGTGCGGCCACGGTCATGACGCTCGGCGGCGTCGGCTACGCCGCGCACCGGCGCGGCCGGAACCCGTACTACCGCGGCCCGACCTCCGACCATTTCGACGGGTTGCGGTTCTTCCTGCCCGGTCAGTCCACCGACAAGGCGCTCCCCGACGTGCTGCGCTGGCAGGCCAAGCGGCAGCGCGAGCCCTGGCCCAAGAGCTTCCCCAGCCCCTACCCGGCCGACCGGCCGCCCGAGCGCGTCGAGGGCCTGCGGGTCGTGCTGATCGGCCACGCGAGCTACCTCGTGCAGGTCGCCGGCCGGAACATCCTGATCGACCCGGTCTTCGCCAAGCGCGCGAGCCCGGTCCGCTTCGCCGGGCCGAAGCGCGTCAACCCGCCGGGCATCGCCTTCGCCGACCTGCCGCCGATCGACGCGATCCTGGTCACCCACAACCACTACGACCATCTCGACGGGCCGAGCCTCGCCCGGCTCTGGCAGGCGCACCAGCCGCTGATCGTAGCGCCGCTGGGCAACGACACGATCCTGCGCGGCTACGACGACACGATGCATGTCGAGACCCGCGACTGGGGACAGTCGGTCGATCTCGGCGACGGGCTGCAGGTCCATCTGACGCCCGCGAACCACTGGTCGGCCCGGGGCGTCAACGACCGGCGCATGGCGCTGTGGTGCGCCTTCGTGATCACCTCGCCCCGCGGCGTGCACTACCATGTCGGCGACACCGGTTTCGGCGACGGCGCCCTCTTCTCCGACGTGCGGGCGCGGTTCGGGCCGCCGCGCCTCGCGACGCTGCCGATCGGCGCCTACGAGCCGCGCTGGTTCATGCAGGCGCAGCACGTCGACCCGGCCGAGGCGGTGAAGGTCTTCGGCCTGCTCGGCGCCGAGCAGGCGCTGGGCCACCACTGGGGCACGTTCCAGCTCACCGACGAGGGCGTCGAGCGCCCCGCCGAGGCGCTGGCGGCGGCCCTCGGCGGGGCCGGCATCCCGGCCGAGCGCTTCGTCGCCCTGAGGCCCGGCCAGGTCTGGGAGGCCTGACCCCCGGGCTATCCGGGGAACGCCGGCGGCCATTGGGCACGATGCGTGCATCATTCTGTATGCAGCATGGGGTGGAGGCCCGGGCCGCGCCGCCGCGGGCCCGAGGGCAGGTGCCGTTCCCTGCGGCGCCCGCGCCTTCAGCCGAGAGACACGATGAACCCGATCAAGCCGACACGCCGATCCCTGATGGCCGGGGGCGTCGCCCTGGCGGCGCTGGGGGCGGCGGGCCGCGCCGGCGCGCAGGGCGCGGCCCCCGGCACCCTGACCTACGGCATCTCCATGACCGACCTGCCGCTCACGACCGGCCAGCCGGACCGGGGCGCGGGCGGCTACCAGTTCACCGGACTGACCCTCTACGATCCCCTGGTCGCCTGGGAACTCGACGTCGCCGACCGGCCGGGCAAGATGGTGCCCGGCCTCGCCACCGCCTGGGAGGCCGACCCGGCCGACCCCAAGGTCTGGACCTTCCACCTGCGGGAGGGCGTGGCCTTCCACGACGGGTCGGCCTTCGATGCCGACGCGGTGATCTGGAACTTCGACAAGGTGCTGAACAAGGAGGCGCCGCATTTCGACCAGCGGCAGGCGTCCCAGGTCCGCCCGCGCCTGCCCGGCGTCGCGAGCTACCGGAAGGTCGACGCCAAGACCGTCCAGGTCGTTACCAAGACGCCCGACAGCCTGTTCCCCTACCAGATGCTCTGGTTCCTGATCTCGTCGCCGGCGCAGTACGAGAAGGTCGGGAAGGACTGGGCGAAGTTCGCCTTCGAGCCCTCGGGGACCGGGCCGTTCCGGATGGGGCAGCTGGTGCCGCGGGTGCGCCTCGAGCTGCTGCCGAACATCGGCTACTGGAACCCGAAGCGGGTCCCGAAGCTCGCGAAGCTGACCCTCGCCTGCGTGCCCGAGGACCTCGCCCGGGTGAACGCGCTCCTGTCCGGCAGCGTCGACCTGATCGAGACGCCCGCGCCCGACGCGGTGCCGCGCCTGAAGGCCGCCGGCATGCGGGTCGTGGGCAACGAGACGCCCCATGTCTGGAACTACCACCTGTCGATCGTGGAGGGCTCGCCCTGGCGCGACCTGCGCCTGCGCAAGGCCGCCAACCTCGCCATCGACCGCGCGGGCGTCGTCGAGCTGATGGGCGGCCTCGCCCAGCCCGCCGTCGGTCAGGTCCAGGAATCGAGCCCGTGGTTCGGCAAGCCGGGCTTCAAGATCCGGACCGACGTCGAGGCGGCGCGCAAGCTCGTCGAGGAGGCCGGCTACTCGGTGAAGAACCCCGTGAAGGCCACGGTCCTGATCCCGACCGGCGGCACCGGGCAGATGCTGTCGCTCCCGATCAACGAGTTCGTCCAGCAGAGCTGGGCCGAGATCGGCATCCAGGTGGCGTTCAAGACCGTGGAGCTGGAGGTGGCCTACACGGCGTGGCGCCAGGGCGCCGCGGATCCGAGCCTCAAGGGCGTCAGCGCCGGCAACATCGCCTACGTCACCTCCGACCCGTTCTACGCGATCCTGCGCTTCTACGATTCGCGGCAGATCGCGCCGAACGGCGTGAACTGGAGCCACTACCGCAACCCCGAGGTCGACGCCCTCTGCGACAAGGTGAAGGCGAGCCTCGACGTGGCCGAGCAGAACCGGCTGCTCGCGCGCATCCACGAAATCGTCGTCGACGATGCCGTGCAGGTCTGGGTCGTTCACGACACCAATCCGCACGCATTGTCGTCGCGGGTGAAGAACTACGTCCAGGCGCAGCACTGGTTTCAGGACCTGGCGACGCTGGCCTGATCAGCCCGGATCTGTGTCGGCTCCGGGAAGAACGGGAGAACATCGGGAACGATCGGCGCGAGGACGGGTTGGACTCCGAACGCACGAAGGAGAGTCCCATGAAGACCCTGCTTGCCGGCGCCGTCCTGGCCGCCTCCCTGACGAGCGTCGTCCCCGCTGCGGCGCAGCGAATCGATATCGGTCCCGACGGGCCGAGCGTCGACCTGCGCTCCAGCGCCCAGCGGGATCGCGACTTCCGCCGCGAAGAGTATCGGCGCGACCGCGCCTATGACGAGGATCGTCTCTACCGACGCCAGCGGTTCGACGACGACCGCCCGGTGACGCGGCGCGGCTACGGATACTGAATCACCGCGCGAATCGCCTGTCGGCGATTGTGCGCTCTCTTCGGGGGTCGGCTCGCGCCGGCCCCTTTTTCTATGCCGCGTCTCCGAAGCGCGGCCCGGGACAGCACGCAACCCACAGGGTCGAATTTCGCACTTGCGGCACGGTGAGTCGGAGATTAGGAAGATCGAGCATCAAATTTCGGGAGCATCTGGCAATGACCTCACGTTTCATCAGTGGCTTCGCGGCGGTCACCCTCGCGGTGTGCGGCCTCTCCGCTCCGGCCGCTTTCGCCAAGCCGATGAGCGGAACGAGCGCCGTCAAGATGATCGACACCGACAACGACGGCACCGTCGACATGAAGGAAGTGGAGGCGGTGGCCTCGGCGACCTTCGACCGTCTCGAGAAGGACGCCGACGGCACCCTCGACGCCAAGGAGCTGAAGGGCCGCCTGAGCGCCTCCGGCGTGAAGCAGGCCGATCCGGACAGCGACGGCACGCTCGACAAGAAGGAGTACCTCGCGGCCGTCGGCGAGCGCTTCAAGCTGGCCGACCCGGACAACGACGGCACCCTCGACGCCAAGGAGCTGAACTCCAAGGCCGGCAAGGCTCTCCTGGCCCTCATCAAGTAAAACCGTCCGCGCGCTCCTGATGGAGCGTGGATGAGCGAGGCCTCCGCGGCGCTGACCGCGGGGGCCTTGCTGCGTTCATGGCGACCCTGAACCTTCGCCCGGACGCGCCGATCCATGGGGCCTGCACGTAAAAGTTGTGGATCGCGGCGATTGTTCTGCGGGCTCCGGCCGCTCCCGCGCCGGCGGAACATCCGACACCCCGTCCGACACCCCGTCCGACACTCAGTACGACACCCAGTCCGGCCGCCGCCGCGGCTGCGACGCTCGACCGCTCGCCGGGCGCGATCGGAGGGAGTTGACGGTCCGCAACCTGTAGGTGCACCCTCGAGGTGGTTGAGGGATCAAGACGATGCGGAACGGCTCACCAGAGGACGACGGCAACGCGAGACGCCGCGCGAGACCGGTCGCGCTGACCGAGGGACCGCACGGCGCGGCGGCGGCGGACGGACGCGACCGGATTGCCGAGAGCCGGCCGGAGCGCGCGGACGCGGAGCCGACGGCAACGCTCGGCGATCTCGGCGACGCCCTGCTCGCGGCCTATCGGCTGGCCGAGCAGGACGGCGACGCGCTGACCGTGTCGCTGCTCGGGCAGGCGCTGCTGCGGACCGGGCGGCGCTTGGCGCGCGGGATGTCGCCCGCCGATGTCGGGATCGCCTGCCACTGAAGCGGCGCGCGGTCCCGGACGCTCGGGCGACTGACGGGACGGCGCCGCCGCGGCCCGCCTACGCGCCCGGCGCGGCGCGGTCGAGGAAGGCGCGCAGGTAGCCGCCGACCGCCTCGGCGCGCTCGACGGCGAGCAGGTGCGCCGCCCGGGGCAGCACGACGAGTTCGGCCTGGGCGATGCCGCCGCAGATCTCCTCGGCCATGGCCGGGGGCGTCGAGGGATCGTCGCGGCCGGCGATCACCAGGGTCGGCGCGGTGATGGCTCCGAGCGCCGGACGGAGATCCATGCGCCCGATCGCCCCGCAGCACACCGCGTAGCCGGCCGGATCGCAGGCCAGGAATCGCTCGCGGACAGCCCGCACCGTCTCGGGGGCGCGCTCCGCGAAACCCGGCGTGAACCAGCGCCCCAGCGTCGCCTCGACCACGGCCGCCGTCCCCTGGGCGCGCACGGTCGCGGCGCGCTCGTCCCAGCTCTGCAGGCTCGGCAGGAAGGCCGCCGTCGCCATCAGGGTGGCGCTGAGCGCGCGTCCGGGATCGGCGCTCGCCAGCGCCTGCACGGTCATCCCGCCGAGCGAGAGGCCGACGAGATGGGCGCGTCCGATGCTGAGGGCGTCCAGAAGGCCCGCGAGATCGCCGGCCAGATCCGCGATCGCGACCGGCCGGTCGCGCGTCTCCGACCCGCCGTGGCCGCGCGTGTCGTAGCGCAGCGTCCGGTAACGCCCCGTCAGCGCGGGCACCAGCGCGTCCCACATCTCCAGGGTCGCCCCCAGCGAGTTCGAGAAAGCGACGACCGGGGCGTCCTCCGGGCCCGCGAGGTGGTAGCGGAGGCCGAGTCCTCCGACGGTGATCTGCGGCATGCGGCTCTCTCCGGTTCGGGCTCTCGAGGATGTCAGGCCGCCGGGCGGCGGGGCGGAGCTGGCGGGCAACGCGGCCTCCCGGACGGATCTCAGGCGCGACCGAGGGGAATCAGGCCCCAGCCGCGCTCGTGGAGGTAGTACAGCACGGTCTTGGTCACGGTCTCGGTCGAGGCGATCGAGCCGGCGACCAGCACGCTGCCGGTGAACAGGTAGGACAGCAGCAGTGTGTCGAGGCTCCCGACGACGCGCCAGCTCACGGCCTTGGCGATCGAGCGGAGGCGGCTCTCCCCGGCCGGGGGCGCGCGCGTCCGTGCGGGCTCGGGTGCGCGGGCATCGCGGGTTGGGACGTCGTCGGCGGGCATGCGGGCTCCCTGCGGTCGATCCGAAACGCGCGCGGTGGCGCGGTCCATTATGGGGCGGCGCACCGGATGCTGCCCCGCCGGATCGCCCGGCGCGCGGATGACGATGCCGCGAGCCCCGCGCTCCGGAGGAGCGTCTTCAACATGGGTCAATGCGCCGGCGGCCGAAACGCTCGACAAGAGTGGTGCGAGCACAGCGGAGACCGGGGATGCACGAGCCTGCGATGGGCGACGCCGCGATCCAACCGGCGGAGTTCTGGGACACGGTCGGCGGCCTCGTGACCGCCAAGGTCGAGCCGGTGATCGGCCGAGCCGACAAGCAGCGTGGTCCCCTCATCGACTACCTGCGCGACCTGGAGGCCCTGGCGCGGCGCCAGTGCTCCAGCCGCGAGACGGTCCAGATCATCGCCTCGGGCCGGCGGCTCCTCGGAGACCGGAGCGAGATCGGGCCGTCGGACGGACCGTTCACCCGCGCCTGAGCCGGGCACCCGGCGGAGCCGCCCGCGCCATCCGCGACCGGACCAGATAGATCGCGGCCGCGACCGCCCAGGCCGCGCAGGTCGGCGCCACCCACTGCTGCAGATTCGGCAGGGACCAGCCGTACAGGAACTCGGCGCCGAGATGCGCCTGAACGGCGTCCCAGCCCGCGTGTTTGAGGACGTGTTCCCGCTGCCCGGCCTCGCGGCCGTAATAGTAGGTCGAGACCACGAGCGCCGCGACGCCTTCCGGTCGGGGACTGCGCAGCAGGATCAGAACGGCCGCCATTCCGGCGGTCTCGGGGATCGCCGTCAGGGCGTGGCTCATCGCCGGGTTCGCGACCATGAAGGCGACGAGCGTTGCGAGCATGGGCGGCGCTTACACCAATCCCGGCGCGGCGTCAGCGGCACTCCGGACCCGCGCCTGCATCCCCGCGGGCGCCGCGCGGTTGACGGTGCGGGACCGGAACAACGGAGCCGCGCATGAGCGACACCTACGACCTCGGCCGCTTCGTCGCCGCGCAGGAGGGCGTCTACGGGCGCGCCCTGGCGGAGTTGCAGGCCGGCGACAAGCGCAGCCACTGGATGTGGTTCATCTTCCCGCAGATCGCCGGGCTCGGCGCGAGCCCGATGGCGCAGCGCTACGCCATCGGGTCTCTCGCGGAGGCGCAGGCCTACGCGGCGCACCCGGTGCTCGGCGCGCGCCTGCGCGCCTGCACGGCGGCCGTCAACGCCGTCGCCGGGCGCTCGGCCCACGCGATCTTCGGCTCGCCCGACGATCTGAAGTTCCGCTCCAGCATGACGCTGTTCGCCCGCGCCGTGCCGGGCGAGCCGGTCTTCGCCGACGCGCTGGCGCGCTACTTCGACGGCGTCCCCGACCCGCGGACGCTGGCGAAGCTCGGGGCAGGCTAGCGCCTCACCGGCCCCACAGCCCGACCCGCTCGGCGCGCGCCTGCTCCTCCGCGCCCAGGAGGTCCGGCGGGGCGTCCTCGGAGGCGCGGGCGCCGCCCGCGGCCAGGATCAGCCCGGCGAGGTCGTCGCCCTCGATGCGGCAGCGGGCCGTGGCCCCGTCGGACAGGCCGGTGCAGACCACCTCGCGGCGGCGCAGGTAGCTGGCGAGCTGGCGGGCGAGATGGCCGCGCTCGCCGACCACGCCGAGGAGGCGCACGACCCGCCCGCGCAGGTTGAGGGTGCCGGTATCGATCACCTCCGGCACGCCGCGGACCTCGCCGGCCACGACGGGTTCGGCCGCGGGCGCGGCGGCGGCCCGGGCCGGCTCGGCCCGCTCCGCCGAGAGGCGGGCCTTGCCCTTCGCGAGCTTCTCGGCGGCCCGCTGGACGAAGTCGTGGAAGATCCCGGCCGGCATCTCGCCGCCGAACATGCGGTTCATCGGGCTGTCGTCGTCGTTGCCGACCCAGATCCCGACCACGAGGTCGGGGGTCATGCCGACGAACCACGCGTCGCGGAAATCCTGGCTCGTGCCGGTCTTGCCGCCGATGATCTGGCCGGGCACCCGCGCGGCGCGGCCGGTGCCGGATTCCACCACCGCCTGCAGCGAGTCGAGCATCATGGTGCGCGGCTCCTGCGCCAGCATCGGGCCCGGGGCCGCGTCGGCGCGGACGTAGAGCGGCTGCGGCGCGGCCCCGCGGATCGCCTGGATGCCGTAGGACTGGAGCGGGGTGCGCCCGGACAGGACCGAGCCGTAGGCGCGGGTCATCTCCAGGAGGCTCACGGCGCCCGAGCCGAGGACGAGGCTCGGCACGTTGGGCAGGTCCGACTGGATCCCGAGCTTGCGGGCGGTGGCGATCACCGCCGGGATGCCGACATCCTGCCCGAGCTGGGCCGCCACGGTGTTGATCGACAGCGCGAAGGCGGTCCGCAGGGGCACGGGCCCCCGGTAGCGGCCGTCGTCGTTCTCGGGCTGCCAGTCGCCGATCTGGACCGGGCGGTCGACCATCACGGATTCCGGCGTGTAGCCCTTCTCGTAGGCCGTCAGGTAGGCGAGGAGCTTGAACAGGGAGCCGGGCTGGCGCTTGGCCTGGACGGCGCGGTTGAACTGGCTGTCCTCGTAGTCGCGGCCGCCGACCATGGCGAGGATCGCGCCCTCCTTCGACAGCACCACCATGGCGGCCTGGCCGACCTTGCGGCGGGCGCCGTCCTTGTCGAGGCGGCGGGCCACGACGCCCTCGGCGAGGCTCTGCAGGTCGAGGTTGAGGGTCGAGCGCACCGTCATGTCGCCGTCGGTGCCGGCGAGGCGCTTCACGTCGCCCGCGATCATGTCGAGGAAGTAGTTGGTGCCGGGCGGCGCCTCGGGGGGCGATTTCAGGGTCACGCTCTGCTTGCGCGCGGCGTCGGCCTCGGCCTGCGAGATCGCGCCGGTCTCGACCATGGCCTGGAGCACCACGTCGGCGCGCTCCTTGGCGCCCCCGAGGTTGCGGGTCGGGGCGAGCTGCGATGGCGCCCGCACCAGACCGGCCAGCATCGCCGATTCCGGCAGGTTCAGCGCCTTGGCGGGCTTGCCGAAGTAGCGCCGCGCCGCCGCGTCCGCCCCGTAGGCGCCGGCGCCGAAATACGCGGAGTCGAGGTAGCCGAGCAGGATCGCGTCCTTGCTCATGGTCGACTCGACCCGCAGCGCCAGGAAGGCTTCCTGCACCTTCCGCCAGAGCGTCTTCTCCTGGTTGAGGGAGGTCAGGCGGACATATTGCTGGGTGATGGTCGAGCCGCCCTCGCGCACGCCGCCGCCGCGGAGATTGCGCCACGCCGCCCGGGCGAGGCCGCGCAGGTCGATGCCCCAGTGGCTGTAGAAGCGGCGGTCCTCGATCGCTACGATCGCCTGGGCGAGGTGCGGCGGCAGGTCGGCCGCGGTGAGCTTCTGGCCGCGGAAGCTGCCGCGGGTGGCGAAGACCCGGCCGTCGTCGGCCTCGACGGTGATCGCCCGCTGGCCGGTCTCGACCACGGCGCCGCCCAGCCGCGGCAGGCTCACGAAGGCCGCGAACAGGTAGATCGCCAGCGCCAGGGCCGGCAGCAGGACCACCAGGGCGGCGGCGAGCAGGGCCGGGTGCCGGCGGCCGAGGATCGGCCGGGAACGCCGGTTCAGGGCGCGCGCGTCCGTCTCCTCGACGGCGGGCGGGCGCTCCGCCGGTGCCCGTCGCGCCCGCGCCGCGCGCTCCGCCGCGCGCGCCGACAGGGCCCGGCCGGTCCGCGCGAGGCCGAGCCCGGCCGCGGCAAGGAGGGTCCGGAGATGGCGCGCGAGGTCGCGCGCGGCCCGCCCGGCCTCCCGGGCGGCGAGCCGCGGGTCCGGGGCGTCGGCGGCAGGGTCCGGCTTCGGCGGTTTCGGCCCGTCGGCCGGGGCGCGTTCCGGCGCGTCGGGCGTCATCGTGGTGCGTGTTCCGGGACCGGCCGATCCGGCCGACCGAGCCTTCTAAGCCGCATCCGTCGCGGTGTCCCGCAGCCGTTGGGTCGCGGGACGGGCGGCGCGTCGATCGCGCCGCCACCGTGTGGATCGGGCCACGGGGCACGATCCGGTCCCGGCCGGCTCACCGGCCGAGCGGCGCTCCCGGACCGACGGCGCCGTGCTGGGCGCGCAGCTTGAAGGCCAGGATCAGCAGGAGGATGCCGAAGGCGAAGGTGTAGGAGCCGATCCACCACGTCAGCACCAGGGCCGACATGCCCGGGTTGATGAGCAGCGCGAGGCCGAACAGGATCGACACCACGCCGCCGAGGCCCAGCCACCAGCGCCCGTAATGGAGGTGCAGGCGGAAGGCGGCGGCGATCATCAGGCCGCCGGTGACCAGCGCCCACGCGGCGAGCAGCAGCACGAATGCCCAGACGGCCGCAGCCGGCACCAGCACCGCAGCGACGCCCACCACGATGTCGACGAGGCCCTCGACCAGCATGAAGCCCCAGCGCTCGTGGCGCTGCGCGGCCCGGACCGCGCCGACGACGGCGACGACGCCGTCGACGAGCATGTAGGCGGCGAAGAACAGGACCAGGGACAGCACGAAGGCGCCCGGCGCGATGAACGCGATCGCCCCGAACAGGACCGCGATGACGCCGCGCAGGGCGACGAGCCACCAGTTCCGCGCCAGGGCCGCACTCATGGCGTCGAGGCGCGCCGCGCCGACGAGCGGGATGCCGGTGGGGGTGGTCGCGGGGCCGGAACCGGGGCGGTTCGGCGTCGGGGATGGGCTGCTGGTCATGGCGAACTCCTGGGCCTTGAGGCCGGGAACGGCAAAGGTTCCGGGCGCAGAACGCCGCAGTGCGGCATGCGTTCCTAGGCGGGCTGATCCGCGCGTGGAACCTTGGGCCTGCGGCCGGCTTTTGCTGCCTGAGGCGGGCGATGCGACAAGCCCGGTCACCCCCGGGTGGCCGGCCCATCGGGCGACGACTTTCCATGTTCGACGATCAGCGGCACCTCTCCGAGGACGAGGCGCGCCCGCGGCCGGCCGACGGCCGGGCCGTCGCGCGCGAGCGCGACGTGCTCGATCTCAACCGCGCCGCGCCGGCCGCGGACCTCGAGACCGACCGCGAGACCGCGCGCAAGCCCGGCGCGGACGAGGCCGACGGCGCGCCCGAGGCGCAGGACGGGCAGGCCGGCGACGACGCGGCGGATTCCGACGACGACGGGGACGAGGCGCGGCGCCCGAGCGTCCTGCGGCGCCACCCGCTCGCGTTCCTGCTCGGCGGGCTCGCGGTCGTCGCGCTCTGCGTCGGCGTGTTCTTCTACTGGCTGCTCTACATGCACCCCTACGAGAGCACCGACGACGCCTTCGTCGACGCGCGCAGCATCTCGATCCAGCCGAAGGTCGGCGGCTACCTCGTGGACGTGCCGGTCACCGATAACCAGCACGTCGAGGCCGGCCAGATCCTCTTCCAGGTCTTCCAGCGCGACTACGACATCGCCCTCGACCAGGCGAAGGCGCAGGTCGCCGCCGACGAGGCCGGCATCAAGAACATCGACGCGCAGATCCAGGCGCAGTACGCCAACATCGAAGTGTCCAAGGCGCAGGTCGCCACCGCCGAGGCGGCGCTGAAGTTCGCCCAGGAGGACGCGGCCCGCTACAAGGACCTCGCCGAGCGCGGCTCCGGCTCGGTCCAGCAGTCGCAGTCGGCGACCTCGACGCTGCAGCAGCGGCAGGCGGCGGTCCAGAGCGCCAATGCCAGCGTGGTCGCCGCGCAGAAGCAGGTCGGCTCGCTCCAGGCTCAGAAGGCCTCGACCCAGGCGCAGCTCGGCCGCGACCGGGCGCAGGTCGAGCAGGCCGAGCTGAACCTCGGCTACACGACGGTCCGCGCCGTGCAGGCCGGCCGCGTCGTGCGGCTCACCGGCGGCGTCGGCCAGCTCGCCCAGGCCGGCCAGACCCTGGCGATGTTCGTGCCCGACGACATCTGGGTGACGGCGAACTTCAAGGAGACGCAGATCACCGACATGCGGCCGGGCCAGCCGGTCGACATCGAGATCGACGCGTATCCCGGCCGCAAGATCCAGGGCACGGTGGCCTCGGTGCAGCCGGGCTCGGGCACGGCCTTCAGCCTGCTGCCGGCGCAGAACGCCACCGGCAACTACGTGAAGGTGACCCAGCGCATCCCGGTCAAGATCGTGGTCAAGACCTGGCCGACGGACGTGTCGATCGGCCCGGGCATGTCGATCGTCCCGACCGTCACGGTGCGGTGAGCGCGGTGGCCGGCCGGGGGAGCGCGGCCGCGCCCGGGCGTAGGCCGGGTGCGGGCAAGGCGGCAGGCGGCAAGGCGGCAGGCGGCAGGGCCGCGTCCGGGAAGGCGCCGGGCGGCCACAATCCGTGGCTGATCGCCGGCGTGGTCGCGCTGGCGACGTTCATGGAGGTGCTCGACACCACCATCGCCAACGTGGCCCTGCGCTACATCTCGGGCGGCCTCGCGGTCGGCCCCGATGAGGCCGCCTGGGTGGTGACGAGCTATCTCGTCGCCAACGCGATCACCCTGACGGCGTCGAGCTTCCTGGCCAAGCGCTACGGCCGCAAGGCGTTCTTCATGTGGTCGGTGGCGCTGTTCACCGTCTCGTCGATCCTGTGCGGCTTCGCCTGGAGCCTGGAATCGCTGCTGCTGTTCCGGGTGATGCAGGGGCTCGGCGGCGGCGGCATGGCACCGCTCGCGCAGTCGATCCTGGCCGATTCCTTCCCGCCGGCGAAGCGCGGCCAGGCCTTCGCGCTCTACGGGGTCGCCATCGTGGTGGCACCGGTGATCGGCCCGACGCTGGGCGGCTGGCTCTCCGACAACGCCTCCTGGCACTGGTGCTTCCTGATCAACGGGCCGGTGGGCGTGATCGCCCTCGGGCTGATGTACTGGCTGATCGAGGACAGCGACGCGGCCAAGAAGGAGCGCCGCGCCCTGGTGCGCAAGGGCATCCGCTTCGACATCGTCGGCTTCGTGCTGGTCGCCCTGTTCCTCGGCTCGCTGGAGGTGATCCTCGACGAGGGCCAGCGGAAGGACTGGTTCGGCACCTCGACGCTGATGAACGTGTCCGGCGTGCTGATGGTCGTCTCGTTCATCGCCATGATCCCGTGGCTGCTGACCCGCGAGAACCCGGCCGTCGATCTCCGCCTCATCGGCAACCGGCAGTTCGGCTCGTGCTTCCTGGTGATGATGTTCACCGGAGCGATCCTGATCGCGACCACGCAGTTCATCCCGCAGATCACGCAGGAATATTACGGCTACACCGCCACCCTGTCGGGCCTCGTCCTCGGCCCGGGCGGCATCGTCACGGTGGTGATGATGTTCCTCACCGGCCGGGTCTCGTCCTACGTCCAGCCGAAATGGCTGATCGCCATCGGCATGACCATCGTGGCGCTGGGCATGTACGACCTGACGCGGATCGACGGCAGCACGACCTTCGCGTTCTTCGCGTGGTCGCGGGTCTATATCGGTATCGGCCTGCCGATGGTGTTCCTGTCGATCACCTCGGCCTCGTACGAGGGGATCCGCAAGGACCAGACCGATCAGGCCTCGGCGCTGATCAACGTCGCTCGCAACGTCGGCGGCTCGATGGGCGTCTCGCTGGCGCAGAACATCCTGGCCTACCGGAGCCAGTTCCATCAGAGCCGCCTGGTGGAGAGCGTCAACCCGGCCGCGCCAGCCTACCAGGAGACCATGCGGCAGGCGACGCAGTACTTCTCCGAGCACGGCTACGCCGGCGTCGAGGCCCAGAACCAGGCGACGGCGTGGATCGGGAGCGTGCTCAGCACGCAGGTGGCCTACTGGGCCTATATCGACGTGTTCTGGGTGCTCGGCCTCGTCGCCGCCTGCGCGGTCCCGCTGGCCCTGAGCCTGAAAAGTGTCAAGCTCGGCGGCGGGGCGCCGGCCGGGGGGCACTGAGGGCGGTCGCGGCCGGGGCACTGCCCGGACGCCGGACGCCCCGCCTGCGCGACGGGCCGGCCGCCCCTAGCCCGGATCGTCGGCGGGCTTCTCGCCCGGCGCCGCGAACAGGTCCTCCGGCGCGGCCACGGTGACGCGGCGCTGCGCCACGTCGAGGACCGGCACGAAGGCCTTCGTGAAGGGCAGGAGCGCCGTGGCGCCGCCGTTCGGCGGTCGCAGTTCCAGGAGATCGCCGCCGCCGTAATTCGGCACGGCCACGATCGTCCCGATCAGGGTCCCGGCCTCGTCCACCGCCGCGGCGCCGATCAGGTCGGCGGCGTAGACCTCGTCGTCGTCCTCGGGCGCGGACAGACGGTCGCGGGGAACGTACAGCGCCACGCGGTTGAGCGCCTCCGCGGCGCTGCGGCCCGAGACGCCCTTCACCCGGGCGATCAGCATGTCGGGCGACGGGCCGGGGGCGGGACGCACGTCGGCGAGCGTCAGCGTCCGGCCGTCGGCCGTCAGAAGGGTTCCGTAGCCGGCGATCGCCTGCGGATCGCCGGTGTAGGATTTGAGCCGGACCTCGCCGTTGAGGCCGTGCGCCCGCCCGAACTCGCCCAGCAGGACGAGGCTCGGATCGGGCGGCACGGGCAGCGGCGCCGGCCTGGGGGCCGGTGCCTTGGGCGAGGTCGCCGCGTCGGGCGCAATCTTGCCGATCGCCGAGCTCGTGCGGCCTCGGCGGCCGCCGTCGCGGGAGGTGGGACCTGCGGGGCGGCGCGCCATGACCGGTGCGCCTTACGCGGCGGCGTCCTCGGCGGGAGCGGCGGCCTTCTCGGCGCGCTTGGCGGCGCGCTCCTTGGCCTTCTCGCCCGGCTCGGCCTTCTGCGGGTTGTTGCGGGTCGGGCGCTTGGCGAGGCCGGCCTGGTCGAGGAAGCGCAGGACGCGGTCGGTCGGCTGCGCGCCCTTGGCGAGCCAGCTCTGGATCTTCTCGTTGTCGAGCACGATGCGGGCCGGATCGTCCTTGGCCTTCATCGGGTCGTAGGCGCCGACCTTGTCGATGAAGCGGCCGTCGCGCGGGGCGCGGGCGTCGGCGACGACGATGCGGTAGTAGGGGCGCTTCTTGGCGCCGCCGCGGGTGAGACGGATCTTGAGGGCCATGGTCTGACTACTTTCGCTGTTGCTCGATCTGGGACTCGTGGTCCGCCTTGATC
Source organism: Methylobacterium oryzae (assembly GCF_021398735.1). Taxonomy (NCBI): domain Bacteria; kingdom Pseudomonadati; phylum Pseudomonadota; class Alphaproteobacteria; order Hyphomicrobiales; family Methylobacteriaceae; genus Methylobacterium; species Methylobacterium oryzae. The sequence goes on from NZ_CP090349.1 coordinate 5,469,345, forward strand.
GACTGGTGGTGCCGAATGACTTCCTTGACCACGAAGGCCAGAAACTTCTCGGCGAAGTCGGGGTCGAGCTTGGCCTCGACCGCGAGCTTGCGGAGCCGGGCGACCTGACGGGCCTCCCGGTCCGGATCGGAAGGGGGGATCCCCTTTCGGGCCTTGAGCTCGCCGACCCGCTGCGTGCAGCGGAAACGCTCGGCGAGGAGGTGGATCAGCGCCGCATCGAAATTGTCGATGCTGTCCCGCAGGCGCGCGAGTTCGGGATCGACGGCCTGGGCCGCGAGCACGCTCATTTCTTCTTCCCCGGCATGAACCCACCGAGACCCGGCAGCTTCGGACCGCCGAGGCCCGGAAGTCCGGGAAGCTTGGGCATCCCGCCCCCGCCCAGGCCCGGCGGCATCGGCGGCAGCTTGCCGCCGAACTGCTTCTCGAGCTGCGCGATCTGCTCCGGCGTCGGCTCCGGCATGCCGGGCGGGAGACCGGGCATTCCACCGCCCATCCCGCCGCCCAGGCCGAACATGGAGCCGAGCGCCTGCCCGATCCCGCGCTTGCCCTGGCCCATCGCCTTCATCATGTCGGCCATGGTCCGGTGCATCTTCAGGAGCTTGTTGATCTCCGAGACGTCGACCCCCGAGCCCGCCGCGATGCGCTTCTTGCGGCTGTTCTTGAGGAGGTCGGGGTTCTTCCGCTCCTGCGGGGTCATCGAAGAGATGATCGCCCGCTGGCGCTTGAACATCTTCTCGTCGAGGTTGGCGCCCTCGACCTGCTTCTTGATCTGGCCCATCCCGGGCAGCATGCCCATCAGGCCGCCGATGCCGCCCATCTTCTCCATCTGGGCGAGCTGCATGGACAAGTCTTCGAGGTCGAACTTGCCCTTGCGCATCTTCTCCGCGGTGCGGAGCGCCTGCTCGTGGTCGATGGTCTCGGCGGCCTTCTCGACGAGCGAGACGATGTCGCCCATGCCGAGGATGCGGTTGGCGACGCGGGCCGGGTGGAACTCCTCCAGCGCGTCGACCTTCTCGCCGACGCCGACGAGCTTGATCGGCTTGCCGGTGACGGCGCGCATCGACAGCGCCGCGCCGCCGCGGGAATCGCCGTCCATGCGGGTCAGCACGATGCCGGTGACGCCGAGCCGCTGGTCGAAGGCGCGGGCGGTGTTGACCGCGTCCTGGCCGGTGAGCGCGTCGGCGACGAGCAGCACCTCGTGGGGCCTTGTCGCGGCCTTCACCTCGGCGGCCTCGGCCATCAGGCCCTCGTCCACCGTGGTGCGGCCGGCGGTGTCGAGCATCACCACGTCGAAGCCGCCGAGGCGGGCCGCGTCCATGGCGCGCTTGGCGATCTGCACCGCCGACTGGCCGGCGATGATCGGCAGGCTCTCCACGCCGACCTGCTTGGCCAGCACCGCGAGCTGCTCCATGGCGGCCGGGCGGCGGGTGTCGAGCGAGGCGAGCAGGACCTTGCGCTTCTCGCGGTCGGAGAGGCGCCGGGCAATCTTGGCGGTGGTCGTGGTCTTGCCCGAGCCCTGCAGGCCGACCATCAGGATCGGCACCGGGGCGGGGGCGTTGAGATCGACGGTCTCGGCGTCGGTGCCGAGCATCGCCACGAGCTCGTCGTTGACGATCTTCACGACCATCTGGCCGGGCGTCACCGACTTGAGCACAACGGCGCCGACGGCCTTCTCCTTCACCCGGTCGGTGAAGCCGCGGACCACCTCGAGGGCGACGTCGGCCTCCAGCAGGGCGCGGCGCACCTCGCGCATGGCGGCGGTGACGTCGGCCTCGGTCAGGGCACCGCGACGGGTGAGCCCCGAGAGGATGCCGGAGAGGCGGTCGGACAGGCCTTCGAACATGTTCCTGACGCCCCGCCGTTACTGCTCGAGCCCGGCGCGCTCGACGCGGCGCGCCTGGAGGGCGGCCTCGAAGCCGCGCACAGCCTTGGCGAACTTGTCCCGGCAGTCCGGGTTGCAGAAGCCCACCACGGCGCCGTTGTAGAGCGTCAGCGAGTCCGCCGAGATCGGCTTGCCCGACCACGGGCAGGTCTCGTTGATCGCGTCCTCGATCTTCAACGCTTCTTGATCTCGCGTCATGCGGGTGCCTCGGCCGGCGGATCCCGTCCTCGCATATCGGCCAACGCCCATCGCGCCCGAGGGCGCGGACGCGCTGTCGGGCGTTGACCTCCGGCCTCGCGGGACCGGTCGGCTTGGCATCGGTCGATCTGCTACGGATCGGGAGGCCGGGGCGTAGCGGCAGCCGGCCGGAAAGTCAATTTTTCGGCCGGCCCGGCGCCGCGGCGGTGCCGAAACGGGCCGCCGATCGGTGTTAACTTTTACCGATCGTTAAGCATGTTGGGATTGTCTTCGGGCCATATTCGATCAGGACGCCCGCCGATGTCGGAACCCGCCCGCTCTCACTCGCCGACCGAGTCCGGCAGCTTTCCCGCGACCGGTCCGCTCCGCGACTGGCTGACGGCGATGAAGGCCCAGGCGCCGGCCGAGGCCCGCGGCGATGCCCGGCCCGAGGAGACCCTGCCCGAGGCGAAGCGGCCTCGCGGCGGGGAGACGGCGTGGTCGCCCCGCGTCGTCCCGGCCCCCGAGGCGCCGCGGGCCGCCGCCGAGGATCCCGACATCGCCGAGCTGATGGCCGAGAACCTGATGCTGAAGGCCAGGCTCCGCGTCGAGGCCGAGCGCCAGGACGAGCTGCAGACCATCCTGGCCGACGAGATCCGGACGCTCCGTGAGCATATCCGCGACGAGATCGGCTCCCTGGAGGATCTCCGGGCCGAGCAGGAGGACGTCCGCGTCGAGCGCGAGGAGTTCCGCGGCGAGCGGGAGCGCTTCCGGGCCGAGCGCGAGGAGCTGCGCGCCGAGCGCGACCGGGCGATCGCCGAGCGGGACGCCCTGCGGGCCGAGCGGCTGACCCTGGCCGGCGAGCGCGACGCCCTGCGCGAGGAGCGCGACCTGTGGCGCGCCCGGACCGAGGCGCTGGCCCAGCCGCTGTTCCAGTCCCAGCGGCGCTGAGCGGCGCTGAGCGGCGCTGAGCGGCGCTGAGCGGCGCTGAGCGGCGCTGAGCGGCGCCGACCGCATGTCCGGACCCTGAAACGCCGAAGGGCCACCCGAGAGGGTGGCCCTTCCATTGCCGAACCGTGTTGTCCGGCGGAACTGTCCCGAGATCGGGTCTCTGACGCGTCTTAGAGCGACGCGCCGGAGGCGACGGTCCAGGTCCGATGAGCCGAGACACACGGCTGATGACAATGAGACACTGGATCACCTCCTTTCGTTGGTTGCGGGTGAGGCGAAGGTAGGTGGCCGCGCCCGGCTTGTGAAGCCCCGCGCCTGCGCCCGTTTGTCCTCCCCGGCCCGGCGCTTCCCCGTCCCGGCGGCCGGGCGTATGACGGGCGCCCCGAGGTCTGCCCGAACCGCCTTGAACGCGCCCTTCGCCAACCCGCCGCGCCCCGCCGACGAGGCCGCGCTCGATCCCGACGCGATGCGCCAGCCGCTCGGCAACGCGTGGTACTGCGTCGGGCAGTCCCGGAGCCTCGGCAGGGTGGGCGGCCGGTCGGCCCTGCGGGCTGTGGCGCTGAACGGCGAGCAGATCGTCCTGGGCCGCGCCCCCGACGGCGCGCCCTTCGCGCTGCGCGACCGCTGCCCTCACCGCGGCATGGCCCTGTCGAAGGGCCGGTTCGACGGCGACACCCTGATGTGCCCGTTCCACGGCTGGCGCTTCGGCACCGACGGGCGCTGCCGCGACGTCCCGACCCTGTCGGAGCACGACGCCGCCGACTTCTCGCGCATCCAGGTGCAGCGCTTCCCCGTGCGGGAGAGCGCCGGCTTCCTCTGGGTCAACCCGCATCTCGGCCCGGCCGCCGGCGCGGTGCCGGAGGTGCCGGCGCTGGATTTCGAGCCCGCCGGATCCCTCGTGGTCGAGCTGGAGGTCGAGGCCTCCTTCGACTTGACGACGCTGAGCCTCGTCGATCCCGGGCACGTCGCCTTCGTCCACGATTCGTGGTGGTTCCGGCCCTCGAAGCAGCTCCGCGAGAAGGTGAAGACCTTCCAGCCGGTGCCGCACGGCTTCGTGATGACGAGCCACGCGACCACGACGAGCTCGCCGGTCTACCGCCTGCTCGGCGGCATCCCCGAGGTCGAGATCGAGTTCCGCCTGCCCGGCGTGCGGCTGGAGCGCATCCGCGCGGGGGAGAAGCGGGTGGCGAACTACACCTTCGCGACGCCGCTGACGCCGGACCGGACGCTGCTCACCAACGCCCTCTACTGGAGCATGCCGGCCCTGAACCTGCTCAAGCCGGTCGCGCGCCCGCTGATGCGGCAGTTCCTGACCCAGGACCAGCAGGTGCTCCAGCACGCGCAGGACGGGCTCGACCGCAAGCCCACCATGGTGCTGTTCGGCCAGGGCGACCTGCCCTCGCAATGGTATTTCCGGCTGAAGCGCGAGGCCCTGGAATCGGCCCGCGACGGGCGCCCGTTCGTCAACCCGCTGGAGCGCCGCGAGCTGCGCTGGCGCTCCTGAGGTGCCGCTACCGCGCCGTCGAGTCGTCGCGGCAGGGCCGGACCGTCTCCGGCCGCGGGCGCGCCTCCGGGGCGGGGGCCGCGAAGATTGCCAGGTAGGCCCCGTCCGCGAGCGGCCGGAAGCCGGTCTCCCGGTAGCCCGCGGCGGCGAGCTCGCAGCGCAGGAGCGCCGGCGGCGTGCCGTGCCGCGACGGGATCGCGTCGGCGTCGACGATCCCGACCCGGGCGCCCGGGCGCATCGCGGCGGCGAGGTTGTGGAGCAGGCCGAAGGGCTGGGTGATCTCGTGGTACATGTGGACGAGGATCGCCGCGTCCACCGAGGCCGGGGGCAGGCGCGGGTCGTGCGGCTCGCCGCGCACGACCGTGACGTTCCCGAGCGCCTTCACCCGCTTCTCTAAGGCCGCCAGGTAGGACGGCGTCACGTCCTCGGCGAGCACGCGGCCCCGCGGCCCGACCCGAGGGCTCAACCGCACCGCGTAGTAGCCGCTGCCGGCGCCGATATCCGCCACCGTCTCGCCGGGCGCGATGCCCATCCCCTCGGCCACCTGCTCGAACTCGCCCGCCCTGTCGCGCTCGGCCTCCGAGGACCAGCGCGGCGCGACGATCTCGGCCACGGGCCGGTCGGGCCTGGGGAAGGCGGCGGCGGGCGCGCCCAGGGGCGCCAGCGGCTCGGCGGCGCGGGCCGGGCCGGCCAGGGCGGCGGTGGCGGCAGCGGCCGCGAGGAGGGCGAGGGCGCAGATCATGGCCGACAACCCGCGGGGCGCGCCGACGGTGCCGGGCCCGTTGACCGTGCCGCACCCCGCGCGCCATCAAGCGCCATGACGCGCGCGGACACGCCCTGGCGGGCCACGATCCTCACCCTCTACCCGGAGATGTTCCCGGGCCCGCTGGGCGTGTCCCTGTCGGGCGACGCCCTGGCGCGGGGCGACTGGACCCTGGAGGCCCGCAACATCCGCGCGCACGGCCTCGGCCGCCACCGCTCGGTGGACGACACGCCGGCCGGCGGCGGGGCCGGGATGGTCCTGCGCTGCGACGTGCTCGGCGCCGCCATCGACGCCGCGACTTACGACGCCGCGACCGGGGCCGACGACCCGCGCCCGCGCCTGCTGATGTCGCCCCGCGGCCGGCCGCTCACCCAGGCCCGCGTGCGCGACCTCGCGGCGGGACCGGGCGCGCTGATCGTCTGCGGCCGCTTCGAGGGCGTCGACGAGCGCGTCATCGCCGGGCGCGGCCTGGAGGAGGTCTCGATCGGCGACTACGTGCTGTCCGGCGGCGAGATCGCCGCGCTGGTGGTTCTGGACGCCTGCGTGCGCCTGCTGCCCGGCGTGATGGGCAAGGTGGAATCCGGCGTCGAGGAGAGCTTCGAGGGCGGGCTCCTCGAGTACCCGCACTACACGCGCCCCCGCGACTGGGAGGGCCGCGCGATCCCGGACGTCCTCTCCGGCGGCAACCACGCCGCCATCGCCCGCTGGCGGCGGGCGGAGGCCGAGCGGATCACCGCCGAGCGGCGCCCGGACCTGCGCCCCGGGGGCAGCCCCGGTCAGGCCGGCTCGAGGTCGATCACCGGGCCGTCGCGGTCGTAATCCGGCGGGTCGAGCCGCAGCGGCTGCGGCACCAGCCGCGGTGTCCGGCTCGCCTGCAGGAGGCGGGGAATTAAGGCCCCAATAACCAAGAGTAGAACGGACCAGACCGCCAATATCGCGGCGCTGTGGAAAGTCATCGGCGCACCTCAAACGCTACGCGGCACCTCATTAAGGCTAACGGGCCGGGATTAATCGACTGTTCCCCGCCGCCCGGGGCCGTGTCCCGACCGGGGGCAGCGCCGCGAAGACTGCCGCCGGGACGGGCGCTTGCAAGCCGGCCGGTTTCGGCGCATGCGCGAGCCGGGACGCGCCTCCCCCGGGAGCGCGGCCCTCTGCAAGGATGGATCCGCCATGACCAGCCGCCCCACGCAGCGCCCGCGCGTGCCCCACTTCTCCTCCGGCCCCTGCGCCAAGCGCCCCGGCTGGACCCCGGCCGCCCTGGCCGACGCCGCCCTCGGCCGGTCGCACCGCTCCCCCCTCGGCAAGGCCAAGCTCGGCCGGGCGATCGACCTGACCCGCACGGTCCTGCAGGTGCCGTCCGACTACCGGATCGGCATCGTGCCGGCCTCCGACACCGGCGCCGTCGAGATGGCGATGTGGACGATGCTCGGGCCGAAGCCCGTCGCGGTCGCCGCCTGGGAGGCGTTCGGCAAGGAGTGGGTCACGGACGCGCTGAAGCAGCTCAAGATCGCGCCGCGCATTCACCAGACGCCCTACGGGATCCTGCCGGACCTCGCGGCGATCGACACGAAGAACAGCGACGTGGTCTTCACCTGGAACGGCACCGCGGCCGGCGTGAAGGTGCCGGACGGCGACTGGATCGCGGCCGACCGCGAGGGCCTGACGATCTGCGACGCGACCTCGGCGGCCTTCGCCCAACCCCTGCCCTGGGACAAGCTCGATGTCGTGACCTTCTCCTGGCAGAAGGTGATGGGCGGCGAGGCGGCGCACGGCATGCTGATCCTCTCGCCCCGCGCCGTGGCGCGACTGGAGAGCCACACACCGTCCTGGCCCCTGCCGAAGATCTTCCGCCTCACCAAGGACGGCAAGCTGATCGAGGGCATCTTCAAGGGCGACACGATCAACACGCCCTCGATGCTGGCCGTCGAGGACTACCTCGACACCCTGGACTGGGCCGAGCGGATCGGCGGCCTGAAGGCGCTGCACGCGCGGGCCGACGCCAACGCGAAGGTCGTCTACGACTGGGTCGCGCGCACGCCCTGGATCGCGCCGCTGGCCGCCGATCCCGCGACCTACTCGAACACGGGCGTCTGCCTCGTGATCGCCGATCCGGATGTGCTCGCCCGCGGCGACGCGGCGGTCTCGGCCTACGCGGCGGGGATCGTCGAGCGCCTCGACCGCGAGGGTGTCGCCCTCGACATCGGCGCCTATCGCGACGCGCCGGCGGGCCTGCGGATCTGGTGCGGCGCCACCGTGGAGACCTCGGATCTGGAAGCGCTGACGCCCTGGCTCGACTGGGCCTTCGCGGAGGAGAAGGCGGCGCTGACGCGGGCGGCGTGAATGCTTCGGGGTCGATGCCCGGTCGCCGCCCCGCATCGTCTTTGCGAGCGGAGCGAAGCAATCCAGGGCTTCGCTCCGATTCCGACCGCAGCGCTGCCCTGGGTCGCTTCGCTGCGCTCGCGATGACGGCCTGACGCGAAAAAACCCCGGTCCTCACGGAGCCGGGGTTTTCTCGTTCGGGGGACGCGGCCCCGCGGGGCCGCGCCCTCCGTCTCAGTAGTTGTAGGCGCGCTCGCCGTGATCGGCGATGTCGAGACCCTCGCGCTCCTCCTCCTGCGTGACGCGCAGGCCGATCGTCACGTCGACGAGCTTGTAGAGGATCGCCGAGCCGATGCCCGACCACAGGAGCGTCAGGCCGACCGCCTCGGCCTGGACGATGAGCTGGCTCATCATGTCGTAGGCACCGACCGCGAGCTCGCCCGGCTTCGAGGTGTAGTCGGGGATGCCGACGCCGCCGAGGTTCGGGTCGACCAGGATGCCGGTCGCCAGCGCGCCCAGGATGCCGCCGACGCAGTGGACGCCGAAGACGTCCAGCGAGTCGTCGTAGCCGAGCGCGTTCTTCACGGTCGAGCACATCACGAAGCAGACCACGCCGGCGACGAGGCCGAGCACGATCGAGCCCATGGGGCCGGCGAAGCCGGAGGCCGGGGTGACCGCGACGAGGCCGGCGACCGCGCCCGACAGCATGCCGAGCAGGGACGGCTTGCCCTTGAGGGCCCACTCGGCGAACAGCCACGCCACCGCGGCGCCGCAGGTCGCCACGAAGGTGTTGAGCATGGCGAGGGCGGCGGTGCCGTTGGACTCGAGGTTCGAGCCGGCGTTGAAGCCGAACCAGCCGACCCACAGCAGCGAGGCGCCGATCATCGTCATGGTCAGGGAGTGCGGGGCGAGCAGGTCGCGGCCGTAGCCGATGCGCTTGCCCATGATCAGGCAGCCGACGAAGCCGGCGATGCCCGCGTTGATGTGCACGACCGTGCCGCCCGCGAAGTCGAGGGCGCCCTTCTGGAAGAGGAAGCCGGCATCCTTGTTGACCGCGTCGAGGGCCGCCTGGGCGGTCGCCTTCGAGGCGTCGTCGGTGGCGGCGGCCAGCGCCTTCGCGGCGTTGCCGACGGCGTCCGGGCCGGCCCAGTACCAGACCATGTGGGCCATCGGGAAGTAGATGATCGTGACCCAGAGGATCGTGAACACCACCAGCGCGGAGAACTTCATCCGCTCGGCGAAGGCGCCGACGATCAGCGCGGGCGTGATCATGGCGAACGTCATCTGGAAGCACAGATAGGCGTATTCCGGGATCACGACGCCGTTCGAGAAGGTCGCGACCGTCGAGTTCGCGTCGACGCCCTTCAGGAAGGCCTTCGAGAGGCCGCCGACGAAGTCGTTGAGGCCGCCGCCGCTGGTGAAGGCGAGGCTGTAGCCGTAGAACACCCAGAGCAGGCCGACGATCGACACGATCGCGAACACCTGAGTCAGCACCGACAGCATGTTCTTGGTGCGCACGAGGCCGCCGTAGAACAGCGCGAGGCCCGGGATGCTCATCATCAGCACCAGGGCCGACGAGATCAGCATCCAGGCCGTGTCGCCCTTGTTGGGGATCGGCGAGGGCGGCGGCGAGGCGGCTTCGGGTGTCGGGGTCTGCGCGAGGGACGGCTCGATCAGGAGGGCGGCGATCGCCGCCCCTCCCAAGCCGAGCATGAGGGCATGACGAAGTTTCATGGGCACGTGGCTCCCGGTCTCAAGTCCGTAGTGTTTCAGGAGGTCTGGGGATCGGCGGGCCCGGGCGCACCGGGCCGCGGATCAGAGAGCGTCGGCGTCGGTCTCGCCGGTCCGGATGCGCACCGCCTTCTCCAGCGGCATCACGAAGATCTTGCCGTCGCCGATCTGGCCGGTCCGCGCGGCCCCCGCGATGGCGTCGATCACGCTGGACGTCAGGTCCGAGGCGACGGCGACCTCGATCTTCAGCTTCGGCAGGAAGCTGACGGCGTATTCCGCGCCGCGGTAGATCTCGGTGTGGCCCTTCTGGCGGCCATAACCCTTCACCTCCGTCACCGTCAGGCCGTGCACGCCGATTCCGGTGAGCGCGTCGCGCACCTCCTCGAGCTTGAACGGCTTGATGATGGCCATCACGATTTTCATGGGCGACGCCCCCTTCGAAGTCCTCGGGAACCGTTGCCGTCACCCGACCTGCGGGACGAGCCGACCCGGACCGTCCGCAGGCTCGGGATGACCCGCGGTCGAAGGCCGCTATTCAAGGACTATGCCAGACAAGCTTGGCCGGGAACATTTTCGCCGGTCGCCATTTTGCCCATCGATTAGCCCGACGCGGCCAGATCGCGGGCAGGTCGCGCCGCGACGCCGCACAAAGACGAGGCAATCTGCCCAATTCCGTGCATCTCGCCCCGTTGCGTGTCGGCAACATACGCGCGGGAACGCGTTTTAATCCCGCGTCGGGCGGATCAGACCCTCCTGGGCCACCGACGCCACGAGGTTGCCGGCCCGGTCGAAGATCTGGCCCCGGGCGAAGCCGCGGGCGCCGCCCGCGACCGGGCTGTCCTGGGCGTAGAGCAGCCAGTCGTCGATCTTCACGGGCCGATGGAACCAGAGCGCGTGGTCGAGGCTCGCGGCCTGGATCGTCGGGTCGAACACCGAGCGCGCGTGCGGGATCAGCGAGACGTCGAGCAGGGTCATGTCGGACGCGTAGGCGAGCACGGCCCGGTGCAGCGCCGGATCGTCCGGCAGCGCCGAGGCCGCGCGCAGCCAGACATTGAAGATCGGGTCCGGGGCCCGCCCGCCCGCGCCGGCGGGCAGGTAGCGGTTCAGGTCGACCGGCCGCAGCGCGATCGGCCGCTCGCGGCCGAAATAGGCGGCGATCGCCTCCGGCATCCCGGTGCCGCCGGCGGCCGCGAGGGCCTTGCCGTCGAGGAGCCCCTCGGGTCCGGGCACCGCCGGCATCGCCGGCTGGTGCGTCAGCCCCTCCTCGACGACCTGATAGGCGACCGTCGTGGCGAAGATCGCGCGCCCGTGCTGGATCGCCTTGACCCGGCGGGTCGTGAAGCTCCGCCCGTCCCGGATCCGCTCGACCTCGTAGACGATGGGCGTGCGCGGGTCGCCGGGCAGCATGAAGTAGGCGTGGAGGGAGTGGGCGGGACGGTCGTCCGGCACCGTCCGGGTCGCGGCGACCAGGGCCTGCGCCACCACCTGGCCGCCGAAGACGCGCCGCCAGCCCGTCCTGGGGTTCTGGCCGCGGAACAGGTCGACCTCCAGGCGCTCCAGGTCGAGGATGGCGATCAGCTCGGCGACGGCGTCCGTCATCGCGTCGGTGTTGGCGTCGGTCATGACCCGCGGGGTTTCCGTTCGTTGCCCGCGTGCGACATAGGCTTTTCGGACGAACCAATCCACGCGTCCCGCGCGGGACCCCTAGGAGATCCGCCCCGATGACGGCCGAGACGCCCCGCCCCGGCAGCCGCAGCCTCCTGATCGCCGGCGGCGGCCTGCCCAGCCTCGCCCTGGCCCTCGCCCTGAAGCAGGCCCACGGGCCGGCGCTGGCCGTGACGGTGATCGACCCGGGCGCCGCCGACCCCGCCCGGCATCGCGGCCGCGCCTACGCCCTCGCGGCGGGCGGGCGGCGCATGCTGGAGCGCCTCGGCCTGTGGGCCCGGGTCGCCGCCGCGGCCGAGCCGATCACCGAGATGGTGATCAGCGACAGCCGCCTCGCCGACCCGGTGCGGCCGGTCTTCCTGACATTCGGCCGCGAGGCGGACGCGGAGCGCGACGACGGCGAGCCCTTCGCCCACATGATCGAGGCCGAGCCGTTCGCCGCGGCCCTCGCGGAGGCCTGCCGGGCGGCGGGGGTCGCGATCGTCGCCGCCGGGGTCGTGCGCGCGGTGCCGGAGGGGGCCGCGATCCGCGCGGCGCTCACCACCGGCGAGACCCTGCGGGGCGACCTGCTGGTGGCCGCCGACGGCGCGCGCTCGCGGCTGCGCGAGGCCGCGCGGATCGGCTGGGTCGGCTGGTCCTACCCGCAGGTCGGGATCGTGGCGACGATCGGCCACGCCCGGCCGCACGAAGGCCGCGCCTTCGAGCACTTCCTGCCCGCTGGCCCGTTCGCGATCCTGCCGCTGCGGGACGGCGGCTCCCTGGGGCACCGCTCCTCAATCGTCTGGACCGAGCGGTCGGACGACGCCGAGGCCCTGCTCTCCGGCGGCCCCGACGAGGTGCTCGCCGAGATCGAGCGCCGGTTCACCCTGGATCTCGGCGCGCTCGCGCTGGAGCACGGCCCCAGCCGTCACCCCCTCGCCTTCGGCATCGCCCGCGCCTTCCGCGCCGAGCGCCTCGCCCTGCTGGGCGACGCGGCGCACGTGATCCACCCGATCGCCGGCCAGGGCCTCAATCTCGGGCTCGCGGACGCCGCGGCGCTGGCCGAATCCGTGACCGGCGCGCTGCGCCTCGGCCTCGATCCCGGCAGCCCCGACGTGCTGCGCGCCTACGAGCGCGCCCGGCGCTTCGACAGCTTCGCCATGGCGGCGGCCACCGACGGGCTGAACCGGCTGTTCTCGAACGACGCCCTGCCGCTGCGCCTCGCCCGCGACCTCGGCCTCGGGATCGTGGACCGGCTGCCGGGGCTCAAGCGCTTCTTCATCGGCGAGGCCGCGGCCGCGCGCGACTCGCGGCCCCGGCTGATGCGAGGCGAGCCGCTCTGAGGTGCCCGCGGGCCGCGCGCGTCAGGCCCGCCCGGGTGCGGGTCCGCCCTCGGGCGCTCCGGGACTGGGCGCGTCCGCGGCCCACCGCCGCCCGAGCGCCCGCGCGGCGCAGATCGCCAGGACGGCGATGACCAGCCCGGCGATCACGTCGACGAAGTAGTGGCCGCCGTCGATCGGCGTGGCGGCGATGAGGAGGACGTTGACGAGGAGGGCCGGGATCTGGGCCGCGCGCAGGTGCCAGAAGGCCCAGATGTAGAGGGCGCCCAGCGCCGCGTGGAAGCTCGGGAACGTGATGATGCCTTCGACGTGGTCGAGGGAGATCGTCCGGAGCGTGCCGTCGCGCAGGCCGGTCAGGTCCGCGACGTGGACGTAGGACGCGGCCGGGTGCAGGTTGGGGAAGTCCGCCGGGGACAGGCCCAGGTACACGAAGTTCGCCAGGGCCGGCGTCAGCGCCGAGATCAGGACCGTCACCGTGCCGGCGAGGGCGAAGGCCAGGACGAAGTCCCGCAGGGCCCGCAGCCGGCCGCTGAAGCCCAGCAGGATGACCGCCAGCATGGTCTGCAGGATCAGGCTCCGGTAGGCCAGCGAGAGCGCCAGCCCGAGCCGCGGATGGCCGTCCACGAAGGCCAGGTAGGCACGCCAGTCCAGGCCGAGCCGCCGGTCCCAGGCGTCGAAGGTCGAATCCCAGAGCGGGCCGCCGGTGCTCGCGACGGTGTACGACAGCGCGGCCGCGCAGGCGCTGAAGGCGATGACCTGCGCCAGCGCGCTGAGCGTCGCGGCGATGCGCGGCTCGGGGCGTCGCGTGCGGTAGACCTGCGCCAGGACCTCGAGCCCGCCGCAGGCCGCGAGGGTGACGAGGGCGCTGTCCCAGGCGAAGTGCAGCCCGGCGACCGCCATCCAGACGATCGTGGCGACCAGCGTGGCGGCGATGAGGGGCCACGCGCCGACGCCGCCGCGCGGGCGCTCAGCGAACATCGGGCCCCCTGGCGTGTGGCGCTGTCATCGAGGGTCTTGCGGCCGGAATGCCGGCGGATCGTCCCGCACAAGTCTTAAGGATCCGCCCCGGACAAGCCCGGCCGCGCGCGACGCCGGCGGCCGGCGAGCCCGTCGACCAAGCCGTCGACCGCGCTGTCGACAACACTGTCGGCGGCCGCGCGGACGGCCCGGATCGGCCCGCGCAGCCCGCGAGCCGCGATCAGGTGCAGGGGCAGGCCGATTGCGGCGAGCAGCACCAGGCCGTCCCACCGGTCCCAGGCGGGCCAGTGCGGCGCCAGGAGGAGGAAGACGCCGCTGACGATGTAGAGTTCGAAGCTCGCCCGCCCCAACACGGCCGCCGCGGCGCGCGACGGGCCGCGCAGCCGGCCGACGATCGCCAGCGCGAACGCCGAGCCCGCCGCGGCCGTCACGGCGAACAGCGCCGGGTCGCCGTACTGCCCGGTCGCGACGTGGACGAAGTTCCGCGGCGCGCAGAGCAGGAGCACGGCGAGGCCGCAGGCGCCGAGCAGCGCCGACACGTCGAACGCCCGTGGCCCGAGCCTCAGGCCCGCGACGTAGAACGGCAGGGCGCCCACGAGCGCGTGGACCTGCCAGTACGGGAACGCCCGCGCGCTGCAGGTCCATGACAGGGCCAGGGCGCCGCCCAGGACGATCCAGTAGCCGCCCGGGAAGGTCGCCGCGCGCGCCGCGGCGTCGATCACCCGTACAAGCCCCAGGGCGACCAGGAACCAGAGCACGCCCAGACCGAAGTCGCGGCCGCACAGCGCGTCGCCCAGCGCGTCCCCGGGCGACAGGGTGCCGGCGAGGGCCTGGGGCACCAGCGCGAGGGTGCCGAACGCCAGCGTCACCGCCACGAGCCGCAGCGCGGAGCGGCAGGCTTCGCCGAGTTTCGCCTCGCCCTTGATCCGGTCGACCATCCCGCAGAGCAGGAAGAAGAACGGCATGTGGAAGGCGTAGATGACCCGCCAGACCGCGAGGGCCGGTCCCGGCTCCGGCCCCGACGGGCCGTAGAAGACGGGCTGCAGCAGGTGGCCGGACAGGACCAGCAGCACGGCGAGGCCGCGCGCGGCGTCGAGCTGCAGGTCGCGGGGTGGGGGCATCGGGTCGGTTCGCGGCGTCGGAGCGCCGATGATGCCGCGCCGAGCCTTAGCAAGCCGTGTCACCGGATCGCGGGATTCAACCTAGATTACGCCTCGTCGGCGCGGCGCGGCGGACGCCGCCGGCGCCCGCGCCTCAGCCGGCGACGAGCGCCCGCGCTCGGCGCAGCCACCGCAGGGACGCCTCGACGAGGGTCGGGCTGCGGTGCTTGAGGATCGCCGATTTCAGGAGCGTCCTCGGCACCTCCCAGAGCTGGACGGACCCGACCGGGAAATGCGCCACGTCGCCCGGCGTCAGGTGGTGGCGGCTGCCGTCGGCGTCGGTGACGAAGACCTCGCCGTCGAGGATGGTGATGATCTCGTCGGCGTGGTGGGTCCAGCGGAACGTGCTGGCCGTGGTGCGCCAGAGGTAGACCTGAGCGCTGCCGTCATGGGTCTGCGAGACCTCCGCGACCTCGGTGACGGGGTCGCCGGAGACGACCCAGTCCGCCGGGATCGGCGCCGGGGCGAAGGCGGCGCCGCCCGACCGGACCGCCGTGCTGGCGACGGGACGGCCCCGCTCGTGCAGCCGGATCTCCGCCGCGAGGCCGACCAGGGCGAGGCCGACGAGGAGGGCGGCGGCGGTGAGCGGCTTCTTCACGTCGGGCTCCCCACCCCGGCGCGGACGGTTCCGTCCGCGCATCCGCCACGATGGGTAGAGGCTCGGACTGCCCCGTTCCAGGCCGCCGCGCCGAACTTCGCGCGTTTAGCTTAACCCGGGCGCGCCGGCCGCTCAGGCGGCGTCCGCCCGGCGCTCCGCGATCCAGCGCGTCGCGTCGGCCCGCGGGGCGACCACGTCGGTGTCGATGCGCAGCTGCGGGCTGTAGGCCGGATCCTCCGCGATGACGTCACCCCAGCGGCGCAGGAAGCGGGCGATCTGCGAGCCCGGCGCGAAGCTGGTCTGCCGCGAGGCGCTCTCGTGGTGCGCCAGCTCGGCGAAGGGCGTGTAGACGATGCGGTAGCCGAGCTGCCGCATCTTCAGGCACAGGTCGACGTCGTTGAAGTCGAGGGCGAAGCCCTCGTCGAAGCCGTTGACCGCCTCGAGCACCGCCTTGCGGGTGGCGAAGAGCGCCCCGGTCACCGCCGAGCAGTCGCGCTGCGTCAGGGCCCAGTCGCCGTAGGTCGGCTCGGCCGCGTCCCGGTTGTACCAGGGGTGGGCGAACACGTCGAAGATGCCGCCGGTCATGCCGGCATGCTGGATCTTGCCGGTGGGGAACAGCAGCCGGCCGCCGGCGCCGCCGACGCCGCGGTCCAGCGCGAAGGTCAGGAGCGCCTCGATCCAGCCGGGGCGGCGCACGACGAGGTCGTCGTTCATCAGGATGACGAGGTCGGTCTCGGCCGCGCGCCAGAGGGTGTTCATCTTGGCCGCGTAGTTGAACCGCTCGCCCGGCGCCCGGGTCGTCAGCAGGCGGGTCACGGTGAAGCGGTCGGAGCGGCCGCGGTAGATCGCGTCGTCGGCCACGTCGTCGCCGATCAGCACGCGGATCCGGTCGGCCGGGTAGGTGCTGCGGCCGAGACTGTCGAGCAGGTTGATCACGTGGGGCTTCGCGCCCTCGACGGCGCGGCCCTGATCGTCCTTCGGGCGGCTCTGGTTGGTCGGCACGACCAGGGTCACGGCCGGCCGCGCGTCGAAGCTCCGGCGGATCTCCAGCGTGTCCGGGGTCAGCCCCGGGGCGGTGCGCAGCGGCATGCCCGAGGCCTCGAACCAGCGGTCGAGGGCGTGGGCGCGCGCCGTGCGCGTCGCCTTCGGGCGCTCCAGCGGCGAGGCGATCAGGGTCTGGGGGATCCGGTCGATGCCGATCCCCGCGGAGATCGCGCCGAGCAGGAATCGGAACCACGCGGCGCTGCCGTGGCGCAGGCCGAAATCGGGGCTCAGGCCGGCCAGGGCCGAGACGCGGATCAGCAGCGGGAAGCCGATAAAGTCGTCGGCCATCAGGAGGGCCGGGTTGAAGGCCGGCTTGCAGTGGACGCTGCGGACCTGGCCGGCGCCGTCCACCACGGCGTCGTCGCCGTAGAAGATGCCGATATCGGGCCGCTCCGCCAGCGCGCGCGTCAGGTGCGCCGCGAGGTCGGGGCGCAGCTCGGAGGCCGCGGGCGCGACGAAGATCGCCCGGCAGGCGGGGAACTGGCCGGAAGCGACCTGGGCGAGCCGGCGCTCGTCGAGGGGACGGAGCTGCCCGTCGAGGGGCAGCGGCAGGATCGCGTCCGGCCACGGGAGCGTGCCCCACGAGGCCGACGGGGCCGGGACCGGCTTCTTCTTCAACACGGGTCGCGTCTCCGGGGATTCAGGACCGTTCGGCGGCCAGGAGGCGGGTCAGGCTCGCCTCCATGGCCCGCGCCACCGCGCCGATGGACAGGCGCTCGCGGATGCGCGCCCGGGCGGCGGCGCCGATCCGGGCCGCGTCGCCGCCGGTCACCGCCCGGGCGGCGTCGTTGAGGGCCCGGGTCAGGTCCGCCTCGTCCACCTGGCCCCACTCGGCGCCGCGCAGGTACGGGCCGTAGGTCTGGTCGAGGGCCGTGACCTCGGCCTTCACGGGGAAGCCGCAGGTGGCGTCGAGGAAGTCGCGGCAGCCGCCGTAATCGGTGGCGACCACGACCTTGCCCATCTCCATCGCTTCGGCGATCGTCAGGCCGAAGCCCTCCGAGGAGTGCGACGACGCGTAGATTGCGCAGAGATCGAACAGCGCGCCGAGCTCGTTCTGGGAGAGCGGCTGGTCGATCACCACGACGTCGCCGGACGTGCCCACGAGGTCGAGGAGCTTCTTGCCCTCCTCGGGCAGGTCGAACACGTGCTTGGTCTTGAGCACGAGCTGCCAGCCGGCCTGCCCGAGACCCGCCGCCCGGAAGGCCCGGATCAGCGCGTGCGGATTCTTGCGGGCGAGGTAGCTGGAGCCGTCAAAGGCGTAGAGGATCACCCGCTTGGACGGGTCGATCGCGAAGGCCTTGCGCAGGTTCGCCTTGGCGGCGGCGCTCACCGGCTCGCCGGCCTCGTTCTCGACCACGTAGGGCACGACGTCGACCGGGATGTCGGTGATCTGCCGGAAGATCGCCGCGCAGAACTCCGTGGGCGCCCAGATCGCGTCGAGGCCGTCGACGGTCGGCAGCCAGCCCCCGGGCACGTGCGAGGTCTCCCAGACGAACAGCCCGATCTTCAGCCGCGCCTCGGCGGCGATCGCCCGCTGCCGGTCGCTCATCAGCGAGTGCCAGCTGTCGCCGTTGAAATGGACCAGCGCGACGTCGGCGGGGCCCGAGAAGGTCCGGGCCTGCCACGCCGGCGCCACCCGGGCGTGGACGTGGAACGGCCGCTCCATCGGGTGGACGTTCAGCGCGAAGGGGGTCCGATGCAGGGCGCGGGCGTAGCTGCGGGCCGCGACGCCGAGGCCGTTGGCGTAGTTCATCGGCGAGACGTAGGCGACGCGCAGCGGCCGCTCCGGCGCCCGGGGCCGGCGCAGGTCGGCCCAGATCTTGGCGCCCGGATACGTGTAGGTCACGTCGAGCCGGTCGAGGTCGAAGCCGCGCTCGGCGATCGCCTCCCGCACCGCCGCCCCGCCGATCGCGGCGTGCTCGCCCAGCAGCGAGCGCTTCACGAACGGGAAGCCCTGGCTGAGCATGTTCTCCCAGTCGAACAGGGTGCGGTTGTTGCGCGGGTCGTTGACCAGCGACATGTGCTTGTTCTGGGCCGAGAACAGGCTGCGCATCCCGAGCCCGGCCGCCCGCATCCGCTGCGAGAAGGTCAGCTCGTACTCGGTGATGACCGCGTTCTTGTCCGGCCAGTTCGCCACCGACAGGAGGAAGTGGCTGAACGCGTACGAGGACAGGCAGCGCCGCTTCAGGGCCAGGAAGAAGCTCTGGAGGTGGTGGCTGTAGTAGAAATTGTCGGCGAGGCCGATTACCGCCTCCGGGAAGGCGTCGATCTTCGCGAGCAGGCCGGCGAAGTCGTCGCGGTCGAGGGGGCCGACGAGGCTGTCGTTGGCGAGGTAGAGCGTCTCGGAATCGAGGAGGTCGGTGTCCTCCAGGAGGACATGCGCCCAGGCGGCGAAGTCGAAGCCGCTGTTCTCGCGCAGGTAGACCGAGGCGCAGAGATCCAGGATCGCCTGCGGCACGGCGTTCTTGTGCTGGTCGGCGGCGATGATCAGGACGAGGTCGGTCCCGTTCTCCGCGAAGGCCTTGAGGTAGGGCTCGACGTGGCCGCGGATCCGCCCCTCGGGGCAGTGTGTGATGAACAGGGCCGTGCGGCCGTGCCGCCGGGGCTCGCGCTTCAGGCAGGAGAGGCGCGCGTCGGAGGCTTCCGGCACCGCGGCCCCGGGGACGCGGCGGGTCAGGCGGCCCGCCTCCAGGCCGGTGGTGACGTAGTCGATCAGCGGGTTGAGGCCCAGCGCCGCGACCTTCGGGTAGCGGGCGCGGTACCAGGGCGCGTCGAAGCGCGGCGACGGGCTCGTCGTGCGCCCGCCATCGGCGAGGAAATGCGCCAGCGGGTTCTGCCCGGCCGCGTCGTCTTCAAGGTAGGTCTCGGTGTACCAGCGCGTGGCGAACCAGGGCCCCGGGTCGAGGCCCTCGGCGGCGCCGTGCTCCAGGTAATGGACCAGCGGGTTGAGGCTGTCGGCCCGCACCGCGGCGGACTGGGCCGCGTACCAGTCGGGATCGAACAGCGGGTGGGGCGCGTAGCGGCGGTAGCCGCCGGCCATCACGTAGTGCTCCAGGGGCTCGAGCCCGCTGGTCTCGGCCTCGGGGCAGCGCTCGCGGTAGAACGCGGCGTCGAAGAGCCCCGACCGCCGGATCAGGTCGACGTGCCGCGACAGGCCGGCGAACTCCTCCGGGTTGCGCAGGTAGCCCTGCTTCCGGCCGGTCTCGAAGAAGTGGCTCAGCGCGTTGCCGCCGGCCGCGCGGGCATCCGGGTAGCGGGACAAGTACCAGGCGGTGTCGAACTGAGGCGACGGGTCGGTGTCGCCCCGCGACAGGAAGTCGGAGAACGCCCAGGCGCGGTGCTCCGCGCCGCCGAGGTAGCGCGTCGCGTACCAGTCCGGGTCGAACAGCGGGTTGGGGCGGATGCCCGCCGCGGCGCCGCGGTCGAGGTAGTGGAGCAGCGGGTTGGTGCCCTCGGCCCGGAGGCCCGGGACGGAGTCGAGGTAGAGGTCGCCGTGGAAGAGCGGGTGCGGCCAGCGCCCCTCGCGCCCGCCGTGGACCGCGTAGTGCACCGCCGGATCGATCCCCTCGCCGACCACGTCGGGGTAGCGCCTCGCGTACCAGGCCGGGTCGAACAGGCCGGATTCCTTGACCGCGCGGACGAGGTCCGCCTGGCGGGGTTCGGTGCGGCGGCGGCCCTTGAGGCGCCGGGTCAGCGGGCGCGCGAGGGACTGCGCCGCGCCTGCGAGGCCGGCCTTCTCCGACGATCCGACGACGAACACATCTCGAAGGCGCATGGTCAGGTCCGGATACGCGGGAAGCCCGCAAAGCTGCCCACGCCGCGATCCGCGAGAGACATCAGAGGGTTCGGCCGGTCCGGCGGTCGCGGGTGAGGATCGCCCCGGCTTGGGCGCCTTCCTAAAGGTCCGGGTCGCCCACGCCAAGAGCGGGGCGGGATCGGCGTCCGACCCATCGCGGGCGGCTCCGGTCTCGGCGAGGGCGCCGGACGCCGCCAACGCGGCCGCGAACGGGCGTGCGGCGATCCCGACCTTGCCAGCCCGGCACCTGAAGCCCCACACTTGCGGGATTGGCCGGCGGGTCCCGCGGGGCCCGGGCAGGAGATGGATATCGGCATGACGCAGGGGATCAGCCCGGCCACCACCCTGGACGACGGCATCGTGGCGACGGCGGAGAGCTGCCTCGCCGATGTCGGCGCGGCGCGGGAGGCGATCCACGGGGTGATCTTCGGCCAGGAGAAAGTGGTCGATCTCGCACTCGTGACCATCCTGGCCGGCGGCCACGGCCTGCTGGTCGGCCTGCCGGGCCTCGCCAAGACCAAGCTGGTCGAGACGCTGGGCACGGTGCTGGGCCTCGACGCGCGGCGCGTTCAGTTCACGCCAGACCTGATGCCCTCCGACATCCTCGGCACCGAGATCCTAGAGGAGGACGCCGAGCGCCGCCGGGCCTTCCGGTTCGTGCAGGGGCCGGTCTTCACCCAGCTCCTGATGGCCGACGAGATCAACCGGGCGAGCCCGCGCACGCAGTCGGCGCTGCTGCAGGCCATGCAGGAGGGCCACGTCTCGGTGGCGGGCGCCCGCCACGACCTTCCGCGGCCGTTCCACGTGCTGGCGACCCAGAATCCGATCGAGCAGGAGGGCACCTATCCCCTGCCCGAGGCGCAGCTCGACCGCTTCCTCCTGGAGATCGACGTCGGCTACCCCGACCGCGCCGCCGAGCGGCGGATCCTGATCGAGACCACCGGCGTGGACGAGGCGCGCCCGCGGGCCGTGATGTCCACCGAGCAGCTGCTCACCGCCCAGCGCCTCGTGCGCCGGCTGCCGGTGGGCGAGGCCGTGGTCGAGGCGATCCTCGACCTCGTCCGCGCCGCCCGGCCGGACAGCGGCGACGCCATCGTGAAGGACAAGCTCCTCTGGGGTCCCGGCCCCCGCGCCAGCCAGGCGCTGACGCTCGCCGCCCGCGCCCGGGCGCTGATCGAGGGCCGGGTCGCGCCGTCGGTGGCCGACGTGAAGGCGCTCGCCGAGCCGGTGCTCAAGCACCGGATGGCGCTGAGCTACACTGCCCGCGCCGACGGCGAGACCATCGAGGGCCTGATCGCCAAGCTCGCGGAGAAGCTCTGACTTTGGTCGCGACGAACGCCCTCGACGCCGGCAGGCGCACCCCCGGCCGGCGCGAGAGCGAGGGCGCGACCGCCCTCTCCGACAAGATGCCCCGCCTCGTCCTGGAGGCGCGCCGCGTGTCGAGCCTGCTGGCCCACGGCCTCCACGGCCGCCGCCGCGCCGGGCCGGGCGAGAGCTTCTGGCAGTTCCGCCCCTTCGTCACCGGCGAGGCCGCGGCCCGCGTCGACTGGCGCCGCTCGGCCCGCGACGACCGGCTCTACGTGCGCGAGCGCGAATGGGAGGCGGCCCACAACATCTGGCTGTGGATCGACCGCTCGGCCTCGATGGGCTTCGTTTCGGACCTCGCCTCGGCCCCGAAGATCGAGCGCGCGCTGATCCTAGGCCTCGCCCTGGCCGACGCCTTCGTGGAGGGCGGCGAGCGGGTGGGCCTGCTCGGCCTGACCCGCGCGAGCGCCTCCCGCGGGATCGTCGAGCGCCTGGCCCAGGCGCTCGTGGCCGACACGGCCGGCCTCACCCAGGACCTGCCGCCCCGGGCCAGCCCCGCCCGCTTCGACGAGGTGGTGCTGATCGGCGACTTCCTGACCGAGCCCGACCGGATCGCGGCCTCCATTCAGAGCCTCGCCGGCCGCGGCAGCCGCGGCCATCTCCTCATGGTGGCGGACCCGATCGAGGAGACCTTCCCGTTCACCGGCCAGGCCGTCCTGCACGATCTCGAGGGCGGCCTCAGCCTCGACATCGGCGACGCCGACGCCTGGGGCGCGCGCTACCGGGCCCGGATCGCCGAGCACCGGGCCGCCCTCGCGTCCATCGCCCGCGGCCAGGGCTGGACGCTGACGATCCACCGCACGGACCGGCCGGCGAGCGAGGCGGCCCTGCGGCTCGCCACGCTCATCGCCGCCCGCGGCACCGAGTGAGGCCGCCATGCTGGGTCTGACCTTCGCGGCGCCGCTGGCGCTCGCCGCCCTGATCGGCCTGCCGGCCCTGTGGTTCCTGCTGCGGGTGACCCCGCCGCGCCCGCGCCGGATCAACTTCCCGCCGCTGAAGCTCGTCGCCGACCTGATCCCGCAGCGGCAGACCCCGGCGCGCACGCCGCCCTGGCTGCTGATCCTCCGGCTCCTGATCGCCGCCGCCCTGATCCTCGCGGTGGCCGGCCCGGTCTGGAACGCCGGTGGCGTGGGGGCCGGGGGCGGCCGCAGCGCGCTCCTCGTGCTCCTCGACAACGGCTTCCCGGCCGCCCACGACTGGCGCGACCGCCTGCGCGTCGCCACCGACGCGGTGGAGGGCGCCGCCCGCGACGGACGGCCCGTCGCAGTGATCGGCCTCGCCGACGCCCCCGCGGCCTTCGAGGCGAAGACGCCGGCCGCCGCCCTGGAGCGGCTGCGCGCGCTCGCGCCGCGGCCGATCCTCCCCGCCCGCGACGCGCATCTCCCGACGATCGAGACCTTCCTCGACAAGAACCGGGGCGCCGGCCTCGTCTGGATCAGCGACGGCGTCGCCGGCGCGAGCGACACGCGCTTCGCCAAGGGGCTGGCCGACCTCGCGGGCGACAGGGGCGCGGCCCTCACGGTGCTGCGGGCCGACAGGCCGCCGGCCCTCGCCCTGACCGCCACCGAGAACGCCGGCAAGCTCGTGACCCACGCCCTGCGGGCGGCGCCGAACGGGCGCGACGCGGGCGTGATCCGGGCGCTCGACCAGAAGGGCCTGCCGCTCGCCGAGCGCGACTTCGCCTTCGCGGCCGACGCCACCGAGGCGGACGCGACCTTCGAGATGCCGGTGGAGCTGCGCAACAGCATCAGCCGGCTGGAGATCGCGGGCGAGCGCTCGGCCGGCGCCGTGGTGCTGCAGGACGAGCGCGGCAAGCGCCGCCGGGTCGGACTCGTGTTCGGCGGCACCCTCGACCAGGCGCAGCCGCTCCTGGCGCCGACCTACTACCTGTCGCGGGCGCTCCAGCCCTTCGCGGACGTGCAGGAGCCGCGGGGCGCCAAGGGCACGGCGGACTCGATCAACCAGCTTCTCGACAATCAGGTCTCGGTCCTCGTGCTGGCCGATGTCGGCGCGCTCGACGAGAAGACCACCGCGCGGATCGAGAGCTTCGTGAAGGACGGCGGGATGCTGCTGCGCTTCGCCGGCCCGCGGCTCGCCGCCGGCAACGATCCGCTGGTGCCGGTGCGGCTGCGCCGGGGC
The DNA here is from genome assembly GCF_021398735.1 of Methylobacterium oryzae. Classification (NCBI taxonomy): domain Bacteria; kingdom Pseudomonadati; phylum Pseudomonadota; class Alphaproteobacteria; order Hyphomicrobiales; family Methylobacteriaceae; genus Methylobacterium; species Methylobacterium oryzae. Next base: position 5,492,736 of record NZ_CP090349.1, read on the forward strand.
GGCCGGACGCTCGGCGGCACGCTCTCCTGGGACAGCCCCAAGACCCTGGCACCGTTCCCGCCCGAGAGCCCGTTCGCGGGCCTGACGCCGCCGGCCGATATCGGCGTGCGCCGCCAGATCCTCGCCGAGCCGGACGGCGACCTGCCGAACCGGACCTGGGCGTCGCTCCAGGACGGCACGCCGATCGTCACCGCGCAGAAGCGCGGCCAGGGCACGATCGTCCTGTTCCACGTGACCGCCGACACGACGTGGTCGAACCTCCCGCTGTCCGGCCTGTTCATCGACATGCTCCGGCGCGTCGTGGCGCTGGCCGGCGCTTCCGCGCCGGTCCAGGGCGATGCCGCCCGGGCCGCCCCCCCGGTGCTCGCGCCGCGGGTGACTCTGGACGGGTTCGGCGCGCTGGGCTCGCCGCCGGCCTCGGCCACAGCGGTGTCGGCCGACTACGCCGACCGGGCGAACCTCGAACATCCGCCGGGCTTCTACGGCCCGCCGGACGGAGGCATCAGCGTGAACGCCCTGAAACCGGATGACCGGCTGAAGCCCCTCGACACCGCCGCGCTCGAGGGCGCCCGGTTCGGATCCCTCGCCGGCGCCGAGACCCTGGACCTGCGGCCGAGCCTGTTCACCCTGGCGCTGCTGCTGCTGGCGCTCGACACCCTGGCGGGGCTGTGGCTCGGCGGCTTCCTGCGCCGCGGCGGTCTGGCGGCCCGCCTGCGCGGCCGTCCGGCCGTGCTGGCCCTCGCCGGCCTCGTCCTGCTCGCCGCCCTGCCGGCGCGCCCGGTCCGCGCGGAGGAGCCGCCGGCCAACCGGCCGAACGGCATCGAATCGGCGCTGGTCACGCGCCTCGCCTACGTGATCACGGGCGACGCCGCCGTCGACGAGGCGAGCCGCACCGGCCTCACCGGCCTGACCCAGATGCTGGCCGCGCGCACCGCGCTGGAGCCGGGCGAGCCGGCCGGGATCGACCCGGCGAAGGACGAGCTGGCCTTCTACCCGCTGATCTACTGGCCGATCGCCCCGAACCGGCCGCAGCCCTCGGACGTCGCGATCCGCAAGATCGACGCGTTCATGCGCAACGGCGGCACGGTCCTGTTCGACACCCGCGACGCGCTCACCGCCCGGCCGGGCGGGCCGCCCACCCCGGAAGGAGCCTATCTCCGGAAGATGCTGGCGACGCTCGAGGTGCCGGAACTGGAGCCGGTGCCCCTCGACCACGTGCTGACCAAGGCCTTCTACCTCGTGGACAGCTTCCCCGGCCGCTACGCCACGGGCCAGACCTGGGTGGAGGCGCTGCCGCCCGCCGCCGAGGGCGCCGAGCGCCGCCCGGCCCGCGCCGGCGATGGCGTGAGCCCGATCATCATCACCGGCAACGACCTCGCCGCCGCCTGGGCGGTGGGGCGCCGGGGCGAGCCGCTCTACCCGGTCGTGGGCGGCGACCAGCGCCAGCGCGAGATGGCATTCCGCGGCGGCGTGAACATCGTGATGTACACGCTCACCGGCAACTACAAGGCGGACCAGGTCCACGTGCCCGCGCTGCTGGAGCGGCTGGGGCAGTGATGGGTTCGGACACACGGCGCGCGGCCGCCTTCCCTCCCTCCTCTGCATGCCTGCAGATTCGAAGCGCGCGCGCGGCGCCGCGTCGGCAGGACGGGGCGCGGGTCCCCTCTTCCGTGCGGGAGAGGGACACGGTGAGGGGCCAGATCTCCCCGGACGCGGCGCTCCCTGCCGGCACATCGACGGCGTGCTCGAGCCTGTACCTTCCCGACCCTCACCCCAGCCCTCTCCCGCGCGGGAGAAGGAGCCCGTCGCGCCTGCCCGCGCCGCCGCGTGAGCGTGGCGGTTCATGGAATGAGGCGCGGCGCCGCCTCACGGATCCGGAGCGCTCCGCCCCATGCTGAGCCTCAGCTTCACCCCGCTCCTGCCCTGGCCGGCCATCGCCGTCCTCGGAGCGATCGTCGCCGTCCTGGCGGTGTTCGCCGTCCTGGCCCGGGGCCGCACCGCGCTGCTGCGCGTCCTCGTCCTCGCCCTGGTCCTGGCGGCGCTCACCAACCCCGCGCTGGTGCGCGAGGACCGGGAGCCCGTGAAGGACGTGGCCGCCATCGTGGTCGACCGGTCCGGGTCCCAGCAGCTCGGCGACCGGCCGCAGATGACCGACGCGGTCCGCGCCGAGCTGCAGCGCCGGTTCGGCGCGCTCACCGACATCGAGCCGCGCTTCATCGACGTGCCGGATTCCAAGGACGGCGACGACGGCACCAAGCTGTTCACGGCCCTGAGTCAGGCGCTCGCCGACGTGCCGCCGGAACGCCTCGCCGGGATCGTGATGCTCACCGACGGCGTGGTGCACGACGTCCCCGCCTCCCTGGCCCAGCTCGGCATCAAGGCGCCGCTCCACGTCCTCGTCACCGGTCACCCGGACGAGCGCGACCGGCAGATCAAGCTCCTGGAGGCGCCGCGCTTCGGCATCGTCGGCAAGGACCTGACGATCCGCGCCGAGGTCATGGAGCGCGGCGGGACCGGCCACGCCGTCGTCACGGTGCGCCGCGACGGCGAGGAGATCGGCCGGCGGGACGTCGCCACCGACAAGCCGTTCGCTCTGAACCTGCGCATCGAGCACGGCGGCCCGAACGTGGTGGAGATCGAGGTCGAGCCGCTGCCGGGCGAGCTCACCACGGTCAACAACCGGGCGGTCCTGCCGATCGAGGGCATCCGCGAGAAGCTCCGGGTGCTGCTCGTCTCCGGCGAGCCGCACCAGGGCGAGCGCACGTGGCGCAACCTCCTGAAGTCGGACGCCAACGTCGACCTCGTCCACTTCACCATCCTGCGGCCGCCGGAGAAGCAGGACGGCACGCCGATCTCGGAACTCTCCCTGATCGCCTTCCCGACGCGCGAGCTGTTCGTCCAGAAGATCAAGGACTTCGACCTGATCATCTTCGACCGCTACGCCAACCAGAGCGTGCTGCCGCAGGCCTATTTCGACAACATCGTCCGCTACGTCCGCGAGGGCGGCGCCCTGCTGATCGCCGCCGGCCCCGAATTCGCCGGACCGGCCAGCCTCGCCCGCACGCGGCTCGCCGGCATCCTGCCCGGCGACCCCGACGGCCGGGTCGTCGAGAAGCCCTACAAGGCGACGCCGACGCAGGTCGGCCAGCGCCACCCGGTGACCCGCGCCCTGCCGGGCTCGGACGCGAACCCGCCCGCCTGGGGCGACTGGCTGCGCATCGTCGAGGCCCGGACCCGGCCGGGGATCCAGCCGATCCTGTCGGGGGCCGAGGGCCTGCCGCTGCTCGCGCTGTCGCGCGAGGACAAGGGCCGCGTCGCCCTGCTCCTGTCCGACCACGCCTGGCTCTGGGCGCGGGGCTACCAGGAGGGCGGCCCCTATCTCGACCTGCTGCGCCGCCTCGGCCACTGGCTGATGAAGGAGCCGGCCCTGGAGGAGGAGGCGCTGCGCGCCCAGACCACCGGGCGCGGCCGCGAGGTGCGGGTCGAGCGCCAGACGATGGCGGACCAGGCCGAGCCGGTCACAGTGACGGGCCCCACCGGCAAGGTGACGACGCTGACGCTCAAGCCCCAGGAGCCCGGCCTGTTCACCGCGACCTTCGACGCGGAGACCCTGGGCCTGCACACCCTGCGGTCGGGCAACCTCGTGGCCTTCGTCAGCGTCGGGCCGGCCAACCCGCGCGAGCTCGCCGACGTGTTCAGCGACACTGAGCGCCTGAAGGCCGCGGCCGACGGGTCGGGCGGCTCGGTCCGCCGGGTCGCCGAGTCGGGCGGCATCCAGGTGCCGCGCCTCGCGCTGGTGCGCGGCGGCCGCCTCGCCGGCAGCGACTGGATCGGCTTCCGGCCGAGCGACAGCGCCAACATCCGCGGCGTCGAGGTCTACCCGCTGGCGCTCGGCCTCGCGGCGCTGGCCACGCTGGCGGCCGCCCTTCTCGCCATGTGGCTGGTCGAGGGCCGGCGGGGGCGGGCGGCGTGACGCGGACTTGCGGCTGGGCGCGCCTTCGGCCCCGCGCGGCCCTGTGCGCTCCCGCATGGTCGACGGGCGGCGGTCCGCGTCCTATGACCCCCTGACATGTCGAGAGAGTCCGCGTCCGGCGCGGGCTCGAACCAACGGAGACAGCCTGCCCGTGACAGCGCAGACCGTGACTGGACGCCTCCTCGCCGCGACACTCCTCGTCGCCTGCCTCCAGCTCGCCCCGGCCCTTGCGCAGGAACCGGCCGCGATGCCGTCGACGCCGCCCACCGTGCCGGCCACCCTGCCGGCCGCCAACGGCCAGTGGACCCACGCGATCACGCTGATGGGCCAGCCGAAATACGGCCCGGACTTCAAGCATTTCGACTACGCCGACCCGGCAGCCCCCAAGGGCGGCATGGTCCGGTTCGGGGCCCAGGGCGGGTTCGACAATTTCAACATCGTCGTCGCCGGCCTGAAGGGCGACCTCGAGAACGGCATCCAGCAGATCTACGATCCGCTGATGACCGAGTCGTCGGACGAGCCGTTCACCTCCTACGGCCTGCTCGCCGAGGCGGTGCGGATCGCCCCCGATCTCGGCTCCGTCTCGTACCGGCTGCGCGAGAACGCCCGCTGGCACGACGGCAAGCCGATCACGCCCGAGGACGTGGTCTGGTCCTTCGACGTGCTGAAGGCCAACAGCCCGTTCTACGCCGCCTACTACCAGACGGTGGCCAAGGCCGAGGTGACCGGGCCGCACGAGGTGACCTTCACCTTCACGGAGACCGGCAACCGCGAGCTGCCGCAGGTGATCGGGCAGCTGCGCGTCCTGCCCAAGCACTGGTGGACCGCCAAGGATTCCAACGGCAAGGCGCGCAGCGTCACCGAGACGACCCTGGAGCCGCCGCTGGGCTCGGGCCCCTATCGGCTCGCGAAATTCGAGGCGGGCCGCACCACCACCTACACCCGCGTGCCCGATTACTGGGGCAAGGACCTGCCGGTGAATGCCGGGCGCTACAACTTCGACACCGAGCGCTACGAGTACTTCCGCGACGGCACCGTGCTGGTCGAGGCGCTGAAGGGCGATCTCTACGATTTCCGGGTCGAGAACATCGCCCGGAACTGGGCGACCGCCTACGAGGATTTCCCCGCCGTGAAGGAGGGCCGCCTGATCAAGGAGGCGTTCCCCGAGCGCGGCATGGGCATCATGCAGGCCTTCGCGTTCAACACGCGCCGGGACAAGTTCAGGGACCCGCGCGTGCGCCGGGCCTTCAATCTCGCGATGAACTACGAGGAGATGAACAAGGCGCTGTTCTACGGCCTGTACAAGCGCATCAACTCCTACTTCTTCGGCTCGGAGCTGGCCTCCTCCGGCCTGCCGGAGGGCGAGGAGAAGGCGATCCTCGAGAGCGTCAGGGACAAGGTCCCGGCCTCGGTCTTCACCACCCCCTACGCCAACCCTGTCAACGACGGCCCCGAGGCGGTGCGCAGGAACCTGCGCGAGGCCGTCGGCCTGCTGCGCGAGGCCGGCTACGAGCTGCGCGGCGGCAAGATGGTCAGCAAGGCGACCGGCGAGCCGCTGACCGTCGAGTTCCTGGAGTTCCAGAACACCTTCGAGCGGGTCATCCTGCCGTTCTCGGCGCAGCTGAAGCTGATCGGCATCGACGCCACCCTGCGGGTCATCGACCAGGCGCAGTACCAGAACCGCATCCGCAACTTCGACTTCGACGTCACCACGGCGTCGTGGGGCGAGTCGCTCTCGCCGGGCAACGAGCAGCGCGAGTACTGGGGCTCGGCGGCGGCCGACAAGCCGGGCTCGCGCAACCTGATCGGGATCAAGGATCCCGGCATCGACGCCCTGATCGAGAAGGTCATCTTCGCCAAGGACCGCCACACCGTGGTCGCGGCGACGCGCGCCCTCGACCGGGTGCTCCTCGCCCACGACTACGTCGTCCCGCAATGGTCCTCCGACCAGCAGCGGACGCTGCGCTGGAACCGGTTCGGCCACCCGGCGATCCTGCCGCTCTACGCCAGCTCCGGCTTCCCGACGACGTGGTGGTACGACGAGACGCTCGCCGCCAAGACCGGGGCGCCCCGTTGACGGGCGGTCCCGGGATGCCGACCCGGCGCGGGCTGGTCCTCGGGGCCGGCGCGCTCGCGGCGATGCCGCCGTGGCGCCCCGCCCGGGCGGTTGACGCGCAGGAGCGCCACGGCCTGTCCAGCTTCGGCGAGCTCAAATACGGCCCGGACTTCGCGCATTTCGACTACGTGAACCCGATGGCGCCCCGCGGCGGGCGCTTCTCGGCGCAGCTCGCCGCGACGACCGGCAACCAGTCGCTCAACACCTTCAACACGCTCAACGTCTACGTGCTGCGCGGCGACGGGGCCGCCGGCATGCCCCTGACCTTCGACAGCCTGATGGTCCGCGCCCTCGACGAGCCGGACGCCCTCTACGGGCTGGTGGCGCGCGCCGTCACGGTCAGCCCGGACGGCCTGACCTACACCTTCGCGCTGCGCCCGCAGGCGCGGTTCCACGACGGCTCGCCGCTGACCGCGCGGGACGCGGCCTTCAGCCTCAAGCTCCTGCGCGACAAGGGCCACCCCGAGATCGCCGAGGTGATCCGGCCCATGACCGACGCCCGGGCCGAGGGCGACGGGCGGCTCGTGGTGACCTTCGAGCCGGGCCGCGCCCGGGACCTGCCGCTGTTCGTCGCGCAGCTGCCGCTCTTCTCCGCCGCCTACTACGCCGGCCGGGACTTCGAGGCCTCGACCCTGGAGGCGCCGCTCGGCTCCGGTCCCTACCGGGTCGGCACCGTCGATCCGGGCCGGTCCATCGGCCTGGAGCGCGTCCCGGATTACTGGGCCGCCGAGCTGCCGGTGAATGTCGGCCAGAACAACTTCGACGCGATCCGCTACGAGTATTTCCGCGACCGCACCGTGGCGTTCGAGGCGTTCAAGAGCGGTGCCTTCACGTTCCGCGAGGAGTTCACCGCCCGGGTCTGGGCGACCGGCTACGACTTCCCGGCGATGACCGAGGGCCGCGTGGTCCGCGAGACGGTGCCGGACGCGCGGCCGAGCGGCACGCAGGGCTGGTGGATCAACACCCGCCGCGCCGCGTTCCGCGACCCGCGGGTGCGCGAGGCGATCGGCCTGTGCTTCGATTTCGAGTGGTCGAACCGCAACCTGATGTACGGCGCCTACGCGCGCACGGCCTCGTTCTTCGAGAATTCCGACCTCAAGGCGACCGGCAAGCCCTCGGCCCAGGAGCTCGCCCTGCTGGAGCCGTTCAAGGACTTGCCGCCCGAGGTGTTCGGCGAGGCCTGGGCGCCGCCGGTCTCCGACGGGTCGGGCCAGGACCGGGCGCTGCTGAAGCGCGCCGACGCGCTCCTGCGGGAGGCCGGCTGCACCCGCCAGGGCGGCAACCTGCTGCTGCCCGGCGGCCAGCCCCTGACCCTCGAGTTCCTCGACGAGGATCCGGTCTTCCAGGCGGTCACGCAGCCCTTCATCCGCAACCTGGGGCTGCTCGGCATCAAGGCGAGCCTGCGCACGGTCGACCCGTCTCAGTACCAGGCGCGGCTGAAGGATTTCGACTTCGACGTCACGCCGCGCCGCTACAGCAGCGGGCTCACCCCCGGCGCGGAGCTGCGCGAGACCTACGGGTCCCGCTCCGCCGGGACCGCGGGCTCCAACAACCTGTCGGGGATCGCGAGCCCGGCGATCGACGCGCTGCTCACCGCCGTCGCCGACGCGACGTCGCGGGCGGACCTGACCACCGCCTGCCGGGCCCTGGACCGGGTCCTGCGGGCCGGGCGCTACTGGGTGCCGATGTGGTACGCCTCGACCCATCGCCTCGCCCTCTGGGACGTGTACGGCCGCCCGGCGACGCCGCCGAAATACGATCTCGGCGCCCCCGGGACGTGGTGGTTCGACGCCGACAAGGCCAAGCGGATCGGGCGGGACTGACGCCATGCTCGCCTACATCCTGCGCCGCATCGGCCTGATGATCCCGACCCTGTTCGGGATCATGCTGATCACCTTCACCATCGTGCAGTTCGCCCCCGGCGGACCGGTGGAGCGGGTGCTGTCGCAGCTCCAGGGCCAGCGCGACGGGGCCATGTCCCGCATCACCGGCGGCTCGGGCGACCTCGGCGGCGCCAGCCGGCCGTCGGGCGGCGGCGACGCCAGTTCCCGCTACCGCGGCGCCCAGGGGTTGAGCCCGGAATTCATCGCCAAGCTCGAGAAGCAGTTCGGCTTCGACAAGCCGGCGCCCGAGCGCTTCGCCAAGATGCTCTGGGACTACGTCCGGTTCGATTTCGGCCGCAGCTACTTCCGCGACGTCACGGTCATCCAGCTGATCAAGGAGCGGCTGCCGGTCTCGATCTCGCTGGGCCTGTGGATGACGCTGCTGTCCTACGCGATCTCGATCCCGCTCGGGATCCGCAAGGCCGTGGCGGACGGCACGCGCTTCGACCGCGCGACCTCCTTCGTGGTGATCATCGGCTACGCGATCCCGGGCTTCATGTTCGGGCTGATGCTCATCATCCTGTTCGCCGGCGGCTCGTTCTACCAGTGGTTCCCGCTGCGCGGCCTGACCAGCGAGGGCTGGGAGAGCTTCTCGCCCTGGCACAAGGTGACCGACTACGCGTGGCACATGGTGCTGCCGCTGACCGCTCTGGTGATCGGCGCCTTCGCCACCTCGACCCTGCTGACCAAGAACTCGTTCCTCGACGAGATCCGCAAGCAGTACGTGCTGACCGCGCGGATGAAGGGGCTGTCCGAGCGGCGCGTGCTCTACGGGCACGTCTTCCGCAACGCCATGCTGATCGTGATCGCGGGCTTCCCCGGTGCCTTCATCTCGGCCTTCTTCACCGGCTCGCTGCTCATCGAGACGATCTTCTCCCTCGACGGCCTGGGCGAGCTGTCGTTCCGGGCGATCGTCGGGCGCGACTATCCGGTGGTGTTCGCCACGCTCTACATCTTCTCGCTGCTCGGGCTCGCGGTGAACCTGCTGTCCGACCTGATCTACGTCTGGATCGACCCGCGGATCGATTTCTCGGCGCGGGCGACCTGACCGCGCGACGCGCGGAGCCTCAGGCCTCCGGGAGGCTCGCGGCGCCGGCCGGCACCGGCGGCTCGTCGCGCGGGGGGCCGGCCAGGCCCAGCAGCGCCGCGATGGCGTCGCCGTCCGGCGCGCCGAGGAGGTCCGCCAGGGTGTAGCGGTCGAGGACGGCGAGGAACGCCGCCAGGGCCTCGCCCAGCACCCGCCGGAGCCGGCACGGGGCCGTGATGGCGCAGGCGCCGCCGCCGAAACACTCGACCAGCGCCAGGTCGTCCTCGGTCTGGCGCACCACTGCACCGACGACGATCTCCTCCGGCGGCTTCGCCAGCCGAAGGCCGCCGCCCCGCCCGCGGATCGTCCGGATCAGGCCGAGCCGTCCCAGCTGGTGGACCACCTTGGTCAGGTGGTTCTCCGAGATGCCGTAGGCGCGCGCGATCCCGGCGATCGAACTCTGCTCGGGCTCGTGGAGCCCGACGTAGATCAGCGTGCGCAACGCGTAATCTGTGTAGCGGGTCAGGCGCATCTCAACTCCAGAAGACGATCCCTGCCGTGGGGCGATGCGATATCCGCCGCGGTCCGAGTCCGTACGCGCAGCCGCGGACCGGCACCACCGCTGGCAGGCGAACAGGCTTCGTCCCTATAAGATGTATTTCCCTTGCATCTTTTCGAGGGGGCGCTAAAAGAAGCATGTCGTATGCACCTTTTGAGCTGTGCCATGCCCGCGCCCCTCTCCCCCGCCACCGTCGCTCTCATCAAGGCCACCGTGCCGGCCCTGGAGGCCCACGGCCTCACCATCACCAAGCGCATGTACGAGCGCCTCTTCGAGAACGCTGAGATACGCGACCTCTTCAACCAGTCCCATCACGGCGAGACCGGCTCTCAGCCGAAGGCCCTGGCCCAGGCCGTGCTCGCCTACGCCCGCAACATCGACAATCTCGGCGTCCTGGCGGGCGCGGTCGAGCGCATCGCGCAGAAGCACGTCGCCCTGAACATCCTGCCGGAGCACTACCCGCACGTGGCCGACGCCCTCCTCGGCGCGATCGGGGATGTCCTCGGCGAGGCCGCCACGCCGGAGATCGCCACGGCCTGGGGGGAGGCTTACTGGTTCCTGGCGGAACTGCTGATCGGCCGGGAGGCCGCGATCTACCGCGACCATGCCTCCAAGCCGGGCGGCTGGAACGGCTGGCGCGACTTCGTGGTCGACAGCGTGACCCAGGAGAGCGAGACGATCCGCTCCTTCGTCCTCGTGCCGGCCGACGGTGGCCCGGTGCTGCGGCATCGGCCGGGCCAGTATCTCGGCTTCCTCCTGGACCTGCCGGGCCGCGGTGTGCTGAAGCGGAACTACTCGGTGTCCTGCGCGCCGAGCGACCGGGCCTACCGCATCACCGTCAAGCGCGAGGCGGCGCCGGGCCGTCCGGCCGGGATTGCCTCGAACTGGCTGCACGACCACGCGCGGCCCGGCACCGTGCTGAAGGTCGCCGCACCGGCGGGCGACTTCAGCCTCGACACCGAAAGTGACGCGCCCGTGGTGCTGGTCAGCGGCGGCGTCGGGCTGACCCCGATGATCAGCATGCTCGAGACCATCGCGGCGGACAGCCCGGACCGGCCGACCTGGTACGTCCACGGCGCCCTGTTCGGCCGCGTCCACGCCCTGCGCGACCACGCCCGGGCGCTCGCGGCGCGGGCCCGCGCCGCGACGCTCGTGACGTTCTACGCGGAGCCCGAAGCCGCGGACCGGCCGGGTGAGCACTACGACGTCCAGGGCCTGATCACGGCGGACTGGCTCGCGGAACACACGCCGCACGACCGCGCGACCTACTACCTGTGCGGTCCCAAGCCGTTCCTGCGGGATCTCGCCACCGGCCTGCTGCGCCGCGGCGTCCCGGCCGAGCGGGTGAAGTTCGAGTTCTTCGGCCCGGCCGACGAGCTCTTCGAGGAGCCCCGACAGGCAGCCTAGGCGGCGCTCAGGGCGTCCCGCCGCGGAGCGGACGCGCGGCGCCGAGCACCCGCGCCACGGTCGTGCGCAGCGCCTGCGCGCTCCGGTAGCCCACGGCCGCCGCGACCGCCCGGGGCGGCCGCCCCTCGGCCGCCAGCGCCAGCGCCCGGATCACGCGGGCTCTCGCCCGCCAGTCGCCGAAGCTGAGACCGGTCTCCGCGCGGAACCCGCGCGTGAGCGTGCGCCGGCTCGCCCCGGCACGGTCGGCCCAGGCGTCGAGATCGGCCTCCGAGGCCGGATTCTCGATCAGCGCGAGGCAGACGCGGCGCAGGCGCGGGTCCCGGGGGAGCGGCAGCGCGAGCGGCGTCGCCGGGGCCCGGCCGATCTCGTCGAGCACCAGGGCGGCGAGGTGGCCGCCGCGACCCGCCTCTGCGTAGAGCACCGGCTCCTCCGCCAGCGCGGTGAGCGCGGCGGCGAGGAGCCGCGACACCGCGATCACCCGGCAGCTCGCCGGGAAGGACCGGACCGCGGCCGGATCGAGATAGGCCGAGCACATCGCGACCGCGCCGTGGGTCGCGACCGCGTGCGGCAGAAGCGGCGGGATCCAGAGGGCGTGCCCCTCGGGAACCACCCAGGTGCCGTCCTCCGCGAACGCCATCATCAGCCCGGACGTGGCGTAGAGCAGCTGCGCGCGGGGATGGAAGTGCCGGGCGAGGTGCATCCCGGCCGCGTAGGTCTTGGGCATCACCGCGACCGGGCGCGGCACGTCCTGATAGTCGGCCGCCTCGGTCGACCGCCCGACGGCGCCGCGCGCCTCCGTCAACATTGGCCCGTTCGCGTACATATCCGGCCCAATACCGCCATCGGGTCAGGCTATCAGGGTGCCGTCCCGGAGGATACGCCGCGATGGATTCGGACACGCTGTCCCGCCGCACCCTGCGCTTCGTCAACGTCGCGCACGCCCTCGACCATTTCGTGCTGCTGATCTACCCGACCGCGGTCATCGCCATCGCAGCCCAGACCGGGCTCGGCTACGGCGAGCTGATCGGGCTCGCCACCGGCGCCTTCGTGGCCTTCGGTCTGTGCTCGCTGCCGATGGGCTCGCTGGCCGACCGCTTCGGGCGGCGCAACATGCTGGCGGTGTTCTTCTTCGGCTACGGCCTGTCCTGCCTGGGCGTGGCGAGCGCCTCGACGCCGCTGGGCTTCGCCCTCTGGCTCTGCGTCCTCGGGCTCGCCTCGGCGATCTACCACCCGGTCGGCTCCGCCATGCTGGTCACCCATGCGCGCCGGCTCGGGCACGATCTCGGCATCAACGGCGTCTGGGGCAATCTCGGCGCGGCCTCGGCCTCCGGCCTGACCGCGCTGCTCGCCGCCACGGTCAGCTGGCGCGCGGCCTTCATCGTTCCCGGCCTCGTCTGCCTCGCCTGCGGGGCCGCCTTCGTGGCCCTGGTCCCGGGGGACGGCGACGCCGCGGGGAGGAAGGCCGGCGGCGCGGCGGTGATCCCCGTCACCCGGCCCTGGGCGCTCATGGCGATGTTCGCCCTGTCGATCTTCGCGGGCGGCCTGACCTTCAACCTGACGACGATCAGCCTGCCCAAGGTGATCGACGAGGGCGTCGGGCAGGCGCTGCCCCTGGCGCTGACCGGCTCGATCGCCACCGGCGTCTTCCTGTTCGGCGCGCTGATGCAGCTCGCCATGGGCCGGCTGATCGACCGCTACAGCCTGCCGTCCCTGTTCGTGGCCCTGTCGGTGCTGCAGCCGCTGGGGCTCGGGATCGCGGCCGTCTCCACCGGCCTGCCGCTGCTCGCCGGGCTCGTCCTCGCCATGACGGCGATCTACGGGCAGGTGGTGATCAACGACGCGATGATCGCCCGCTACGTGCCGCCCGCCTACCGGGCCCGCGCCTACAGCGTGCGCTACTTCGTCGGCTTCACGGCGAGCGGCTTCGTGGTGCCGGCGATCGCCCTCCTGCACGACCGCGGCGGCTTCGCGCTGGTCCTCGGCGCCGCCTCCGCCTGCGGCGCGGTGATCTGGCTCGCGGCCCTGGGCTTCCTGAGGCTGACGCAGGGCGGCGCGCGGCCCGCCCTGGCCGCCGCCGAGTAGCGCGACGGTTTGCGGGTCCGGCCCGGCGCTGCTACGCGGCGCCCGTCCGACCCGCGAGTACCCCGTGACCGATCTGTCCCTCGTCATCCGGCCGGAGCGGCCGGAGGATGCCCCCGCCATCGAGCGCCTCCACGCCCGGGCCTTCGGTCCCGGCCGCTTCGCCCGCACCGCCTACCGCCTCCGCGAGGGCGCGGCCGAGCGGATCGACCTCGGCATCACCGCCTCGGTCGGCAGCTTCCTCGTCGGCTCGGTCCGGATGGGTCCGGTGCGGACCGGGGCGACGCCCTTCGTGATGCTCGGCCCCCTGGCGGTCGATCCGAGCTTCGAGGGCCGCGGCATCGGCGGCACCCTGACCCGCGCGGCGATCGAGGGGGCGCGGCGGGCGGGCGAGGGTCTGGTGATCCTCGTCGGCGACGCGCCCTACTACGCCCGCTTCGGGTTCACACCGGTTCCGCCCGGGCGCCTGACCCTGCCGGGGCCGGTCGACCCGGCGCGCCTGCTGTGGCTGGAACTGGCCGAGGAGTTCCGTGCGGGCGTGACGGGCCCGATCGAGGCGGTCAGGACCTGAAACGGGGCCCGGCGGGCGTGCCTCAGCTCTCTGACGGTGATTTCGATCCGCACCGGGCTGGTCTTCTGCATGCGCGTGAATGGCTCAGCTCAATCCACACGCAGCCGCCGTCATTGCGAGCGAAGCGAAGCAATCCAGTAGCGCCACACTTACGGAGGGCGCGCTGGACCTGGGTCGCTTCGCTGCGCTCGCGATGACGGAGGGGGCCGACGGCTCCGCCGAGCAGCGAGCGCCGCCGGGGCCGGCGCTCGACCGTTCGAAACCCCGTTCAGGCCCGCCGGAGCGCCAGCGCGGCGATCAGCCCGGCCGCGAGCAGCGCCAGCGCCACCGGCGTCGCCGAGGTCGCCGGCCAAGCGGAGGCGGCGGCCGTGAACAGCGCCCCGAACGTCATCTGGGTGAAGCCGTAGAGGCTGGAGGCCGACCCGGCGGCGTGCGGGTCGACGTTCATCAGCCCCGCCACCGCGTTGGGGCTGAGCAGACCGACGCCCACCGCGTAGGCGAAGAGCGGCACGATCAGGCTGACCACGCCGAGCATGCCGGTGCGGTCCACGACCAGCAGCGACAGCGCCGCCCCGATACAGAGGAGATTGCCGCTCCGCGCCGCCTTGCGGATCGGCACCCGGGCGGCGAGCCGGCTCGCCAGGACGGCGCCGCCGACCATGCCGAACACGACGATCAGGCAGTCGAAGCCCACCTCCTGCGAGGAGCGCCCGAGCCGGTCCACGAGGAGGAACGGCGCCACCGCCAGGAACGCGTACAGGCTGGTGCCGCCGCAGGCCCCCGCCACCAGGTAGGCCCGGAACACCGGGACCCGCACCAGCCGCAGGTAGCCGGACAGGACGGCGACGAAGCCCGGCAGCGCCACCTTGTGGCGGTTGGTCTCGGGCAGGGTGAAGACCACGAGCGCGCCCAGCACGGCGACGAGGCCGGCCAGCACCACGAACACCGCGCGCCAGCCGAAGGCCTCGTTCACCACGCCGCCGATCGCCGGGGCCAGCGCGGGCGTGAGCGTCATCGCGGTGGTGAGGATCGCGAGCTTCCGGGCGGCGTCCTCGCGGGTCGAGACGTCGCGGACCATCGCCCGGCCGATCACCAGCGAGCCGCAGGCGCCGAGGGATTGCAGGACGCGGGCGACGAGCAGGACCCCGATATTCGGCGCGGGGATCGCGAGCAGCAGGCCGGCGAGGTAGAGGCCGAGTCCCCCGATCAGGATCGGGCGCCGCCCGTACCGGTCCGAGAGCGGCCCGTAGAGGAGCTGACCGCCCGCGAGCCCGATCAGGTAGACGGTGATCGTCAGCTGCGCGCCGGCGGCGTTGGTGCCGAGGTCGACGGCCGCCGCCGCCAGCGCCGGCACGAAAATGTGAAGCGCCACCGTCCCGGTCATGGTCACGGCGACGAGGAGCGGCAGGGGGGCCCGGCGCTCCGGCACGGCGGGACGTCGATCAGTCAAGGGGCCCTACGCGGTTCTCGATCCGGCCGGATGCCGGGGCGCAGCCGCCTTAGAGCAAGGGTCACGCCCGGAGCCATGCCGGCGGAACGCGCCAGGCACGCGAGGGGCGGGACCGTGCCCGGCCCCGCACCCGGCCGTGCCGCCTACTCCTTCGGCAGCGGCTGCGGGGTCGGCAGCGGCGCGTTCAGATCCTTGGTCGGGCCGCCGACCTCCAGATCCTTCGCCCGCTCGACGGCCTCGGGATTGGCCTTCGCGGCCGGCTCCTTGGCGGCCGGCGCCGTCGGCGCGGTCGGCTCGGCGGGGATCAGGCTCGAGGGCTGACCCTGCTGGTCGCTGTCATGGGCGCTGGCCGGGGGAGCCGGCGCGTTGCGGTCGCTCGACTCGCCGGTCGTCCGCGGGCTGCCGGGCGACTTCGCCTCGACCGGCTTGGCGGTGCCGGTATCGGCGGGCTTGGCCGGGCTGTCCTTACCCTCGGACGCCTTGTTGGCGGCGGGCTTGTCGGCGGACGGCTTGTCGGCGGCGGGCTTGTCCTCGGGCTTGGCCGCGGCGGGCGCGGCCGCCGGCGCGGCGTCGGTCTTCTCGACGGCCGGCAGCGGCTTCGGCGATTCGGCTAGCGTCCGCAGGTAGGCGATGACGTTGGCCCGCTCCTGCGGCGCAGCGATGCCCGCGTAGGCCATCTTGGTGCCCTTCACGTAGGCCTTCGGGTTCGTCAGGAACTCGTCGAGGTCGGCGTAGGTCCAGGTGCCGCCCTTCTCCTTCATGGCCGCCGAGTAGTCGAAGCCCGCATGCGCGCCCTTCGGCCGCTCGACGATGCCGTACAGGTCGGGGCCGACCTTGTTCGGGCCGCCCTTCTCGAAGCTGTGGCAGGCGTGACAGGCCTTGGTGCCGGCCTCGCCCTTCTCGGCATTGGCGCTCGCGAGGCGGACGGCGATCGGCTCGACCTTGGCCTCGGGCGCCGCGGAGGCGGCCTCGGGCTGCGGCTCGGGCAAGTCGTAGCCGGCATTGCCCGCCGGCTTCGGGTGGTAGATCAATTCGGCGACGAAACCCGATCCGGCCGCGAACAGAAGGGCGCCGAGGACCGCACCCAGGACCTTGTTCACCTCGAACGAGTTCATGCTCTTCTCGCAACTCGGCCGTGCCGAACGCGCGCCTGACACGGGCGAGCGGGCTCGGACACCGGACATTGGAAGATTTCGAGGTTGCCTTAGCGGTTCCGGGCGGCTCCTGACAATGCCGCAGGGGCGTTCCGCGTCGCTCCGGCGCAGGATTGTTCCACTGAATTGTCCAGCTTGTCACCGGGTGGCACCTTTTCTCCACCGCGGCCCGGCCCGTTTCCGCAGGCCCGTTCCCGGGGGACGACAACCAGGGGCCGGCCTGTTAAGCAGCCGGCCGCCTCCCGTCGCGGCCGCTCGATCCGCGCATCCGGATCCGAATCTCGATGTCCGATCCCCTGGTCCTGATCCCGGCGCGCCTCGCCGCGACCCGCCTGCCGAACAAGCCGCTGGCCGACATCGCCGGCGAGGCCATGATCGTCCATGTCTGGCGCCGGGCCGTCGAGGCCGGGATCGGCCCGGTGGTGGTCGCCACCGACACGGCGGAGATCGCCCGCACGGTCGAGGCCGCGGGCGGCCTCGCGGTGATGACCCGGGCCGACCACCCGTCGGGCTCCGATCGCCTCGCCGAGGCCCTGGAGATCGTCGATCCGGAGGGCCGCCACGACGTGGTCGTCAACGTGCAGGGTGACCTGCCGACCATCGACCCGGCGATCATCGGCGCCTCCGTCGCGCCGCTCGCCGACCGCACCGTCGACATCGTCACCCTCTGCGCGCCGATCACCGATCCGCACGAGGCCGACAACCCCAACGTGGTCAAGCTCGTCGGCCACGCGGTCGGTCCCGGGCGCCTGCGCGCCCTCTACTTCACCCGCGCCCGCGCGCCCTGGGGCGACGGGCCCCTCTGGCACCATATCGGCCTGTACGCCTACCGGCGCACGGCGCTCAGCCGGTTCGTGGCCCTGCCGCCCGGCGAGCTGGAGGTGCGGGAGAAGCTGGAGCAGCTGCGGGCCCTCGAGGCCGGCATGCGCATCGATGCCGCCATCGTCGACGACCTGCCGCTGGGCGTCGACACCCCCGCCGACCTGGAACGGGCCCGCGCCCTGCTGCAGGGTCGGCGCCTGAACTGACCCGACGAACGAATCCGCGCCGCCATGACCGACCGCACCATCGCCTACCAGGGTGAGCCCGGGGCCAACTCGCACATCATCTGCGCGGAGGCCTACCCGGACTGGACGCCGCTGCCCTGCCCGACCTTCGAGGACGCCTTCGCGGCGGTGACGGAGGGGCGCGCGCAGCGGGCGATGATCCCGATCGAGAACTCGATCGCGGGCCGCGTCGCCGACATCCACCACCTGATCCCGATCTCGCCGCTGCACATCGTGGCCGAGCACTTCCTGCCGATCCACTTCCAGCTGATGGTCCTGCCGGGCACGAAGCTCGAGGCGCTGAGGAGCGTCCACAGCCACGTCCACGCGCTGGGCCAGTGCCGCCGCATAATCCGCCGGCTGGGCCTGAAGGCCGTGGTCGCCGGCGACACCGCCGGGGCGGCCCGCGAGATCGCCGAGATCGGCGACCCGAGCCGGGCGGCCCTGGCGCCCGCTCTCGCCGCCGAGGTCTACGGCCTGGACATCCTCGAGCGCGACGTCGAGGACGAGGCGCACAACACCACCCGGTTCGTGGTGTTCTCCCCCGAGCCCGAGCCGGTCGCCCAGGGCGCCGAGCCCTGCGTGACGAGCTTCGTGTTCCGCGTCCGCAACATCCCGGCCGCCCTCTACAAGGCGCTCGGCGGCTTCGCGACCAACGGCGTCAACATGTCGAAGCTCGAGAGCTACATGGTCGACGGCGAGTTCACCGCCACGCAGTTCTACGCCGAGGTCGACGGCCATCCGGAGGATACGGGCCTCCGCCGCGCGCTGGACGAGCTCGGCTTCTTCTCGCGCGAGCTGCGGGTGATCGGGACCTACCCGGCCCACCCGTTCCGCGAGGCGGCGCGGCCGCCCGCGGAGTGATCCTCACTCCCGCCGCAGGATGCGGTCGGCGGCCAGATCCGACCAGAAGCCCGGCCGGAAATCCCGCTTGAGCGCCTCGGGATCGTAGACGGTCTCGACCCAGGTCAGGAAGTCGAGGCCCTGCGCCTCGCCCTCGACGCGGTAGCGGGCGAAGAACGCGTCGAGGATCCCGGTCTTGGCGAAGCGGAGATGGCCGTAGCGGGCGGAGAGCTGCCGGGCGGCCTCGGCCACCGGGCGGCCCTCGTGCAGGATCAGGTACAGGGCCGAGGCGAGGCCGGCCCGGTCGGCGCCGGACTTGCAGTGCATCACGGCCGGGTACTCGATGCCGGCGAAGAACGCCTTGGCGCCGAGGATGGTGGCGCGGTCCGGCGCCTCCCGCGAGCGGAGCACGAACTCGACGAGCTTGAGGCCGTGGCGCTCGCAGGCCTCGCGCTGCAGCGGCCAGGACCCGTGCTCGCGCCCGCCGCGCAGGGAGATGATCGTCCGCACGCCCTCGGCCCGGAAGCGGGCGAGTTGGTGGGGACCGGGCTGGGCCGAGCGCCAGACGGCGCCGGTGCCGACCCGGTGCCGGTTGAGGTAGGCGAGGCGGAACACGCCGTGGTCCATCAGCAGCATGCTGGCCCAGGCCATCAGCCGGTCGCCGGGGCCGGCGATCGGCCGCTCGAAGCGGGCGATCCGGGCCATGCGGCGCGCGTAGCGCGTCTCGGGCTTGAGGAAGCGGTTGAACAAGGCCAGGCTGCCGAGGGAACGAGCCCGGGCTCTACCAGCCACCCGGCGGCCCGGCAATTCGCGGGCCCGGCCCCCGACCGGCACGCGGTCGACCACACCGACGCGATCCGGCGCCGTTCTTGCCTTCACTCCGCCCGGATCGGCATCGAACCTGCGCGGACCGCGCGAGTTATCCGCCGGTCGGACGATGGGAGGCCCGAGGCCCATGAGCACGCGCACCACGAGCATCCGCCGGGCCCGCGAGGCCGACCTCGGCGGCTTGTCCAAGGTGTTCGACGCGTCGTGGCGCGAGGCCTATCGCGGCATCATCCCGGGCGTCGCCCTGGAGCGGCTGATCTCGACCCGGGACCGGGCGTGGTGGCGGGGCGCCCTGCGCCGCGGCCGGCCGATCGCGGTGGTCGAGACGGGCGAACTCGTCGTCGGCTACGCGGCCTACGGGCGAACGCGCAGCCGGTCCCTCGGCACCGAGGCGGAGATTGACGAACTCTACCTGCTGCCGGAGTACCAGGGCGTCGGCCTGGGCCGCCGCCTGTTCCGGGCGGTGCGCAACGACCTCGCGGATCACGGCTTCGCGCGGCTCGGCGTGTGGAGCCTGGAGGACAACGCCCGCGCGAGCGCCTTCTACGAGGGGCTCGGCGGCGTCGCCGGCCCGCGGGTGCTGGACCGCGTGGCGGGCCTCCCGCTCCCGAAGGTCGGGTTTCTCTTCGGCTAACGTTTTCCAGCGCTCGTTGCCGGGCCGTACCATCGACTGATTTGCTTTGCCAGGCGGCGCCTCTAAGAGATCCGGGAAGCGGACGAGACCGCATTCCGGAAGCGACAGGCCATGAAGATCGACGCCATCCCGCTCGGCAAGAAGCCGCCGCACGACGTCAACGTGATCGTCGAGGTGCCGCTCGGCGGCGAGCCGATCAAGTACGAGATGGACAAGGAATCCGGTGCGCTGGTCGTCGACCGGTTCCTGTACACGCCGATGTTCTACCCGGGCAATTACGGCTTCATCCCCCACACCCTGTCGGGCGACGGCGATCCCTGCGACGTGCTGGTGGCCAACACCCGCGCCGTGCTGCCGGGCGCGATCATCAGCGCGCGTCCCGTGGGCGTGATGGTGATGCAGGACGAGGGCGGCGAGGACGAGAAGATCATCGCGGTGCCCTCGCGCCACCTGACCAAGCGCTACGACCGGGTCGAGAACTACACCGACCTGCCCGACATCACGATCCAGCAGATCCAGCACTTCTTCGAGCACTACAAGGATCTGGAGCCCGGCAAGTGGGTCAAGTTCGTCCGCTGGGGCGACAAGGAGGAGGCCCACCGGCTGATCGAGGAAGCGATCGAGCGCGGCAAGGCCAAGAAGTAAGGGTGTTCCGGCCGCTCCTCCGGGGAGCGGCCCGTACCCGTCAGCCGTCGATGCGGCGCAGCCCGGCCCGGTAGCGCCGGGCATTCTCCACATAGCGCAGGGCGGCCTGCCGCAGACCCTCGATCGCGGCCTCGTCGAGGGTGCGCACGGCCTTGGCCGGCGCCCCGACGATCAGGCTGTGATCCGGGAACTCCTTGCCCTCGGTGACCAGCGCGTTGGCGCCGACGAGGCAGCCGCGGCCGATCCGGGCCCCGTTCAGAACCGTCGCCCCCATGCCGACGAGGCTGCCGTCCCCGATGGTGCAGCCGTGCACGATCGCGCCGTGCCCGATCGTGACGTCGGTCCCGATCACGAGGGGGAAGCCGGGATCGACGTGCATGATCACGCCTTCCTGGACGTTGGTGCGGTCGCCGATGCGGATCGGCTCGTTGTCGCCGCGCAGGGCCGCGCCGAACCAGATGCCGACATCGAGGCCGAGATGCACCCGGCCGATCACCTGCGCGTCGGGCGCGATCCAGACCCGGGCCGGGTCGGCGAGGTCGGGGACGTGCTCGTCGAGGGCATAGAGCGGCATGGCGGCCTTTCACGGAAGAGCGGTGGTATCGGCCGCGCGGCGCGGCCGGGATCGCGACAGATGACGCGCGGCACGTGTCGCGGGAATGGTACGGCGCGTCCAGGCTGCCAATGCTAGGCTGGCTCCGCAAGCGGTCGTGACCCGGATCGGAGACAGAGATGGCACGCCTCCCGGCCCTGATCGGTCTGACGCTTCTCCTGCTGACGCAGGGGGCCGGGGCCGCGGACCTGCGGGGGCCGGCGGCGCTGGGCCGGTTCCGGGCGACGTGCGAGGATCTCGGGACCTTCTGCTTCGCCGACGCCTGCGGCGGCGATCAGATCGCGGCGGCCGAGGGCTGCCGGGCGCGCTGTCCGAGCGCGTCGATCGTCGAGGTCGTCCCGGCCGCCTGCCCGCTGCCGGACGGTCGGTCCGTGCCGATCCTCCGGCGCCGCGGCTGAGAATCGGCCGCGATCGAGGGCCGGGAGAAATATCGGACGTCCGCGGCAACGAAACGCGGAACGCGGCATTGACCGTTTCGAACACGCTAACAACGGAGACGCGGACAGATGCTCGCGAACGCGCGCGATGCCCGCCGGCGCACGAAGCTGACCAGCGATCTCCGTCCGCCCGAAGCGGGAGCGAACGCCGATCCCGTCCTGTACGGCGTGGCCGCGGGTCTGGCGGCCCTGTTCCCGCCCGTGATGCTGCGCTCGGAGGCCTCGCCCGAGACGCACCGCGCCTCCGAGACCTCGCGGGCGCCGGACGCGACCGGCACCCGCTGAGGCTAGGACCGGTCGGCGCAGGCTCCCCCTCAGGCCGCGAGCCGGACGAGGAGGAGGAGGGTCGCCAGGAGCGGCGACGCCGCGGCGAGCCAGAGGGCGCCCGGATGGAAGCCCTCGGGTCCCGAGAAGCGCGCGGTCCTCGTCACCGCGGGACGCAGGGGATCCCCGCGTCCGATCCCGATCCCGACTGGCATCCGCGCACTCCTCGATACCGGAGGAGTGAGCGCCGACGTCCCTCAAGAGCGTCTGAATCGGCGGCCGTCGTCGTTCGGCGTGGTGAACCGGCCCTTAAAGGGCCCGGTCGAACTTCAGCTCGCCGTTCGGGCTCTTCAGAACGAGCTGCGAGCCGACCATGTCCCACACCGCCGAGGTGCGCAGGGCGATGAAGAACGCCTGCTCGGCGGCCGCGAGGCCCTTGTCGCAGCTCTTCTTGGTGAGCGCGAGCGGGCCGACGGCGATGTGCTGCTCCTTGAGCGGGAAGGCGGTCGCCGCGAAGGTGTTGCAGCCGCCGTAGCCGCGGGCGCGGTACTGCTTGTCGATGATGAAGCTCGGCCGGTCGCCGCCCGTGAACGGCTTGCCGTTCAGGCTCACGGCGGTCCAGGTCGAGTCCAGCGGGAACATCTTCTCGCTGGCCTTGGTCCCCGGCACGTACTGGGGCTTCTTCTCCTCCTCGCCGCCCGGCCGGCGGTTGCCCCGGCCGAAGCCCGTGGGCGAGCCGCCCATCTGCGCCTGCGCCTGCGTCGCCGCGGTCAGGTCCATGGCCAGCACGGCACAGGCCAAGCTCGCGATCAGCACCCCTCTCATCGTCCAGTCCCCATGTCGCGCGCGCCGCGCGCAGGTCATCCCGGTCCGGAAGCGCCGCGCGGGCCGCGCGGTCCGGCCCCTCGCGTGGGCCGCTCCGAATCCTTGCGCCTTGCCGGATGCGACAGGATTTCAGCACAATTATGGTCGCGCTCGGCCGAAGACCGCCCGGAAACGATCCGGGACCGCGATCGTTGTTGATCAGTGCGAAGCAGGAGGATCACCTTGGCAGGATCGGACGAGGGCGCGCAGAGCGGGACCCGGGCGCTCGCCATGACCCCGGCGCAGTCGCGGGCGGCTCGCGGGCTGCTCGGCTGGTCGGAGGCCGATCTCGCCGGCAAGGTCGGCCTGGACGAGCGATTCGTGCGGGATTTCGAGGGCGGCTATAGCGACGCGCCTAGTGGCCAAGTCGAGGCCCTGCGCAGCGCCCTCAGCGCCGCCGGTGCGGTCTTCCGCGACGCGCCGACGCCGGGCGTCCACCTCGCGGCGGGCCGGGGCGTCGACGAGGGCACCCGCGCCGACGCGCTCACCACCGAGAACGATCGCTGACACCCGCCGGCCGGCCCGAACGCGCCGCTCATGGCGCGTTCATGCGCTGCGCCTGACAACCCGGGACGCCACAACCCGCGCACCGTCCGTGGAGCGTCCCGTGATCGATCCCGTCAGCAGCCCGTCGCGGTGCGACCGGCGCTTTCCCTTGGCCTTCGTCTTGTCGGCCTCCGACCGGATCGGAGGCCGCTGATGCGCGCCGACGCCTTCCTCGCCGCCGCCGACGCGCTGCCCGTGGCGAGCCTCGACGCCCTCCTGGGGAGCCGGGGGCTCGTGGTGGTCGCGCCCCATCCCGACGACGAGAGCCTCGGATGCGGCGGGCTGATCGCCGCCGCCCGGGCGTCGGGACGGCCCGTGCATCTCGTCGTGGTCAGCGACGGCTGCGGGTCGCACACGCATTCCCGTCTCTACCCGCCCGAGAAACTGCGCGCCCTGCGCGAGGCGGAGACCCGGCGGGCCGTGGCGGTCCTCGGCCTCGGGCCCGAGGCCGTCACCTTCCTGCGCCTCCCGGACGCGCACGTCCCGAGCGACGGCCCCGGGGCCGAGGCCGCCGCGTCCGCGGTCGCCCGCGCGGCCGCGGCGATCGGGGCCGGCGCGGTCTTCGTCACGTGGCGCCACGATCCCCACTGCGACCACAAGGCGGCCGCGGCGATCGTCGCCCTCGCGCGGCCGCAGATGCCGGGGGTCCGCGTCTACGAGTACCCCGTCTGGGGCTGGACCCTGCCGCCCGAGACCGAGGTCGGGCCGAGCCCCGCCGGCCTGCGCCTCGACGTCTCCGCCTATCGCGAGACCAAGGCGCGCGCCGTCGCCGCCCACGAATCGCAGACCACCGACCTGATCGCGGACGATCCCCAGGGCTTCCGGCTCGAGCCTGCCATGATCGACCGGCTCTGCGGCCCCTACGAGCGCTTCGTCGCGGTCCCCGCATGAGCCGCCGGACGAAGACCCTGCCGGAAGACTACTTCCTCGGCATGTACGCCAGCGACCCGGATCCCTGGCGCTTCACCTCGTCGTCCTACGAGCGCGACAAGTACGCGGCGACGCTGGCGGCCCTGCCGCAGGCGCGCTACCGGGCCGCGTTCGAGCCGGCCTGCTCCATCGGCGTCTTCACCCACGCCCTGTCCGAGCGCTGCGAGCGTCTGCTCGCCACGGATCTGGTTCCGGCCGCCCTGGAGGACGCCCGGGCGCGCTGCGCGGATCGCCCCCACGTCGAGATCCGGCAGGGCACGATGCCGGCGGACTGGCCCGAGGAGCGGTTCGACCTGATCGTCCTCTCCGAGTTCCTGTACTTCCTGGCCCCGGAGGATTTCGCCGCGCTCGTGCGCCGGGCCGGCGCGACGATCGCGCCCGGCGGCGACATCGTGCTGGTGCACTGGCTGGGCGAGACCGACTACCCGCTCTCGGGTGACGGCGCCGCCGAGGGCTTCATCCGGCTGTCGGCACCCTTCGCACAGGTCCTGAGTCAGGCGCGGACGGACAAGTACCGCATCGACGTCCTGCGCGCCGGAACCGCCCCGTGAGCGTCGCGGTCATCACCCTCAACAAGGGCCGGCGCGCGCACCTGACCCGTCTGCTCGAAGGCCTCGGCCGCGGCGACCCGCCCGACCGCTGCGTCGTCGTCGAGATCGGCGACGACGCGGCGCCCTACCCGGCCCTGCCCTTCCCGGTGGAGCGCGTGCCGTTCCCGCGTGCCGGCCTGCCGCTCGCCGCGGCGCGCAATGCCGGGCGCCGGGCCGCCGGTGCCGACACGCTGATCTTCCTCGACGTGGACTGCATCCCCTCGGCGGGGCTCGTCGCGGGCCTGTCGCGGGCGGTGGCCGAGCGGGACGGCCTGATCTGCTGCGAGATCGGCTACCTGCCGGCCGGCGCGGTCGCGGACGGGTGGCGCGAGACGGATCTGGCGCGTCTCGGCGCGCCGCACCCGGTGCGGGCCTTCCCGCCCGCCGGCACGGTGGCGCCGGCGCCGCAGCCCGGCCTGTTCTGGTCCCTCGCCTTCGCGGTGCGGGCCGCGACCTATGACCGCCTCGGCGGCTTCGACGAGACCTTCTCAGGCTACGGCGCGGAGGACACCGACCTCGCCTTCCGGGCCGAGCGGGCCGGCGTGCCGATCCTGTTCCTCGGCGGCCCCCGGGCCTACCACCAGCATCATCCGGGCTACGACCCGCCGCTGCAGCATTTCCGCGACATCGTCGCCAACGCGGCGCGCTTCCACGACCGGCACGGGATCTGGCCGATGGACGGCTGGCTCGACGGGTTCGCCCGGCTCGGGCTGATCGCGGCGGACCGCTCCACCGGGATCGTGGTTCACCGGGACCCGACGCCGGACGAGATGGAAGCGGCGCGGCTACCGGACGATCAGCCGTTCTGACGGGACTTCGGGCCACGCGGCGCCGCCGTCCTCGCGAGCGCAGCGAGGCAACCCGGCAGCGACACGCATGTCGCCGTAGCCGCGACCCTGGATTGCTTCGCTGCGCTCGCTAGGACGAGACGTTCCTCGCCGTGCGGAGGGCGGATCCCGGCCAGGGGGCTGGGATCCGCCCGCGTCGGAGCCGTCTTCAGCCCTTCATGGCGTTCGCCTTCTCGATCAGCGCCTCGGCCATGCGGATCGAGGCGATGTCGATGAGGCGGCCGTCCAGGGACACGGCGCCGCGGCCGGCCTTGGCGGCCTCTTCCATGGCCTCGAGGATGCGCCGAGCCTTGGTGACCTCGGCCTCGGAGGGGGTGAACACCTCGTTGGCGAGCTCGATCTGGCTCGGGTGGATCGCCCACTTGCCCTCGAAGCCGAGGGCCGCGCAGCGGCGGGCCGCCGAGCGGTAGCCGTCCGGATCCGAGAAGTCGCCGAACGGTCCGTCGATCGGGCGCAGTCCGTAGGCGCGGCAGGCGACCAGCATGCGGTTCTGGGCGAACAGCCACGGGTCCTGCCAGTGGGTCTGGCGGCTGCCGGACTCGTCCTTGTCGGTCAGCACCGAGAAGTCGGGGTTCACGCCGCCGATGACGGTGGATCGGGCGCGGGTCGAGGCGGCGTAGTCGGCGACGCCGAAGGACATCGCCTCCAGCCGCTTCGACGACTGGGCGATCGCCTCGACGTTGGCCATGCCGAGGGCCGTCTCGATCAGCACCTCGAAGCCGATCTGCTTCTCGCGCTTCTTGGCCTGCTCGATCTGGGTGACCAGCACGTCGATGGCGTAGACGTCGGCCGGCACGCCGACCTTGGGGATCAGCACCATGTCGAGCCGCGGGCAGGCTTCGACGATGTCGACCACGTCGCGGTACATGTAGTGGGTGTCGAGACCGTTGATGCGGATCATCATGGTCTTGTTGCCCCAATCCAGGTCGTTCAGCGCCTGGATGATGTTGGTGCGGGCCTTCTCCTTGTCGTCCGGGGCGACCGCGTCCTCGAGATCGAGGAAGATCACGTCCGCCGCCGAGG
Organism: Methylobacterium oryzae; assembly: GCF_021398735.1. Classification (NCBI taxonomy): domain Bacteria; kingdom Pseudomonadati; phylum Pseudomonadota; class Alphaproteobacteria; order Hyphomicrobiales; family Methylobacteriaceae; genus Methylobacterium; species Methylobacterium oryzae. The sequence continues at coordinate 5,519,066 of NZ_CP090349.1, forward strand.
AGGCCGACTTCTCCATGAAGGTCGGGTTGGAGCCGGGCACGGCGAGTTCGGAGCGGTGCAGGCGCGGCTTGGCCTGCTGGATCAGGGTGAAGCTCATCTTGGGTTCTCTCTCCTGGTGACGGTTCTGGTGCCGTTGCGGGATGCGGTCCCGTTCATCGGCGGCAAATGGCGCGCGCGTGGGTCGCTGACAGGGCGCGGCTGCACGAATGGACCGGGTCCCCGGTACGGGATCGAGGCACGGGTCCCGTCTCCCGCGCGGGAGAGGGAGCCCGCTGGACCCTCCCCTATCCGGTCGCCCCGAAGCCGACCGCGATGCAGTTGATGGACAGGAGCAGGGCCGACTTCACCGCCTCGCGCCGGTCCTCGTCGGTCTCCGCGCGGTAGCGGGCGAGCAGCTCGACCTGCTCGCGGCTGACCTGGTTGATCGTCGGGAGCCGGCCCTTCAGGCGGTCCCGAAACAGGGGGAAGCGCTCGGCCAGCTCCGTGCCGCCGCTCACCCGCAGCACCATCTCGCGGGTGAGCGCGTACTCGGCCTCGATCATCGAGAAGATCCGGTCCCGGACGCCCGCGTCCTGGACGAGGCCCGCGTAGGCGCGGGCGATGTCGAGATCGACCATCATCAGCGTCTTCTCGACCTCGTCGAGGACGAGGCGGAGGATGCGGGACTCGTTGAACAGCCGCTTGAGGGTCGCCTCGCCGTCGCGGCCGCGCACGTCGATGAAGCTCGCCAGCCCCGAGCCGACGCCGTACCAGCCGGTGATCACGTGCCGGTTCTGCGACCACGCGAACACCCAGGGGATCGCGCGGAGGTCCGAGAGCGAGCGCGCGCCGAAGCGGCGGGCCGGACGCGAGCCGATGTTGAGAAGGGAGATCTCGTCGAGCGGGCTCGCCGCCTGGAAGTAGTCGACGAGGCCGTCGGTCTGGAGCAGCTGGACGTAGGCCGCCCGCGAGGCACCGGCGAGCGCCTCGAGGGCGTCGTCGTGGCCGGGGCCCACCCGCTCGCCGTCGCCGGCGAGCGCGTGCTCGAACACCGAGGCCGCCAGCAGCTCCATCTGGTAGGCGGCCGTGCCGCGGTTGGCGTACTTGAACGAGACGACCTCGCCCTGCTCGGTGGTCCGGAACCGACCGCGGATGGAGCCCGGCGGCTGGGCCATGATGCCCTTCTGGGTCGGCACGCCGCCGCGGCTCACCGAGCCGCCGCGCCCGTGGAAGAAGGCGATCCCGACGCCGAGCTCCTCGCCGAGCCGGGTCAGCTTGCTCTGCGCCTTGTAGAGCTCCCAGTTGGCGGCGACGAAGCCGCCGTCCTTGTTGGAGTCGGAGTAGCCGATCATCACCTCCTGCACGCCGCCCTGCCAGCGGGTGGAGCGGCGGACCACCGGCACGTTGAGCAGCGCCCGCATGATCGCCGGGGCGGCGCGCAGGTCGTCGATGGTCTCGAACAGGGGCACGATCGGCAGCGGGCAGATCTCCGTCCCGGCGGCGTCGAGGAACACCCCCGCTTCCTTGGCCAGCAGGTACGCGCCGAGCACGTCCTCCACCGAGCGGGTCATCGACAGCACGAAGGCGCCGAACGCCTCGCGGTCGAGGGCCTCGCGCATCTCGGCGACGAGGGCGAAGGTGGCCAGCGTCTCGCGGGCGGCGTCGGGCAAGTCCTCGAAGGACCGCTCGGGATCGCGCGGCCGGGCGAGCTCCGTGTCGAGCCACTGGCGCCACGCGGCCGAGCCGAGGGCCGGCGGCTCGCCGTCGCCGTTGCGCTGGCGCCAGAGGGCGTGGAGCGTGTCGGTGGTCCGGGTCGTGTTCTCGCGCAGGTCGAGGCGGACCGTCGAGAAGCGGAAGATCTCGACCATGCGCCGGACCGGACGCACGAGATCCCGCGCCAGTGCCCCGCACTTGGCCTCGGTCAGGCCGCGCTCCAGGGTGCGCAGGTCCTCGATGAGCCCGTCCGCGCTCGCGTAGTCGGGGCCGGACGGGTGCTCGCCCTCGTTGCGGGCGATCGTCGCCTCGATCTTGCGCAGGACGCAGGACAGGTACTGCCTATAGGGCTCGCCCGGGTTGCGCCGGGTGATGGCGCGGGCCTGGCCGCTCTCGGCGAGATTCCGGTCGAGCTCCGCGCGGAAGCTCTCGGGCAGCGGCAGCGAGCGCTCGGTGAGCGAGAGGGTCCGCCCCAGCTCGCGGACGCCGTCGCGGTAGCGCGTGAGCGAGGCGAGCGCGTTGCGGTGCAGGGTCTGCCGGGTGACCGCCGCCGTCACGTAGGGGTTGCCGTCCCGGTCGCCGCCGATCCAGGAGCCGAACTGGAAGAACGGCGGCACCCTGAACTCGGTGCCCGGATAGGTCTCGGCCAGCGCCTCGTGCAGGGTCTCCAGGGTCTCGGGCAGCATCTCGAACAGGGTCTCGTCGAAGAAGTGCAGCCCCCAGGCCACCTCCCGCTCGACGGTCGCCTTCTCCAGGTGCAGCTCGCCCGTCATCCAGACCAGCTCGATCTGGTCGCGCAGCTCGTTCATGAGCCCGTTGCGCTCACGGTCGGTCCAGCGCGGCATCTCCAGCTCGCGCAGGACGAGGTAGATCCGGCGGAACTTCTCCAGCACCGTCACCCGCTTGCCCTCGGTCGGGTGGGCGGTGAGCGTCGGGCGGATGCGCAGGTCGCTGAGCAGCGCCTGGATTTTTTCAGGGGGCACCCCCTGTTTGCGCGCGTCGGAAAAAACCTTGGCGAAGGAGCCGCCGAGCGCGGCCCGCCCCTCCGTGCGCTCCACGTGCCGGCGTCGGCGCATCGCGGCGTTCTGCTCGGCGATGGAGATCAGCTGGAACCAGATGCCCTGCACCTGCAGCGCGCGCGCCAGCATCTGCGGCGAGAAGCGCGAGATGTCGGCCGTCCCGTGCAGGACCGCCTCGAGGTCGGGGTCGTGCCGGCGGGCGACGTCGAGCAGCGCCTGGAACAGGATGTCCAGCGCCTGTTCCGACGACGTGCCGACGATCACCGGCGGCGCGAAGGCCGTGGCATCGACGAGACCGGGGGTTGCGTGAAGGGTGCGGGTCATGGAGCCACCTCGTGGCGCACGGTCTTTCTCGAGGATGTTCAGCGCGATGCGCCGTCACCTCCGGGAGGGAGGCGCGCATCGGCCGGTGCCCAGCGCGACGCGCGCCCTCTCCCGCTCGGGAGAGAGGACCCGCGCCGCGTTCCGGGACGTAAGGCGGGCCGGCCGCGCTACGCGGCCCGGGCCAGCACGTCGGCCACCGTCTGCCCGAAGGAGCCCGGATCCGGCGCCACCGTCAGCCCGTAGGAGCGCATGATCTCGGCCTTCTCGGCGGCGCTGTCGCCGGCCGCCGAGATGATCGCGCCGGCATGGCCCATGCGGCGCCCCTTCGGGGCGGTCAGCCCGGCCACGAAGCCGATTACCGGCTTCGACATGTTCTCGCGGATCCAGGCCGAGGCCTCGGCCTCCTGCGGGCCGCCGATCTCGCCGATCATCAGGACCGCGTCGGTGTCCGGGTCGGTCTCGAATAGGGCGAGGTGGTCGAGGAAGGACGAGCCGTTGATCGGGTCGCCGCCGATGCCCACCGAGGTCGAGATCCCGAGCCCGAGTTCCTTGAGTTGCGAGGCGGCCTCGTAGCCCAGCGTCCCGGAGCGGGAGATCACCCCGACATTGCCCGGAAGGTAGATGTGGCCGGGCATGATGCCGAGCATCGCCTTGCCGGGCGAGATGATGCCGGCGCAGTTCGGGCCGACCACCATGGTCCGCTTCTCTTTGGGGTAGCGGTACAGGTAGCGCTTCACCCGCATCATGTCCTGGGCCGGGATGCCGTCGGTGATCGAGCAGACCAGCCGCAGGCCGGCATCGGCCGCCTCCATGATGGCGTCCGCCGCGAAGGGGGGCGCCACGAAGGTGATCGACGTGGTGGCGCCGGTCGCCGCCACCGCCTCCTTGACGGTGTTGAACACCGGCAGGCCGAGATGGGTGCGCCCGCCCTTGCCCGGGGTGACGCCGCCGACGACGTTCGTGCCGTAATCCAGCATCTCCTTGGCGTGGAAGGTGCCCTTGTCGCCCGTGATGCCCTGGACGATGATCGGGGTGGTCTCGTCGATGAGGATGCTCATGGCGCGGTCTCCCCTCTCAGTGCTGCGTCTTGGCGGCGGAGCAGGCGTCGACCGCCTTCTTGGCCGCCTCAGCCAGCGTGTCGGCGGTGATGAGATCGAGGCCGCTCTCGGCCAGGATCTTCTTGCCGGCCTCGACGTTCGTGCCGGCGAGCCGGACCACCAGCGGCACGTCGATCTTCACCTCGCGGGCGGCCTGGACGACGCCCTCGGCGACCCAGTCGCAGCGGTTGATGCCGGCGAAGATGTTGACGAGGATCGCCTTCACGTTGCGGTCCGACAGGACCAGCCGGAAGGCCGTGGCCACCCGCTCAGGGGACGCGCCGCCGCCGACATCGAGGAAGTTCGCCGGCTCGCCGCCTGCGTGCTTGATCATGTCCATGGTGGCCATGGCGAGGCCCGCGCCGTTGACGATGCAGCCGATCTCGCCCTCGAGGCCGATGTAGCTGAGGTTGTGCTCGGCGGCCTGCGCCTCGCGGGGATCGCCCTGGGACGGGTCGTGCATGTCGGCGATGCCCGGCCGGCGGAACATCGCGTTGTCGTCGAAGCTCATCTTGGCGTCGAGCGCCAGCACCCGGTCGTCCTTGGTGACGACGAGCGGGTTGATCTCCAGCATGGTGCCGTCGCAGTCGCGGAACGCCCGGTAGGCGTTCATGATCGTCTTCACCGCGGCCGAGACCTGCTTGATGTTGAGCCCGAGCTGGAAGGCAATCTCCCGCGCCTGGAACTGCTGCAGGCCGACCGCCGGCTCGACCACCACCTGGATGAGCGAGTCGGGCTCCTTGGCGGCGATCTCCTCGATGTCCATGCCGCCGCGCTGGCTGGCGATGACCCGCACGCGCTCGGCCTTCCGGTCCAGCACGTAGCCGAGGTAGAGCTCGCGCTCGAACGGGTCGGCGGTCTCGACGTAGACCCGCTGCACCGGCTTGCCCTCGGGGCCGGTCTGGTGCGTGACGAGGCGCTTGCCGAGGAGATCCTTCGCGGCGTCGCGGACCTCGTTGTAGGTCCGGCACAGCTTGATCCCGCCGGCCTTGCCGCGGGCGCCGGCGTGGATCTGCGCCTTCACGGCCCAGAACGAGCCGCCGAGCTCGGTGGCCGCGTAGACCGCCTGGTCCGGGCTGAAGGCGATCGCGCCTTTCGGGACGGCCACGCCGAAGCTCGCGAGCAGCTCCTTGGCCTGATACTCGTGGACGTCCATTCGGCGCCTCCTCCGCGGTTCGTTGCCGCCGTTGACGCTCTCTACTTTAGTTGAGTCGAAAGATTACGCCCGTCAAATTTTTTAAGCTCCTGATTGACCGCGACTTTTTCGCGGTCGCAACACAGATCGTATTTCATATTGCGATGCAGCATACAGGAAAACAGCGAGGCCGGGAGCACGATGCACCCGGCCTCGACTGTTGAATCGCTACAAAGTACGCCGGAACGCTTCGTTCAGGACGCGCTGTCCGTCATCGCGAGCGCAGCGACGTGACCCAGGGCAGCGCGACCTCTGAGATCGTGGCGCCAACTGGATTGCTTCGCTGCGCTCGCAGAGACGGCGGCGTCGACGGGGCCGACCGAGCACGCTGTGACGCGCGGTGCTGACCCAAGTCGCCGGTTCAGTTCACCTTGTCCTTGACGACCGCGTAGACCTTCTCGGTGAGTGCGCCGGCCTCGCCGAGCAGATCCTCCAGCTCCTTCAGCCGCTCCTCGGCGAACGCGCGGTCCTCGAGACCCTTGGCGTTCACGTAGACGTTCAGCGCCGCGCTGCGCAGGCCGGCATAGGCGGAGAGCACCGCCACGCCGGCATCCGACACGACGTTGAGGTTGCCCTTGTCGGCGGTGATGGCCGCGAGGTCGATCACCGCGCGGCAGGCCCGGCAGCAGGCGAGCGGCACGTCGCAGGCGGTCTTGAGCGCCGCCTGGATCTTCTCGGCGCGGGCCGCCTTCTCGTCGTCGGTGTTCTTGGGCAGGCCGTAGGCGCCCATGACGGCGTCGAAGGCCTGGACGTCCTCGCCGATCATGCCGGTGAGCACGACCCGCAGGCCCTCGGACTTGGCCAGGACCTCCTTCAGCTCGGCCTCGACCTCGACGTACTTCTTCTTGCCGATGGTGAGGTTGCAGACCATCGACACAAGGGCCGCGCCCATGGCGCCGGAGATCGCCGCCGCGCCGCCGCCCCCGGGGGTGGGGGCAGCGCTCGCCAGCTCCGTCAGGAATTTCTCGATGCTGTCGGTCTCGGGGCGATGCGTCTCGGTCACCGGCGCCTCCTCAGGCCATCGTCTTGGCGAGGGCGTAGATCTCCTCGGCGTCGAGCACCTTGTCGGTGCTCTCGAAGAGCTGGCCGACGCAGGCCCGGTGCAGCTTGAGCTTCAGGCCGCCGATGCCCAGCGCCCCGAAGGCCTGCTTGCCGTTGCGCTCCTTGCCCTTGTCCATCACGTCGATGCCGCCGATGCCCGTCGGGGGCTGGGCGTTGTAGTCGGCGACGAACTCGATCGACGATTCCTGCGCCCAGGCGGCTTCCGGCAGCAGCTCGACGCCGATGGCGCCGGCCGTGAACACGAGGTTCGTGCCCTTCACCAGGGCGACGCGGGAGGCCTCGTCGGGGGTCGCGGCGGCCTTCACGTTGACCTTGAAGCGCGTGTTGATCTGGTCCGCGGCGGCCTGGGTCTTGTCGAGGGCGCGGCCCGCGATGGTGACCTCGGCGCCCTCGCCGGCGAGCAGAGCGGCCGAGCGCATGCCGACCGGGCCGGTGCCCGCCAGCACGACGGCCTTCTTGCCCTGGAGCGAGCCCGCGGCCTTGGCCACCAGCGCGACGCCCGCGGCGGCCGTGGTGTTGGAGCCGTTGGAATCGAGCATCACCGAGACCCGGAACGGGCCGAAGAAGCGCTTCTTGACGGCGGTGAACAGCGCCTCGCCCGCCGCCATGCTGCCGCCGCCGACGAAGATCGCCGTCGACTTCTTCTCGGAGCCGCCGCGGGTGTAGATCGTGCCGTCGACCAGGGCGCCGACATTGTCGGGATTCACGCCGCCGTAGCCGGTGATGTGGTCGGCGCCGCCGTCGTAGCCGACGACCGTGTCGAACACGTTCGGCACGGCATCGGTGTCGAACAGGAACAGCAGTTTTTTCGTCATTTTCTTGGGACCTTTCCGTCGCGCCCGTGGGGCGCCGGCGCTGATGTTGGTTGGGTCGGTGCGTGGACGCAGCCCCTCTCCTCCCCCTTGCGGGGAGGAGCCGGAGGTGGGGGTGGTGGAGAATTGAGCGGAGCAGTGCCTCCTGCACCACCCCCACCCCTGGCCACTCCCCGCAGGGGGGAGGGGAACGCCCGTTGCTGATTTTGAGCTTAGGCTTCCACCACGTTCTGCGGCTTGCCCGCCACGAAAGCCTCGACGTTGTCGACGAGCTGGTCGGCCAGGATCTGCATCGCCTCCTTGCTCGCCCAAGCGACGTGCGGCGTGACGATCAGGTTCGGCAGGTCGGCGTCGCACAGGATGTTGCCGTCCTTGGGCGGCTCCTGCGCCACCACGTCGAACCCGGCGCCCGCGATGGTGCCGTCCTTGAGCGCCTCGAGAAGGGCCGCCTCGTCCACGAGGCCGCCGCGGGCCGTGTTGATGAGGATGGCGCTCTTCTTCATCTTCTTGAGCTCGGCGGCGCCGATCATCCCCTTGGTGTCGGGGGTCAGCGGCACGTGCAGCGTGATCACGTCGGACTGCGTCAGGATCGTCTCGAAATCGACCAGCCCGTCCTGCGGGAACACGTCGTAGGCGATGACCTTCATGCCCAGCGCCTCGGCGCGCTTGGCGATCGACTTGCCCAGCGCCCCGTAGCCGACGATGCCGAGCGTCGAGCCGGCGATGTCGTAGATCGGATAGTCGAAATAGCAGAACTGCTTGGACTTCGCCCAGTCGCCGCGCCGCACCGAGTTGGCGTAGGGCACGATCGCCCGGCGCAGGGCGAACATCAGCCCGACCACGTGCTCCGGCACGGTGTTGAACGCGTAGTTGCGGATGTTGACGACCGTGACCCCCTGGGCCTTGGCCTGGGCCTTGTCGACCACGTCGGTGCCGGTGGCGGCGACCGCGATCAGCTTCAGGTCGGGGAGCTGCTTCAGCGTCTCGGCCCGCATCGGGACCTTGTTGATCAGCGCGATCTCCGCGCCCTGGAGGCGGGAGACGATCTCCTCCGGCGTCCAGGTCGACTCGTGCTCGACGTATTCGTGGGGGAAATTGAACGGTCGGACCCTGGCATCGAGGGATTCACGATCCAGGAACACGATCTTCTTGGTCATAGGACCCCTCTCGTACGACGGGCGGTTTCCTCGATAGTCTTGTTCTTACTTGCGCGTCGGGGCGGGCCCGGCAACCCGGTCCCGCCCCGATCGCGTGCGCAGATCACGCCTTATGCAGCGGATTCTCGCGCAGGTAGCTGGAGGCCGCGGCGACGCCCGAGCCCGGCGTGACCTTGATGCCGCAATCGATCATGGCCATCTCGGCGCCCGCGATGGCACCCAGCAGCGACAGCTCGTTCAGGTCGCCCAGGTGACCGATGCGGAACACCTTGCCGGCGACTTTGGACAGGCCGGCGCCCAGCGAGAGGTTGTAGCGCTCGTAGGCGTGGGTGATCACCTTGGCGGCGTCGGCGCCCTCCGGCACCACGATCGCCGTGACCGTGTCGGAGTTCCACTTGGGCTCCTTGGCGCAGGGCTTGAGGCCCCAGGCCGCGACCGCCTGGCGGGTCGCCTCGGCGAGGACGTGGTGGCGGTGGTAGACGTTCTCCAGCCCCTCTTCCTTCACGACCGCCAGGGCCTCGCGCAGGCCGTAGAGCAGCGGCAGGACGGGGGTGTAGGGGAAGTAGCCGGTGGCGTTGGCGGCCAGCTGGTCCTTCCAGGCGAAGTAGGCGTGGCCGAGCCGGTCGTTGCGGCCGGTGCCGCTCTCGGCGATCTTGAGCGCCTTCGGGCTGATGCAGATCAGGCCGAGGCCGGCCGGCAGCATGAAGCCCTTCTGCGAGCCCGCGATGGCGCAGTCGACCTTCCACGCGTCCATCTCGAACGGCAGAGAGCCGATCGACGAGATGCCGTCCACGAACAGCAGAGCCGGGTGCCCGGCGGCGTCGATCGCCTTCCGCACAGCGCCGATGTCGCTGGTGACGCCGGTGGCGGTCTCGTTGTGGACGACCATGACGGCCTTGATCTTATGGTCCTTGTCGGCGCGCAGGGCCTCCTCGATCTTCTGCGGATCGGCGCCGGTGCCCCACTCCTCCTCCTGGACGACCACGTCGAGGCCGAGGCGCTGGGCCATGTCGACCCAGAGGTGGCTGAACTGGCCGTAGCGCGAGGTCAGCACCGTGTCGCCGCGGCAGAGGGTGTTGGACAGGGCCGATTCCCAGATGCCGGTGCCCGAGGACGGGAACAGGATGACCGTCCCGGCGGTCGAGCCGAACACCATCTTGGAGTCCTGCAGGAGCGGCTTCACCAGCTCGGGGAAGCTCGGCGAGCGGTGATCCTCCGACGGCACGTGCATGGCGCGCAGGACGCGCTCCGGGATGTTGGTGGGGCCCGGGATGAAGAGGTGGTTGCGACCGGGGCGCCGGGTTGCGGCCATGATGTTTCCTCCGAAAAGTCCATTGCGCGCGGGCGTGAACCCGCACCGGGTTGTCCAAGCGTCCTCAGGGAGTCGGTCCGGCGCCGTCGAGAGCGGCTCGCGCCGCACCCCCTCGAACGCCATCCTCTGCCGTGATCGGGGGGTCTCCGCGGAGCGGCAGGCGGCCTCACGCCGCTCGCGTCGCGGCGCGCCCCCGCGCGCCGGTCGCCTCCGAATTGCCGTCCCGTCCAACGGCTCCAGGGCCGTCCTCGCCGCCTTCCTGTCAAGGTCCGGCCGTGCTCGTGCCGAGCGGCCGGTTCTTGGTATTATGAGGCGGTGAAGCTCGAAAGGAAAACCGGAAAAACTTCCGGAACTTGCCAAAAAAATTTTTTGTGCGACGCAACGAAGCTACGCTCCGGTTGAGAGGCTTCGCGGCACCGCACACCGAAGTCTTTCCGCCCCGTCGGAACCCGCGTCATCAAACTGAGATCGGATCGCGCTCTGGATCCCGGCACCGTTCAGCCGCCGGGAGAGGGTGCCGTGGCCGAGGTTGAGGAGATGCCGGTCCGCGTGCGGACGCTGTTCCTGTCCGACCTGCATCTCGGCACGCGCGGCTGCCAGGCCGGCCTGCTGCTGTCGTTCCTGAAGGACTACGACGCCGACACGATCTACCTCGTCGGCGACATCGTGGACGGCTGGCAGCTGCGCTCGGGCTGGTACTGGCCGCAGGAGCACAACGACGTGGTGCAGAAGCTCCTGCGCAAGGTCCGCAAGGGCGCGCGGATCGTCTACCTGCCTGGCAACCACGACGAGTTCCTGCGCGACTACGTGGGCACGAGCTTCGGCGGCATCGAACTCGCCGAGACCGCGATCCACGAGGCGGCAGACGGCAAGCGCTACCTCGTCATCCACGGCGACCAGTTCGACATGGTCGTGCGCCACTCGCCGTGGCTCGCCCATCTGGGCGACGGCGCCTACACGCTGGCGCTCTCCCTCAACACGCTGATCAACAAGGTGCGGCGGCGGCTCGGCCTGTCCTACTGGTCGCTGTCGGCCTGGGCGAAGCTGCGCGTGAAGAACGCGGTGAGCTTCATCGGCCGCTTCGAGACGATCCTGGCCGAGGAGGCCCGCCGCCAGGGCGCCGACGGGGTGATCTGCGGCCACATCCACCACGCCGCGGACCGGCCGATCGGCGACCTGCGCTACCTCAACACCGGCGACTGGGTGGAATCCTGCACCGGGCTCGTGGAGCACTACGACGGCCGCATCGAGGTGTTGCACTACCCGAGCCTCCTGCGGGCGCGGGAGGCCGAGGTCGTGCCGCAGCCCCTGCCGGGCCGGCGCGCGGTGGCGTGAGGGCGCCGCCGTGAAGCTCCTGATCGCCAGCGACGCGTGGCACCCCCAGGTGAACGGCGTCGTGCGCTCCCTCGAGCAGATGGTCCGGCGCGCGCCCGAGCACGGCTTCGCCACGACGCTGCTGTCCGTCGCGGATTTCCGCTCGCTGCCGCTGCCGGGCTACCCGGAGATCCGCCTCGCCTATGCCGGGCGCGAGCGGGTGGCGGCGCGCTGGCGGGCCGAGCGGCCGAGCCACGTGCACATCGCCACGGAGGGGCCGGTCGGCCTCGCGGCGCGCCGGCACTGCCTCGCGCACGACCTGCCCTTCACGACGAGCTACCACACGCGCTTCCCGGAATACCTCGCCGCCCGCGCCCCGGTGCCGGAGGCGTGGTCCTACGCGTACCTGCGCCGGTTCCACGGCGCCGCCCGCGGGACGATGGTCAGCACCGCCTCGCTCCAGGGCGAGCTCGCGGCGCGGGGTTTCGGCCGGCTGATGCGCTGGACCCGGGGCGTGGACACGGAGCGGTTCCGGCCGGCCGAGCCCGGGACGCCCGTGCCGGCGGAACTCGCCGGCCTGCCGGGGCCGCTGTTCCTCTACGTCGGGCGGCTGGCGGTGGAGAAGAACGTCGCGGCCTTCCTCGCCCTCGACCTGCCCGGCACCAAGGTGGTGGTCGGCGACGGCCCGGACCGCGCGCGGCTGCAGGCGCTCGCGCCGGCGGCGCACTTCCTCGGCACCCGCACCGGCGCGGACCTCTCGGCGGTCTACGCGGCCTGCGACGTCTTCGTCTTCCCGAGCCTCACCGACACGTTCGGCATCGTGCTCCTGGAGGCCCTGGCCAGCGGCCTCCCGGTGGCGGCCTTCCCGGTGCCGGGTCCGAACGACGTCGTCGGCGGCACGCGGGTCGGCGTGCTCGACCCGGACCTGCGGGTCGCCGCGCTGGCGGCCCTGCGCCTGTCGCGCGCCGAGTGCCGGGCCGAGGCCCTGCGCCGCGGCTGGGACGTGAGCGCGCGGCAGTTCTTCGGTAACATCGTCGAGGCGCATGGGGGCGCCCGGAGCACCCGCGACGCCGCCTGACGCGTGACGGCGTCCGCGCGGAATGGCAGGAGGGCGCGATGCCGCCCGCCAAGCCACCCGCCAAGCCGCCAGCCGGATCGCCCGCCGGACCGGCCGGGTCCGCCAGAGCCCGGCCCCCGGTCGCCGGGCCGTTCGATCCCGCCCGGGCCGCCGCCTATCCGGCGGCGATCGGCTGCGACGAGGTCGGGCGCGGCGCGCTCTGCGGACCCGTGGTGGTGGCCGCGGTCTGGTTCGATCCGGCGGCGATCCCGGCCGACCTGCTCGCGGCCCTCGACGACAGCAAGCGCGTCCCCGAGCCCGTGCGCGACCGGCTGGCCCCCCTGATCCGCGCCCACGCGCGGGTCGCGGTGGCGGCGGGGTCGCGCGCCCTGATCGACCGGATCAACATCCGCGGCGCGACCCTCGACGCCATGGCGCGGGCGGTGGCGCGGCTCGGCCTCGCCGCGCCCGTGCTGGTCGACGGGCGCGACGCTCTGCCGGGCTTGCCCGGCCGCGCCGTCGTCGGCGGCGACCACTTGGTGCCCCAGATCGCCGCCGCGTCGATCGTCGCCAAGGTGCTCCGGGACCAGCTGATGCGGCGGCTCGCCCGGCGCCATCCCGGCTACGGCTGGGAGCGCAACGTCGGCTACGGGACGGCCGTCCACCGCGCCGGCCTGACGCAGCTCGGGCGCAGCCCCCACCACCGGCTCAGCTTCACCCGCGGCTTCGACTGAGCCGGGCGACGGGTCACGCGGCCCGGACGCCGGTGAGGAAGCGCTCGACCTCCGCGGCGAGTTCCTCCGACTGACGCGTGAGCGCGGTGGCGGCCGTCAGCACGTGGTCGGCCGCGTGGCCGGTTCGGTCGGCCGCCTGCGCCACGCCGGCGATGTTGCCGGTGACCTCCTGCGTGCCGGCATTGGCCTGGGCGACATTGCGGACGATCTCCTGCGTCGCCGCCCCCTGCTGCTCCACCGCGGCCGCGATGGCGGCGGCCACGGCGTCGATCTCCCCGATCCGGCCGGTGATCGTCCCGATCGCCCGCACCGCCTGACCGGTCACGGCCCGGATCTCGCCGATCTGCCGGCCGACCTCGTCGGTGGCCCGACCGGTCTGGGCGGCCAGGTCCTTGACCTCGGTTGCGACGACCGCGAAGCCGCGCCCGGCCTCGCCGGCCCGCGCCGCCTCGATCGTGGCGTTGAGCGCCAGCAGGTTCGTCTGCGCGGCGATGCGGGCGATCAGCTCGACGACGGCGTCGACCCGGGCGACGGACGCGTTCAGCGCCGCCACCAGGGCGGCCGTCTGGTCGGCCTCGCCGACCGCGCTCCGGGCCAGCTCGGACGAGCCCTGGACCTGCCGCCCGATCTCCTGGACGGAGGTGCCGAGTTCCTCCACCGCGGCGGCCACCGTCCTGACGCCGGCGGACGCCTCCTCGGCGGCCGCGGCCACGGTATCGGACTGGCTGGCCGTCTCCTGGGCTGTGGTGGTCATCTCCCAGGCCGTGGTCTGCAGTTCGGCCGCGGCGGCGGAGACCTGCCCGACGATGCCGGCCACCGCCGCCTCGAAGGTCTGCGCCATCGTGTGCGTCATGGTCCGGCGCTGCGCCTCCGCGGCGCGCGCCGCCTCGTCCGCCTCTGCCTCCAGGGCGCGGGTGCGGACGAGGTTGTCCCGGAAGACCTCCACGGCCGCCGCCATCGCGCCGATCTCGTCCCGCCGCCCGCGGGCCGGGATCTCCACGGCGACGTCGCCGGAGGCGAGCGCCCGCATCGCCTGGATCATGGCCCGGAGCGGCCCGAGCACGCGGCGGACGACGACGACGGCGCCGGCACCGGCGAGCAGCACCGATGCGGCCAGGAACAGGCCGGTGTGCAGCAGCGTCGCCCCCGCCTCAGCGAAGAGTGCCTGCGCGCGGGCGACCATCGCGTTCAGCGCCGCCTCGGCGAGGTCGGCGATAGTGTTGACCTCCCGCGTGTTGCGGTCGCGCAGGTCCTGGATCGCGACGCCCGGCGGCTGGCCCCGGCTCAGGGCCGCCCGCAAGGCCTGCCGCCGCGCCGCGACCTCACCCTCGAAGTTGCTGGCGCCCGCCCTCACGAAGGCGTCCTGGACCGCCCGCGGCAGCGTGTCGTCCATGTGATCGACGAGATTCGCCCAGCTCGCCGCGACGCGGCCGCGCTCCTCGGCCTCCGCGAGGCGCTCCTCCTCGGACCAGCCCGTGCCCCGCGTCACGGCCGTCTCGGCCCGCGCCACGTTGCCGCCGATCGCGACCCGCGTGATCCAGGCGGCGCGCTTGATGTCCAGGGCGCGGGCCAGCGCCGCGTCCCGGCGCGGGATCGTGACGTCGACGGCCCCGCTGGTCGCCGTGAGGGCGTCGAGCAGATCCCGGAAGGCGGTCGCGGCGACCTCCGCGGTCGCGGCCTCGCGCTCCGCGACCGGGACCGCGAGGGCCGCGTCGATCCGCGACGTCAGGCCGGTGACGGCCTCGTGCGCCCGTCGGAGCGGATCGACCGTCTTCGCCACCGCGGCGGTGTCGATCGCGCGCACCAGGCTCAGGAGCGCCGCCAGCCGGTCGATCCGGGTCGCGCGCTGTCGGGCGATCAGGGCCGCGTCGGCGGGCGGGATCCTGTCCGCGGCGATCAGCGCCTGCAGGGTCCGCCCCCGCTCGAGGCGCACGGCGAGCAGGATCTCGAGGAGGATACGGCTGCCTTCCGTGAGCGCGACGACGCGGCGGCTCTCCCGCTCCTGCGCCCCGGCCTCCAGCGCCGTCCGGGCGCCCGCGGCCAGCAGCATGGCGCTGAGTGAGAACAGGATCGCGCACAGGATCGTGCCGATGGACGGACGCGGAAGACGCAGCATGAGGGTCGGGATCTCTCTTCGCGGTGCGTCGAGGCGCGCGGCCCGCCGCCGGGCTGCCCGGTTCGAGCAGGGCGGCCGGTCGGCCTCGGTCGACGGAAAGGCTGAGCGACGCGACAGGCACCCCGACGCGGCGCCGGCCCGGTTCGCTCGAAGGGCGCGGCGAGGGCGCGGCGAGTCCGGGAGTTCGCCCGGTCGGCATCGAAGGTCGAAACCCCGACACGCTACCGTCTCAAGGAAGGACGGCAGTCGCGACCGGCAGAACCGAGCAGGGCCGCGGCGCGAGGCTCGCCCGCGACCGGATCACGGCGCACAGCGTCCATTGGCGGGATCTGCGGACACGGACGCCGGACAAAATCGCGCTCTTACGCACAGAACGACCCTCAATATAGAACTGAAATTCGATAACTCAATCAAACTTGGTCAAAATCTCGCAGTAACCCTCGCGATCTCAGGCATTTGAACCACAATGGCACAGATGTCAATCTTACGTTCTGCGATTTTACTCACGCCTTAGACATCTAAAAATCCACTTTGGGAGCAACATTTGAGTCGTTTTCTATCTTTGGAAATGTATTTTTACGCCGCTTCCGGCCAAAATGACTGGAATTTTCGCTGAACCGTACTGTGGGACAGGTCCGCCGCCTCGCGCGCGCCGCCGCGTCGGTCGCGTGTCAGAACAGCGCCAGCTGCGCGCCGGGCTTCCGGAAGGCGTCGCGATTCAGCGCGATGCGCCCGAAGGCGAAACCGAGACGCGTGCCGGCGAGCCGGACCCGCTGGCCGATCATCGCCGCGTAGGCGCCCTCCCCGCGGAAGCGGTGGCCGAAGCGCGGGTCGTTCTCGCGCCCGCCCCGGGCTTCCCGCAGGAGTGCGAAGGCCCGCGCCCTGCGTTCGGGATAATGCTCGGTGAACCAGTCCGCCACGAGGTCCGCGACTTCGCCCGGGAGGCGCAGCAGCGCGTGGCCGATCCGGCTCGCCCCGTGCGCGCGCGCCTCGGCCAGGATCGATTCGATCTCGTGGTCCGTCAGGCCGGGGATGATCGGCGAGACGTTGACCATGACGGGCACGCCCGCCGCGCTCAGGCCCCGCATCGCCGCGAGCCGCTTGCCCGGCCGCGGCGCCCGCGGGTCGAGGCGGCGGGCGAGGTCCGGATCCAGCGTCGGCAGCGAGATCGCCGCCAGCACGAGGTTCTCCGCCGCCATCTCTGCCAGGAGGTCGAGGTCGCGCAGCACGAGGTCCGACTTGGTGGTGATGCTGACGGGGTGGCGGGCCTCCCGCAGCACCTCCAGAACCGCGCGGGTGAGCCGGTGCTCCCGCTCGACCGGCTGGTAGGGATCCGTGGCGGTGCCGAGGGCGATCGTGTCGGGCCGGTAGCCCGGCGCGGCGATCTCGCGGGCGAGGAGCCGGGCGGCGTCCGGCTTGGTGAAGATCCGCGACTCGAAGTCGAGCCCCGGCGACAGGCCGAGCCAGGCATGGGTCGGGCGCGCGTAGCAGTAGATGCAGCCGTGCTCGCAGCCCCGGTACGGGTTGATCGACCGGTCGAACGGGATGTCGGGCGAGCTGTTGCGCGCGATGATCCGGGCGGACCGCTCTGGCGTGACCTCCGTGCGCAGGGGTGCCGGAGCTTCCGCCGTCCAGGTCTCGTCATGGAACGCCTCGCGCCGGGCGGATTCGTATCGGCCCGTCGGGTTGGCCGTCGCGCCGCGCCCCCGCCGGGCGGCCGGTTCCGCGACGCTCGGCCCGAGTCGCGGCGCGGCCCCGGAGGCGGTCCCGTCGCGCGTGCCCCCCATGACGACTCGCCTCCCTCACGCATCCATATAAGAACATAGAGCGAACGCGATGGCGACGGGCGCCTTTTTTTCAGGCAAATGCGGTTCTGCAGCCCGTCCGAACGGCGACGCGTCGGCGCGCGGGCCGCGGGGCAGTTTACGGCGCCGCAGAATCGTCTATGCGCGCGCTCATGCTCTCCGCCGTGACCTATCTGGCCGAACCGGCCGATCCGGACGCGATCGATCGCCTGGCCGACACGCTCAGCGTGCTCGTCTCCGGCGTGGCCGGCGGCCTCGTCGGCGACGCGGTGATCGTCGCGGGCCGCGAGAGCGAGGCCGTGGCGGCCGTCGCGGAGGCCACGGGCGCGACCCTCGTGCTGCACCGGGGCGGCAATCCCTACGCGGCGGGCGCCGCCGCGGCCCGGCGGGACTGGATCCTGTGCCTGGAGGCCGGCGACGTCCCGGCCGAGGGCTGGATCCGCACCCTCGACCGCTTCGTCGGGACCGCGCGGCCGGAGACGGCGCTCGGCCGCCTGCACCGCCCGGCCGGGCGTTGGCTCGGCCGGCTCGTCAGACGGGCGGAGACCGTCGTCGGCGCCCGGCAGGCCCGGGCCGGCGACGTCGTCCGGCGCGAGGCCCTGCGTGCCGAGGGCGCGTTCACGGGTCGCCTCAAGGTCAGGCCGCTGATCGCTCGGATCGAGCGCGCCTGACCGGAAAGATCTTGCTCGGGAGAATCTTGCTCCGGAAGAATCTTGCGCCCGCTCACGTTGTTGTCGGTCGATCCGCCTCTACAACTCTGGAAGCGCGGCAGGATCGTCGCCGTCTCCGGACATGTCGACGCGCTGAGCCACCCCGATCTGGAAGGATGGTGCAATGGATTCGTCGGGCCTGATGGGGCGCAAGTCGGTCGAGGACATCGTCGAGAGCGGCGAGGGCGAGCAACAGCTCTCGAAGTCGCTGGGCGCCCTCTCGATCACCGCGATGGGCATCGGGGCGATCATCGGCGCCGGCATCTTCGTCCTGACCGGCACGGCCGCGGCCCAGTATGCCGGGCCGGGGATCATGCTGTCCTTCGTGCTCGGCGGCATCGCCTGCGCCTTCGTCGGCCTCTGCTACTCGGAGATGGCCGCGCTGATCCCGGTCGCCGGATCGAGCTACACCTACACCTACGCGACGCTCGGCGAGTTCTTCGCGTGGCTGATCGGCTGGGACCTGATCCTCGAATACGCCATGGGCGCCGCCACCGTGGCGGTCGGCTGGTCGGGCTACGTGACCAGCATCCTGAAGAGCGTCGGCATCGTGATCCCGGCGCAGTTCGCCAACGCGCCGGGCACGCCGATCGAGGGCGGCGGGACCGCGCTGCTGAACCTGCCGGCGGTCCTGATCGTGGCGCTGATCACGATCCTGCTGATGCGGGGCACGAAGGAATCGGCGCTCTTCAACAACATCATGGTCGCGGTGAAGCTCACCGTCGTGGTCGCCTTCATCGCCCTGGGCTGGGGCCACGTGAACGCCGCGAACTGGAGCCCGCTCATCCCGGACAACGACGGGACCTTCGGCCATTTCGGCTACAGCGGCGTTCTGCGCGGCGCGGGCGTGGTGTTCTTCGCCTTCATCGGCTTCGACGCGGTCTCGACCGCCGCCCAGGAGGCGCGCAAGCCCCAGAAGGACATGCCCATCGGCATCCTGGGCTCGCTCGCGGTCTGCACGATCCTGTACGTGCTCGTCGCCGCCGTGCTCACCGGTCTCGTGCCCTACAAGGACCTCAACGTCCCGGACCCGATCGCCAAGGGCGTCGACGTGATCGGCATCGGCTGGTTCAGCCTCCTGATCAAGCTCGGGGCGCTGACCGGGCTGACGACGGTGATCCTCGTCCTGCTCTACGGCCAGAGCCGGATCTTCTTCACCATGGCGCAGGACGGCCTGCTGCCGAAGATGTTCTCCCACGTCCACCCGACCTACCAGACGCCGTATCGCAGCCAGGCGATGATCGGCGCCGCGGTCGCCGTGGTGGCGGCGCTGGTGCCGATCCACATCCTCGGCGAGATGGTGAGCATCGGCACCCTCGCGGCCTTCATCCTCGTCTGCGGCTCGGTCCTCTACCTGCGGCGGGCCGAGCGCACCATGAAGCGGCCGTTCCGGGCGCCCGCCGTGCCGGTCGTGCCGATCCTCGGCATCCTGTCCTGCCTGCTCCTGATGATCGGCCTGCCCCTCGACACGTGGCTGCGGCTGGTGATCTGGATGGCGCTCGGCCTCGTCGTGTACTTCTTCTACGGCCGCAAGCACTCGGTCCTGCGCCGCAAGGAGGGGAACCTCGCGTAGCGCGCGGCCTCACACCGTGAGGCTCGCGCCGCGCCGCAGGTGCTCGTCGAGGCGCGGCATGATCTCCACGAAGTTGCAGGGCCGGTGCCGGTAGTCGAGCTGCTGGGCCAGGATCCCGTCCCAGGCGTCGCGGCAGGCGCCGGGCGAGCCCGGCAGCACGAACACGTAGGTCGCCCGCGCGACCCCCGCGGTGGCGCGGGATTGCAGGGTCGAGGTGCCGATCTTGTCGTACGAGATCCGGTGGAACACGGCCGAGAAGCCGTCCATGCGCTTCTCGAACAGCGGCTCCAGCGCCTCGGGGGTGACGTCGCGGCCGGTGAAGCCGGTCCCGCCGGTGGTGATCACCACGTCGACGCCGGGGTCGCGCAGCCACGCCTCCACCCGCGCGCGGATCGCCGGGACCTCGTCCGGGACGATCGACCGGGCCGCCAGGATGTGCCCCGCCTCGGTGAGGCGCTGGGTCAGGGTGTCGCCCGAGCGGTCGTCCTCCGGGCGGCGGGTGTCGGAGACGGTCAGGACCGCGATGTTCAGGGGGATGAAGCGGCGGGCGTCGGTCTGATCGGCCATCGTGCGGGCTCTCCGGGGCGGGAGACCGATATGGGCCCGGCGGGACTGCTTGTCGCCCCCGGGCCGCCGCGCGCGCAGCCCCCTTGCGGGCCGCGGCGAAGTCGGCTGTGCTCGCTCGACCCCGTCGGAGACCGCTGACCCATGCACATGTACGGCAACTGGCGCTCGGCCGCGGCCTTCCGGGTGCGGATCGCCCTGAAGCTGAAGGGCATCGCCTACGAGGAGACCTTCATCGACCTCGACGCCGGCGACCAGCACGAGCCGGCGTTCCGGAAGATCAACCCGCAGGGCGCGGTGCCGGCGCTGTTCGACGGCGACGGGCCGCCGCTCACCCAGTCGCTGGCGATCCTCGACTACTTGGAGGAGACGCGCGGCGGCGTCCGCCTCCTGCCCGAGGAGCCCCGGGCGCGGGCCCGCGCCCGCTCGCTGGCGCAGGTGGTCGCGTGCGACACCCACCCGCTCTACGTGCCCCGGGTGCGCACCTTCCTGATGAAGCATTACGGCCTGCCCCGGGAGCGCATGCTGGATTTCCTGCGCAACGCCTTCGAGACCGGCCTCCGGACCCTGGAGACGCGCCTCGCCACCGAGCCGGGGACGGGCCGGTTCTGCCAGGGCGATTCGGTGAGCCACGCCGACCTCTGCCTCGTCAGCCTCTGGGTCGGGACGGGCATCTTCGGCATCGACACGGCGGCCTACCCGACGGTCGCGCGAATCGCCGAGGCCTGCCTCGCCCTGCCGGCGGTCGCGGAGGCGCATCCGCTGCGCCAGCCGGGCGCCCCGCCGGCGTGACCGGGCTCCGCGCGCCGCCCGTCCGGTGCGCGACGTCGCACTCGTGACCGGGGGTCGCGGCCGGCGATGTGGTATTCGGCAACCCAGGCCGTGTAAGGAGGCCGGCGACTGATCCCGGTCCGGGGGGAGAAAGAGTGTCGATGGCATCCGTCGAGAACGAGTCGGGCCTTCATCGCGTCGTGGTGGTCGGCGGCGGCGCAGCCGGACTGCAGCTGGTCACGAAGCTCGGCGACAAGCTCGGGCGCGGCAAGCGCGCGCACGTCACCCTCGTGGACCGCGCCCGGACGCATATCTGGAAGCCGCTGCTCCACGAGGTGGCGGCCGGCAGCCTCGACGTCGGCCACCACGCGGTGGATTACCTGCACCACGCCCACATGCACGGCTTCCGCTACCGGATCGGGCGGATGACCGGGCTCGACCGGGAGGCGCGCACGATCCAGCTCGCCGCGAGCCACGACGCGGAAGGGCGCGAGATCACGCCCGAGCGCGCCGTCCCCTACGACACGCTGGTGATGGCGGTGGGCTCCACCACCAACGATTTCGGCACGCCGGGCGTCGCCGAGCACGCCATCGCCCTCGACACCCAGGACCAGGCGGTGCGCTTCCACCAGCGCCTCGTGAACGCCTCGCTGCGCGCGCACACGCAGGCCGGCCCGGTCCGGCCCGGCCAGCTCCACGTCACGGTGATCGGCGCGGGCGCGACCGGGACGGAACTCGCCGCCGAGCTCCACCGGACCCTGCGCCACGTCGTCTCGACCGGGCTCGACAAGATCGACCCGGGCAAGGACATCCGCATCACCCTGGTCGAGGCCGCCGACCGGATCCTGCCGGCGGTGCCGCAGCGCCTCTCGGCGGAGGTGATGCAGCTGCTCAGCAAGATCGGCGTCGACGTGCGCGTGAAGGCGCGGGTCACCGAGGTCCGCGCGGACGGCGTGCAGCTCGCCGACGGCACCTTCATCCCGTCCGAGCTGGTCGTCTGGGCGGCGGGCGTGAAGGCGCCGCCCTTCCTGCAGGGCATCGGCGGCCTGGAGACGACGCGGACCAACCAGCTGGTGGTGACGCCGACGCTGCAGACCACCCGCGACCCCGACATCTTCGCCATCGGCGACTGCGCCTACCTGGTCGAGGCCGGCTCCGACACGCCGGTGCCGCCCCGCGCGCAGGCGGCCCACCAGCAGGCGAGCCACCTGATCGCCCAGATCCCGGCCAAGATCGACGGCAAGCCGCTGAAGCCGTTCCGGTACAAGGATTTCGGCTCGCTGGTCTCGCTGGGCGAGTACTCGACCGTGGGCAGCCTGATGGGGTTCGTGCGCGGCAAGAACATGCTCATCGCCGGTCTGTTCGCCCGGATGATGTACCGCTCGCTCTACAAGATGCACGAGCGGGCGCTGCACGGCACGGCCAAGACCGCCCTCGACACCCTGGCCCGCGCGCTGACCCGGCGCACCGAGCCGCGGGTGAAGCTGCACTGACCGTCGCCGTACGACCCGAGGACGGGCGCCCGGATCGACCGGGCGCCACACAGGAAGGAAACGCCATGATCCTGGTAAGCGTGATGTACCCGGCCGGCCCGAGCTTCGACATGGGCTACTACCTCGGCCACCACATGCCGCTGGTGCGCGAGCGCTGGTCGTCCCTCGGCCTCCACGACGCGAAGGTCGTCAAGGGCGCCGGCACGCCGGACGGCGGCGCCGCCCCGTTCCAGGTGATGGCCCTCCTGACCTTCGAGTCGGTCGACGCCTTCAAGAAGGCCGTCGCCGCCCACGGCGAGGAGATCTTCGCCGACATCCCGAACTTCACCGCGGCGCAGGCCCAGGTGCAGATCAACGACTTCGCGGAGAACCCGTGATCGACATCGTCAAGGCGGTGCAGGAGGCCGATCCGAGCCTCGGCACCTACGTGGTCGTGCTGCGCACCGACGCCCGGGCCCTGGACGGCCCGGAGCGGTTCACGCCGGAGGCGCAGGCCTGGATCGCCGAGAAGGCGCCGAGCGGCCGGCTCGCCCGGGTGCGCGTCCTGCTCGCCCCCTATCCGGGGGCGGAGCCGGCCGCGCGCGAGGTCACCGTGGCGGCCTTCGCCGACGCGCGGGAGCTCGCCGCCTTCGCGACGACCTGGACCGGCGACCCGCTGCCGGAGGAGCCGGGGGATTCTCTTCCCGACTGACGGCTCCGGGGCCGCCGTCTCGGCGAGCGGAGTAGGCGATCCAGGGCAACGCGGCGCTCACCGGCGGCGCGCCGACCCTGGGTCACTTCGCTCCGCCCGCGATGACGGAAAGGGTCCTCGATACCCGCGCGCGGACTCACGCCGCGCGCAGCTGCCGGATGGCGCGGAGCGCGGTCGCCCGCTGGATCTCCAGGCGCCGGATCAGCGGCATCAGGTCGGCGCCCGCGTGGGCGGCGGCCTCGACCTCCCGGCACAGGCTCGACAGGCCGACGAAGCCCAGCAGCCCGGCCGCCGCCACCAGGGCGTGCGCGTCGTGGGCGATCTGCAGGCGGTCGGTCTCGCTCGGCCGGAACCGCTCGGACAGCTCGTTCGCCAGGAGATCGAGCAGCGCCCCGACGCGATCGGTGCCGAAGCTCGCCTCCATCTCGGTCAGGACCGCCGCGTCGAGCACGGCCGAATCGACCTGCGGCAGGCGGCGCGGCACCTCGGCCCGCGCCGGCCGCCGCGCGCCCGGCGCCGTCCAGCGGCTGATCGTGGCGAAGAGGTCGGCCCGCCGGAACGGCTTGCCGACATGGTCGTCCATCCCGGCCTCGCGCAGCTCCTCGATCTGCGACGGCAGGACGTTGGCGGTCATGGCGACGATCGGGATGTCGCAGGCGGGCGGCGCGAGGGCGCGGATGCGGCGCGTGGCCGTGAGCCCGTCGACGCGGGGCATCTGGACGTCCATCAGCACGAGATCGTAGGCCCGGCCGGCCGCGACCGACGACCCGACCGCCGTGATCGCCTCGGCGCCGTCCCCGGCCACGTCCACCGCGTAGCCCTGGGATTCGAGCACCGCGCAGGCGAGTTCCTGGTTGAGCGGCACGTCCTCGACGAGGAGCAGCCGCAGCGGCGCGCCCGGGACCTCGCCGGCCGCCGGAGCCGCGGCCGGGGGCGGCCGCGACGGCCCACCCGCGTCGGCCGCGGCGCCCGGGGCCGCGGTGTCCCGCTCGCCGCGGGGCAGCACCAGCCGGAACCAGAAGGTCGAGCCCGCCCCCTCGCGGCTCTCGACCCCGATCTCGCCGCCCATCAGCGACACGAGGTGCCGGGAGATCGCGAGGCCGAGGCCGGTGCCGCCGAAGCGCCGGCTGATCGAGCCGTCGACCTGGCTGAACCGCTTGAACAGCCGGTCCTGCTGCGCCGGCGCGATGCCGATGCCGGTATCGACCACGGAGAACCGGACCGCGTCGCCGGGGCGCCCGTCGGGGGCGACGCCGTCGCTCTCCCGCTCCGCGGTCACCGTGACCGAGCCCTCGGGCGTGAACTTCACGGCGTTGTTCAGCAGGTTGAGCAGCACCTGTCGCAGGCGCCCGGCATCGCCGACCACGAAGGTCGGCAGGGCCGGGTCGATCCGGGCCTCGATGGCGAGGCCGCTGCGGAGCGCGCTGCCCCGCACGATCGAGACCGTGCTGTCGACGGTCGAGGCCAGCGGGAAGGTGACCGGATCGAGGGTCAGCTCGCCAGCCTCGATCTTCGAGAAGTCGAGGATGTCGTTGACGACCGTGAGCAGGGCCGCGCCGGAACTCTGGATCAGCTCGAGGCGCCGCCGGTCCTCGTTCTGGATCGCGTCGCCGTCGAGGAGCAGCTCGGCATAGCCCAGGATGCCGTTCAGCGGGGTGCGGATCTCGTGGCTCATGGCGGCCAGGAACTCGCTCTTGGCCGCGCTCGCGCGCTCCGCCTCGGTGCGGGCCGCCTCGGCGTCGCGCGTGGCGGTGCGCAGGGCCGCCTCGACCGCCTTGCGCTCGGTGATGTCGAGGTGGAGGCCGACCATCCGCTGGGGCTGCCCGTCGGTGCCGCCGAGCGTCCGGCCCCGCGCGTAGAGCCAGCGCGCGCCGACCCGGAACTCGGCCGCGTAGGGGGTGCCGGACTCGACCGCCCGCCGGATCTCGTTCCAGACATCGGAGACGTCGTCCGGATCGATCAGCGCCGTCCACGCGGAGGCCGAGATCGTGTGGGCGCCGCCGGTCTCCGGCAGGCCGTGCATCCGCGCGCTCTCCGGGCTGAGGACGGCGAGCCCCGTGCGCATGTCCCAGTCCCAGGTGCCGGCCTCCGCGGCGTCGAGGGCGATGTCGAGCAGGCCGCTCGCCTCCTCGACGGCGAGCCGCGCCGTGACGATGTCGTCGACGTCGAGGGCGGTCCCGAGCCACTCCGCCACCGCGCCGTCCGCCGGGTCGAGGCGGATCGGGATCAGGGAGAGCTTGTGCCACCGGTAGACGCCGTCCTGGCGCCGGATCCGCCACTGGCCGCTGTAGCCGGTGCCGGTCTCGACCGCCCGGATCCAGGCTGCCTCCATGGCGGCGGCATCCTCGGGGTGGTTCCGGACGAGGCGCTCCGCGCGCTCGGGCCCGATCGGCCCGTAATAGGACTGGAACTGCGCGTTGGCGTAGGTCGCCTGACCGTCCCCGACCCGCATGGTCCAGACCAGGAGCGGCAGCGCCTCGGCGAGGCCCCGGTAGCGCAGCTCGCTGCGGCGAACCTCGTCCTCGGCGCGCCGGCGCTCGGTCACGTCGATCAGGACGCCGAACAGGCCGGCGCCCGCCCCCTCCCCCCGGGCCATGCCGCGCACGACCACGTCGCGCAGCGCGCCGTCCGGCCGCAGCAGCCGGGCCTCGAAATCGAACCGGACCCCGCGGGCGATCGCGTCGGCGACGATCGCCTCGAGCCGGGCGCGGTCGTCGGGATGGTAGATCTGCGAGAAGGCGTCGAGATGCGGCGGCGGGGTCGCCGGGTCGCGGCCCGCGATGGCGTAGAGGCTCGCCGACCAGACCGGCTGCCCGTCCGCGAGATCCACGCGCCAGTTCCCGACGCTGGCGAGTTGCTCGGCCATGGTGAGCTGGTGGTTCGCCGCCTCTTGGGCGCGGGCCCGAGCGTTGATCTCCTGGTGCTGCTCGCGGATCAGCGCCTCGCGGATCGCCGCCTGCGCGATCTCCCGGTCGCGCCGCGCGTTGGCCTCCGTGAGGCGCAGATGCGCCACGACGATTTCGGCGAGGTCGCGGAAGGCGGCCGCATCCTCGGGCGAGAAGTCGGAGCGGGGCTCGGGATCGGCGAGGCAGAGGGTTCCGACCGGCAGGCCCGGCTGGAGGCTCAGGGCGATGCCCGCGTAGAACCGGATCCCGTCCGGCGCGGCGGCCACGGGCAGGTCGCGGAAGCGCGCGTCGAGCCGCGCGTCGGGGACGACCACGAGGGCGTCGCTGCGGATCGTGTGCTGGCAGAAGCTCTCGTCCCGCCGCATCGTGGTCGGCACCCCGGCACAGGGCGTCTTCAGCCACTGGTGCGTGTCGCCCAGGAAGGCCACGAACGCGCTGCGCACGCCGAACAGGCGCCGGGCGGTCCGGCAGACGGCCTCGAAATGCGGTTCCGGCGGTGTCCCGAGGATCGCGAGGGCCTCGAGGGCCGCGAGCCGGTCGCGCTCGTTCTCCGGCTGTGTGCTCACGTACCGTCTCCGGGTGCCGATCGGCCGCGACCGAGCGATGCCGCGCCTAGCGCCGCGTTTCAAGCGCGCCCGCCTGCGGCCGCGTGCCCATGCGCAACCGCGCGGCCTCCAGCGCCCAGACCATGCCCAGCATCATGTAGACGTGGCGCCACTTCTCGATGTCGATCTGGACGGCCTGCAGGAAGAACATCAGCAGCGCCGGCCAGACGATCTGGGCGTGCGCCCGGACCGGCGACGGCTGCGCCAGGAGCCGGAAGCCGACGAGGCCGGTCGCCACCACGAGGCCGATGAACACGGCCCCGCCGAGCCAGCCGCCGTTGGCGAAGGAGCCGATGTAGGAATTGTGCGGTTCGAGCCCGAAGATCAGCCGCCAGTGCATCGGCCCCATCCCGAACGGCCGCTCCAGCAGCATGGCGAAGCCGCGGATCTGGTTGCCGAAGCGGCCGGTCTCGCCCTGGTCGTAGTCCTGGGTCAGGGCCGCCCGGGTCTCGAACATCTTGTGGACGTGGTCGACCGAGAGCAGCCCGATCACCGCGACGGTGCCGAGAACGATGGTCGCCAGGGTCAGGAGCACGATGCGGCGGCGCAGGCGCGGGGAGTCGCTGCCGGCGTAGACCGATCCCACCATCAGCAGCACCGCGACGGCGCTCCCGCCCCAGGACCCGCGCGAGAACGACAGGAAGATGCCGGCCACGATGATCAGCAGGCCGGCGAGCGACACGAGCGGCCGGCGCGTGGAGCCGGTGAGCAGGCCGTGCATCAGGTAGAGCGCGCCGAGCGTCAGGAACGAGCCGAAGACGTTCGGGTCCTGGAACGTGCCCGAGGCCCGGTCGTACTTGTAGAACAGGTCCTCGATCCCGAGCCATTGCAGGTAGCCGACGATGCCCAGAGCCGCCGAGAACACGCAGCTCGCCGTGTAGGCCTTGAGCGCCAGCTCCATCCGGGCGTGGGTGTCGTCCGCGAAGAACATCGCGAAGAAGATGCAGGTGATCGAGAGATAGACCAGCTGCACCGTCCAGGTGACCGGGAACTCCTCGTTCAGGTAGGGCAGCAGCGCGGTGACGATGCCCGCGAGGTAGAGGAGCAGGAGCGCCACCAGGGGCACCGCCCCGCGGTGCAGCCGGACGCCGAGGCAGAGCCAGAGCAGGATCGTGGGGATCGCGACCGCGTCGTAGGGCGAGGTCTCCGAGAAGGCGAAGCAGGCGAAGAAGACGAACGCCGCGAACAGCGCCTTGGCCAGCCCCTCGACGGCCGCGATGAGCGGGATTCCGCCCGCCGACCCGGACGGGACCGGGCCTGCGGGCGCTGCGGTGTGGGCCATGGATACGCGGGCTCCGCGGGCCGGTTACGCGGGCCCGCGCCGTCCGTGATGCCACGGAAACGTTGAGAATCGCCTTCCCGGCGCGGGGCGCCGGGGAGGCGGCGCCCGTTCAGGCGCGGCAGGCCTCGAAGCCCTCCTTGATCGCCGCCGGATCGAGGTTGCGGCCGATGAAGACCACCCGGGAGACCCGCTCCTCGTCCTGGCCCCAGTCCCCCTGCACGTCGCCGTCGAGGATCATGTGCACGCCCTGGAAGACGAAGCGCTTCGGCTCGTCGGGGAAGGCCACGATCCCCTTGCACCGCAGGATGTCCGGACCCTGCGACTGGGTGAGGTTCGAGATCCACGGCATGAACTTGTCCGGGTCGACCGCGCCCTCGATCTTGGCCGAGATCGAGCGGATGTCGGAATCGTGATGGTGGTGGTGCCCCGCCTCGAGGAAGTCGGGCTCGACGTCGAGGATGCGGTCGAGGTCGAAGGCGTTGCGCTCGAGGACCGCGTCGAGGGGCACGGCGCATTTCTGCGTGCGGTGGAGCTTGGCCAGCGGGTTGATCGTGCGGATCTCGGCCTCGACGCGGTCGAGGTCGGCCGGGGACACGAGGTCGCTCTTGTTGAGCAGGATCACGTCCGCGAAGGCGATCTGGTTCTTCGCCTCCGGCGCGTCCTTCAGGCGGTCGGACAGCCACTTGGCGTCGGCCACCGTCACCACGGCGTCGAGGCGGGCGGCCTCGCCGACATCCTGGTCGACGAAGAAGGTCTGCGCCACGGGGGCCGGGTCGGCGAGGCCGGTCGTCTCGACGATGATCGCGTCGAACTTGCCCCGGCGCTTCACCAGCCCGTCCATGATCCGGATCAGGTCGCCGCGCACCGTGCAGCAGACGCAGCCGTTGTTCATCTCGAACACCTCCTCGTCCGCGCCGACGACGAGGTCGTTGTCGATGCCGATCTCGCCGAACTCGTTGACGATCACGGCGTAGCGCTTGCCGTGGTTCTCGGTGAGGATCCGGTTGAGGAGCGTGGTCTTGCCCGCGCCGAGGTAGCCGGTGAGCACGGTGACCGGGATCTTGCCGGAGGCGGAACCGGGAGCGGCCGGGGCGGAAGCGTTGCTCGTATCGGACATGACGGCTTCTTCGGTGACGGGTGCGGGATCGCGCGGGCCTGGACCCGCGAGCGTTGTCATATTGTAACAAATCCCGTCAAAGGAAGACGGGGCCACACGGTTTCGCGACCGGGGCGCCGGATCGATTGCCTGTCGGACAAGCTTTGCTCTAGGCACGCCGTACCGCCCGAATCTTCCCGCGGCGCGCCATAGAAAAGCACCAGCGACCGCATTGATGTAGGCGTCGTCCGGGCACGTATCGTACTCTCGTCACCCAGCCCGGACTCTCGGTCCGGACCTAGAAGATCATCCGCATGGACGCCCGAAATCCGCTGGACCAGGACGAGGCCGTCGCCGGCCCCGCGCGCGGGCGCCGATGGCCCGGCCTGCTGATCGCCGCCGTCCTGCTCGCGGCCGCCCTGGGCGCCGCCATCGCGTTTCCCGACCGGACCCGCGAGGCCGCCGCGCACCTCGTCGCGGCCGTGACCGGGCTGTTCGCCCCGGGCAACCCCGACCCGGGCATCGACGTGGAGAAGGCCGGCCCGGTGGAGCGGGTGTTCCGGCCCTCCAAGGAACAGCGGGCCGCCTTCGAGATCCTGCCGGTCGCCAACCTCGTATTCCGGCCCGAGGGCTCGGCCGAGGGACGGATCGCCCTCAACGAGGACGACAACGTCCCGGTGGTCTCGCCCTATGCCGGCCGGGTGACGAAGGTCCTGGTCCGCGCCGGCGACGACGTGAAGGCCGGCGACGTGCTGCTGACGCTCGAGGCCACCGACATGGTCCAGGCGCAGAACGACTATCAGGCGGCCGTGAACAACCTCCAGAAGCAGCAGGCGCTCCTGAAGCTCGACCAGACCATCGCGCAGCGCCAGCAGGAGCTGTTCCAGGCCCGCGCGACGGCACTGAAGGACTACCAGTCGGCCCAGAACGACGTCATCGCCGCCCAGAGCGACCTGAAGACCGCCGAGGGCGCCCTCGACGCGGTGCGGAGCCGCCTGCGCCTGCTGGGCAAGACCGACGCCGAGATCGCCGCCTTCGAGAAGAACGGCACGATGAGCGCCGAGACGCAGATCCGGGCGCCGATCGCCGGCACGATCGTCCAGCGCAAGGTCGGCATCGGACAGTACCTCTCGGCCTCCAGCGACCCGGTCTTCGTGATCGGCGACCTGTCGACGGTCTGGCTCGTGGCCAACGTCCGCGAGAGCGAGATCCCCAAGATCCGCATCGGCCAGGAGGTCGAGGCGAAGGTGGCGGGCTTCGGCGCGCGGGTGTTCAAGGCCCGGGTGAACTACATGGCCTCCAGCCTCGACCCGGCGACGCGGCGCCTCGCGGTGCGCAGCGAGGTCGACAACCCGGACCGGGTGCTGCGCCCGGAGATGTTCGCCACCTACACGATCATCACCGGCAAGGGTGAGCCGAGCCCGAGCGTGCCGGTGGCCGCCATCGTGTACGAGGGCGACCGCACCCACGTCTGGGTGGCGCGGCCCGACGGCGCCGTGGAGGCGCGCGACATCAAGCTCGGCCTGATCAACGGCGACAACGCCCAGGTCGTCCAGGGCCTGAGCGCGGGCGAGCAGGTCGTCACGCGCGGGGCCCTGTTCATCGACCGGGCGGCCACCGGCGACAAGGCGTCCTGAGCGGGGATCCGATGAACGCCCTGATCGCCTTCTCGCTGCGCCAGCGCGTGCTGGTGGTGCTGCTGTTCGTCGTGATGCTCGGCGTCGGCTACGGCGCCTACACGCAGCTCAACATCGAGGCCTACCCGGATCCGGTCCCGCCGCTCGTCGACGTGATCACCCAGAATCCGGGCCAGTCGGCCGACGAGATCGAGCGCTACATCACCATCCCCCTGGAGGTGGCGCTCGCCGGCATCCCGAACGCCCAGGTGGTCCGGACGATCTCGCTGTTCGGCCTCTCGGACGTGAAGGTCCAGTTCAACTACGAGTACACGTACGAGCAGGCGCTGCAGCGGGTGCTCAACCGCCTGTCGCAGGCGCCGACCCTGCCCAACGGCGCCACGCCGCAGATCTCGCCGACGAGCCCGGTGGGCGAGATCATGCGCTACAAGCTCGTCGGCCCGGCGGGCTACTCGCCCATGGACATGAAGACCTTGCAGGACTGGGTGCTGCAGCGCCGGTTCAAGGCGATCCCCGGCGTCGTCGACGTCACGGCCTTCGGCGGGAAGGCGAAGGAGTACGAGGTCGCGGTCGACCTGAATCGCCTCCAGGCCCAGGGCCTGACCCTGGTGCAGCTGACCAACGCACTGAACAACGCCTCGATCAACGTCGGCGGCCAGACGCTGAACGTCGGGCAGCAATCGGCGGTGGTGCGCGGCATCGGCCTGATCCGCGACATGGACGACATTCGCGACACGATGATCAGCCTCGTCAACGGCACCCCGGTGCTGGTGCGAGACGTGGCGGAGGTGCGCGTGTCGAACGCCCCGCGCCTCGGCATCGTCGGCCACGACAACCAGCCCGACATCGTCGAGGGCATCGTGCTCATGACCCGCGGCGGCAAGAGCCTGCCGACGCTGGAGCGGGTCGAGGCCGAGATCGACAAGATCAACAGCTCCACGATCCTGCCGCCCGACGTGAAGATCGAGCGGATCTACGACCGCTCGGGCCTGATCCACACCACCACCCACACGGTGATGCACAACCTCGTTTTCGGCGTGGTGCTGGTCTTCGTGGTGCAGTGGCTGTTCCTCGGCTCGCTCACGAGCGCGATCATCGTGGCGGCCACGATCCCGTTCGCGCTCGGCTTCGCGATCCTGATCCTGGTGGTGCGCGGCGACTCGGCCAACCTGCTGTCGCTCGGCGCGATCGATTTCGGCCTGATCGTCGACGCGACCGTGATCATGGTGGAGAACGTCTTCCGCCACATCGCCGAGCCCGATCACGTGAAGGGCGAGGATCCGCCCGACGGCCTCACCGGGCGGCTCGGCACGATCGCGATCGCCGGGCGCGAGGTGAACCGGGCGATCTTCTTCTCGGCGACGATCATCATCGTCGGCTTCCTGCCGCTGTTCACGATGACCGGCGTCGAGGGCCACATCTTCGGCCCGATGGCCAAGACCTACGCGTACGCGCTGCTCGGCGGCCTGCTGGCGACCTTCACCGTCTCGCCCGCGCTCTCGGCCCTCATGCTGCCGAAGAAGCTCGAGGAGCGCGACACCCTGATCGTGCGGGTGCTGCGCGTCGGCCACGAGGCGGCCCTGCGCTTCGGCCTGCGCAACCGGATCCTGGCGGTCGCCGTGATGCTGGCGGTTCTGCTGGTCTCGGGCCTCACGGCCCGCAACCTCGGCCTCGAATTCCTGCCGCGTCTCGAGGAGGGCAACCTCTACGTGCGCGGGACGATGCCGTCCTCGATCTCGCTGGAGGCCGGCAACGCCTACGTCCAGCGCATGCGCAAGATCTTCCAGGAGGTCCCGGAGGTCACCACCGTCCTGTCGCACCAGGGCCGCCCGAACGACGGCACCGACGCCACGGGATTCTTCAACGTCGAGATCCTAGCGCCGCTCAAGCCCATCGACCAGTGGCGCAAGGGCCTCGACAAGGAGACGCTGATCCAGGACCTCAGCAAGAAGCTGGAGGCAGAATTCCCCGGTATCGAGTTCAACTTCTCACAGTATATCGAGGACAACGTCCAGGAGGCCGCCTCGGGCGTGAAGGGCGAGAACTCGGTCAAGATCTACGGCAACGACCTCGCGCAGCTCACCAAGACCGCCAACGCCGTCAAGGCCGCGCTCGCCACCGTCCCCGGCGTCACCGACCTGTCGGTGTTCGAATCCCTCGGCCAGCCGACGGTGCGGATCGACGTCGACCGCCACAAGGCCGCCCGCTACGGCCTCTCGATCGGCGACGTGAACACCACGATCCAGGCGGCGATCGGCGGCCAGACCGCGGGCGACCTCTACGAGTACGGCTCGGACCGGCACTTCCCGATGCGGGTGCGGCTCGCCAAGGAGTACCGCTCCTCGCTCGCCGGCATCCGCAACATCGCGGTCGGCGCCCAGAACCCCAACGGCGGCGTGATCCAGGTGCCGCTCTCCGAGATCGCCGACGTCGACCTCGTCTCCGGCGCCTCGTTCATCTACCGCGAGGACCAGCAGCGCTACATCCCGGTGAAGTTCTCGGTGCGCGGCCGCGACCTCGGCAGCGCCGTGCTCGAGGCCCAGCGCAAGGTCGCCGACGCGGTCGACCTCCCGCCAGGCTACCGGCTGGAATGGGTCGGCCAGTTCACCAACCTGAAGGAGGCGGCCGCCCGCCTCAGCCTCGTGGTGCCGATCACGCTGCTGCTGATCGCGCTGCTCCTCTACATCAACTTCTCATCGGTGGCCGACATGCTGCTGACCCTGTCGGTCATCCCGATGGCGATGATCGGCGGCATTTTCGCCCTGGCGCTGACCGGCACGCCGTTCTCGATCTCGGCGGCGATCGGCTTCATCGCGCTGTTCGGGATCTCGACCATGGAGGGCGTGATCCTGCTCGCCTACTACAACCAGCTGCTCGACGAGGGCTGGAAGCGGCAGGAGGCGGTCTGGCACGCCGCCGTGGTCCGCATGCGCCCGGTGATGATGACCTGCGTGGCGGCCTGCGTCGGCCTGCTGCCGGCCGCGGTCTCCACCGGCATCGGCTCGCAGGTGCAGAAGCCGCTGGCGCTCGTGGTGGTGGGCGGCATCATCCTGGCGCCGAACCTGATCCTCGTGATCGTCCCGGTGCTGATCTCACTGTTCTCCCGACGCCGCCCGAACCCGGACGCCCAGGCGCGGCCCGCGCACCGGGCCGCCGCGTGAGCCGGCTCACGACCACGCGGGCCGGCGCGCGGCCCGTTGCAGGGGGGCCACAACGGCCGCGCCGCGCGCGCCGCCCGGGGATGGTCGGATTGACTTGGCAGCGGGTCGCGCCGCTCTACCGAGGTGAGGTTTTCGGGGGCGGGATGGTGAGCTTTGCGCCGAGACGGTGCGGACGGGCGACCGCGTGGCTGGCGGCCTCCCTGGGCCTGTCGGCCTGCGCGGTCGGCCCGAACTTCGTGGCGCCCGAGGCTCCGCCGGTCGGCCGTTACACCAAGGAGCCGCTGCAGAACCCCTCCGCGGCCGACAACATCCGGACCCGGCAGGGCGGCTCGGCCGACCAGAGCTTCGTGTCCGGCGCCGACATCCCGGGCGAGTGGTGGAGGCTGTTCCACTCGAAGGCCCTGAACCGCGTCGTCGAGCAGGCGCTCGCCAACAACCCAACGCTGGAGGCCGCGCAGGCCTCCCTGCGGGTGGCGCAGCAGAACGTGCTGGCCCAGAAGGGCACCCTCTACCCGAGCCTGACCGCGACGCCGCAGGTCCAGGGGGCGCTGGCGCCCGGCCTCGACCTGCAATCGCCCCTCAACAATCAGAGCCGGTACCTCTACAGCCTGTCCACGCCGCAGGCGGTGGTCTCGTACAATCCCGACGTGTTCGGCGGGAATCGCCGGCAGATCGAGTCGCTGGAGGCCACCACCGAGAACCAGCGCTTCCAGCTGGAGGCGGCCTACCTGAGCCTGACCGCCAACGTCGTCGCCGCCGCGATCCAGGAAGCGTCCCTGCGCGCGCAGATCGACGCGACCCGCAAGGTGATCCAGGCGCAGACCGAGGTCCTGCAGCTCTACAACAAGCAGCTCTCGCTGGGTCAGATCGCCGGGGCCGACGTGGTGCAGCAGCAGGCCGCGCTGGCGCTGTCACAGCAGCTCCTGCCGCCGCTGGAGAAGGCGCTCGCCCAGCAGCGCAACCTGCTGACCGCCCTGGTGGGGCGCCTGCCCTCCGACGAGGCCTCCGAGACCTTCGACCTCGCCGCCCTGCGCCTGCCGACCCGGCTCCCGGTGAGCCTGCCCTCGCGGCTCGTGCAGCAGCGCCCCGACGTGAAGGCGGCGGAGGCCCTGGTGCAGCAGGCGAGTGCCAATGTCGGCGTCGCGGTGGCGAACCGCCTGCCGCAGTTCAGCCTGACCGCCACGGGCGGCTCCAGCGCCACGCGGATCGCCCAGATCGCCAATCCGGGCGCGGCGTTCTTCACGATCATCGGGCAGGCGACGGCGCCGATCTTCGATGCCGGCACCCTGTTCCGGCGCCAGCAGGCCGCCGAGGAATCGCTGACGGAGGCGCAGGCGCAGTACAAGGCGACGGTGATCACCGCCTTCCAGAACGTCGCGGACGCGCTGCGCGCGCTCCAGGCCGACGCGAAGGCCGTGGCCGCCGCCGACGCAGCGGTGAGCGCCACGAACCAGAGCCTCGCGCTGATCCGCAAGCAGTACACGGCCGGGGCGATCACCTCCTCGCAGGTGCTGATCGCCCAGCAGGGCTACCTCTCGGCGCTGGTGACCTCGGCGGCGGCGCGCGCCACCCAGTACGCCGACACCGCCGCGCTGTTCGTGGCCCTCGGCGGCGGCTGGTGGAACCGCGCCGACGTGGCGCCGCCCCCACCCGAGAAGGACCCGCTGAAGTTCCTCTGACGGGGCCGCCTCAGGTGTACATCGCGATGGCGTCCTGCAGCATCTGGTCAGTGGTGCTCATGACCTTGGTGTTGGCCGTGTAGGCCTGCTGGGTCTCGATCATCTTCGAGAACTGATCCGAGATCCCGGCATTGGACTGCTCCACCGAGCCGGCCGTGATGGTCGCGCCGTTGAGGCCGTAGCTCGGCGTCCCGGACTGGCCGGTGGCCACGTAAGTGCCGCCATCGAGCGAGGCGAGGTTGTCCTGCATGCCGAACTGCGCCAGCTGCAGCGTGCCGAGGGCCAGGGTGCTGCCGTCCGCGGCCGTGCCCGTGAGGGTGCCGGCGGGCGAGACCGCGAGGCTCGCCAGGGTGCTCGCCCCGGTCGGAACCTGGACGGGGGTCGTCGCCGAGGGGCCGGCGAACAGGTAGTAGCCCGCGCCGTTCGCGAGATAGCCGCTGGCGTCCGGAGCGAAGTCGCCGCGCCGCGTGTAGCCGGTGTCGCCGGCGAAGGCCGGGCTGTCCGGCGTCCCGGTGTTCTTCTTGACGACGAAGTAGCCGTTGCCCGAGATCGCGAGGTTGGTCGCCACACCGGTCGACTGCATCGTGCCCTGGATGTTGAGGCTGTTGCGCGTGCTCGGCAGCACGCCGCCGGTCAGCTGCGTGCCGTCCCGGGTCTCGGCCAGCATGTCGGCGAACCGCGTCTCGGTGGACTTGAAGCCCACCGTCTGGGTGTTGGCGATGTTCCCCGAGATATTGTTCAGGGCCAGCGACTGCGCCGAGGCGCCGGAAATCGAGTTCGAGAGCGCGGTGTAAAGGCCCATCGGGGTCTCCGTTCGCCGGAGCGGCACGGTCCCCGATCCGACGGAAGCCGATAAGGACCCACTATGGTTAACCGACGGTGTGTGACCGCATGTTGCTGAGCCGGCCCGCGCCGCCCGCGCGACGCCGGCGGACGCGTCACGCCCCGAGGGCGCTCAGCACGATCTCCCGCCGGTGCGGCCGGTCGCGGTGCTCGATCAGGTAGATCCCCTGCCAGGTGCCGAGCGCCAGCGCCCCGCCGACCAGCGGGATGGTCAGGGCCGAATCGGTGACCAGGGTGCGGATATGGGCCGGCATGTCGTCCGGCCCCTCGGCGCCGTGGACGTAGCCGGCGTGGCGCGGCGCGAAGCCGTCGAGCGCGGTCATCAGGTCGGTCTGGACGTCGGGATCGGCATTCTCCTGGATGGTCAGCGAGGCCGAGGTGTGCCGGCAGAACACCGTGAGGAGCCCGTCCCGGACGCCGCTGTCGCGCACGAACGCGGCCACCGCGGCGGTGAAGTCCGTGAAGCCCGGTCCCGGGGTCGCGACGGTGAGGCGCGCGCTGGCGTGACGCTCCACCGGACCGGAGGCCAGCGCCTCGACCGACCCGATCCTGCCCTCCCGTCCGTGTCCCTGCCTCATGCGGACTTCTCCATCAGCGTCGCGCCCGGCGCGATCTCGCGCTCGCCCCGGGCGAGGATCCGTTCCAGCACGTCGATCCGGTCGGCCTCCGCGGGCGGCTTGTCCCAGCGGATGCGGCTGACCCGGGGGAAGCGCATGGCCACGCCCGACTTGTGCCGGGTCGAGCGCTGCACGCCCTCGAAGGCGATCTCAAGGACGAGCCCGGCCTCGCGGCCGTGGGCGACCTCGCGCACCGGACCGAAGCGCTTGGTGGTGTTGTTGCGGACGTAGCGGTCGAGCTTGGCGAGCTCGACGTCGGTGAAGCCGTGATAGGCCTTGCCCACCGGCACCAGCTCGTCGCCGCCCTCGGGGGCCTCCCGCCAGACGCCGAACGTGTAGTCCGAGTAGAAGGAGGAGCGCTTCCCGTGCCCGCGCTGGGCGTACATCATCACGGCGTCGACGATGTGCGGCTCGCGCTTCCACTTCCACCAGGGTCCCTTGGGGCGTCCCGGCAGGTAGGGGCTGTTGAGGCGCTTGAGCATCACGCCCTCGATGGCGTCGGCATCCGCGCCGGCGCCCACCGAGGCCGGGTCCGCCCGGGCGGCCGCCAGAGCCTCCCAGTCCGCGAAGGGCACGAGCGGCGAGATGTCGATCCGCGCGTGGTCGAGGCGCGTGACCAGCGCCTCCAGCTTCCGCCGCCGCTCCGCGAAGGGCTCTGCCCGAAGGTCGTCGCCCTCCAGGGTGAGGAGGTCGTAGGCCCGCACGTGGGCCGGGAACTCCTCCAGGAGCTTGCCCGTCACGGCCTTCCGGTTCAGGCGCTGCTGCAGCACGTTGAAGCTCTGCACCCGCCGCTCGCGGAGGATCAGCAGCTCGCCGTCGAGGGCGCCCGCGAAGGTGATGGCCTCGGCGAGGTCCGGGAACGCCCCGGTGATGTCCTCGCCGGTGCGCGAATAGACCTTCCCGACCTGCTGGCCGGCCCGGTCGAGACCGCCGACGAGCTGGACGCGGATGCCGTCCCACTTCCACTCTGCGGAGAACGCCCCGGCCTCCAGCTTCTCGAGGTCGGCCTCCTCCTCGATCGGGTGCGACAGCATCGGCGGCCGGAACGGCGCGGGGTTCAGGGTCTCGGGCCGCTCGGCCCGGCCCTCGACCCAGGCGAACAGGGTCTCGAAGGGTGGGGTCAGCCCGTGCCAGACCTCCTCGACGGCGTCGGCGTCGTGGTTGCCCAGCGCGCCCACCGCCGTCTTGGCGAGCCGCGCCGAGACGCCGACCCGCAGGTTGCCGGTGACCAGCTTCAGGAGCGCCCAGCGCCCGGTCTCGTCGAGGGCGTCGAGCCAGTCGGCAAGATGGCGGGGCAGATCGCGCTTGGGGATGGTCGCGAGGGTTTCCACGACCTCGGCCAGGGTCGGGACGTGCGGCGGCGGGTTGTTGTGGCCGGGGCCCGGTTCCCGCGGCGCCTCCGCCGGTCCCGGCCAGATCAGCGCCGTCGTCTCCGCGAGGTCGCCCACGTAATTGTGCGACAGCCGGAACAGCACCGGGTCGATCCGCTCCTCGACCAGTCCCCGGATCAGGGCCGGCTTGGCCTCGCGGAAGCTCAGCGTGCCGGTCATGGCACCGAGCGCGTAACCGCGCTCGGGATCGGGCGTGCGCGCGAAGTAGTCCTGGAGCATGCGCAGCTTGGCGTTGCGGCGCGGCTCGTAGGCGAGGCGGTCGAGCAGGTGGGCGAAGTCGTTCACGCCGCCGCCTCCGCCCCGGAGCCCGCCTCCGAGGTCCCCTCGACCTCGCCGTCATCGCCGTAGCCGAGCAGGTGGAGCGGCTTCGCCCGGATCCCCTGGGTCCCGCACCAGTGGACCAACGCGTCCTCCTGGCCGTGGGTCACCCAGACCTCCCCGGCGCCGGTGTCGCGGATGGTGCGGCCCAGGTCCGGCCAGTCGGAATGGTCGGAGATCACCAGCGGCAGCTCGACGCCCTTCTGGCGGGCGCGGGCGCGCACCCGCATCCAGCCCGAGGCGAAGCAGGTCACCGGGTCGGGAAACCTGCGGGACCACAAGTCCTGGATCGACGAGGGCGGGCAGAGCACGATCGCCCCGTGCAGGTCCTTCCGCTCGGCGGCCACGACCTTGGGCGTGTCGCCGAGCGGCACGCCCTCCTCCTTGTAGAGCGTCGTCAGCTTCTCCATGGCGCCGTGCAGGTGGATCGGGCGGTCCCAGCCCTCCTCGCGCAGGAGCGCCATCACCCGCTGCGCCTTGCCGAGCGCGTAGGCGCCCACGATGTGGGCGCGCTCCGGGAACAGCCGGACCGATTCGAGGAGCTTGCGGACCTCGCCCCGCGTGTCGGGATGGGTGAAGACCGGCAGTCCGAAGGTCGCCTCGGTGATGAACACGTCGCAGGGCACGACCTCGAAGGGCAGGCACGTCGGGTCCGGCGCGCGCTTGTAGTCGCCCGACACCACGACGCGGACGCCGTCCCGCTCGATGGCGATCTGCGCCGACCCGAGGACGTGGCCGGCCGGGGCGAAGCGCACGGTGACGTCGCCGACGCGGAGCGCCGCGCCGAGCTGCGCCTCCTGCCGCTGGCGGCAGAAATCCGTCCCGTAGCGGACCGCCATGATCCGCAGGGTCTCGGGCGTCGCCAGCACCTGGCCGTGGCCCGCGCGGGCGTGGTCGGCGTGCCCGTGCGTGATCAGCGCGCGCTCCACGGGCCAGGTCGGATCAACGTGGAAGCGTCCGAGGGGGCAGTAGAGACCCTCGCGGGTCAGGGTGAGGAGATCGCTGGCGCGTATCGGCATCGGGTCCGTGCTGCCGGTGGAGTCCGCCGGTGGCCCCGGTATATAGGCGCCCCCGACCCGGCAGACGCATGGCCTCGCAGCTCAGTTCCGGCGACCTCCTCGCCGATCGCCGCTACCGCTACGCCGAGGCCTGCCTCGCCGACGGCGACCACGCGGCCGCCGCCGACCTCGCCGAGCAGGTCCTGGAACGCGCCCCGCGCTACGCGCCGGCCTGGCTCCTGCTGGGCCGGGCGCGCGCGGGCCTGGCCGCCGCCGGCCCCGATCCGGCCCTGCGCGACGCCGCGGCGCAGGCCTTTTCCCGCGCCCTCGACATCGATCCCGAGGACCGGCTGGGCGTGCGCGCGCATCTCGTCCGCCTGGGCGGCGGCGACATTCTCCCGGTCCTGTCGCCGGCCTATGTCCGCACCCTGTTCGACGACTACGCGCCACGGTTCGAGCGCCACCTCGTGGACGGCCTCGGCTATGTCGGCCCGCAACTCGTCCGCGACGCCCTGCCGCGCGTTCCGGAGCGCTTCGCGGTCGCCGTCGATCTCGGCTGTGGCACGGGGCTCATGGGCGAGGTCGTGCGCGACCGGGTCGACCATCTGACCGGGATCGACC
Organism: Methylobacterium oryzae; assembly: GCF_021398735.1. NCBI lineage: Bacteria > Pseudomonadati > Pseudomonadota > Alphaproteobacteria > Hyphomicrobiales > Methylobacteriaceae > Methylobacterium > Methylobacterium oryzae. Next base: position 5,558,718 of record NZ_CP090349.1, read on the forward strand.
TCTCACCCGGGATGCTGGCGCTGGCGCGGGCCAAGACGGCGCGGGGTCGGCCGCTCTACGAGCGCCTCGTCGAGGGCGACATCGGCGCCGCCCTGACCGACCTGCCGGAGGCGTCGGCCGACCTCTGCCTCGCCGCGGACGTCCTGATCTACGTCGCGGACCTCGCGACGTTCCTGGCGCGGGTGGGGCGGGTCCTGCGGCCGGGCGGGCTCGGTGCCGTCACGGTGCAATCCCACGACGGCCCCGGTTCCGTCCTGGGCGAGGACGGCCGCTACGCCCACGCGGAGGCCCACATCGCGGCGACGGCAGCCGCGTCCGGATTGGAGCTGCTGACGACGAGACCGGCGGAAGTCCGTCGCGAGGGCGGACGGCCAGTGCCGGGGCGCGTCGTTGTGTTGCGGCGCACATCGGCATGAAACCGCTCCGCTATTCGTCCATTGTCAGTCGACCGCGACTAGGCGCGGCGGCTCGATCGGGGGATCAGCATGGCGGAATACGGAAGTCGGACAGGTGGTGCAGCACCGGAGCAGAAACCTGAGCCACCGGCCGACAAGTCGTTTCCCGCCGATCCGCGAACCCGCATCCCTTTCGCGATCGCCCTCGCGGCGCTCGCGGGCTGCGCCGACTCCATCGGCTTCCTGGAATTCTCGCAGCTCTTCATGTCGTTCATGTCGGGCAACACCACCCGCTTCGGCGTGGCGGTCGCCAACGCCGACTGGGAGAACGTCAGCCGCGTCGCCAGCACCATCTGCATGTTCTGCTTCGGCGCCTTCCTGGGGACGCTGATCGCCGCCTGGGTCGGGCGCTGGCGCCTCGCCGTGCTGCTGACGCTCCAGGCCCTGCTGCTCGCCGGCGGCCTGCTGATGCCCTGGGGTACCTTCGCGTACCCGCTCCACGCCTATCCGATCGTCCTGGCGCTGGGCCTCCAGAACGCGACGCTGCAGGACGAGGGCGGCCGCTCCCTGGCGCTCACCTACGTCACGGGCGCCGTGGTGCGTTTCGGCACGGGCTGCGCCAACCTGCTGCTCGGCACGGTGGCGCCGTCCTTCTGGATCCAGGCGCCGCTCTGGGCCGGGCTCAGCACCGGCGCCGTCGTCGGCGGCCTGCTCGACATGCGCTACGGCGAATCGGCCTTCCTGTTCCCGGCGGCTCTGGCCGCCATCCTGGCGATGATCGCGATCGTCCTGACCATCGCCAAGCCGGGCAGCACCCTGGTGGCGGGCTCCTCCCCGGCGCCCGACGCCAGCCCGAAGGCCGAGGTCATCGACGCGATCCACTGAGACCCGGCCGCGGCGGCGGGATCGGGGTCAGCCGTCCGAATCCCGGACGCTGCCCCGGCCCTGCTTGATCGCGGCGCGGCTCTTCTTCGCGCCGATTCGCCGCTCCTGCGAGCCCCGGGTGGGCTTCGTGGGCCGGCGGATCGGCGGCGGCGGCTTGGCCGCCTCCGCCACCAGATCGACGAGCCGCTGCAGCACGTCGGCCCGGTTGCGCTCCTGCGTCCGGTGCCGCTGCCCGGCGAGGACGAGCACGCCGTCCTTGGTCATCCGCCGCCCGGCGAGCCGCACCAGGTTGGCCCGCACCCGCTCGTCGATGGCGGGCGAGGCCAGCGCCGCCCAGCGCAGCTGGACCGCGGTCTCGACCTTGTTGACGTTCTGTCCGCCGGCCCCCGAGGCGCGCATGAAGGACAGCTCGATCTCGTCCTCGTCGATGGCGATGCGCGGCGTCACGCGCAGGGCCATGGCGCCCTCCCCGGCCGCGCGACGACGGCGCGCCGCGCCCCCGCGTCGGGTGCGCAGCCCGCGAGCGGGCGGATGCGGATCGGCGGCTCCGTCACCATATCTGTCCCGTGCCTCCCGTCCCGTACCCCGTCGGCGCGATCCCGCCCGCGTCCCCAGCGGGGCCCCGATTCAGGCCGCCTCGGCCGGCGTGCGGGCGCGGAGCGCGAGGGCGTGCAAACCCCGCTTGAACGCGTCGTCGAGCAGCGCGTTCACCAAGCGGTGCCGCTCGACGCGGCTCTTGCCCTCGAACGCCGACGCGACGATGTCGAGCCGGTAATGGGTCTCGCCCCCCGGCCGCGCTCCGGCGTGGCCGGCATGCAGATGCGACTCGTCGATCACGTCGAGCCGCGCCGGCGCGAGTTGCTCCCGCAGCCGCGCCTCCATCCAGTCCCGCAGGGTGCCGCCCGCGCCCGCACCGTCCGTCATCGTGCCCTCGCGTCGTGTCCGTGGGCGCCGTCAAGCCCGATCCCGCGCATGCGTCATCAGGCCCGGTGCCCTTGTGTCTCAGGTCCGCCCCCTCATAATCGGCCCGTCATGGATCTCAACTCGCGCCTGTTCGACAGCATCCGGATCAAGCCGACCTGCGACGAGCCGAAGCCCGCCGCGGAAGCCGGCTGCGAGAGCCCCGGCTGCACCCATCCGGGCCTGTACCGGGCGCCGAAGGGGCGGAAGGCGGAGGGCCAGTACTGGCGCTTCTGCATCGACCATGTCCGCGCCTACAACGCCACCTACAATTACTTCGATGGCATGAACGACGCCGCCGTTCAGGCCTACCAGAAGGACGCGATCATCGGTCATCGCCCAACCTGGGCGATGGGCGTGAACCGGACCGGCGAGGCCAAGCCGGCGGACGAGCCGGTTCGGGACTGGGCCTACGTCGATCCCCTCGGCATCCTGCGCGGCGAGGGCGTCGGCGACGCGCGCCGGCGTGCCCGCCAGCCCGAGGAGCCGCGCAAGCCCAAGCACTCGGCGACGGTGCGCCGCGCCCTCGACGTGATGGGCCTCGAGGAGGGCGCGGACGCGGCCGCCATCAAGGCGCAGTACAAGGTGCTGGTGAAGCGCTTCCACCCGGACGCCAACGGCGGCGACCGCTCCTTCGAGGAGCGCCTGCGCGACATCATCCGCGCCCACGACGTGCTCCGCGCGGCCGGTCTCTGCTGAGCGGCACGAACGATGCACGCCGGTTCGCACCCAGGATAGGGCAAACCGCGCGGGGCGGCCCTATATGGGATCCATGCCGGTCGGTGGCGCGCGAGCGCGCCGCCGTCTAAGGATGGCTCCGCCCCGCCGCGGAGGCCCGGCTCGACGTCCTTCCGCGCGGATGCTTCACTGTTTGGGAGTGGAGCGCCCGCGCCTCACGAGGTTCCGAATGCTCTCTGACGCTACGCCCGCCGCGCTGCCCGACCGCACCGTCTCCGTCCGCGATGTCTTCGGCATCGACCTCGACCTCAAGGTGCCGGCCTTCGCCGAGCCCGAGGAGCACGTGCCGGATGTCGACCCGGACTACATCTTCGACCGGGAGACGACGCTCGCGATCCTGGCCGGCTTCGCCCGCAACCGCCGCGTGATGGTCACCGGCTATCACGGCACCGGCAAGTCGACCCATATCGAGCAGGTCGCCGCCCGGCTGAACTGGCCGTGCATCCGGATCAACCTCGACAGCCACGTCTCGCGCATCGACCTCGTCGGCAAGGACGCCATCGTCCTGCAGGACGGCAAGCAGGTCACCGCCTTCCAGGACGGGATCCTGCCCTGGGCGCTGCAGAACAACGTCGCGCTCGTGTTCGACGAGTACGACGCCGGCCGCCCGGACGTGATGTTCGTGATCCAGCGCGTGCTGGAGCTCTCGGGCCGGCTGACGCTCCTCGACCAGAAGCGCGTGATCCGCCCGCACCCGGCCTTCCGGCTGTTCGCCACCGCCAACACGGTGGGCCTCGGCGACACGTCGGGCCTCTATCACGGCACGCAGCAGATCAATCAGGGCCAGATGGACCGCTGGTCGATCGTCACCACGCTGAACTACCTGCCGCACGACCGCGAGGTCGACATCGTGCTCTCGAAGGCGACGCATTACCGGGGCGACCAGGGCCGCGACATCGTCAACCGGATGGTGCGCGTGGCGGATCTCACCCGCAACGCCTTCATGAACGGCGACCTCTCCACCGTCATGAGCCCGCGCACGGTGATCACCTGGGCCGAGAACGCCGACATCTTCAAGGATATCGGCTTCGCCTTCCGGGTGACGTTCCTCAACAAGTGCGACGAGCTGGAGCGGACGCTGGTGGCCGAGTTCTACCAGCGCGCCTTCGGCAAGGAGCTGCCCGAGAGCGCGGTGAACGTCGCGCTGAGCTGACCCGCATGGAGGACGCGATGGCGCATCCGGCCCCGACGCGCGAGGACGCCCCGGCGACTGCGCACGCGCGGGGACGGACCCGCCACGCGGACGATCTCTACACCTGGGTTCAGGAGCAGGTGGCGCTGCTCCGCGCCGGCCGGGTGGACGCGCTCGACCTCGACAACATCGCCGAGGAGCTGAGCGACGTGGGTTCGGAGCAGTACGATAAGCTCGAGAGCGCGATCGAGGTGCTTCTCGCCCACGCCCTCAAATGGGATCACCAGCCCGAGCGGCGCAGCCGAAGCGGGTCGCTGACGATTGCGGAACAGCGCGTGCGGATCGACAGGCAGGTGCGCAAAAATCCAGGTCTCAAGCCGCGCATCGCCGAAGCCGCCAGCGAAGGCTACCGGGTCGGTCGGATCCGAGCCGCTCGCGAGATGAAGCGATCGCCCGAAACCCTGCCCGCGGACTGTCCCTACAGCTGGGACGAGATCCTGAACCGCCCCTTCGCGTTCGAGGACGACCGGTAGCGCTGATGTCCATCTCCAACCGCAAGCCCGGCGAGCGCCGCGAACCCGTGGCCGAGCCCCTGAAGCGCTCGGTGGCCGGGTGCCTGCGCGCCATCGCCCGGCGCTCCGAGGTCGAGGTCACCTACGCGACCGACCGGCCGGCGCTCACCGGCGACAAGGCCCGCCTCCCTGAGCCCCCGCGCAAGCTCTCGGCGCAGGACGTCGCGGTGCTGCGCGGCAACGCCGACGCCATGGCGCTGCGGCTGGGCTGCCACGACGTGGCCGTCCACCGCCGTCTCGCCCCCGAGAACGCACCCGCGCGCGCCGTGTACGACGCGGTCGAGCAGGCCCGGGTCGAGGCGATCGGGTCGCGCCGGATGGCGGGCGTGGCCAGCAACATCTCGGCGATGCTGGAGGACCGCTACCATCGCGGCGGCAAGTACGAGTCCATCACCGACCGGGCCGACGCTCCGATGGAGGATGCCGTCGCCCTGATGGTGCGCGAGCGCCTGACCGGCCAGAAGCCGCCCGAGGCCGCGACCAAGATCGTCGAGCTGTGGCGCGAGCATATCGAGGCCAAGGCCGGCCCGAACCTCGACGGGCTGCTCGGCTCGATCGAGGATCAGCGCAAGTTCGCCCGCTCGGTGCGCGACCTCCTCACCTCCCTCGACATGTCGGACGAGACGCCGTTCGACGCGGAGGACGACGAGAACGACGACGAGAACGACGCCCAGGACGACGAGCAGAACCCCAGCGAGGGCGATTCGGAGGAGAAGAGCCAGGGCGAGCGCGCCGAGATCGAGACCTCCGAGGAGGCCTCCGACGAGATCGAGGAGGGCGCCCAGGAATCCGCCGACGCACCGTCTGGTGAGTTGCCCGAGGAGGCCGAGGACGCGGAGTCGGAGGAGGCCTCGGAGGCCTCGCGCCCGCCGCAGCGGCAGGGCAACGAGGCGCGCGGGCCCGAGTACAAAGTGTTCAATCCGCGGTTCGACGAGGTCATCCACGCCGAGGAGCTGTGCGACGCCGACGAGCTGTCGCGCCTGCGCTCCTACCTCGACAAGCAGCTCTCGCACCTGCAGGGTGTGGTCGGCCGCCTCGCCAACCGGCTCCAGCGCCGCCTCCTCGCCCAGCAGAACCGCGCCTGGGAGTTCGACCTAGAGGAGGGGCAGCTCGACCCGGCGCGGCTCGTGCGCGTGGTCATCGACCCGTACCAGCCGCTCTCCTTCAAGCAGGAGAAGGACACCAATTTCCGCGACACGGTGGTCACGCTGCTCCTCGACAATTCGGGCTCGATGCGCGGCCGGCCGATCACCGTGGCGGCGACCTGCGCCGATATCCTGGCGCGGACACTGGAGCGCTGCGGCGTGAAGGTGGAGATCCTGGGCTTCACCACCCGCGCCTGGAAGGGCGGCCAGAGCCGCGAGGCGTGGCTCGCCGCCGGCAAGCCGCCGAATCCCGGCCGCCTGAACGACCTGCGCCACATCGTCTACAAGTCGGCCGACGCGCCCTGGCGGCGCGCGCGGAAGAACCTCGGGCTGATGATGCGCGAGGGGCTGCTCAAGGAGAACATCGACGGCGAGGCCCTGGACTGGGCGCACAAGCGCCTGCTCGGACGGCCGGAGCAGCGCAAGATCCTGATGGTGATCTCCGACGGCGCGCCGGTGGACGATTCGACCCTGTCGGTGAATGCCGGCAACTACCTGGAGCGGCACCTGCGCTGGATGATCGAGGAGATCGAGACGCGCTCGCCGGTGGAACTGCTGGCCATCGGCATCGGCCACGACGTGACCCGGTACTATCGCCGCGCCGTGACGATCATCGACGCCGAGGAGCTCGGCGGGGCGATGACCGAGAAGCTCGCCGAGCTGTTCGAGGAGGACGGCGCGGCGCCGACGGGGCGGATGCTGCGCGCAGCGGGCGGGCGGCGGTAATCACGCCGCGCGCTGCCGCGCGCAACAGACGATCCGCGTCGAGGAAGCTGGCAGATCCGAACCTCGACACGGTTCATGTTCGCAACTTGGACGGCGAAGCCCCCTCCGTCATCACGAGCGCAGCGAAGTGACCTAGGGCGGCGCGGGGCTTGTCCACGTGGCGCCGCCTGGATTGCTTCGCTCCGCTCGCAACGACGGCGCAGGGGCATCGGCCGGACATTGACGGCAGCCTGCGGCCGAGCTCTGGATTGCTTGAAGTGGCATGCCAGCCGCAAACAAGCGGAAACCGCCGCGGCCTCGACGGCCACGGCGGTTCAAACCGTCCGATAGGGGCGTGAAGCCCGACGACTCAGGCCGCGGCGGCCGGGGTCTCGGCGAGCTTCTTATGGATCTCGCGCTTCAGGAGGCGGGCAGTCTGCGACAGGTCACCCTCGCCGGCCTTGATCAGGAAGGCGTCGAGGCCGCCGCGGTGCTCCACCGAGCGCAGGGCGTGCGCCGTGACACGCAGGCGGACGCGCTTGCCCAGCGCGTCGGACTGGAGGGTGACGTTGCACAGGTTCGGCAGGAACCGGCACTTGGTCTTGCGGTTCGAGTGGCTCACGAGGTGGCCGACCTGAACGGCCTTGCCGGTGAGTTCGCAGCGGCGCGCCATGATAAAAAACGATCCCGTCTCGTTCCGCCCGGTGAAGACCCGATCGCGGCCGGCGCGATCATCGTCGCAGCGGGCGGCGCCCATTGCGTGTTCCAGGTCCGGCGGAGTCCTGTTGAAGGCGCGAGCCTATAGGCGACGAAGGCGCGGTGCGTCAAGGTGCCGGCGGGGTTCAGCATCGCGCCGGACGACCAACGGTCTGTTAACCACGATGCCGGGATATAGCCTTCTTCCACCTGCAGGAAGGCGCCTCTCCCCGCTCCGTGCGTCGCAGAGGACGTCGGCGAGCGGGTGTGTTCGAGAGGGTGCGTTCGAGCGAGTGTCTTGGCCCGCCCGCCCTGGGATGCGATCCGGATCATGAGCGCCACGCCAATCCGTCGAATGATCAAGCCGTCGAAGAAGCACGCTGCCGGGCGCCTCGCGGGCAGCCTCCTCGCGGTCGCGGTCCTCGCGGCCCCGACCGATGCCGGCGCGCGGACGTCGCGGGCCAAGCGGGCCGCGCCCGCCGCCGCGACCGTGGCGGTCGATTACGGTATCAACCTCGCCGGTCTCCCGATCGGCACGGCCCGCCTGGCCGGCTCCTTCGACCGCGACCGCTACATGATGGACGTGTCGGCCGTGCTCACCGGCCTCGTCGGCGCGATCACCGGCGGCAAGGGCTCCGCCCGGGCCTCGGGAAGCTTCTCGGCCGCGCCGCAGCCCGGCGCCTTCGCCATCGCGACCCAGACGGCGAGTTCCGGCATCGCGGTGCGCATGGCCCTGGCGCGCGGCAACGTCGTCCAGGCCGAGATCACGCCGCCGCTCGTCGACATGCAGGACCGCGTGCCGGTCACCCCGGCCAACAAGCGCGGCATCATCGACCCGGTGAGCGCGCTGCTGATGCCGACCCAGGGGCGCGGCGAGCCCCTCGACCCGGAGAACTGCAACCGGACCCTGCCGGTCTTCGACGGCGCCACCCGCTTCAACGTGGTGCTGAGCTACGCCGAGACCCGCCCGGTGCAGAAGCCCGGCTATGCGGGGCAAGTCCTCGTATGCAACGCCCGCTACCAGGCGGTCGCCGGCCACCGGCCGGACCGGCCGGGCGTCAAGTTCATGGAGGAGAACCGCGAGATGTCGGTCTGGCTCGCCCCCGTCGAGGGGACGCGCGTCCTGATCCCGCTGCGCATCTCGGTGCTCACCACGATCGGCACCAACATCATCGAGGCCACACGCTGGAGCCAGAGCGGCACGCCGACGACCACCGGCACGGCCGGCGCCGCCGGCAACAGTGTCGCGCAGGCGAGCCTGTCCGGGCAGTAGCGGCGCGTCAGGGAGCGTTTGACCGGCGGCCGGTTTCCCGGCACCTCGGCGCGGCGCGGCAGCCGCGCGGGGAGGTCAGCAGTGCCCAAGGGCTACATCATCGTCCGGATGACGGTCACCGACCCGGACACCTACAAGGACTACGCCGCCATGGCCTCCGAGGCGATGCGCAAGTACGGCTGCAAGCCGCTGGTGCGCGGCGGCCGCTGCGAGGCGCTGGAGGGCGAGGGCCGTCCGCGCAACGTCGTGCTGGAATTCGAGTCCTACGAGGCGGCGCGCACCTACTACTTCTCGCCCGAGTACCAGGCTGCCGTAGCCAAGCGCCGGCCCGCGGGCATCGGCGAGGTGGTGCTCGTCGAGGGCGTCGACTGATCGACGTACCGGTCGCAGCCGGGCTCGACGCGGCCCGCGCCATCCGCGCGCGTGCTGCGAGATGACCCAGGGAGGCGCCGGGCCGGTGGGAACCTTCACGGCGGGGACCGCGGCCGCGCGGGTGGAGGGAATCTTCACGTTCCCGGCGATAATGCCCGGATGTGCTCGCCTGCCCTCCGAATCGCCCTCGCCCTGGCCGCGCTCGCGGGGCCGGCCGCGGCGCAGTCCCTCAGTGCCGGGTCCGCCGATCCGGGGTGCGGCGGTGACGCCTTCTCGTCGGCCGAGGTCGTCGAGAACACGCCGCCCCGCCGCGGTCCCCTCGTCGCGACCCCCGACACGCTCTGCGCCGACCTGGCGCCGCAGCCGGGCACGCCGACGACGCAGATCGACGTCTACCCGATGATCACGCCGCAGATTGGACCTGGCGGCGGCGGCATCCCATATGGGGGAGGACCGTACCGGCCCTAGCGTCCCTGACGCGGTCGGCCGGTCGAACCCGCCTCCCCGCCCGCGCCGCGACGGCGCCGCGACGGCCTTCCCGCTCGAAGGAACCGCCGACCATCGACGCGCTGCTCCGCCCCACGCCCAGCCGCTCGCTGTCCCGCGAGGCCCGCGCCCGCGGCGTCACCGCGGTCCTCGGGCCGACCAACACCGGCAAGACGCATCTCGCCATCGAGCGGATGCTCGCCCACCCGACCGGCATGATCGGGCTGCCCCTGCGGCTGCTCGCCCGGGAGGTCTACCTGCGCGTCGTCGCGAAGGTGGGCCCCGAGAAGGTCGCCCTCGTCACGGGCGAGGAGAAGATCAAGCCGGACCGTCCGCGCTACTGGATCTGCACCATCGAGGCGATGCCCCGGGACCTCGACGTGGCGTACGTCGCCATCGACGAGATCCAGCTCGCCGCCGACATGGATCGCGGCCACGTCTTCACCGACCGCCTGCTCTACGTCCGCGGCCGCGAGGAGACGCTCCTGATCGGCTCATCGACCATGCTGCCGCTGGTCCAGAGCCTGATCCCCAACGTCCACACCACCACGCGGCCGCGCCTGTCGCAGCTCACCTTCGCGGGGGAGAAGCGCCTGTCGCGCCTGCCCCGGCGCACCGCGATCGTCGCGTTCTCGGCCGAGGAGGTCTACGCGATCGCCGAGCTGATCCGCCGCCAGCGCGGGGGCGCCGCCGTGGTACTCGGCGCCCTGTCGCCGCGGACCCGCAACGCCCAGGTCGAGATGTACCAAGCGGGGGACGTCGACTACCTCGTGGCCACCGACGCGGTCGGGATGGGCCTCAACCTCGACGTGGATCACGTCGCGTTCGCGGCCAACTGGAAGTACGACGGCACCCGCTTCCGCAAGCTCACCCCCGCCGAGATGGGCCAGATCGCGGGGCGCGCCGGCCGCCACCTCGCGGACGGTACCTTCGGCTCGACCGGACGCTGCCCGCCCTTCGAGGCCGAGCTGGTGGAGCGGCTGGAGAGCCACGACTTCGATCCCCTGCGCATCCTGCAGTGGCGCAATCCGGATCTCAGCTTCGGCAGCCTGGAGGGCCTGCAGGCGAGCCTCGACGAGCACCCGCGCGAATCGGGCCTGACGCGCGCGCCCATGGGGGAGGACCAGCAGGCCCTCGAGATCCTCATGAAGGAGGACGACATCCGCGACATGGCGCGGAGCGCCGCCACGGTGCGCCGCCTGTGGGACGTCTGCGGCGTGCCGGATTACCGCAAGGTCCACCCGCAGGTGCACGCCGATCTCGTAGCGCAGCTCTACCGGTTCCTCATGAAGGGCATGGCGGGCCGCATCCCCGACACGTGGTTCGCCGAGCAGGTCGCGATGATCGACCGGACCGACGGCGACATCGACACGCTGTCCCGCCGGATTGCCCAGGGACGCACCTGGACCTTCGTGGCGAACCGTCCCGACTGGCTGCGCGACCCAGAACATTGGCAGGGCGAGACGCGTCGGGTAGAGGACAGGCTGTCCGACGCCCTGCACGAACGCCTCGCGAGCCGCTTCGTCGACCGGCGCACAAGCGTCCTGATGCGGCGCCTGAGAGAGAACACGATGCTCGAAGCCCAGATCACCGCCGACGGTGACGTCACCGTCGAGGGTCAGCATGTCGGCCACCTTCACGGATTCCTGTTCGTTCCCGATGCCAGCGCCGAGGGGCACGAGGCCAAAACCCTGAGGAGCGCCGCCGAGAAGGCGCTCGCCGGGGAGATCGAGTCCCGGGCCGAGCGGTTTTCGGCAACGGCCGATTCGACCCTCGTGCTCTCGCACGACGGCACGATCCGCTGGACCGGCGCGCCCGTCGCCAAGCTCACCCCCGGCGAGAAGCTGTTCGCCCCGCAGATCCGTCTGCTGGCGGACGACAGCCTGACCGGCGCGCATCGCGAGAAGGTCGAGGCGCGCCTCGACGCGTGGTTGAAGGCCTACATCGTGCGGCTGCTCGGGCCGCTGATGGAGATCGAGACCGCGGCAGACCTCACCGGCCTCGCCAAGGGAATCGGCTACCAAGTCGTCGAGGCGCTCGGCGTGCTGGAGCGCTCGAAGGTGGCGCACGAGATGCGCAGCCTCGATCAGGAGGGCCGCGGCGCCCTCCGCCGCCACGGCGTCCGGTTCGGCGCCTACCACATCTTCCTGCCGGCGCTGCTGAAGCCGGCGCCCCGCACGCTCGCGGCCCAGCTCTGGGCCCTGCGCAACGGCGGCCTCGACCAGCGCGGCCTCGACGAGATCGCGCATCTCGCCGGCTCCGGCCGCACCTCGATCAAGGTCGACCGCGAGATCGCCAAGGGCCTCTACCGCGCGGCCGGCTTCCGGGTCAGCGGCGAGCGGGCGGTGCGGGTCGACATCCTGGAGCGGCTCGCCGACCTGATCCGCCCGGCGATCGCCTACCGGCCCGGCACCACCTCGGGCGCCCCGCCGGACGGCACCGCCGACGGCGACGGCTTCGTGGCCACCGTCGGCATGACCTCGCTGGTCGGCTGCTCGGGCGAGGATTTCGCCTCGATCCTGAAGTCGCTCGGCTACAATTCCGAGGCGCGCCCCGGCCCGGCCATCACGGTGCCGCTCGTCCCCGCTGCCGCCACCGCGCCGGCGGCGCCGACCGCCGCCGAGGCTTCCTCCGAGGAGGCTGTCGCCGCGCAGGCTGATGCCGCCGAGCCGGTCGGCGACGAGGCCCCGGCCGCCGAGGGTGTCGAGACCACCGCCGATCACGCTGACGCGGCCGAGGAAGCCCCGGCCGCCCCCGAGGCGGAGCCCGCCGAGGGCGAGACTGCGGACGAGTTGGCCGGCACGCCGGTCGACGCGGCCACCGAGGCGCTAGCGACCGAGACATCTGCGACCGAGTCGCCCCACGCCGAGGCGGAGCAGCCGGCCGAGGCGGACGCCGCGCCGGCGGCCGAAGCCATCGCCGAGGAGACCGCGCCCGACGCGGTCGCCGAGGCGGAGCCTGACGCGGCCGAGACGGCCGAGGCCGTTGGTGCCGAGGGCGAGGGCGCAGCCGAGATCCCACAGATCGAGGTCTGGCGCCTGCAGCGCCACCAGCGCCCGGCCCACCAGCGCCCGCAGAACCGTCCCCGCGGGGCCGGTCGGGGGCGCGACGGCGGCCAGCAGGGCCAGCATTCGGGACAGGGGCGTCCCGACGGTGGCCGGCCGGAGCAGCGCCGGGCCGAGGGCGACGGTGGCCCGCGCCCCGGCCGGGACCGCGGCCCGCGCCGCGACCGCTTCGAGGGCGGCCGTCCGGAACGCCGCGACGACCAGCGCGGCGCCGAGCAGCGCCATTCCGGCCCGCGGCCCGACCAGCGGCCGCCGCGGCGCGAGCGGGCGCCCGATCCGGACTCGCCCTTCGCCAAGCTCGCGGCCCTGAAGGCGCAGCTCGAGGCCGGCGACGGCGGGAAGCGCTGATCCGCGGCGGATGCGCGAGGACCGGCAGCGCCTCGACAAGTGGCTGTGGTTCGCGCGCTTCGCGCGGACCCGGTCGCTCGCGGCGCGGCTGGCCTCCGACGGCTTCGTGCGGGTGAACGGCAGCCGGACCGAGAACCCCGCGAAGGCCATCGGCATCGGTGACGTGGTCACGGTGGCGGCGCCCCACGCGACCCTGGCCGTGCGGGTCCTCGGTCTCGGCCTGCGTCGCGGCCCGGCGCCGGAGGCGCGGCTGCTCTACGACGACCTCTCTGGCGGTGCCCTGTCGGTCGAGGACGGGCCGGACGGGCCGTCCGAGTGATGAGGTCGCGCCACAGCGGCCGCGCGAGCGACCCGACGCGAACCCTTGCGGCGCCCGCACGCTTGTCAGTCCGGGAGGCAGCGTCTAGAGCCGTGGGCCTCCGGGATCCGTCCCCGTGTCGGGTCTCACCGGCGTTCCCCTCGCAGCACCCTCCGGGCGCGCGGGCCGTCTCCAGGCTCCGCCCGGGCCAAGTCGAGTTTTAGGACGAAGACATCCGATGACCTACGTCGTCACCGACAATTGCATCAAGTGCAAGTACACGGACTGCGTCGAGGTCTGTCCGGTGGACTGCTTCTACGAAGGCGAGAACATGCTCGTCATCCATCCGGACGAGTGCATCGATTGCGGCGTCTGCGAGCCGGAATGCCCCGCCGAGGCGATCAAGCCCGACACCGAGTCGAATCTCGACACGTGGCTGAAGCTGAACGCCGACTACGCCAAGTCCTGGCCCAACATCACGCAGAAGAAGGAAGCGCCGGCCGACGCCAAGGATTGGGACGGCAAGAGCGGGAAGCTCGAGGCGCATTTCTCGCCCAACCCCGGCTCGGGCGACTGACCCCGCGCCGGCCCCGCAGGTTCTGACGCCGGCCCGCGGCCCGCTTCCCAGATTGCGGGAAGATCTGTCGGGCCCCTGCCGCCGCTGAACCCCGCGGCGGGGCTGCGTCATACGAGGGCCTGATACGCGGCCAGGTCATTCCTGTCCCGCCGCACCAGTGTAAAACTCTTTGGCGCCGCGCTTGGTCCGCGCGTGCGTCTTCAGGGATGCTTTGATCTGCGCGCCGGATTGTGGTAGACAATCCGCCTGCCGTCGCTCGCGCCTGACGTGCTCCCTCCGGCTGAAACGCCTTCGCTTTTCGTGGGTTAGGAGTAGTACGCGCTCGACCGCTGGAGGCGACTTCGGCGGGCGGGCTAGGCGTTCGCACGGCCGCGCCGGGGAACGCCCGGATTCGTGCGCTCGGCGCCGGGTCCGGGAGCGGCGAGGCAGACCGGGTGTCCCGCCCGGAAGAACACGGTTTCGCGCGGCGCCGAACGCTGCGCGCCAGTGGAGGCCCTTCTCGCATGACCACAGCCAAGAAGACGACGACCGCAGGCCGGCAGGGCTTCAAGACCGGCGAGGCTGTCGTGTATCCGGCCCACGGCGTCGGTCGCATCACCGCGATCGAGGAGCAGGAGATCGCCGGCTACAAGCTTGAGCTGTTCGTCGTATCGTTCGAGAAGGACAAGATGGTCCTGCGCGTCCCCACCGCGAAGGCCAACAGCGTGGGCATGCGCAAGCTCGCCGAGCCGGAACTGGTCAAGAAGGCGCTCGACCTGCTGACCGGCCGCGCCCGGATCAAGCGCACCATGTGGTCGCGCCGCGCGCAGGAATACGAGGCCAAGATCAACTCGGGCGACCTGCTCGCCGTCACCGAGGTCGTGCGCGACCTCTTCCGGTCCGAGGCTCAGCCGGAGCAGTCCTACTCCGAGCGCCAGCTCTACGAAGCTGCCCTGGACCGGATCGTGCGCGAGATCTCGTCGGTGAACCGCATCACCGAGACCGAGGCCCTGAAGCTGATCGAGCAGAGCCTCGCCAAGTCGCCCCGTCGGGCGAAGAACGAGGCGGAGCCCGAGGCCGAGGCCGACGGTGACAGCGAGGGCGACGACATTCAGGAGGAGGCCGCCTGAGGCGCGCTCCCCCCCCGCGGACGACATCGAACCCGGCCCCTGTGGCCGGGTTTTTTGTGCCCGGACCGGTCCGAACCGGCGCGCCGGCCCGGTCGTTTCGGGACATCCGGGCTGGACGGCGCGCGGCCGGATCCCATCTGATCGGAACAGAACACGATTTCGTGGCCGCCCGGTTGTCGCATTGTGGGGCATCGGGACGGAACTTTCGCGTTTTGCCTTCCGTTGTCGGTTGCCTGGCGTCGCCTCCCGGTGGCGCCTGCGCGTCGGGCTATCGGCTCGACGCCGCAACAGCACTCGACAACAAGAGGCAGGCGGATGGCTGAGATCGCGGGAATTCGACGGCAGTTCATACGGACTGCCATGGAGGCACCCTTCCTGGCCCGGGAAGAAGAGCGCGGCCTCGCCGTCCGCTGGAAGGACGAGCGCGACGAGCGGGCCCTCCACCGTCTGATCTCCGCCCATATGCGCCTCGTCATCGCCCTGGCGGGGCGTTTTCGTCACTACGGCCTGCCCATGGCGGACCTCGTCCAGGAAGGGCATGTCGGCCTGATGGAGGCCGCGGCCCGGTTCGAGCCCGAGCGGGACGTCCGCTTCTCAACCTACGCGACGTGGTGGATCCGCGCGTCGATCCAGGATTACATCCTGCGCAACTGGTCGATCGTGCGCGGCGGCACGTCCTCCGCGCAGAAGGCCCTGTTCTTCAACCTGCGGCGGCTGCGCGCCCGGCTGATGCAATCCACCGAGGAGCATGTCGGCGACGAGATCCACCGCCGCATCGCCAGCGCCATCGGCGTGTCGCGGGACGACGTCGCCCTGATGGACGCGCGCCTGTCCGGTCCCGACATGTCACTCAACGCCCCGGTGGGCGAGGACAGCGACGCCTCCTCGGAGCGGATGGACTTCCTCGTCGACGGCGCCGACCTGCCGGATGAGACCGTGAGCGCCACGGTCGACGGCGAGCGTCGGTTGAGCTGGCTCCAGCAGGCCCTGACCGTGCTGTCGGAGCGCGAGCTGCGCATCCTGCGCGAGCGCCGCCTCGCCGAGGATCAGGCGACCCTGGAAGCCCTGGGCCAGAGGCTCGGCATCTCCAAGGAGCGCGTCCGCCAGATCGAGAACCGGGCCCTGGAGAAGCTGCGCCGCGCCCTGGCCGACCGCTTCCCCGCCGCCACCGGCAGCCCGCATATCGGCTGAGCCCACACGGTAGCGACCCCGACGCGAAGCCCGGCCCCGAGGCCGGGTTTTCGCGTTTCAGAGGGCCCCGCGTCCGGCGGCACCGCAACGCGCGGGGGCGGCCCCGATCGGGTCCTATAGCGGGTCGACGCGGGCTTCGGTCGCGCGGCCGGTTCAGGCTCCCTGAGCGGCGGTGCTCCGCCGCTCCCGCCGGCGACTGCGCCGGCCGGGCTCGGGCGTCGCGTCGAGCCAGATCACCAGCGCGAGGGCGATGAGCGCCGGCAGGCCGAGGGCCAGGAAGGCGCCGGTCCAGCCGAACATCCCGTAGGACAGGCCGCCGTACCAGCCCGACAGGGCGCCGCCGACGCCCTGGACGGCGTTGACGCTGCCGATGGCCGTCTGGGTCCGGCCGGATCCCCAGGTCAGGTCGGCGACGATGACCGGCACCGCCACCCCGACGATGCCGGAGGCGACGCCGTCCAGCACCTCGGCGGCGATCAGCCAGACCGGATCGTCGATGAGGCCGGACAGGAGTGCCCGCACCGGCAGGACCGCGAAGGCGACCATCAGCAGCTGGCGGCGGCCGCGCTTGTCGGCGAGCGATCCGGCGAACAGCGCCACCGGGACCATCACCAGCTGGGCCACCATGACGTAGCGGGCCGTCCAGGTCGTGGCGTCGGCCGCGGTCGCGACCAGCTTCTGGCCGAGCAGCGAGAGCATGCCGCCGTTCCCGAGATTGAACAGGGTCAGCGCCACGGTCAGCACCAGCAGGCGACGGTTCCCCAGGACCTGGCGGAGGCCGCTGCGCTCCGGCTCGTCCGAGTCGTCCTCCTTCCAGCCGACGGCGCGGCGGCGGCTCCACGCCTTGGCCGGCATCGTCGCCGTCGCGACGATCGCCGCCAGCGCCATGCCGCCCAGCACCCAGAAGGCGATCGCCGGGCCGAAATAGCCGGTGCCGAGGCTGATGGCGCCCGCCGCGATCAGGATACCGACGTGATTGAAGGCCTGGTTGCGCCCCTGCTGCGCGGGGAACCGGTCCTTGCCGACGATACCCAGAGTCAGCGCCGCGACGGCCGGCAGCAGCAGGGTGCCGCCGGCCGCCGCGAACAGCTGCGCGCACAGCACCGCCGGGAAGCTGCGGGCCGGCAGGAGCAGCAGCGTTCCCACCAGGATCGCCCCGCAGGCCAGCGCGATCAGCAGGCGCGGGCGCGGGAACCGATCGACCAGGGCACCGAACGGTCCGCTCAGGAACAGCGTGCCGATGCCGACCAGCGTGATGACGAACCCGACCCGCGCGGGGCTCCACGAGGCCGATTCTGCCAGCCAGGTCCCGAGAAAGGGTCCGAGGCCGCCCTGGATGTCCCCGATGAACAGGTTGATCAGGGCGAGGTTTGCGGTGGGGGCCATGCGATCCTGGAGCCGTTTCGGGCCCCGGACCTGTACTCCCCCCCCGGAACGGTCAAGCCCGGATCGCCGCCATCATCGCCGCACCGCTCCCGCGGCGGACTCGCTGCACCGGCCTCACGGCTCCCGCGGGCCGTACTGCATCAGCCCCTCCCCGAATGACCAGTTCTCCGGGTTGACCTCGACGAGGTTGATGAAGACGTCCCCCGGCGCCACGCCGGGATCGCGGGCGAGGTTGCGGGTCACGGCGGCGTAGAGGGCGCGCTTCTGCGCGGTGCCGCGCGTCGCGTTGGCGGTGATCTGGACGATCACGAGGCGGTCGCTGCGCCGGATCCCGAGATAGTCGGGACCGTAGACGAAGTCCGACGCGTCGTGCTGGTGCACCAGGGCGAACAGGTCGCCCTCCGGCACCGCGAAGGTCTCGCGCATGGCGTCGTAGACACCCGCGACGAGAGCGGCCCGGTAGGTCTCGGTCGTCCCGGCACGCAGGGAGATGCGGGTCAGAGGCATGGTCTGGCTCCTCGATGAGTGGGAAATCAGCGGCCGCGCGCCGCGGCGAGGCCCGGCGCGGCGAGATGGGCGATCGCGGTTCCGGACAGTCCGGCGGCCGCCTCGGCACGGAGGGTGAAGCGGGTGAGGCGCCATCCGTCGGGATCGAGCCCGGCCACGGTGGCGAGGACGTCGCGCCCGGCCGCGATGTCGCGCCCGCGTCCCCGCTCGTCGTCGCGCAGGGCGGCGAGATCCTCCGCGGGCCCGACGAGACGCGTCTCCTCCGAGAGGGCGCCCGCCGCGTCCCCCGGCCCGAACGCGGCTGCGACCGCCAGCCACGTCTCGATGCGCGGCCGGCCGAAGCTCGCGATCACGGCGCCGAACCCAGCCCCGGCCAGGAACGCGGCGGCGGCGCCGGCATCCTGCCAGAGATAGAGAGAGCTGTAGGCGTTGGCGGCGGCCCCGCGCGCCCGGTCCTCGACCGTGAAGGCCTTGAAGACGAGGCCGGGCACCGCGTCCCAGGCCGGCGCGCGGGCGGCGACGCGCGCGCGGATCCTGTCCATGGCGTAGTCGGCCGGCAGACGATGGCGGTAGCGGGTGATCAGCATGGGGCACTCCCGAAGAGGCCCGCAGGCTTGCACGCCGCCTCGATAACGGGGACATATCGGCGCTGATATCTACGATAAGAGTGCGTTATGGTCGCCGATCGTCCCCTCGACCTCGAAGGCGTCCTGGCCTTCGTGCGCGTGGTCGATCTCGGCAGCTTCACCCGTGCCGCCGAGGCGCTCGCCACGTCGCAGGCGGCGATCAGCCTGCGGCTGAAGCGGCTCGAGGACCGGCTCGGCACGCGCCTCCTGGACCGGACCCCGCGGCACGTGGACCTGACGCGCCAGGGCGCCCTGTTCCTGCCGGCCGCTCGGCGCCTCCTGGACGCCCATGACAGCGCCGTGGCCGACGCGGCGACGGCGCAGCCCGCCCGGCTCAGCCTCGGGATCAGCGACCACGTCGCCGGCCCCGATCTGCCGGTGCTGCTGCGGCGCCTGGGCCTGGATCGGGCCGGGCTGATCACGGAGGTGCGGATCGTCCCGTCGCGCGATCTCGCGGCCGCGTTCGGATCCTCCGGCGAGGGCGGCTACGACGCGGTGATCTTCCGGACGGAAGACGAGGCCGGCCACGGCGGCGCGGTCCTGGCGGAGGAGCGGCTGGGCTGGTTCGCCGCACCGGATTTCCCGGCGCCCCGGCCGGGCGAGACGCTGCGGCTGGCGGGACTCGCGGGCCCCTGCACGGTCCGGGGCGCGGCGACGCGGGTTCTCGACGCGGCCGGGCTCCCCTGGACCGAGGTCTTCGTCGGCGGCGGCGTGCTGGCGGTGGGGGCGGCCGTGATGGCGGGGCTGGCGGTGGCGGCCCTGGCGCCGAGCACGGCACCGGCCGGCGCCGTGGAGGTCGGCGGCCGGTTCGGGCTACCCGAACTGCCGCGCACCTTCGTGGTCCTGCGCGCCCGCCGCCTGGCCGGGCGCCCCGCCGAGGCGCTGCGCGCCCTGGCGGCGGCGTATCGCGGTCCCGGCGGCCGCTGAGCGGCCGCCGGCTCGTCCTGCCTCAGGAGGCGAGCGGGCCCTGGGCGCCCTGCTGCTCCATCACCTTCTGCCGGTAGAGGCCGACGAAATCGATCGGGTCGATGTACAGGGGCGGGAAGCCGCCGTTGCGCACCGCCTCGGCCACGATCTGGCGGGCGAAGGGGAAGAGCAGGCGCGGGCACTCGATCATCACCGCCGGATGGATCTGGTCGGCCGGGATGTTGAGGAGCCGGAAAACGCCGGCATAGGTCACCTCGAAGGCGAACAGCACCTCGTTCTGGATCTTGGCGTCGCCCTCGAGCTTCAACTCGACCTCGAAATCGGTCTCCGAGAGCTGCTGCGCGTTGACGTTCACCTGGATGTTGATCTGCGGCCCCTGGCCCTCCTTGGGCTGGAGCGAGCGCGGTGCGTTCGGATTCTCGAAGGACAGGTCCTTCGTGTACTGCGCCAGGGCGTTGATGGTCGGCGCATCGCCCTGCGGCATGCCGCCGCCGTTGCCGTTCGCTGCCGGGGAATCGGCCATGCGGATCATCCTTCTCGATCGACCGGCAGGGCCGGCGCGGGTTGTTGTCGCGGCGGGAGCGGCTGGATCACGCCGCGGAACTGCCCAAACGGCAGGGCCGCTAACACGCGGGCCGGGCCTGGACAAGCGAGCGGGCGCGGCGCTGGCGCCGGCGGCCCCCACGACCCATATCGACCGGATCGCAATTGACGCGTGGGTTCGATCGTCCGGCCGACACAACCGGCTCGCTCCCGACGCGTTGGTCGGATATGAGTCGGCCAGACCTCTGCGCGCTTAGCCGGCGCCGCACCGCGCGCGACCTGAGCAAGGGGCACAGGGTCTCGCCGCGGCCACCATCGGATCGGTGATGCAGGACAGTTTCGACGTTACGACGATCATCTTCCTCGCGCTGGCCGTCTTCGTGATCTGGCGTCTGCGCTCGGTGCTCGGTCAGAAGACGGGGGCCGAGCGCTCGCCGTTCAAACCGGTCGACCGCAGCCGGACTGAGCCCCAGGCGCGCTCCGACGGCGACAACGTCGTTCGCCTGCCCGGCGCCGACCGGGTCCAGGCCGCGCCGCAGCCCGCCGCCGCCCCGCGGGACTGGCGCGGGATCGCCGAGCCGGGATCCGAGGTCGCGCGCGGCCTGGAGGCCTGCATCCAGGCGGAGCCAAGCTTCGATCCCCGCGCTTTCATCGAGGGCGCCAAGTCGGCCTACGAAGCCATCATGATCGCCTTCGCCAAGGGTGACCGGAAGACCCTGCGCGGCCTCCTCTCGAAAGAGGTCGGCGAGGCGTTCGAGCGGGCGATCGCCGAGCGCGAGCGCAACCGGCAGACGCTCGAGACCACCTTCGTGTCGATCGACAAGGCCGAGATCGTCGCCGTCGAGGTGCGCAACCGCGTGGCGCACGTCACCGTCCGCTTCCTGTCGAACCTGATCACCGCCACCCGCGACGCCGACGGCAAGGTGGTGGACGGCAGCGCCGAGACGGTGGTCGAGGTGCCGGATGTCTGGACCTTCGCCCGCACGCTTGGCTCGCGGGACCCGAACTGGCAGCTCGTGGCCACCGAGGCCGGCGCCTGAGTCCGTGACCGGCGTTCCGTGACGATCTTGCCGTGCCGATGTCCCGCGCCCGGTCCGGAGCAGTCCCGGCCGCCCTCCTCGCGTCCCTCCTGAGTCATGCCGTGTCCGCCGCGCCGACGGCAGTCGGCGGCGCGGTGCTGACCCCCGTGGCCGCGGCGGACCTGCCGGGCTTCCCCGGCGCGGGGGCTGAGGCGGCGCTCGACGCCTTCCGCCGCGTCTGCGCGGCCCCGCCGCCCGCCCTGCCCCAGCCCGACGGCGTCGCGGGAGATCCGGCCGCCCTCGCCGAGGCCTGCGCGGCCGCCGCCGGCCCCGTGCCCGACGCCGCCGCCTTCTTCCGCGAGCGGTTCGAGGCGTTCCGCGTCGCGCGGCCCGGCGCGGACCGGCCCGGCTTCCTGACCGGCTATTTCGAGCCGGAACTCACCGGCTCCCTGGAGCCCGGCCCGGATTTCCCGACGCCGGTCCTGGCCCGCCCCGATGACCTGATCTCCCTCGGCCCCGGCGAGACCCGCCCGGGGCTCGACCCGGGCCTGCGCGCCGCCCGCGCCACCGCGGACGGCTTCGCCCCCTACCCCGACCGCGCCGCGATCGACGACGGCGCCCTGGGCGCGCGGGCGAAGCCGATCCTGTGGCTGCGCGACGCGGTCGACCTGCTGGTCCTGCAGGTCCAGGGTTCCGGGCGCGTCCGGCTGCCGGACGGGCGCGCGGTGCGGGTGCTCTACGACGGCCGCAACGGCCGCCCCTACACGGCGGTGGCCAAGCTGATCGTCCAAGAGGGCCACCTGCCCCTGGAGGGCCTGACGCTCGCCCGCTGGACCGGCTGGCTGCGCGCCCATCCCGAGACCGCCAAGCGCCTGATCCGCGCCAACGCCTCCTACATCTTCTTCCGCCTCGCTCCGGTCGCGGATCCGGCCCTCGGGCCACCGGGCGCCGCGAACGCCCCCCTCAACCCGGGCCGCAGCCTGGCGGTGGATTCGACCCTCTGGCGGTACGGCCTGCCGTTCTGGCTCGCCGGCCCCCTCCCCGGCGCGACACCAGGTGAGGCCGGGCGCCTCGTCATC
Organism: Methylobacterium oryzae; assembly: GCF_021398735.1. Lineage (NCBI taxonomy): Bacteria > Pseudomonadati > Pseudomonadota > Alphaproteobacteria > Hyphomicrobiales > Methylobacteriaceae > Methylobacterium > Methylobacterium oryzae. The sequence continues at coordinate 5,580,752 of NZ_CP090349.1, forward strand.
GCCGCCGATACCGGCTCGGCGATCGTCGGCCCCGCCCGCGGCGACCTCTTCGTCGGTACCGGTGCGGAGGCCGGCGTGGCCGCCGGCAACCTCCGCGACGCGATCGGCTTCGTGGTCCTGCTGCCGCGCCGCGCGGCTTTGCCCGGAGCCGCGCCGTGAGGGTCCCGCGCCGCGGGCGCCGCCTCACCGCGGGAGAGACCCGCCTCTGGGACGCGATCGCCAAGCTGGTCACGCCGCTGCCAGGCCGCGCCGCCCCGGTGCCCGAGACGCCTCCGCCGCCGGGCCCGACCGCCACCATGCCGGCCCTCTCGGCGCCGATCTTGAAGCCCAGCGCGCCGCCGGCCGCCAAGAGGCCGCGGGCGAAGCACCCGCCGAAGCCGGCTCCGGAGCCGGCGCGCCCGGCCACCGCCGCTCCCTACCAGGCGCCGCCTCAGCGGCACGCGCCGAGTGCCGGGCTGGAGCGGAACGCCAAGCTCGGCCTGCGCCGGGGGCGGCTCGCGATCGAGGCGCGGATCGACCTGCACGGGATGGTGCAGGCCGAGGCCCACGCCGCGCTGACGGGCTTCCTGCTCCGAGCCCGGGCCGCCGGCCATTCCTACGTGCTGGTCGTCACCGGCAAGGGCGGCCCGGGCCCCGCGGACGCCTTCTCCGAGCGGGGCGTGCTCCGCCGCAGCGTGCCGCACTGGCTGCGGGGGCCGGATCTGCGCGGCATCGTCCTCGGCTTCGAGGAGGCCGCCCGCCACCACGGCGGCGGGGGCGCCCTCTACGTCCGCCTGCGCCGGCGGTAGGACGGGTCCGCGCGCGGGACGCGCGGCAACCCGTCCGGATCCGCGCGGTTGCGGCGAGGTCCGATACCGATGATATCCGGGGCGGCGCACGGGGCGCCGCGGACGCAGAAATCGCGAGAGAGATGCCGGAGCTTCCCGAGGTCGAGACCGTGCGGCGGGGACTGGCGCCCGCCCTGGTCGGCGCGCGCTTCAGCCGCGTCACCCTGCGCCGGCCCAACCTGCGCTTCCCGTTCCCCGAGCGCTTCGCCGCCCGCCTCGAGGGGCGGACCGTCACGGGCCTCGCGCGCCGGGCGAAGTACCTCACCGCCGCCCTCGACTCGGGCGAGACGCTGGTCATGCATCTCGGCATGAGCGGCCGGTTCGACGTGGCCCTGCCCGACGGCAGCAACCTGTCGCCGGGAGACTTCTACCTCGAAGGCGCCCAGGGCACGCCCCGGCACGACCACGTGGTCATGGCGATGAACACCGGCGCCACGGTGACCTACAACGACGCCCGCCGCTTCGGCTTCATGGATCTCGTCCCGAGCGCGGATCTCGCGGCCTGCCGCCACTTCGCCCGGATGGGCGTGGAGCCCCTCGACGGGCTGACCGGGGCTGTGATCGCGCAGCTCTTCCGCCACAAGATCGCGCCGCTGAAGGCCGCCCTGCTCGACCAGCGCCTGATCGCGGGCCTCGGCAACATCTACGTGTGCGAGGCGCTGCACCGGGCGCGCCTGCATCCGGAGGCGCCGGCCGGGAGCCTCGCCCGGCCGGACGGGCGCCCGACGCCCAAGGCCAACGCCCTGGCCAAGGCGATCGTGCAGGTTCTCGAGGAGGCCGTGAAGGCCGGCGGCTCGACCCTGCGCGACTACGCCCACACGGACGGCAGCGCGGGCGCGTTCCAGCACGCCTTCCGGGTCTACGACCGGGTCGGCCTGCCCTGCAGCCGGCCGGGATGCGCCGGTGCGATCACCCGCATCGTGCAGGCGAACCGCTCGACCTTCTACTGCGCCACCTGCCAGCCCCCGGGCTGAGCCGCCGATCGGCGCCTATCGCGCCGCGGAACGGCAATTTCGCCACAAACCCGACTAGGGTTACGCCCCTCGACGTGCGCACCCGGTTGCGGGCAGCCGATCCCGGCCCGCGACGCGTGACGGGTCGCGCGGGCCCAGACAGGATCCCGATGTTCTTCCGCCGCTCAAAGACGCCCGCGCCCGAGACCGCCGCGCAGGATCCGACGGACGAGCCCGCCCTGCCGCAGCGGCTGTCGCCGCGCTCGCCCGGCGAGGCGATCAAGCCGACCGTCGCGCCCCCGCCACCGGAGAAGCCCGAGCGCGAGCGGAGCGGCCTCGTGGGCCTGATCAGCGGCGCCCTGACCTTCGCGGTCGTCATCGCCATCGCGGCGATGATCGGGATCACGCTGTTCCAGCGGCAGGTGCGAGAGCCCGGCCCGCTCGCGGCCGACAAGGTCGTGGTCATCCCGACCCACAGCGGAACGGCCGAGATCGCCGAGACCCTGAAGCGCGAGGGCGTGATCGACCATACCGGCCTGTTCGAGTTCGCCGCCCGCTTCGGCGGCCGGCCGGCGCTGCGGGCCGGCGAGTACGTCTTCAAGGCGCACGCGAGCATCTCCGACGCGCTCGACACGATCGCCACGGGCCGGCAGGTCCAGCACGCCATCACCTTCCCGGAGGGCCTGACCTCCGAGCAGATCGTCACCCGCCTCAACGACAACGACGTGCTCGCTGGCGAGATCAACGAGATCCCCCCGGAAGGCTCGCTCCTGCCGGACACCTACAAGTTCGAGCGCGGCGCCACCCGGCAGCAGATCGTCAACCTGATGAAGGCCAAGCAGCGCGAGGTCCTGAACCAGATCTGGCTGCGGCGCAGCGCCGACGTGCCGGTGCGGACCCCGGCCGAGATGGTGACCCTCGCCTCCATCGTCGAGAAGGAGACCGGCCGCGCCGACGAGCGGCCCCGGGTGGCCGGCGTCTTCATCAACCGCCTCAACAAGCGGATGAAGCTGCAATCCGATCCCACGATCGTCTACGGGCTCGTGGGCGGGCGCGGCACCCTCGGCCGCGGGATCCTGCGCTCCGAGATCGACCGGCCGACCCCCTACAACACCTACGTGATCGAGGGCCTACCGCCGGGGCCGATCGCCAATCCCGGCCGCGCCGCCCTGGAGGCGGTGGCCAACCCCTCCCGGACCAAGGACCTGTACTTCGTCGCGGACGGCACCGGCGGCCACGCCTTCGCCGATTCCCTCGAGGCGCACCAGCGCAACGTCGCCCGCTGGCGGGCGGTCGAGAAGAGCCGTCAGGCGCCGCCGGACGCCGTCGACAAGGTCGAGCCGAGCCCGGACTCGACCACGCCGGGCCGCGCCTCGGCCTACGCGCCGGGCGGCGCCCCCGCGGGCAACGGGATCAACACCAACGCGGCCTTCGCCCTGGATACCGGCACACCGGGCACGCGCGCCTTCGACGCGTCCGAGGGCACCCGCCTCGATCCCCTCAAGAACCGCAGCTACGATCTGGGCTCGCCCAAGACGGTCCCGACCCTGAGCGAGCCGGCACCGGCGCCGCGCGGCCGCCGCTAGGCAGCGGCGCCGGTCCGCGCCGCCGGCTTCGGCGCCGTCGGGGCCGCCCTCAATGCGCCCGCGGGTTCCGCGGGCGCCGCGGCGCCTCTGGCGGCTCGCCCGACAGCGAGGCCGCGATCTGCCGTCCCAGCTCGTAGAGCAGCGCCTCGAGCAGCGGCTGCACCCGCGTCGCCTCCCCGGGCCCAAGATCGCCGACCAGCTCCCACAGGCGCATCGCGTAATCGGCCATCCGCTCGACGGCGGTCCCCGGCTCGGTCGGAGCCCCGAGAAAACCGACCGGCGGCTCGTACGGGCCGTCGACCCGGCTGTCGGTGATGTCGATCACGATGCCCCGACCGTAGATGTGCCCGTCCGCGCGGCGCTCGAACCGGCCCCGCGCCAGGACCCAGCGCACGACGCCCGGCGCGGGCACGATGCGGTGCTCCCAGGCGAAGAGACCGCCCTCCTAGCGGACGCGACGGCGCTCGCTCTGGTCCCGGGCGAGGTCCTCCGGGTGGAAGAGCGCGGAGAGCTGCTCCCAGGTGATGCCGTCCGCCGCCTCGGTCTCGGTCAGGCCGAAGATCCGCGCCATCGTCGCGTCCCCGCGCACGCATCCCGTGTGCGGCGCATCCTCCCAGATGCCGACGCCCAGCGCGGACATCCCGAACGGCGTGAGCGCGGTCCTCCCCAATACTGATCGCGGCATGCGCCATCCGAGTTCATGTGCAGACGAGCGGGATTTCGAGCACACCTTCACTGCGGAATGCAACGTCGGCCGCGCGACACGAAAGTGAAAACGTGACCACCGCGACCGCGCGGGCGACGGCGGACGGGGCCCGCGTCGCGGGCGGGCGGCCCTACCGGTCCCAACAGCGTGCCGGGTGCCGCTCGACTGCACGGCGCCGCCCGAGATGGCCGGGCGCGCGGCGCGTCCGACGCGCGCCCGACGCGCCTCGCGACGCGGCGACGGCGGCGACCGGCCTCTTCCCACCGGAGTGATCCGTGCTACAGGCCCCGATCTTCACGGGGACGGGGGTCGGCGTGGCCCAGATCGCGAGCATGACCGGTTTCGCCCGGACGGCGGGCAGTGCCGGACCGGTGCACTGGGCCTGGGAGGTCCGCAGCGTCAACGGGCGCGGCCTCGACGTGCGCACCCGCGTGCCGGCCGGCTATGACGGGCTCGGCGAGACCGCGCGCACCGCGCTCCAGAAGACACTCACCCGCGGGCAGTGCCAGTTGACGCTGACCCTCACCAAGCCGGAGACGACCGCGCGGGTGCGGATCAACGAGACCCTCCTGGCGAGCCTCGCCCAGGCGGTGGCCCGGGTGCCGGTCCCCGAGGGCGTGGCCCCCGCCACGATGGACGGGCTGCTCGGCGTGCGCGGCGTGATCGAGGTCGAGGACGAGGCGGCCGACACCGACACCCTCGCCCGGGACCTGGCCGCGGGCGTGGTCCAGCTGGTCGCGGATCTCGTCGAGGCGCGCCGCGCCGAGGGGCGCCAGCTCGAGCAGGTCGTCACCGCTCAGGTCGACCGGATCGCCGCGCTGACCCAGGCGGCCGAGGAGAACCCGGCCCGCCAGCCCGAGGCCGTGCGGGCACGGCTGGAGGCGGCCGTCGCGGCCCTCGGCGGCAGCGGCCTCGACCCGGACCGCCTGCACCAGGAGGCGATGCTGCTCGCCGGCAAGGCAGATGTCCGCGAGGAGCTGGACCGGCTCCGCGCCCACGTGGCGAGCGCCCGGGACCTGCTGGCGGCCAGTGGCGCGATCGGCCGGCGGCTGGACTTCCTGGCCCAGGAATTCGGCCGCGAGGCCAACACCCTGTGCGCCAAGGCCAACGATATCAGCCTGTCGCGGATCGGACTCGACCTGAAGGCCGTGGTCGAGCAGTTCCGCGAGCAGGTGCAGAACATCGAATGATGCCGGGCACGATGCCGGATCGGGACGTGAGGATACGGATGCGAAACGTCGGGGAGCCACGCGCATGACCGAGCCGGCCGGGAGCGTCTCCGACTCGATCGCGCGGCGCGGGTTGATCCTGATCCTCTCCTCGCCTTCGGGCGCGGGAAAGACCACCCTGACGCGGGCGATCGCGCAGGATCCGAGCTGGGCGCTCGACCTGTCGATCTCGGTGACCACGCGGGGGCGGCGGCCCTCCGAGATCGACGGGCGGCACTACCACTTCATCGAGCGCGAGGCGTTCGACGACCTGCGCGAGCGCGACGACCTGCTCGAATGGGCCGAGGTCCACGGCAACTTCTACGGCACGCCCCGGCGGCCGGTGGAGAAGGTGCTCGGCTCCGGCCGGGACATGATCTTCGACATCGACTACCAGGGCACGCGGCAGGTGCGCTCCAAGCTCGCCCAGGACGTGGTGACGGTCTTCATCCTGCCGCCCAGCATGGCCGAGCTGCGCCAGCGCCTGGAGCGCCGGGCGGAGGATTCCGCCGAGACGATCGAGAAGCGTCTCGCCAACGCCCGGACCGAGATCCAGCGCTGGGTCGAGTACGACTACGTCATCGTCAACGACGATCTGCAGAACGCCTTCCGGGCCCTCCAGGGGATCCTGGCGGCCGAGCGCCTCCGGCGGGCGCGCCGCACCGGCCTCGCCCCCTTCGTCGAGGGCCTGCTGGCCGAGACGCCGTGATCCGGCCCTGGAGCGCTCTCCGCCGAAGTGGATACCGGTCCGGCGCAAGAGAGCGTGTCAAGACAAAGGCTTGGAGCCGTGCTCGGTTGCAGCGCGATCGCGCACGGCTCTAGCGGCGGATCAGCACGACGCCGCCGATCAGGAGCGCGATCCCCAGGAGGCGCGGCAGGTCGACGGGCCGCTGCGCGAGGCCGAGCAGGCCGGCGTGGTCGAACAGCACCGAGGCGACCATCTGGCCCGTGACGAGGAGCGCGAAGAAGGTCGCGGCGCCGAGCTTCGGGACCAGCAGGATCGCGAGGCCGATGAACACCGCGCCGAACAGGCCGCCGCTCCAGGTCCACCACGGGATGCGCTCCGCCACGCCGGCCGTCGGCACCGGGTCGCGCAAGGCGGCGGCGAGGAGCGCCATGCAGGCGAGCCCGACCGCGTAGCTGGAGACGCCGGCCCAGGACGCGGAGTCGAGGCCCGCGCGGAGATTCGCGTTCAGGATCTGCTGCAAGACGAGTCCGGCGCCCGCCAGCACGGCGAGCAGGGCGGAGAGCGCGAAGGCGAGCATTGCGGGACGGGCCTCGGGGTCGGGACGGCGGGCGGCATTGACAACCGTCCCGGCCGATGCCGTCAAATGCCGCGCTGACCCGCGTCCATGCAGTTTCGGCATGATGAACCCCGCACATCTCGACCTCTTCCGCGCCGTGATGCGCCACGGCGGCATGACGCGGGCCGGCGAGGTCCTGGGCATCGGGCAGCCCCATATCAGCCGCGCCATCGCGCAGCTGGAGGCGGCCCTCGGCTTCGCGCTGTTCGTGCGCGGGCACGGCAACGCGTTCCCGACCCCGGAGGGCGAGGCCTTCGCCCAGGAGGTCGCGCAGACCTACGCGGGCCTCGATCACCTGCAGCAGGCCGCGCGCCGGATCCGCGAGCGCGGCACCGGCGGATTGCGCGTCGCCTGCCAGCCCTCCCTGGCCGCCGGATTGCTGCCGCGCGCCATTCGCCGCCTCGACGCGGAATGCCCGGATCTGCGCATCTCGGTCCACGTCCCCAGCCCAGACACGATCTGGTCGTGGACCGCCTCGGGCCAGTGTGACCTCGGCCTCGCCCGGCCGCGCTCCGGCCATGCCGGGGTGAGCGCCGAGCCGTTCCTGCGGGTCGCGGCCGTGTGCGCGCTGCCCCGCGGGCACGCCCTGGTCCGCCGGCGCGTCGTCACGGCGGCGGATCTCGCCGGGGTGCCGCTGATCGCGGCCGGGTCGAGCCCCGTGCAGGCGGCCACCGAGGCGGCCTTCGCGAGCGCCGGCGCGACGCCGCGCTTCGCCCTGATGGCCGAGTACACGGCGGCCCGCTGCGGCCTCGTCGCCGAGGGACTCGGCGCCGCCATCGTCGATCCGGTCCCGGCACGGGCGCTCGGCGGGCTGCCCATCGTGCTGCGGCCGTTCCGGCCCGAGATTCCCATCGAGACGCTGCTGCTCCGGCCGGCGGGCCGGCCACCGGGGCGGCTCGTCGAGCGGCTGATGCTCCATCTGGCGGCGGAGCGGGACGCCCTCGTCGCCGCCTGAGCGGCTCAGGCGGCGGCCGGCAGCTCCGGGACCGGGCAGAGCCACGCGCGCATCGCCGCGAAGGTCGACAAGGCCGCGCCGGTGAGCGCGGCCTCCGCGGCCGGGTCGTCGCCGAACGCGTCCAGGCGCGTGCGGAAGGCGGCCCACATCGCCCCCGCGGCGGGCCCGTGCGCCCGGTAATAGGCGAGCCCCGCGTCGGAGAAGCCGTGCAGGCCGGCGATGTGGCGGCCGATCAGCTGCCCGCCGAGGGTCGATCCCTCCAGCACGTAGAGCGCGCCCGTGGCGGCGGCCGGCCCGCGGAGAACCGGAGCGGCCGGTCTCGGGAGCGCCGCGACCGCGCCGGGCTGAAGGCCGAGATGGACGAGGTCGGCCGCGAGGAGCGCGAGTCGGCGGCGCGGCGCCAGGAACGGCTCGTCGGCGAGCCCGGACCCGATGGCCGATTCCCAGACCGCGTGGAAGCCGTAGAGGCGTCCCAGCAGCTCCCGGTAGCCGCCGAGCGTCGCCACCCGCGCCTGCCAGTCGAGGGACGCCTCCAGCGCCCGGTGGGCCGGATCGGTCGCGGCGCGCAGCCGCGCGTGCAGGCCTTCGCGGGATCTCACGCGGTGATCGTGAAGCAGGCGCCGGGAGTGTTGGCGACGGTGAGCTTGGCGTTGATCTGGTCGAGCATCGCCCGGATCAGCTTCATGCCCAGGCCGGAGCCCTTGCTCCGCGCCTTGGCGTCCGCCCAGTCGTCGGGCAGGCCGGCCCCGTCGTCGCAGACGCGCAGCTGGATCTCGCCGGGGCCGGAGGCCGAGACTCTGACCTCGACGCGGCCGATGCCCGCCGGGTTGGCCGCGTATTTGAAGGCGTTGGTGACGAGTTCCGTGGCGATCAGCGAGAGCGCCACGGCCTTGCGGTAGGGCACCATCAGTCCGGGCTCCGCCGACAGGTCGACCGCGTGCCCGTCGCCGGCCAGCCCCGCGAGGTCGTTGCACAGGCTCTCGATGGTCTGGCCGAGATCGACCTCGTCGAACCGATCCGCCTGGTACAGGCTGTCGTGCACCCGCGCGACGCTCATCACCCGCGCGGAGGTGTCGGCGAAGGCCTGCCGGGCCTCGCCGTCGGCGATCTGGCGCCGCTGCATCTGCAGGAAGGCCGAGACGATCTGCAGGGAGTTCTTGACCCGGTGGTCGATCTCCCGCGTGAGCAGGTCCTTCTGCTCGAGCAGACGCTCCTTCTCGGCGAGCAGGCCGGTGAGCTCGTCGATCTTGCGCCGCTGGCGCAGCACCACGCCCTCGACCGCCTCGGCCAGGGAGCCAGCCAGTTGGACCTGCCATTCCGCGAACGGCGCGGCGAAGCCGGTGCGCTCCTCGACCCAGCGCTCGAACGAGCGGCGGGGCAGCACCGCCACGGGACCGCTTCCGGCGAGCACGGGCTTGCGCGGGTCGCCGCCCCACGTGACCGTGCTGGGCACCTCGGGCCGGAACCAAACCAGCAAGTTCTCGCGCGAATCGTCCACGAAGGCCGCGAGCAGGCCGCTGGCGATCTCGCGATGCGGCCCGGCCTCCGGAAAATCGGCGCCGAAGCTGTCGCTGCTGTAGACGACCTCGCCCTCCGGCACGCGCGCCCGCAGCCAGCTAGCGATCGCCGCCACCATCTCGGCCTGCGGCGTCCGGCCGATCAGCGTGACCCGCTCGCCCGAGACGATGCCGGCGCCGGTGGCGCTGAACAGGTCGAGCAGCGTCGTCGTCCCGGCCGTCAGGGCGGCCACGAAGTCGTCGGATCGCGTCAGGCCGCGCACGAGGCGCCCCTCGACGTCGAGATGCGCCTGCCGCTCGGCCCAGAGGCGGCGCGACTCGATCTCCTGCACCCGCATGGCGAAGGCGTCGGTGAGCACCGTGGCGGCCGCGCGCGTCTCCGGCGTGACGTAGTGCGGGCGGCGGTGGTGGCCGATCATCAGGCCCCACAGCCGCCCCTCGACCATGATCGAGATCGACATGGACCCGTTCACGCCGAGGTTGCGCTGGTACTCCAAGTGGATCGGCGAGAGCGTGCGGTGCTGGGCGAAGGTCAGGTCGATCGGGCCGTTGCCGGCGCCAGGGGCCGAGACCAGCCCGACCGGGACGCTGTCACGGTCGATGACGAAGCGGCTCTTGGCCTTGGTGTAGAGGGCCCGGGCCTGGGCGGGAATGTCGGAGGCGGGGAAACGCAGGCCCAGCAGGCTGCGCGACCAGCCCGGCACCTTGTCCTCGGCCACGGCCTCGCCGTTCCAGTCCGGGTCGAAGCGGTAGACCAGCACCGCCTCGAAGCCGGTCAGGGCCCGGATCTCGAGAGCCGCGATCCGGGCGGCCTCGGCCAGGGTCCCGGCCTCGCGCAGGCGACCGACGGCCAGCTCGGTATCGACCTGACTTGCCGTAGCGAAATCGTCGGCCGAGTCCGGCTCGAGCTCCATCTCGACGATGACGCGGCCGGCATGGGCGTGGACGACGGCGTGATAGGCGCCGCGATCCGGGAAGGTCAGGGTCCGGCGGATGGAGGCGCCGTCCTCGAGGGTCCCGCTCGCGAGCCGCGCGCGGATCGCCGCGACGACCTCCGCCGGCAGCACGTCCGCCAGGGGCCGGCCCGCCAGCGGCGGCTCGATCGGGTCGATGATCTCGTCGACATTGGCCGAGTAGGCCGCGACCAGGAGGGTTCCGGCATCGGCCGCGAGCATCACGGCGTTGGGCTGGATCGAGCCCGGGATGTGGATCGGCTCGCGCTCGCAGAGGCTGGCATCCACCGGCTCGGCGCGCACCCGCCGGCCGATCGCCGCCATCACGGCCTCGCGCGACAGGTCGGCGCCGAGGCTCTCGACGGGATCGATGGTCAGCCACGTCACCGGGCGCGTGCCGCCGATCTGGCCGTGACGCATGTGGATCCGGGCCCGGAGCGGCTGCGGTAGCCGGCCGAAGACGTAGTCGAAGGTCTCGTCCAGGGCGCCGCGGCGCGCGCCCGCCAGGAACCGGCCGCGGAAGCTCGGCACGTTGGTGCCCGGCATCACGTCGCGGAAATAGTCGCGCCCGAGGACGGCCTCGCGCGACAGCCCGGAGATCGCGCTCGCGCCCTCGCTGAAGGCCACGACGGTGCCGGCCGCATCGAGCCCGATCACGCCCTGGTCGAGGCGGTCGAGCGCGTCCGGCGCGATGACGTCGAGATCGACGTCCGTATCGGGGGCCTGGCTGGGCGGCATCAGGAGCGAAACCGGCTCATTCAGACCGGTATGGCGACCGAAATGGCCGAGCGCAATGCTAGTGATGTCAGCAAGATCAACGCCTCAGCTTCTCTGTATGATCTTAGACATAATACTGATAAGCCCTTCTTCAACCGTAGGATGGTATACCGGGCGATCATGCACGGCCTGGGCCGTCTGCTTGTCGGCGACGGCGTACGTGAGCAGGTGCGCGAGGTGTTCCACGGCCGGCCCGAGCATCTCGCCCCCGAGCAGTCGCCCGGTCCGATCGGCCCAGATCCGCATGCCGCCGCGGTTCAGTCCCTCCACGCGGGCGCGCCCCTGGTCGGAGAAATCCAGGGCGCCGACGATCCGTCGATCGTCCTCCGGGTCGTAGGGTGCGCCGATCACCGCCGCCTGGGGATGGGTGAAGACCATCGCGAGGCTCGTCCACGGCTCCGGCGTCGCGACCGGGCGGTCCGCCGCGAGGGCGGCCGCGTTGGCGCCCGCGATCGTGCCCTGGCGGCTCGCCTCGTGCAGCACCGGTCGCCAGCCGTCGACGTCGCCGGCGATCAGGATCGGTGCCCCGGCGCAGACGAGGCTGCGCCGGTCGAAGTCCGGCACGCCCGTCTCGCCGATTCGAAGGCCGGTCGCCTCCAGCCTGAGGGGCTCCAGGTTCGGAGAACGGCCGGTGGCGGCCAGCACCCGCGCCGCCCGCGTGACCTGGTCGCGACCGTGGCGGTCGACCCAGCCGAGACGCACGCCGTCGCTGTCCGCAACGGCGTCCCGAACCTCGGCGCCGAGGTGAAGATCCATCTCCGAAGCGAAGATCGCGGCGGCCTGCCGGGCGAGGTCGGGCTCGGTCAGGCCGGCGACGGTGTCGCCCGCGTCGATGACCGTGACGGCGACGCCGAGCCGGGCCATGGCCTGGGCGATCTCGATCCCGACGGCACCGGCCCCGAGAACGGCCAGCGAGGCCGGGAGATCGGGGATCTCGAAGAGCGTGTCGGTGGTGAGGACGTCCGCGCCGAGGCCCCGCAGGGGCTCCGGGACGATCGGGCTCGAGCCCGTGGCGATGACCGCGGCCCGGAAGCGGATCCGGATCGCGTCGTCGATCAGCAGGGTGCGGTCGCTCTCGAACCGCGCCGTGCCGCCGAGGCGCTCGTCTTCGGGGAGATCGTCGAGACCTTCGAGGACGCTGCCGACGAACCGGTCGCGCTCTTCGCGGAGGCGCCGCAGCACGGCGGGCCCGTCCACCGCGACGTCCGGAACCCGGATGCCGAACAGGTCGGCGGTGCGGGCCGCGTGGGCGGCGGTGCCCGCGGCAATCAGGAGTTTTGAGGGCATGCAGCCGACCCGCGCGCAGGTCGTGCCGCCGGGGCCGCGCTCGATCAGGACCGACCGCGCCCCCGCCGCCGTCGCGGCGCGATGGGCCGCGATTCCGGCGGTCCCGGCACCGATCACCGCCACGTCGTAGTCGAGTTCACGCATCAGCATTCCGGACCGTCCGCCGGGGCCAAAGCGTCACGGCCCAGGTTCGTTCCGCCTGCGCGCTCTCGTCTCAGCCCGGCCTGGACCGGCCGGGCCCCCGCGCGCTCCGGCTGCGCGGAGCCGGCGTGTCAGGCGCTGCGGCCAGGGGCCGTGCCGCCGAGATGGAACACCCGGTGCGGGACCAGCTCGCCGCGCTCCACGTCGCCCACGGCGACCAGGATCCCGGCGCAGGTCGCGAAGGCCTTGCCCTCCACCGGGGCGTCGCGGCCCCGCAGGATGACCGACTGCCCCCGCATCAGGCGCAGGCCCAGATCGCGCGACACCGCGACCTCCGGGATGGCGTCGAGGGCCGTCTCCACCGGTCGCAGGTAGGCGAGGGCCGCCTCGGGGCTGCCGTCGGTCAGGGCCGAGACCGGGCAGGCCTCGGCTTCCGAGAACGGTCCGACGCGGGTCCGGCGCAGGGCGGCCACGTGACCGTAGCAGCCGAGCATCCGGCCGAGATCGCGGGCCAGGGCCCGCACGTAGGTGCCCTTGCCGCACTCGGCCTCGATCACGGTGCGCTCGCCGTCGTGCTCGACGATGGCGAGTCGGTCGATCTGCACCGGCCGGGCGACCAGCTCCACGGTCTCGCCCTCGCGGGCGAGGTCGTAGGCGCGCTCGCCCTGGATCTTGATGGCCGAGTAGCGCGGCGGCACCTGCTCGATCGCGCCCACGAAGGCCGGCAGCGCCGCCTCGACCGCCGCCCGGTCCGGGCGGGCGTCGCTCGTCGCGACGGGACGCCCCTCGGCATCGTCGGTGTCGGTCTCGATGCCCCACTGGACGGTGAACCGGTAGGCCTTGCGGCCGTCCATCACGAACGGGACGGTCTTGGTCGCCTCGCCGAGGGCGATCGGCAGGATGCCGGAGGCCAGCGGGTCGAGGGTGCCGGCGTGGCCGGCCTTCTTGGCGTTGAAGGCGCGCTTCACCACCGCGACCGCGTGGGTCGAGGTCATGCCGACATGCTTGTCGAGGATCACCCAGCCCGAGACGTCCCGGCGCTTCGGCCGGTCCGGACGCGGCCCGCGCTGCGGACGGCGCCCCTCCGGCCCGCGGCGCTCAGCGCTCGGCGGGGGAGCCTGGCGCTCGGCTGGCGGAAAATCTTCCATGGAAACCGTCATGTCCGCGTGTCCCCCGGGGTCGATGCCCCGTCCCTTTCTGCTTGGTATCGGGACTCAATGCCCCGTCCCGGTCTCCGGTTCGTCGTCCTCGGGCCCGGACTCGAGGTCCCGCTGGACCCGCTCGTCCCGCAGCAGCCGGTCGATGCGCGCGGCCTCGTCGAAGGTCTCGTCCCGCCGGAACCGCAGTTCCGGCGCGAATTTCAGGTTCACCCGCCGGGCCACCTCCTGGCGCAGCACCTTCCGGTGGCGCTCCAGGGCGGCGATCACCGGCGCCTCGTCGAGGCCGCCGAGCGGCATCACGTAGGCCGTGGCGAGCTTCAGGTCCGGCGACATCCGCACCTCCGGCACGGTCACGACATGCGTGCCGAGCACCGGATCCTGGATATCGCCGCGCTGGAGCACCTCGGCCAGCGCGTGCCGCACGAGTTCGGCCACGCGCTGCTGGCGCTGCGAGGGGCCGGTGGAGGTCGGTTTCTGGGCCATTCTGTCTCGGGCCGGCCCGCCGGAGCGGACGGCGCACGTCCTGAAAAAAGAAAAGACGGCCGCGGCAGGTGCCGCGGCCGCCCTGTCCGGATGAGTCCGGAGCGTCAGAGGGTGCGGCGGATCTCCTCGACCCGGTAGCACTCGATCACGTCGCCCGCGCGCATGTTCTCGAAGTTCTCGAAGGCCATGCCGCACTCCTGACCGGAGGTGACTTCCTTCGCGTCGTCCTTGAAGCGCTTGAGCGTCTTGAGCTTGCCCTCGTGGATCACGACGCTGTCGCGGATGAGGCGGACATGCGCGCCGCGCTCCACGATGCCGTCGGTGACGCGGCAACCCGCGACCTTGCCGACCTTGGAGACCTCGAAGACCTCCTGGATCGTCGCCTCGCCCAGGCGCTCCTCGCGGAGCGTCGGCGGCAGCATCCCCGACAGCGTGGCTTTGATGTCGTCCACGAGGTCGTAAATGATGTTGTAGTAGCGGATCTCGATGCCCGCCCGCTCGGCGGCCTCGCGGGCCTCCTTGTGGGCGCGCACGTTGAAGCCGATGACGACGGCCTTCGACGCCTGCGCCAGGGTGATGTCCGACTCGGTGATGCCGCCGACGCCGGCCAGGAGGATGCGGGCCGCGACCTCGTCGTTGCCGAGCTTCTCCAGGGCGCCCGAGATCGCCTCGACCGAGCCCTGCACGTCGCCCTTGATGACGACCGGCAGCTCCTTGCGGCCGGCGCCTTCCTTGAGGTCGCGCATCATGTCGACCAGCGAGCGGTTGGCACCGCCGGTCCGCGCGTTCTGGCGCTCCCGCTTCTGACGGGCGCGGTACTCGGTGACCTCGCGGGCGCGGGCCTCGTTCGGCACCACGATCACGCGGTCGCCGGCATCCGGCGTGCCGTTGAAGCCCAGCACCTCCACCGGCACCGACGGCCCGGCGTACTGCACGTTCTCGCCGAGATCGTCGATCAGGGCGCGCACGCGGCCCCACTCGGCGCCCGCGACGACGATGTCGCCGGTGAACAGGGTGCCGCGCTGGACCAGGACCGTGGCCACGGGGCCGCGGCCGCGGTCGAGCTGGGCCTCGATGACCGTGCCCTCGCCGTCGCGCTTCTCGTTCGCGCGCAGGTTCATGATCTCGGCCTGGATCTGGATGCCCTCCAGGAGCTGCGGCAGGCCGGCGCCGGTCTTGGCCGAGACCTCGAACTCGAGGGTCTCACCGCCCATCGACTCGACCTGGATGTCGTGCTGCAGCAGCTCCGTGCGGACCCGCTCCGGCTTGGCATCCGGCTTGTCGATCTTGTTGACCGCGATGATCATCGGGACACCGGCCGCCTTGGCGTGCTGGATGGCCTCGATGGTCTGGGGCATGACGCCGTCGTCGGCCGCCACCACGATCACCACGATGTCGGTGACCTTGGCGCCGCGGGCGCGCATCGACGTGAACGCCGCGTGGCCCGGGGTGTCGATGAAGGTGATCATGTCACCGGAGGGCGACGCGACCTGGTAGGCGCCGATGTGCTGGGTGATGCCGCCGGCCTCGCCCTCGACCACGTTCTCCTTGCGGATCGCGTCGAGCAGCGACGTCTTGCCGTGGTCGACGTGGCCCATGATGGTGACCACCGGCGGACGGGGATCGAGATCCTCCTCCAGATCCGGCTCGTCGGAGGAGAGGCCCTCCTCGACGTCGGACTCGGCTACGCGGCGCACCGTGTGGCCGAGTTCCTCGGCGATGAGCTGGGCGGTGTCCGAGTCGATCACGTCGGTGATCTTGTGGATCTGGCCCTGCTTCATCAGCAGCCGGATCACGTCCACGGCCCGCTCCGACATGCGGTTGGCGAGTTCCTGGATGGTGATCGTCTCGGGGATCGTCACCTCGCGGGACAGCTTCTCCTTCTGCTCCACGTGGCCGCGGCCGCTCATGCGCTGCTGGCGGCGGCGGAACGAGGCGACCGAGCGCGTGCGCTCGTCCTCGCCCGAGGTCGCGTTGGCGATGGTCAGGCGGCCGCGGTTGCGGTCGCCGCCCGGGGATTTCGGGGTCTTCGGCGGCGCGATGATCTTGAGCGGCATGCCGGGACGGCGGATCACCCGCTTGGTCTCGGACTCGTCCTCGTTGGTCTGGGCACCGCGACCGGCGGGGCGCGCCGCGGCCCCCGCGCCGGCGGGACGCGCGGCGGTCGCCGGCGTCGCGCTCTTCTCGGGCTCGGGCGCCGGAGCCGGACGGGCCATGAAGTTGAGGTCGCGCGGCTTGCGCGAGTCGGCCGTGATGGTCTTGCGCGGCTCGCCCGTGGAGGGGCGCGGCGTCAGTGGCGGGCGCGGAGCGGCCGGAGCCGCGGCGGAGGCAGCCGGGCGCGCGGCGGCCGGACGGGCCGCCTCGGGCTGACGGGCCGGCGCTGCCGCGGGGCGCGCCGGCGCCGCGGCGGCGGGATGGGCAGCGGCCGGCTGGGCCGGCTGGGCCGGCGCTTCGGCCGGACGGGCCGGTGTCGCGGCGGGGGCGTCGGCCGCCGGTGCGGGGGCGGCGGCCTGAGCCTCGGCGGCCTTGGCAGCGTCAGCCGCCGCCGCAGCGGCGGCCGCAGCCGCGGCCTTGCGCTCCTCGTCCTCGCGACGGCGGGCCTCGGCGGCCTCGCGCTCGCGGCGGGCCTGCTCCTCGGCCTCGCGACGGCGCGCCTCGGCCTCGGCCTCCACCTTGCGGCGGGCCTCGGCCTCGCGGCGCTGCGCGTCGGCGAGGGCGGCGGCGCGGGCCGCACTCTCCTGCTCGCTCAGGGTGCGCAGGACGACCCCCGAAGCGGCGCGCTGCGCCGGACGCGGGGCCGGCGCCGTCGGCGCGGGGGCCGCCGGGCGTGGAGCCGGCGCGGGTTCACGGGCAGGGGCGGCCGGCGCCGCACCGATGACGCGGCGCTTCACCGTCTCGACCACGACCTGCTTGGAGCGGCCATGGGAGAAGCTCTGACGCACGGTGCCCGCCTCGATCGGCCGCTTGAGGCCGAGCGGCTTCGGGGAAGTCCGGTTCAGAGTCTTGTCGCCCGGGTTGTTCGTATCGCTCATTCAGCCTGAACCCTGAGGGTTTCCATCGTCCCGTGAACCGACACCCGGTGGCGCCGGTCAAAATAGTCCTGCGTCGTCAACGTGAGGCTTCGTCGATCCCGCCGATTCGGGCTGGATCGGGCTCCCCGGTCGCCGCGGCGGCGCCCTCGAAGGAGCGTAGCCGACGCCAACGCGACAGGCAGCCGGCGGCTCCGGCTCCTGCGACGAGCGCAGCGTGTATCACATGATCCCGACCTAAGGCCATGTCCAATTCGTCCTCGGACAGGTCATCGATGATCGGGATCCTTGACATGGCCCCGCCGTGGCGCCTGTGCAAGGCCGACGCGATCTTCCGCCGGCCGTCCGGGCTCGCCTCGGCGGCATGAATCACCGCAATGGCGCCCGGCTGCCCGCCGATCGCGGCCTCGACCTTCGAGAAGCCCGCGACCACGCAGCCCGCCTTGTTGGCCATGGCGATGGCCTGCCGCAGGTCGTCCCGCAGCCCGGCGGCGATCCGGTCCGGCAGGTCGGGGGCGGCCGGGGTCGGCCCCTTGAACGCCCGCGAGAACAGGTTCTTCCGCACCGCGGTCGCGACAGCCTCGCGCCGGGCGCTGATCCAGGCGCCGCGGCCCGGCAGCTTGGCGCGCAGGTCGGGCACGACGCTGCCGTCCGGCCCGCGCACGAACCGGATCATCGCGTCCGGCGCCTGGACGACGCGCGTGACGATGCAGGTCCGCTCGGGCGAGCGGCGGCCGGGGCCGGCATCGAGCCCCCCGGCATCCAGCCCGTCCTCGGGCAGGGTCGTGTCGACCGCGACCATCGCGCCTCCGCCGCCGGCGCCCGCCTCAGGCCTCAACCTGCGCGGGGGCGGCCTCGTCGCCCTCGGCCGCCTCGGCACCCTCCTCGGCCTCCGGCTCCGGCAGGGCCTCGATCCAGCCGGCCTTCAGGCGGGCGGCCATGATCAGGGCCTCGGCCTCGGCGCGGGACAGGTCGAACCCGTCGAGGTAGCCGGCGTGGCGCACGGCCTCGGGACCGCGGCCCTCCGTGTAGCCGACGAGGTCGTCGGTGGCGCAGCCCGCCAGATCCTCGACGGTCTTCACGTCGTTCTCGCCGAGGGCGACCATCATGGGCGTGGTGATGCCCTCGATCTCCCGCAGCTCGTCGGCGACGCCGAGCTCGGTGCGGCGGGCGTCGTGCGCCTGCTCGATCCGGGCGAGGTGGTCCTGGGCGCGGGCCTGGATCTCGGTGCCGGTCTCCTCGTCGAGACCCTGGATGCCGGAGAGCTCCTGGATGTCGACGTAGGCGATCTCCTCGACGTTGCGGAAGCCTTCCGCGGCGAGCAGCTGGCCGACGGTCTCGTCGACGTCGAGCGCCTCCATGAAGACCTGGGTCCGCTCGGCGAACTCCTTCTGGCGGCGCTCCGATTCCTCGGCCTCGGTCAGGATGTCGATGTCCCAGCCGGTGAGCTGCGAGGCGAGGCGCACGTTCTGGCCGCGGCGGCCGATCGCCAGCGACAGCTGGTCGTCCGGCACCACCACCTCGATGCGGTCGGCCTCCTCGTCGAGCACCACCTTCACCACCTCGGCGGGCTGGAGCGCGTTGACGATGAAGGTCGCCTCGTCCTCGGACCACGGGATGATGTCGATCTTCTCGCCCTGCAGCTCGCCGACGACGGCCTGCACGCGAGATCCCCGCATACCCACGCAGGCGCCCACGGGATCGATGCTGCCGTCGCGCGAGATCACCGCGATCTTGGCGCGCGAGCCCGGATCGCGGGCCACCGCCTTCACCTCGACGATGCCGTCGTAGATCTCCGGCACTTCCTGGCCGAACAGCTTGGCCATGAACTGCGGGTGCGAGCGCGACAGGAAGATCTGCGGGCCGCGCACTTCCGAGCGCACGTCGAACAGGTAGGAGCGGATGCGGTCGCCCGGCCGGAAGGTCTCGCGCGGGATCATCTCGTCCCGGCGCACGATGCCCTCGCCGCGGCCGAGATCGACGATGACGTTGCCGTACTCGACCCGCTTCACGATGCCGTTGAGGATCTCGCCGATGCGGTCCTTGTACTCGTCGAACTGGCGGGCGCGCTCGGCGTCGCGCACCTTCTGGACGATGACCTGCTTGGCCGACTGCGCGGCCACGCGGCCGAAATCGAAGGGCGGCAGGGTGTCGGAGATGACGTCGCCGACCAGCGCGCCCGGGTTGTAGCGGCGGGCCTGGTCGAGGGTGATCTCGCGGGCGTCGTTCTCCACCTGATCGACGACCAGGAGGTGGCGCGAGAGGCGCAGCGCCCCGGTCTTCGGGTCGATCTCGGCGTGAACGTCGGTCTCGGCGCCGTAGCGCGAGCGGGCGGCCTTGGCGATCGCCTCCTCCATCGCGTCGATCACGATGGAGCGGTCGATCACCTTCTCGCGGGCGACCGCGTCGGCGATCTGGAGGAGTTCGAGCCTGTTGGCGCTGACGACGGCCATCGGTGTCGGTCCTTCTCTTCCGTCAAATCTTCGGGCCGGCCGCCGGGCGGCCGGCGCGGGGGTCTCAGTGCAGGGAGTCGCGGTCCTTGAGCCGGGACGCCTTGGTCACGACCGGCTTCTTCGGGCCGGTCCGGGCCTGTTTCTGGGGCTTGGCCGCGGGGCTGGCCTTGCGGGGGCCCTTCGGCTGGAAGGGCGCGCGCGCCGGCGGCGCGCTCTCCGCGGCGTCCTCCTCGTCCTCGGCCTCGTCGGCCTCGTCAGTGGCGGGCGGCCCGCCGCGGCGCAGCGACTCGCGGATCAGCGCGTCGGTGAGGACGAGATGGGCCTCGGCGAGGTCCTTGAGCGGCAGGTCGATGCGGCTCGGCAGCCCTTCCTTCACGTCGGGCAGGTCGATCGGGACGGTCGCGCCCGTCGGGTCCGGCGCGCCGAGGATGCCGCGGAAGCGCTTGCGCCCGTCGAGCGGCGGGCTCAGCTCGACCTTGGCCTCGTAGCCCACCCAGCGGGCGAAGTCCGAGACCCGCACCAGCGGCCGGTCGATCCCCGGCGAGGACACTTCGAGGTTGTAGGCGCCGCCCACCGGATCGTCGACGTCGAGGATCGGCGAGATCGCGCGGCTCACCGCCTCGCAATCGTCGATCGTGAAGGTGCCGTCCGGCCGCTCCGCCATGATCTGCACGGTGCAGCCGTTGACGTTGGACATCCGCACCCGGACCAGCCGGAAGCCGAGGCCCGCCAGTGGCCCCTCGATCGCCTGCGCGACGCGCGCGGCGACTCCGGCCTCGCGGACGAGGCGCTTCTCGGACAGATCCGCTTCAATCTCGGACGACATGGGTGTTCAGCGCGCAACCTTCGCGGCGTTCTGCCTGGCCGCCCGCGGCGTGGGGCCTCGTGCGGCGAGAGGGTGTGCGGCGAAAAAAAAGAGCGGACCCGGTGGGGCCCACTCCCGAACCGCAGCCTCTCGACTGCCATCAGAACTGTCGAGAGCTAGATAGCGGCCCTCGGCCCGGAGCGCAAGGTGGATCCGCCGCGCCGCGCGAGCCCGCTCGTCCCCAGCTCCGCCTCATCCTTCGATGTCGCGCTTCGCGGCCACCTCAGGATGAGGGGATCGGTCGAAGATCGGCCGCGTCTCAGCCGCTGCGCGGCACCCGCCCCTCCAGCGGATAGGCCGGATCGTTGTAGCCCGGCGTCGTCGGATGCCCCGCGGCCACGAACCCGTCGACCAGCGCCTCGTCCTCCGGGGTGAAGGCGTAGTCGAGGGCGCCGAGATATTCCTGCCACTGCGCCTCCGTCCGCGGCCCGGCGATCACGCCGGTGACGAGGCGGTTGTTCAGCACCCAGGCGGTGGCGAACTGGCCGGCCGTGATGCCGCGGGCCTCGGCGTGCTCCCTCAAGGTCCGGGCGATGCGCAGGGATTCCGGGCGCCACTCGGTCTGCATCATCCGGGCGTCCTGGCGGCCGGCCCGCGACTCGGCCGGCGGCGGCGCGTCCGGGTCGTACTTGCCGGTGAGCACGCCGCGCGCGAGCGGCGAGTACGGCACCACGCCGAGCCCGAAATGCGCGCAGGCGGGCAGGTGCTCGGTCTCCGGCATCCGGTTGAAGGCGTTGTAGTAGGGCTGGCTCACCACCGGCCGGTCGATCCCGGCCTCGTCGCAGAGCCGGCAGATCTCGGCGACCCGCCAGGAGCGGTGATTCGAGACGCCGAAATGGCGGATCTTGCCCGCCCGCACGAGGTCGGCGATCGCCCGGACCGTCTCGGCCAGCGGCGTGTCGTGGTCCTCCTTGTGGAGGTAGTAGATGTCGATGAAATCCGTGCCGAGGCGGCGCAGGCTGTCCTCGGCGGCCTTCATCACGTGGACCCGCGAGAGGCCGCGGTCGTTGACGCCCGGCCCGGTCGGGTTGGCGACCTTGGTGGCCAGGACCCAGGCGTCGCGCTCGGCCCGGATCGCCCGGCCGGTGATCTCCTCCGAGCGGCCCTCCGTGTAGACGTTGGCCGTGTCGATGAAGTTGATCCCGGCCTCCCGGGCGCTGGCGACGACGCGGCCGGCCGTGGCCTCGTCGGTGGGGCCGCCGAACATCATCGTGCCGAGGCAGATCGGCGAGACCTTGAGGCCCGAGCGGCCGAGCGTGCGATACTGCATGGGATCCCTCCAACGTCCGTCGTCTCGCTATCTCGCCGCGGGAACGGCGCGGTCAACCACAACACAGGTCAACGCCGCCCTGTAACCCGCGAACGCCCGCGGCGAACCGACCCGTGACGGCACCGATGGCCCGGGCAGCCGTTCCCGCCGGTGGCCCGGGCCATCGGCGCGGCGCCGTCGTCCACCGCGAAGCTTCCGTTCGGACCCATGATCGATCGCTCGGCCGCCGCCCTCGGCATCCCCCTCCCCTGGCTCGACCGGGCCGGCCGCCTCTCCTGGCTGAAGCTCGCGGTGTTCGCGTGCTGCGTCGCGCCCGCGCTCTACCTCGCGGCCGCCTACCGGCTCGACGCCCTCGGGGCGAAGCCGATCACCGCGCTGATCCACGCCACCGGCGAGTGGGCGGTGCGCTTCCTGCTCTTCTCGCTGGCGATCTCGCCGCTGCGCCGCCTCGCGGACTGGCCGAAGGTCCTCGTCGTGCGGCGCATGCTCGGCGTCACCGTGATGGCCTACGCGGTGGCCCATCTGACCCTCTACGCCGTCGACCAGAACCTGATCCTCACCAAGGTGATCTCCGAGATCGCGCTCCGGCTCTACCTGACGATCGGCTTCGTGGCCCTGATCGGCCTGATCGCTTTAGGGTTGACCTCCACGGACGCGGCGATCCGCAACCTCGGCCCGAACTGGAATCGCCTGCACCGCCTCACCTACACGATCGCCGTGGCGGCCCTGGTCCACTACTTCCTGCAGTCGAAGATCGATGTCACCGACCCGGTCTTCTCGGCGGGCCTGTTCCTGCTGCTGATGGGCTGGCGGGTGATGCGGCGCTTCCAGTGGCCGGAGCGGCCCTGGTCGCTCCTCTTCCTGGCGATCGTCGCCGGGCTCGCGACCGCCGGCCTGGAGGCCGCGTGGTACGGCCTCGCCAGCGGTGTGCCGGCCAACCTCGTCCTCGCCGCCAACCTGGACTTCTCCGGGCCGATCCGGCCGGCCTGGTGGGTGCTGGCCGTCGGCCTGTCGCTCCCGCTCGTTGCGCTCGTGCGCGGCCCGAAGGCCCCGGCAACGGGCAGGCGACCGGCCCAGGCGGCCCGCCGGGAGCCTATCCGGGAGCCCGTCCGGGAGCCCTTGTCGCCGTCGGCCTGATGCCGCAGAACCCGCTCCCGGTCCTCCGCCGCCGGCGGCCCCGGGCCCAGCGGAGCTTTCGAGACGCCATGCGCGGCACGCCTCTCCTGATCGCGGGCTTGCTCGCGCCGACCCTCGCCTTCGCGACGCCCCCCGCGACCCAGGCCGCGAAGCCGGCCGCCAAGGCGGCGCCCGCCGCGCCGCCGCCGGCCGCCGCCGCGCCGGCAGCCGCGGCCTGCACGCCGCCCGCGCCGCCGCCGGCCTCCGCGCGCCCGGCCAAGCCGGAGCTGCCGCCGAAGCCCGCCTGCCTCGACGCCAAGGAAGGCTGCCCGGGCTGGGAGGCCTACAGCTACAACGACGCGATCAAGGCCTATAACCTGCAGGCGCAGGCCTTCCGGCCGATCGCCGAGGCCTACCTGCAGAAGCTCAATGCCTACGTGAAGGCGAGCGCGGACTACGCCCAGTGCGAAGTGAACGCGATGCAGAAGTAGCCGGCTGAACGGCGGCCGACACCGCGGCTCGGAGGCGGTTCAGGCACCCCGTCGCATCCTCCGGCGATGATGGCCGCGATCCCCGCGCGCCCGCTCACGCCGAGGCCACCGTGCCCGCTCGTCGTCTCCTCTTACGAACCGGCTTCTGCGCCCTGCTCCTCGCCGCCGGCCCGGCCCTGGCCGCCGATTTCGACGGCCCCTACCCGCCGCACGGCTACGGCGGGCCCGCCCAGGACGACGAGCCGGAGCGCCGGCCACCGCCGCCCCCGCCCCCTCCGGGACCGCGGCCCGAACCCGAAGTCCGCGGCCCCCGCTTCACAGCGGCGCCCCCGGAAGCGTCCCCGGAGGCGTCCCCCGAGGCATGCCGGGAATTCGTGCGGCGGCGCTTCGGTCCGGACGGGGAGCCGGTGCTGCGACGGGTGCGGGTCTGCGATGAGCCGGTCGTCGACCGCGGGCCGCCGCCGCCTCCCCCGCCGCCGGAGGACATCCCGCCCCGTCGCTGGGGCGGGCCGCGCTGGTAGCGCGGGAATCCGGCTCAGATGCGGGCCGGCGCCTTCCTGAGGGCGGCCGCGAAGGCCTTGAGCTGGCGGTTCAGATCCGCCAGCTCGTTCAGCGCGATGGTCTTGTGGCCGTCGCGGACCGCGCGCTCGATATCCTCGACCTGCAGGTCGACGAGGCGGCGGATGGCGGTGGCGACTTGTTGTCGGGTCATCGATT
This sequence comes from Methylobacterium oryzae, assembly GCF_021398735.1. Lineage (NCBI taxonomy): Bacteria > Pseudomonadati > Pseudomonadota > Alphaproteobacteria > Hyphomicrobiales > Methylobacteriaceae > Methylobacterium > Methylobacterium oryzae. The sequence continues at coordinate 5,604,550 of NZ_CP090349.1, forward strand.
CGAGCGTCTCGTCCGAGCGTCCTGGCGGGCCTCAACGGACGGCCGGTGCGCGGCCGTCGACACGTTTCGGTGATAGGCCGGTAGGCTTAACCGATGGTGTCCGCGGCCCCGCCGTTCACAGGCGATCCGGCCCTGGCCGAGGCCCTAGCGGCGCTCGCGCATCTCGCTGCGGCGCATCGGCATCGCGTCGATGGTGGCGAACAGCCTCTGCGGCGCGATCGGCGCCGCTTCGGTGATCTTGGCGCCTCCGTCCTTGCCGACCAGGACCGCGCGGAAGCTGTCCGCGGGCAGGCCGAGGCGCTCGCGCAGGGCCCGCGCCTCGGCCCCCGTCCCGACCGCTTCGAGCACCACGAGGTCGCGCTCGGCGACGCCGGTGCGGACCGAGGCCAGCGCCGCCCGCTGCGCCCGGAGCTGCGCGTCCCCGGCCTCGGGCGCCGACAGCACCAGCACCCGCGCCCGGTCGCGGTAGCCGTCGAGGGGACCGGCCAGGGCGGCCCCCGCCGCCAGGGCTGCCATGCCTGCTATGCCTGCCAGCCCGAATCCCAGTGCCGTCTCCCGCATGCCGCCGCTCCGCTCGCTCGAGTCGGGACAACGCGCGACTCGGCCGCGCGATCGCGGCGGCGCCTTTGCCTCGCGGGCCCGGCGCCCCAGATCGGGGCGGAAGCCCGTGTCCCGGAGTCCGCCATGACCACCGCCATGAACCGCCGCATCGTCCTGGCCTCGCGCCCGCACGGCGAGCCGCGGCCCGAGAATTTCCGCCTCGAGGAGGTGCCGGTGCCGCAGCCCGGCCCCGGCCAGGTCCTCCTGCGCACCCGCTGGCTGTCGCTGGACCCCTACATGCGCGGCCGGATGAGCGACGCGAAATCCTACGCGGCACCCGTCGAGATCGGCGCGCCGATCACCGCCGAGACGGTGGGCGAGGTGGTCGCCTCCAACCACCCGGATCACGCCGTGGGCGACCTGCTGACGGCCTTCGCGGGCTGGCAGGAGTACTTCGTCACCGACGCCAAGGGCTCGCGCAAGGTCGACCCCGATGCCGCCCCGCCCTCCACGGCGCTGGGCGTGCTCGGGATGCCGGGCATGACCGCCTATACCGGCCTCCTCAACATCGGCCGGCCGAAATTCGGCGAGACCGTCGTGGTGGCCGCCGCCGCCGGCCCCGTGGGCTCCCTGGTCGGCCAGATCGCCAAGATCCACGGCGCCCGCGCCGTCGGGATCGCGGGCGGCCCCGAGAAGTGCCGCTACCTCACCGAGGAGCTCGGCTTCGACGCCGCGATCGACCATCGCGGGTCCGACCTGCCGGGCGCGCTGGCGGCCGCCTGCCCGAAGGGCATCGACGTGTACTTCGAGAATGTCGGCGGCGCGGTCTTCGCCGCCGTGCTGCCGCTGCTCAACCCGTTCGCGCGGATCCCGGTCTGCGGCCTCGTCTCCGCCTACAACGCCACCGAGGTGCCCCCCGGCCCGGACCGCCTGCCCAGCCTGATGCGCGCGGTCCTGACCAACCGGCTGCACATCCAGGGCTTCATCGTCTGGGACTTCGCCGAGCAGGCGGACACATTCCGCAAGGAGGTCGCCGGCTGGATCCAGGACGGGCGCGTCCGCTACCGCGAGGACGTGGTCGAGGGGCTGGAGAACGCCGCCGAGGCGTTCATCGGCCTGTTGAAAGGTCGGAATTTCGGCAAGCTCGTCGTCCGCGTCGCCTGAGAGCGGCTTGCTGCCCAAACGGAACAGATATAGAACAAATCGATCCGTCGGCGCTGCGGAAAGCGGGCACAAGCCCGCCCCGCCGGTTGCCGCTCCGGAGGCCCGGGCGCATGGTTCGCGCGCCGCCGGGCAGATGCCCTGTGAGATCCGTACGACTAGGAGAGAGCGATGGCGGGCAGCGTCAACAAGGTGATTCTGGTGGGCAATCTCGGGCGCGATCCCGAGATGCGCCGCCTCGGTTCGGGCGACCCGGTCTGCAACCTCCGGCTCGCGACGTCGGAGTCGTGGAAGGACAAGGCGACCGGCGAGCGCAAGGAGAAGACCGAGTGGCACTCGGTCGTGATCTACAACGACAACCTCGCCCGGGTGGCCGAGCAGTACCTGCGCAAGGGCTCGAAGGTCTACATCGAGGGCCAGCTCCAGACCCGGAAGTGGACCGACAATTCCGGCGTCGAGAAGTACACGACCGAGGTGGTGCTCCAGCGCTTCCGCGGCGAGATGACGATCCTCGACGGGCGCGGCGGCGGCGGCGGCGACTTCGCCGGCGAGGACGAGGGCGGCGGCCAGATCAGCCGTGGCGGCGACTTCGGCGGTGGTCGGGGTGGTGATCGCGGCGGCGATTTCGGCGGCGGTCGGGCCCAGGGCGGCGAGCGGCGTCCGGCCCCGGCCTCCTCGGGTGGCGGCGGTGGCGGTGGCAGCCGCGGCGGCTACGACCTCGACGACGACATCCCCTTCTAGGACCGCCCACGATCCGGAGGCCCTGTACCGTCACCCGGGTCGGCCTGCCCGACCCGGGTGACGCGGACATCTGGGCTGCGTCAGCGCAGCCGTTTCAAGGCAGCATCCCGGGACCGCGCGGCGGTGCCCGGGATCCAGATCCGCCGGCGTACGTCTCGGGCCGCCCGCCTTCGGCGCCCCGGAGCGCCGCCGCTCAACCCTTGAGCTGCCGGTTGCAGGCCGAGTAGTAGCCGCCGCCCTTCTCGATCCACTTCATGCCGCCCAGCGTGCCGGCAGCCTTCGCGGCGTTGTAGCTGTCGAGGCAGGTGTGCATCCGGGCCTTGCCGGCCGATTCCTTGGCGTATTTCGGATCGACGGCGCGGGGGAACGTGGCCGACGCCGCGGCGGCGGACGTCGTCCCGGCGCGCGGGGCGGCCGGCGGCGCGGCCGGAGCTGTCGTCGCGGTCGGCGAGACAGGGTTCGGCGCGGTCGTCGGGGCGTTGTCGGCCGCCGCACCGCACTCGGCCTTGCGGAAGTCGTTCCACTTCTGGCCGTTGAGCGTGCCGGCCTGCTTGGCGGCCTGATACTTGACCGAGCAATCCTTCGCGGAGAGCGCGGAAGCCGGCGCGGCGCCGGCCACCAGGCCGGCGATCATCAGGGATGCAAATACATAGCGACTCATGACGAAGAATCTCCGGGACACTATGTTGCGTCCCGAAAGAGATTAATACGGCTCTATGCCGTCGTGAATATGGGTTTGTCCGTTCCAGGGGACAACGCGATGGCCGAGCACTGACCCGGCACCGGCCGGCCGCGGATCCGGATCGCGCGCGGCGGGCCGAGCTCTGGACGCGGCGACCCGAACTCGGGTCGCCGACGCGGATCACCAGCCGCCGTAGGACCGGCGCGGGCCCTCGTAGCCGCCATAGCCGCCATAGCCGCCGTAACCGCGGTCGTAGCCGCCGTAGCCGGGCCGGCCGCCGTAGGGTCCCCGCGGTCCGCCCCAGCCCCAGCCGCGATCGTTCGGCCGGCAATGGCCCCAGGGATTGGGATGGAAGCCCGGACCGCAGCCTCCGGCCACGCGCTCGATCACCGATCCGGCATCGGGCGGCCCGTAGCCGAACGGCGCCGCGTTGGCCGTCGTGGCGGTCGCGAGAGCCGCGGCGGCCACCGCGACGAGGCCGATCACCTTGGCGCGCATCATGACACGATCTCCTGAACCTGCGGCCCGGACGCGCCGGGCCGATGACAGGAGGATGCGCCGGCCGCTGTGAACCCGGACAGGCTCGGGCATTCATCGAGCCGACACTCTCGGCCGGCCGGGCCTCCGCGCGGCGGGTCGGTCAGGCGGCCTGGAGCTGGATCGGCGCCGGTGCGGGCGCCCGCGAGCGCGCGAAGAGGTCGGCGCCGACCGTCACGCCCGCAGCCCTGACCAGCGTGGCCTCGTCGCAGGAGCGCGCGACCTTCAGGCCGAGCGCCTCGAGCCGCGCGTGCTCGGCGCAGTAGGCGGCGATCCGGGCGCGGCCGTAGGCCGGCATCGGCGCGAGCAGCCGGTCGCGCTCCGCGTCGTCGGCGCGGAACAGGGCCGAGATCAGCTCGATCGGAACCGGATACCGCGCCAGGGCGCTCGGGTGGGGTCGGTTGCCGTCGCGCGCCATGGGTGCCTCTCCGCTTCGCTGTGCGGTGGAAGGTTCGGCAACCATAGTTAACGATCAGTTGTGATCGCGGCGGGAGCCTCGGTGAGCCGCCCCGCGGCGCCTCAGCGGCGGGGCGGGCTCACCCAGGTTCCGCCGGCGGCGCGATCCGACTCCGGCGCCGCGAACGGGGGTCGCGCGTCCGCCCAGCGGGCGACCGGGCCCGCGGCCGGCGCGATCGAGCCCGTCGTCTCGGGGTCGGTCCAGACGGGGGCGCCCGCGGCGACCAGCGCGGGTGACGCGGACGGATCCGGCAGGTTCCGCTCGTAGCCGGCGACGACCGCCGCGAGGGCGATCGCCACGAGGACGAACGCTAGACCGTCGACGATCATGGAGCCGAGTCTCGGCATGGTGCCCGCGCCTGTTGACCAAGCCTCCGGGCTACGGCGGCAGGGTTAACGAACCCTGTCCGAACCCGGCGGATCGGGCCGACGCGTTCAGATGTTGCGCGCGCCGCGCAGCGTCTTCAGGCCGATTCCCGTCGACTCGAAGCCGCCGTCGACGGCGAGCTGCTGACCGGTGATGTAGGAGGCGCGCTCCGAGCAGAGGAACACGATCGCCTCCGCGAGCTCCGTCTCCAGCCCGTAACGGCCGAGCGGGACGGCGTCGTGGTAATCCGCCCGGATCTCGGGGCTGTGCACCGCCTTGGCCATCGCGGTGTCCACCGGACCGGGAGCGACGGCGTTCACGCGGATCCCGTACTGCGCCAGCTCGGCGGCCTGCTGCTTGGTGAGCTGCGCGAGGCCCGCCTTGCTGGTGCCGTAGGCGGTGCGGAGCGTCGAGGCGCGCAGGCCCGAGATCGAGGTGATGTTCACGATGGCGCCGCCGCGCTCGGACAGGAGCGGGACGGCCGCCTGCGTGCACAGGAACGGGCCGGACAGGTTGACGGCGAGCACCCGCGACCAGTCGGCGAAGGTGGTCTCGGTCAGCGGCTTGAAGATCGCGATGCCGGCATTGTTGACCAGGGCGTCGAGGCGGCCGAACCGGTCGGCGACCTGCTGGATCGCCGCCGCCACCGCCTCGGGGTCGGAGACGTCGGCCGTCACCGCGAGCGTGGCTTCCGGACGGCCGAGCCGCTCGGCCGCCGCCGCCGCGCCCGGGCCGTCGATGTCGAGAAGGGCGACGTTCCAGCCGTCGGCGAGGAAGCGGGTCGCGGTGGCGAGGCCGATGCCGCGGGCGGCCCCCGTCACCAGCGCGGTCCGGGCCTGGGCGTCGCTCATGGTCGTCTCCGTCGGGATCGGCGGCGCCCGGATGGCGCGGGTCAGCGTTCGGGTCCGCGGCGGTGCCATCACCGCGCGCCGGACCCGGGCGGCCTTCCGGGCCGTCCCGCCGTTGTGAACCGATCCGCCCTCAACGTCTGATGGATCGCGCGCGCGCCGTCGAGGGTCTGCCCGAACATCCGCCCGGCGATGACCCGCGTCAGCGAAGCGGCCCGGGAGCGCCACGCCCGGCGGATGTCCCGCGGGTCCGGGGCACGTCGCAGCGCTCGGGACGACGGCGTGGTGCCGCCGCAAAGAGCGGCGACGGGTGCGGGATTAGAGCATCGGCATGCCGCCGGTGACCGGCACCAGCGCCCCGGACATGAAGCTGCCCTCGCGGGAGGCGAGCAGCACGTAGGCCGGGGCCAGCTCCGCGGGCTGGCCGGCGCGGCCGAGCGGCGTCTGCGCACCGAGCTGCTCCATCTGCTCCGGGCTCTTCACGATCGGCTGGATCGGCGTCCAGACCGGCCCGGGGGCGACGCAGTTCACCCGGATGCCCTGCGGCGCCAGCAGGTTCGACAGGCCGATGGTCAGGCTCGCGATCGCGCCCTTGGTGGCGGCGTAGATCAGCATGTTCGGCCCGGCGACCTTGGCCTGCACGCTGGTGCTGTTCACGATCGCGCCGCCCGGCTTCATGTGCGGCACCGCCGCCTGGGCGAGGTAGTACATGGCGAAGACGTTGGCGCGGAACGAGCCCTCGATGTCGGACGCCGCCAGATCGTCGAGGCCCTCGTTCACCACCTGGGCGGCGGCGTTGTTCACGAGGATGTCGAGGCGCCCGAAGGCCGCGACGGTGCGCGCCACGAGATCTCGGCACCGGGCCTCGTCGCGGATGTCGCCGGGGAGCAGCAGGCAGCGGCGGCCGGCCTTCTCGACCCAGGCCTTCGTGTCCTCGGCATCCTCCTGCTCGACCTCGAGATAGGAGATCGCCACGTCGGCGCCCTCGCGGGCGTAGGCGATGGCCACCGCCCGGCCGATGCCGGAATCGCCGCCGGTGATCAGCGCCGCCTGACCCGTCAGCAGGCCTTTGCCGACGTAGCTCTCCTCGCCGTGGTCGGGGCGCGGCGTCATCTTCGTGGTGAGGCCCGGGCGGGTCTGCTGCTGGTCGCGGGGGAAGGGCGGCCGGGGGCCGGCCTCGCGCGGGTCCTGGGTCATCGGGTGCGGCTCCTCGGCTTGGGACCCGCAGGATCTAGGGCCGTCGCCGCGGCCACCGCCTGCGCCCGGGGGTCACAGGCGGTGGCCGCGACCGGGCCGTCTCAGAAGGCCCGGTTGCGGTTGGCGTGCGGGCCGCCGTAGCGGCGGCGCAGGTAGGACACGACCTTGGGAAGCAGGAAAGCGATCAGGATCTTGCGCATCGGGGCTCGCTCGCGTCACGGGTTCGTGAGCGGGCAATGCTCGGACCGCGCCGCAGTTCCGCGCCCGGTCACAGCTCCAGCGTGAGGGTCACCGGGGCGTGGTCGGAGGGGCGCTCCCAGGCGCGGGCCTCGCGCAGCACCTCGACCTTGCGGACGGTCCCGGCGAGGTCGGGCGACACCCAGGCATGGTCGAGGCGCCGCCCCTTGTTGGCGGCCGACCAGTCGGGGGAGCGGTAGCTCCACCACGTGTAGATCTTCTCCGGCTCCGGGGTGAGGTGGCGCGCCGCGTCGATCCAGCCCGCCTCCCCGCGCAGCACCTCCAGCGCCTCGGTCTCCACCGGCGTGTGGCTGACCACGTCGAGGAGCTGCTTGTGCGACCAGACGTCGTGCTCCAGGGGCGCGACGTTGAGGTCGCCCACGAGGATCGCCGGCCCGGAGATGCGCCTGCCGCCCCAGGCGCGCAGTTCGGACAGGAAGTCGAGCTTGTGGGCGAATTTCGGGTTCAGGTCGCGGTCCGGCACGTCGCCGCCGGCCGGGACGTAGAAATCGTGCAGCACGATGCCCGAGGCCGCCCCGGCCTCCGGCCCCAGCACCGCCGAGATGTGGCGGGCGTCCTGACGCTCGCAGAAGCCCATCACGGCGCGGGTGTGCAGGGGGAAGCGGGAGAGGATCGCGACGCCGTTGTAGCCCTTCTGGCCGGCGAACATCACGTGCTCGTAGCCCGAACCGCGCAGGGCCTTCAGCGGGAAGGCGTCGTCCGGGCACTTGGTCTCCTGCAGGCAGAGCACGTCCGGCCTGTGCTCGGCGAGGAAGCGCAGCACGAGGTCGATGCGCAGGCGCACCGAGTTGATGTTCCAGGTGGTGACGGTGAATTGCACGGGCGGCGCTGGGGTTCTGACGGCGTTGCGCTCCGATAGCCGATTTCGCGGCCCGCGACAGTCCGCTCACCGCCCGCCCGGCGAAAGGCCGTGCGCGCCCGGCCGGCAGGCGCTATGTCCGGGCCCTGCCCTGTCCCGGGCCCCTCGTCGAGGCCCGTCATGGCGCACGCCCGCTCGCTCCTGTTCGCCGTCTACTGGGCCGCCTGGACGACCCTGTTCCTCGCGCCGCTGGCGATCTTCCTCCTGTCCGGATCGCCGCAGCGGCCGATCCGCCGGGCGACGCGGCTCTGGGCGCGCGGGATCCTGGGCGGGCTCAGGCGCATCGTGGGGCTGCGCTACGTCGAGGAGGGCCGCCAGCACCTGCCGGACGAGCCCTGCCTGATCGTCGCCAACCACCAGTCGACATGGGAGACGCTGGCCTTCCTGGTCCTGGTGCCGGACGTGGCGATCGTCGCGAAGCGGGAGCTGCTGGCGATCCCGGTGGTCGGCTGGTTCCTCCGACGCTCGCCGATGATCGTCATTGACCGGGCCAAGGGCACCCAGGCCCTGCGCACCATGATCGACGGCGGTCGGGAGGCGGTCGCGGCGGGGCGGTCGGTCCTGATCTTCCCCGAGGGTACCCGCGGCGCGATCGGCGAGCCGCTCCGCTTCAAGCGCGGCGTCGAGTTGCTCTACGGCCGTCTCGGCCTGCCGGTGGTGCCGGTGGCGCTCAATTCCGGCCTGTTCTGGCCCGGGGGCGCGGCGACCCGGTCCGGCACGGTGGTGGTGAGCTACCTCGCGGCCCTGGCCCCCGGCCTGTCGACCGCGGAGTTCCTGCACGGGACGGAGGGCGCGATCGATCGGGAGTTGAACCGGTGGCGGCCGGGCGCCGCGGCCGGGCTCGGCGCCCCCTGAGGGGCGACCCCGTCACTTCTGCGATTGCTGGATCTGCTGCTGCATCGCCTTGTCCTCGGACCGTCCGTAATTGATGAAGAACAGGCTGCCGTCGACACTCTTGCCCTTCTGCAGGTTCGAGAGCGTCACCGTGGTGACGTAGCCCTGCGGGTCGGTGATCCGCCACTGCGACAGGGTCTTCATCTCGGCGTCGAAGAACAGCTGGATCTTCGAGGTGCCGCCGAGGGTGGCGCGGTCCTCCAGGCTGATGCGGACGCTGCCTGGATCGCTCGCCACGTCGGTGACGGTGAGGTCGCGGGCGAGGTCGATCTTCTCGCGCAGGAGGAATTTCAGCGGCGTCTGGGCGATGAAGTAGAGGTCCTGGGTGTTCAGCTTGCGGTCGCGCACCGCCACCGAGGTCCCGTCGGCGACCACCTCCAGCGGCGAGGGCTGGTCGTAGTCGAAGCGCAGGCGGCCGGGCTTGACGAGCGTCAGCTTGCCGCCGATCCGGCGGCCGTCGGCGCCGATCTGCACGAAATTGCCCGTCAGGGTGTTGATGCCGTTGAAGTAGGCGTTGGCCTGCGCCAGCAGCGCGGCGGGATCGGCCGAGTCGGCCGTGACGATCGCCGTCGGCGCGCCCACCGCCGCGACCTTCGGCTCGGGCGCCTTGTGGTCCGCCTTATCGGCGGCCTTGTCGCCGCCCTTGCCGGACTTGGCCGTGCCGGGCTTCGTCTCCTTGCTCGCCTCCTTGGCCTTGGGCGCGGCCTTCTTGGCCGGCGCAGGGGCCGCCGGGGCGGCCTCCGGCTGCGGGGCGGGCTCCTCCTTGTGGCCGAACAGGCTGTCGATGAAGGCGCCGACCTGCGCGTGGGCCGGGTTGGCTGTCGCGAGCCACAGCCCGGCGGCGATCACGGAGCCGGCTGTGCGGGTGCGGCGGCCGATCATCGGCAGAGTCTCCTGAGGAGCCGCGGGCAAGCTCCGGCGGCGAAACAGAGGTGGGCGGGCCGCTGCGGACGCCTTGCCGTCCCCTCGTCTTCGCGAGCGGAGCGAGGCAATCCAGGTGCGCCACGATACCGGAGGTAGCGCTACTCTGGGTTGCTTCGCTCCGCTCGCAGAGACGGGGCGGGTTTCGCAGCCCCCTTTTTAGAACCTCGCCCTGTGGCGAAGATGCGACGTCCGGGCCGCCCCGTGGCGAGGCGGCCCTGACAGCGTCTCACTCGTCGTCGTACATCCCGGCCGAGCTGTGCGTCGCCCCGGCGACCAGGATCTCGCGCTTGCCGGCGTGGTTGGCCGGGCCGACGATGCCCTCGATCTCCATCCGCTCCATGATGGAGGCGGCGCGGTTGTAGCCGATCTGCAGGCGGCGCTGGATGTAACTCGTCGACGCCTTCTGGTCGCGCAGCACCACCTCGATCGCCTGCTTGTAGAGGTCGTCGGAGTCGCCGCCGCTCGCCGCCGCGAAGGCGCCGATGTCGAAGACGGGGGCCTCTTCCTCGGGCTCGTCGGACCGCTCGGCCTTGTCGGCCGCGGCCGCCTTGCCCCGGCCGGACCGGCCGCCCTCCTTGGCGGGCTCCTCGGGCGAATCGTCGGCGGTGACGGCGTCGAGGTAGCTGGGGCGGCCCTGGCGCTTGAGGTGGGCGACCACGCTCTCGACCTCGCTGTCCGAGCAGAACGGCCCGTGCACCCGCGTCGTGCGCCCGCCCCCGGCCATGAACAGCATGTCGCCCTGGCCCAGAAGCTGCTCGGCGCCCATCTCGCCCAGGATCGTGCGGCTGTCGATCTTGCTCGTCACCTGGAAGCTGATCCGGGTCGGGAAGTTCGCCTTGATCGTCCCGGTGATCACGTCCACCGACGGGCGCTGGGTCGCCATGATCAGGTGGATGCCCGCCGCCCGCGCCATCTGCGCCAGGCGCTGGATCGCTCCCTCGATGTCCTTGCCGGCCACCATCATCAGGTCGGCCATCTCGTCGACCACGATCACGATGTACGGCAGCGGCGCCAGGTCCATCGCCTCGTCCTCGTACACCGCCTCGCCGGTGTGGCGGTCGAAGCCGGTCTGGATTGTGCGCGTGATGGTCTCGCCCCGGTCGCGGGCCTCCTTCATGCGGGCGTTGTAGCCGTCGATGTTCCGGACGGCGATCTTGGCCATCTTCTTGTAGCGCTCTTCCATCTCGCGCACGGCCCACTTGAGGGCGATGACCGCCTTCTTGGGGTCGATGACGACCGGGGAGAGCAGGTGCGGGATGCCGTCGTAGACCGACAGCTCCAGCATCTTCGGATCGACCATGATCAGGCGGCACTCCTCGGGCTTCAGCCGGTAGAGCAGGCTGAGGATCATGGTGTTGATCGCCACCGACTTGCCCGAGCCGGTGGTGCCGGCGACCAGGAGGTGCGGCATGCGCGCGAGGTCGGCGATGATCGGCTCGCCGCCGATGTTCTTGCCCAGGCACAGCGCCAGCTTGTGCTTGCTCTCGGCGAAGTCGGCCGACGAGAGCAGCTCGCGCAGGAACACGGTCTCGCGGGTCTCGTTCGGCAACTCGATGCCGATAACGTTCCGGCCGGGCACGACCGCGACGCGGGCCGAGACCGCCGACATCGACCGGGCGATGTCGTCCGACAGGCCGATCACGCGGCTGGACTTGGTGCCGGGGGCGGGCTCGAGCTCGTAGAGGGTGACGACCGGGCCCGGCCGCACCGCCAGGATGTCGCCGCGCACGCCGAAATCCTGGACCGTCTGCTGCAGGTTGAGGGCGTTCTGCTCCAGCACGTCGGCGTCGACCTCCTCGCTGCCGCCGGGGGCCGGCAGGGCGAGCAGTTCGAGGGACGGCAGCTCGTAATCGGCGTTCTCGATCGGCGCGATCTCGAGGTGGCGGCCGGCCGGGATCAGGTGTGCCCGCGGCGCCACCAGGGGGACCGACGCCGGCGCGGGGGCCGGCAGGGTCGCGACCTCGATCGCCTCGACGGCAGCGGCGACCGGCTCGGCCTCGACCCCGATCTCCGCCTCGATCTCCGTCTCGACCGGCTCCGGCTGCGGCGCCAGCTTGCCGCGGAGCAGGACCGGGCGCGGCGTCATCGGGATCACAACGCGCTCGGCCTCGGCGCGCGCGGCGACCGGCGCGGCAACGACCGGGGCGGGACCGGCTTCGGGCACGGCCGGGGGTGCTGGCGGGACGGCGGTCGGCTGGCCAGCCGCGCGGATCGCCGCCCGGGCCGCCATGGCGCTGAGAGCCGGCGCGCGGCGGGGCGCCTCGGACGCGGGGGCGGCCGGAGGCTCCGCCGCGGCGCTGCCGGGGCCGAAGACCAGCGACAGGCCGGACGCGGCCGGCGGCGCGACGGGCGGCAGGAAGGCGCTCCGGATCGAGGCGGCCTCGTCCATCCGCTGGCCGGTCTCCGTCCCGTTATCCTGCCCGTCGGCGGGACGCGGCGGCTGGTCGAACCGGACGAGCCGGTCGAGCACGTAGACCGGCCGCGGCGGCAGCGACCGCAGGTGCGAGATATCGAGGGGCATGGAGACGAAGCGCTCGTCGGACGCCGCCGGCGCCGAGACGGCGGCCGGGGTCGGCGCGACCTCGGCGGGCTGCGCCTCCAGGGCCGACCAGGCATCGACGGACGACCAGTCGGCGCCGTCGAACCAGGGCTGGACCTCGGACCAGTCCGGCAGGTCCGACCAGTCGCGGGCCGGGGCCTCGGCGACCGTCTCGACCGGCGCGGCGGCGACCAACGCGGCCGCGACCGGGGCGATCGCCGCCGTGGAGGCGGCCAGCTCGACCGCGGGCCGGACCGGGCGGCGGTCCGGCGTGCGGAAGAAGCGGACGCCCGGCGGCGCGACGAAGGGCTGGCGCCACAGCGGCACCGGCTCCGCGTCCGGCGCGGCGGCTTCGGGCAGGGCCGGCACGGCTGCGGCGCGCTCGGCCGCCTCGGCCGAGATCCGCGCGCGCTCGACCCGCTCCTGCTCGGCCTCTTCGCGGGCGGCCCGCTCGGTCTCCAGGGCGAGGGCAGCGGCCTGCGCCTCGGCACGGGCGCGCTCCAGGGCGACGCGCTCGGCCTCGAGGGCGCGCTGGCGGCGCTCCTGCAGAACCGAATCGGGGGTGCGGGTGTAGCGCACCGCCGAGGGCGCGGCCGGCGCCGGCGCGGCGGCCGGCGTCGCGACGTGGTCGGTCACTTGGTGGGCCACATGGCCGGCCGCATGGCCCGCGAGCGGAGCCGCGGCCGGCGCGTAGTCGGGGGCGATGGCGGCGGGGCGGCGCGGCTGGCGCACCAGCACGCCCGGCGACGAGGCGCTGCGGTCGATCCGGCTCTCGAAGATCGGGGCGTCCAGGGCGTCGAGGCTCGCCCGGTCGTCGAAGACCTGGGCCGGCCAGTGCGGCTCGGGTGCCGCGGCGCGCGGGGCGCGCTCGGAGCCCTCGCGGCCGACCATCGCGCCCGGCGGGGTGAGCCAGCTCGGCTCGGCCCGGCGCCCGGGCGCGCCGTAGGACGGACGGGCGGGCAGGCCCGCGGGAGAGCCGGAGAGGCGGCGGGTGAGGCTCGCGCGGAGCGCCATCAGCCGGTGCGCCAGGGCTCCCAGGGAGAGGCCCGAGCGGTCGCCGCCGCGGACAGGGCGGGCGGGGTCACGGTGGGAGTACGGAGGCCGTCCCGATGCGCGCATGGGTTCTCAGACGATACTCGAAACAGGGATCCGCCGACGCGCGGCGGCTGTTCCTGAGTTAGGCCATTCGTCGTTAATGGAGGCTTGCCGCCGGTCGCGGTGCGGAAACCATGCGGGACGATCGGCCCGGCGCTCCGGCCGGCCCCCGCATCGCCGCGACCGTGCCGTGACCGCCGCCGGGGGCCGTTTCGACCACGAAATTTCGAGGTAACGACGCCCCATGGACTGGAAATCGCGATCTGGGCCCCGTCCCGATCCGCCGCAGCGCAGTCTCTCGCGATGACGTCGGGAACCGGCCAGGGCGCGAACAGACTCCGCGCTGCCCCCCGCCCGCGTCCGCTATAGTAACCCGCAGCCACCCCTCACCCGGACAGGTGCCCGTGTCTCCAGCCACCTCCGAATCGCCGGCGCGCTTCCGCTCCCTCTACCGCCACGGCTTCGCCCGGGTCGCGGCCTGCACCGGCCGGAGCCATCCGGCCGAGCCCGAGCGCAACGCCGACGTCGTCCTCGACCTCGCCCGGACCTGCCACGATTCGGGCGCGGTGCTGGCGGTCTTCACCGAGCTCGGCCTCTCGGCCTACGCGATCGAGGACCTGCTGCTCCAGCAGACCCTGCTCGACGCGGTCGAGGCCGCGGCCGCCCGCGTGATCGCCGACTCGGCCCGTCTCCGGCCGCTGCTGATCGTCGGCGCGCCCCTGCGCTGGCGGCACCGCGTCTACAATTGCGCGCTCGCCATCCAGGGCGGCCGCCTGCTCGGCGTCGTCCCGAAGACCTTCCTGCCGAACTACCGGGAGTTCTACGAGAAGCGCCACTTCGCCTCCGGCGCCGGGATCGTCGGCGAGACCGTCCGGGTCGCCGGTCAGGACGCGCCGTTCGGCACCGACCTGCTGTTCCCGGCCGAGGACCTGCCGGGCCTCGTGGTCGGGGTGGAGATCTGCGAGGACCTGTGGGTGCCCGAGCCCCCCGGCATGCGCGCCGCGCTCGCCGGCGCCACCGTGCTGGCGAACCTCTCGGGCAGCCCGATCACGGTGGGCCGCGCCGAGTCGCGGGCGCTCCTGTCCCGGGCGGCCTCGATGCGGGGCGCCTGCGCGTATGTCTACGCGGCGGCCGGCCAGGGCGAATCGACCACCGACCTGTCCTGGGACGGCCAGACCAGCGTCGACGAGCTCGGCGTGCGCCTCGCCGAGGGCGAGCGCTTCCCCGAGAAGCCGGTGACGACGCTGGCCGACATCGACCTCGACCTGATCGCCCAGGAGCGCCTGCAGGCGGGCAGCTTCGACGACGACGCGCGCGGCCGCGCCCTGCCCTATCGCCGGGTGCCGTTCCGGCTCAACCCGCCCGAGGCCGATCTCGGCCTGATCCGGCGGATCGAGCGGTTCCCGTTCGTGCCGGCCGACCCGTCGCGCCTCGCGCAGGATTGCTACGAGGCCTACAACATCCAGGTCGCCGGCCTCGCCAAGCGCCTGGAGGCCACCGGCACCCGGAAGGCCGTCATCGGCGTCTCGGGCGGCCTCGATTCGACCCACGCGCTGATCGTGATCGCCAAGGCCTTCGACCGCCTGGGATACCCGCGCTCGGACATCCTGGCCTACACGCTGCCGGGGTTCGCCACCTCGAACGCCACCAAGACCAACGCCCACGCGCTCATGAAGGCGCTGGGCTGCACGGCCGCCGAGATCGACATCCGCCCGGCCGCCAAGCAGATGCTCGCCGACATGGACCACCCCTTCGCCAAGGGCGAGGCGGTCTACGACGTGACCTTCGAGAACGTGCAGGCGGGCCTGCGCACCGACTACCTGTTCCGGCTCGCCAACCACGCCGGCGGCATCGTGGTCGGCACCGGCGACCTCTCGGAGCTGGCGCTCGGCTGGTGCACCTACGGCGTCGGCGACCAGATGAGCCACTACGCGGTCAATGCCGGCGTGCCGAAGACGCTGATCCAGCACCTGATCCGCTGGGTGATCGGCAACGGCGAGGTCGGCCCGGACGAGGCGCGCACGCTCCAGGCGATCCTCGACACCGAGATCTCCCCCGAGCTGGTGCCGGTCGACCAGGACGACAGCCCGCAGAGCACCGAGGGGACGATCGGCCCCTACGCGCTGCAGGATTTCAACCTGTTCTACACGCTCCGGTACGGGTTCCGGCCCTCGAAGATCGCCTTCCTGGCGCTGCACGCCTGGGGCGACCGGGAGCGCGGCACCTGGGCGCCCGACTTCCCGGAGACCAAGCGGGTCGCCTACGACCTCCCGGAGATCCGCCGCTGGCTCGGGGTGTTCCTGAGCCGCTACTTCGGCTTCAGCCAGTTCAAGCGCTCGGCGCTCCCGAACGGGCCGAAGGTCTCGGCGGGGGGCTCCCTGTCGCCCCGGGGCGACTGGCGCGCGCCCTCCGACGGGTCGGCGCGGATCTGGATCGACGAGTTGAACCGAAACGTCCCTGAAACTTGACCGTCACAAACTCGACCGATTGTGCCATTATGAGCACGGTCAAGCCGATTCTTCGCAATGCGAAATCTTGTATTGGGAAAATTGGCTTCGAGGGCGGCCAGGCGGAGGACTTCGGATGCGAAGCTACAACCTGTTCCAGCTCAAAGGCGAGGAGGGCCTCTGCTGCGCGGTGCCGGAGGCCAGCACGGTCCCGCCCTTCATCGGCGCGGGTCGCTGGACCTTCGGCGGCAAGCTGGGCGACGGCGGCCGGCAGCCCCTCGACTTCGACGGGCGGGCCGCCGACACCGCGGTGCGCTTCAACGGCTTCTACCTGTTCCAGACCGTGGACCGGCGCTTTATCGCCTGAGCGGGCCCCGTCCGTCACGGCGAGCAGGCCGGCGTCGGGACGATCGGCGCGGCGCTGCCGGGTCGCCGCTCCGGCCACGGAACGACGAACCGAAGTCGTCGCGGGTAAATTGGACCGGCCCGGGGCGCGGACTCGCTCTTCCGGAGCCTTGGCGGCAGCACGTTACCGGTATCGAGCCCTATAGCGGGCCTCGACTCGGCGATCGCGACCAAGATTCCTTAAGGGCTCGCGTGCAGGTTTCGCGGAACCGTCAGCTGTCCGGAGCCGCCCGCATGTCGGAGCATCGCAGAGAGGCGCGCCAGAGGGTCTTCCTCAAGGGCCGCATCGTCTTCAACAACGGGTCGTCGAGCCTCGACTGCCTGGTGCGCGACATGTCCCCCACCGGCGCGCGCCTCGTGATGAGCGAGGCCACCACGCTTCCGGACGCGTTCGATCTCTACATCCCGCAGAAGGACCGGACCTACCGGGCCACCCTGCGCTGGCGCCGGGAGGACGGAATCGGCGTGACCTTCGAGGCGCCGGCCCGGGCCGGCACCGCGCCCGCTTCGCCCGATCCGGCCGCGACGGACGCCTCCGTGACCCTGCTGCTGAAGCGCATCAGCGAGCTCGAGACCGAGAACGCCGCCCTGCGCCGGCTGCTCGCCAGCATGGCCCAGTCGGGCGACTCGGCGAGCGCGGCCTGATCCTCAGGCCTGGGCGTCAGGCCTGAGCCTCGAGCGCCGCGCGGATGCGGGCGGCGTGCTCGGCGAGGACCCCGCTATCGGCCATCCCGCCCTCGTGGCGCTTCAGCGGCACGCCCTCGCGCCGCGGGATGACGTGGACGTGCAGGTGGAAGACGGTCTGGCCGCCGGCCGGCTCGTTGAACTGGAACACGGTCAGACCCTCGGCCCGGAACGCCGCCTTCACGGCGCGGGCGACCTTCTGGACGCTCGCCATCAGGGCGCCGAGCGAGTCCGGGTCGGCGTCGAGCAGGCCCCGGGCCGGCGCCTTCGGGATCACCAGCGTGTGGCCCTCGCCCTGGGGCATCACGTCCATGAAGGCCAGGGTGTGGGCGTCCTCGTAGACGCGGTGGCAGGGGATCTCGCCCCGCAGGATCTTGGCGAAGATGTTGTCGGGATCGTAGCGGGCGTCGGCCATGCTGCCTCCGGGACTCCTTGAGCGGCCGCAGGTTGCACGGGGCACCGGCCCGCGTCCACACGGGAACAACCTGCGCGCCGCGACGCTTGCATCGCCGCGGCGGCGGCGCCGTGCCGGGGTCCGAGAGCCCGGTGTCCCCCAGACCGCGCAGGGAGTTCCGGATGGCGCACGAGAGCACGGGAGCGATCTACGCGGCGGCGGGCGCCAACCTCGCCATCGCGGCGGCGAAGTTCGTGGGCGGGGCGCTGACCGGCTCGACCGCCATGCTCGCCGAGGGCGTGCACTCGGTGGTCGACACGGCGAACCAGGTGCTGCTCCTCGTCGGCATGAAGCGGGCCGAGCGCCCGGCCGACGCCCGCCACCCGTTCGGCTACGGCCGCGAGATCTACTTCTACGCCTTCGTGGTCGCGCTGATGATCTTCCTCGGCGGCGGACTGTTCGCCGTCTACGAGGGGATCGAGCGGGTCCGCCATCCCGAGCCGGACGTCGATGCCGAGCTGTTCGGCTACCGCCTGCCCGGCCTCTGGGTGAACGTCGCGATCCTGGGCTTCGCCATCGCGGCGGAGGGTACGTCGTTCTTCGTTGCGATGCGCCAGTTCTGGGCCGAGAAGGGCAAGCACTCGGCCGTGCGGGCGATCCGGCGCAGCAAGGATCCGACCCTGTTCACCGTGCTCGCGGAGGACACCGCCGCCCTGATCGGCCTCCTGATCGCGCTCGCCGGCGTGGCCCTGTCACACCTCCTGGAGATGCCGAGCCTCGACGGCTGGGCGTCGGTCGGCATCGGCCTCGTGCTCATCGGCATGGCGGCGTTCCTGATGGTCGAGACCCACGGCCTGCTGATCGGCGAGGCGGCCGATCCCGAGGTCGTGGCGGCGATCGCGGAGCTGGTCCGCGGCGAGCCGGGCGTGGTCCACGTCAACGAGGTGCTGACCCAGCACCTCGGCCCGTCCGACATCCTGGTCAATCTCAGCATCGACATGACCGACGATCTCAGCGCCGGCGAGGTCGAGAGCCTCGTCACGCGCCTCGACCGGGCGCTGAAGGCGCGCAGCCCCGACGTGACCCGGGTCTTCATCGAGATCCAGCAGCAGGGCGACCACAAGGTCCGGGCGGCGGCCTGAGGGGTGCCGCCTCGCCGGCGCGCACGGACCTCTGTCAGGCGGCCGCACCGGGCGTCGGGGCCGGCGCGAGCACGCCGTCCCAGGGGACAGGCGACGGGAAGACCTCGTCGAGGAAAGCGAGGAACGCCCGCACGTTCGGGCTGCCGCGCCGGCTCTCCGGCCAGAGCGCCGTGAAGGCCGAGCGCTCGACCGCGAAGTCCTGCAGGATCGGGATGAGCGCGCCCCGCCCGACATGCGGTGCGGCGATGTAGGTCGGCGAGATGCCGATACCGCCACCGGCCACCAGCACCGCCGTCACCGCGTCGCTGAAATCCGCGACGATGCCGGTATCCGGCGTGATCTCGACCCTGCGGCCGCCCACGTGGAACGGCCAGCGCGGGGCCTGCCCCGTGCTCTGGAAGCGGAAGTTCACGCAGTCGTGGTGGACCAGATCGTCTGGATGCCGCGGCGTGCCGCGCCGCGTTAGATAGGCCGGGGCCGCGAAGGCGCAGACCCGGTGCGGCGCGAGGCGGCGCGAGACCAGCCGGGAATCCGCGAGGTCGCCGACCCGGATCGCGACGTCGATGCCCTCCTCGATCAGGTCCACGAAGCGGTCGCTCAGGCGCAGGTCGACCGACAGCTTCGGATGGCGCGCGCGGAAGCGCGGCAGGGCCGGCGCGAGCAGGTGGACGCCGACCGGGATCGACGCCGCCACCTTCAGGGTGCCGGCGGGCTCGGAGCGTGCCGCGACCGCCGCCTGCTCGATCGCCTCGGCCTCGCGGAGGAGCCGCAGCGCGCGCTCCTGCAGGTCGCGCCCCTCCGGCGTCAGGGTCAGCGAGCGGGTGGTCCGGGTGAAGAGGCTCACGCCGAGCCGCGCCTCCAGCCGCTGCACGCTCTTGCTCACCGCCGAGGGCGAGATGCCGAGGGAGCGGGCGGCCGCCGAGTAGCTGCCGAGGGAGGCGGAGCGGGCGAAGGCGACGATGCCCGTGAGCCGGTCGAGGCCGATCTGTTCCATGACGGCACGACTGAAGCGAAGAGCGGACCGATTATCAAGGAGGGGTCGCTGGCCCAATCTCCCGTCCATCGGCGCCGCGCTGGCGACGACCGGCCAGGTTTCCCGCCATGAGCAGCACCCTTCAGGATCGCACCGTCGTGGTCTTCGGTGGCACCTCGGGCATAGGCCTCGCGGCCGCCCGCCAGGCCAGGGCGGCGGGCGCGGAGGTCGTCGTCATCGGCCGCCAAGCGGCGGGCGCCGAGCGCGCCGCGGCGGAGAACGGCTTCGCCGGCTGGCGCGCCGCCGACGTGACGCGGCCCGAGACGATCGCGACCGCTCTGGCCGACATCCCCCGCGTCGACCACCTCGCGCTGCTGGCCGGGACCTTCGTGGCCGGCAGGGTCCTCGAGGCCGAGGTCGAGCACCTCGCGCGGGCCTTCGACGAGCGAATCTGGGCTGCCATTCATGCCCTGCGCGCCCTCGGCGGCCGGCTCGCCGGGGACGGCTCGGTCACCCTCATCTCCGGCGCCCTGGCGGACCGCCCGAGCGCGCAGGGGACCGCCGTGCTGGCGGCGGCGTCGGCCGCGATGGAGGCCTTCGCCCGCGGCCTCGCGCTCGAACTGGCACCGGTGCGGGTGAACGCGCTCTCGCCCGGCACCACCGACACCCCGCTCCTGGCCCGCACACTCGGCGCCCACCGCGACGCCTACGTGGCCGGGCTGACCGAGAGGCTGCCGCAGAGACGCCTCGGCACCGCCGAGGAGGCCGGTGCCGCCGTCGTCTTCCTGATGTGCAACGGCTTCATGAACGGCGAGACCCTGCACATCGACGGCGGCGGCCGCCTGATATGAGCCGCCGGCCGCCGCGCGGCACGCCCGACAACCCCCTTCGAAGGAGACGCGCGATGTCCGACGGCACGGAGGCCGCGCCGGCGGCAGAGCCCGACTACGACCGGCTGCTGCGCGCCAATCTCGCGCGGATCTTCAACGCGCGGGACGCCGGCGCGCGGGCGGCCGCCCTGGCCGAGCTCTACGTGGCCGAGCCGACCCTGTTCGAGCCGGACAACGTCGTGCGCGGGCGGGCCGCGATCGCCGCGGTCGCCGGGGCGCTCCTGGACCGGTTCGGGCCGACCTTCCGCTTCGTGCCCGTCGGCACGGCCGCCGGACACCACGGCGTGGGATCGCTGCGCTGGGAAGCCGGTCCGGCGGGCGGCCCGGTCGCGGTCACCGGGACGGACGTTGCCGAGATCGTGGACGGCAGGATCGCGCGACTCTGGGTGCTGCTCGACCCGCCGCCCCCCTGAGACCGCCGCCACCGAACGCTCCGATCTTCAGTCGCTCCGGCCCACCTGCCGGAGGCTCAGCGCCCAGAGCCGCTCCTGGACGGCCTCGTCGCGGCTCTCGGCCGAGGAGACCTTCGGCCGACCGTGGGAGAAGTATCGGCCCGTGACCCCGTCCAGGCCCGGGTCGCTGGCCACGTGGAGGGAGGTCCGCGCGCCCTTCTCGGGCGTGATCAGCAACGGCCGCATCAGCGCCCAGGCCGCGCCGAGCAGGCCGCCGGTGTTCTTGGCGAAGCCGGTATTGACCACCCCCGGATGGACGGCGTTCGCCGTGATGCCGCTGTCGCGCAGGCGCCGGGCGAGCGCGTAGGTGAACAGCACGTTGGCGAGCTTGGCCTGGGCATACGCGCCCATCGACCGGTAGCGCCGGGCGCCCTCGACGTCGTCGAAGTCGATGTGCCCCCGGTAATGGGCCGCCGATGCGACGTTGACGATCCGCGGCTTCCCGCCCGCCGCCGCCGCGTCCTTCAGCGTGTCGAGGAGTTCGAGGGTCAGGAGCACGTAGCCCAGATGGTCGAGCGCCCAGGTCCGCTCGATCCCGTCGACGGTCAGCGTGCGCCGGTCGAAGATCGCGCCGGCATTGTTCACCAGCACGTCGAGGCGCGGATAGGCCGCCCGCAGGATCCCGGCGAGCCGGCGGATCTCGGCCTGCGCGGACAGGTCCGCGCGGTGCGGCTCCACGGCGGCGCAGGGCACCGCGGCGCGGATCCTGTCGGCACAGGCCTGCAGCTTCCCGCTGTCCCGGCCGACCATGGCGACCCGCGCGCCGAGGCGCGCGAGACCGAGGGCCGTCTCGTAGCCGATGCCGCCGGTCGCCCCGGTGACGAGGCAGACCGCGCCGCGCACCGCGCCGGCCTCAGAACACCGCCTGGCCGACCGCGAAGGCAATGACCACGATCACGATGGCGATGAGCAGGAACAGGCCGAACAGGATTCGGGCCAGCGAGCCGGCGCCGGAGGCGATGCCGGTGAAGCCGAGACCGCCGGCGATCAGCGAGATCACGAAGCAGATGAGGGCCCATTTCAGAAGGGTCATGGCGTCACTCCGGCTGCGCCCCGGCGCGGGGCCTGATGCTGCTGCCTCAACCGACGCCAAGCGAGACTGTTCCGCGGATTCCGGACCGGTCCGCTTTTATTCTTACCCGCGTCCGGCCGCTCGGTCGGGGACGCGGTCAGCCGGTCTTCGCCACGGGCTGCGCCGGCACGTCGGCCCGTTCCAGCATGATCTCCGCCAGCGTGTGGTAGAGGCCGCCGCGGCAGATCGCCTTCGAGGCCGCGTCGGCCAGGAGCGCCGCGACCATCAGGGGGATCACCATCGCGTGGTTCTGGGTCATCTCGGTGACGATGACGAAGCTGGTGATCGGCGCCTGCAGCACGCCCGTCAGGTAGGCCACCATCCCGATCAGCACGACGGCGCCGACGGGCATGCCCGGCAGGAATCCGTGGACCGTGCCGCCGAGGCCGGCCCCGACCGCCAGGGACGGCGCGAACAGGCCGCCCGGGATACCGCTGATCGAGCTGAGCACGGTGGCGGCGAATTTCAGGGGCGCGTAGGTCCAGCCGGCCGTCGCGTCGCCGTGGAGGATGGCCTTGGCCTCCTCGTAGCCGGTCCCGTAGGCGGCGCCCCCGGAGGCGAGGCCGCACAGGGCGACGCACAGCCCGCAGGCCGCCGCGAAGATCACGGGCCGCTTCCGGATCATCCGTCCGGCCGCGCCCGGCAGGCCGCGGGCGAACAGGATGACGAGGCGGCTGAACAGGCCGCCCGCGAGGCCGCCGACCACGGCGATCAGCGGCACGATCCAGCTGGCCGCCAGCGGCAGGGCGGCGTCGGTCGTCCCGAAATAGGTATAGTTGCCGAGGAGCCCGAGCGAGGTCAGGCCCGCGGCCACGATCCCGGCCACGATCAGGCCGGAGGAGCGCGCCTCGTAGGCGCGTCCCAGCTCCTCGATGCCGAACACGATGCCGGCGAGGGGCGTGTTGAAGGCCGCAGCGACCCCGGCCGCGCCGCCCGCGAGGAGCAGCCCGGGCAGGCGCTCCGGGGTCAGGCGGCCGAAGGCGGCCATGATCGCGGCGCCGACCTGCACGGTCGGCCCCTCGCGGCCCGCGGAGGCGCCGCAGAACAGGCCCAGGAACAGGACCAGCACCTTGCCGAAGGCCACGCGCGGCGAGATCAGCGAGTAGCGGAAGCCGGTATCCCGGGCGTGGCGGGCGGCGATCACCTGCGGGATGCCCGAGCCCTGCGAGTTCGGGAAGACCGTGAGGGCGAGCAGCGCCGCGAGGGCGAAGCCCGCGGGCGTCAGCACCAGGGCGATGAGCGGCGACGGCGCGGTGAGCCGCCGGAACCCGTCCTGCGCGAGGTCGGCGCCCTTGGCCATCAGCACGGCGGCGAGGCCCACGCCGATGCCGCCCACGAGGAAGAGCAGCCGCCCGCGCCAGAGCGGATAGGCCTCCATCGAGGCCGACCGCAGGCGCATGATCGAGCGGCGGTAGCGCGACCGTTGCGGGGGCGGAGCATCCGTCGTGTCCCGCACCTCGTCCCGCTTCTCGACCATGAAAGAGCACCTCGTCCGCGCAGTGAGAGCGGACGCTATAGCGCAATGGTCAAGGAAAGGCCCCCTGCGCGGGACGGCCGAGGGCCGGCACCGGCGTGCCGGCCCCGCCGCTCAACCGATCACCACCTGTGGTGCCAGGCGGCCCGATGCCAGCCGCCGTGATGGTGCCAGCCCCAGGGGCGATGCCAGCCCGCGTGGCGCCAGCCCCACCGATGGTGCCAGCCCCAGGGACGGCCCCAGGGACGGCCCCAGCCGTAGGCCACCGGCCGGGCGTAGTAGACCGGGCGGTACGCGTAGGGGCGCCAGTTCGGCTTGCACCAGCCTGACCAGCCCCGGTGGAAGCCCGGGCCGCAGCCCTGGGCAGCCTCCGCCGTACCGGCCGTGGCGGCCAAGGTTCCGAGCGCGAGGAGTGCTGCGCCTGCCAGCTTCATCCGCATCGTCGTCCTCCGTTCAGTTTCGAGCAGCGCGATGATCCGGCCCCGGTCCGACCGAGTTGTCGCCGGATCATGTCCGGCCGTCCGCGACGGGCCGGAAGTGGGCTCGAAACATCCGAGGCCGGGGAAGCGTTTCTTCACGAACCTGTGCGCGCGAGACGACTGAGCCTCCGCGGAGACAAGCGTCGCAATACGCTGCCGCCCGGTCCGGTCATCGTGCGACGATTGCGAGGATACCGAAGCGCCCCAGCGGCCGCGCGGCCGTCCCGCCTCAGCCCTCGGCGGCGCAGAGCTTCTCCACCGCCCGCACATACGCCTTGGCGTCGAACTTCTTGAGCGAGTTCTCGCTCTGATAGCGGACCGTGCCGAAGATCTCGCGCCTCTGCCAGGGCCGGTCGTGCAGGCCGTACACCCAGGCGACGTTGGTGAAGGAGTTCGGATCGCGCCCGTCGAGGAAGTAGCGGTTGTTCAGGCGGAGCGTCCGCGCGAAGCCCTCCTCGGGCGACGGGGACCATTCGAGGATCTTCTTGCCCCAGTACATCCGCAGCTGGTTGTGCATGTAGCCGGTCTCGCGCATCTCGCGCATCGCGGCGTTCCAGTAGCGGTCGTGGGTCTCGCCGGCGGCGAGCTGCGCCTCCGAGTAGGCGTGGGGGCGCTCGTCCTTCGCGTGCTCGGCCAGGGTCTTGCGCGCCCAGTCCGGCACGGCCCTGTCGTAGGCGTCGTAGCCCTCCGTGTAGAAGACGTGGTTCATGGCGAGCTCGCGCCGGACGATCAGCTCCTCCAGGTAGGCGCCGCGGTCGTCGGCATCGCCGACCTTGGCCTCCCGCACCGCCAGGGCGATCTCCACCGGCGAGATCTGCCCGAAATGCAGGTAGGGGCTCATGTGCGAGGCGGCGGCCGCCTCCGGCATGTTGCGCCCCGCGCCGTAGCCCGAGAACCCGTCCTTCAGGAACGCCTTCAGGCGCTTGCGGGCCTGCGTCTCGCCGCCCGTGAAGCGCTTCACCGGGCCGACCTCCCGGTCGAGGGTCATCCCGGCGAGCACCGCCTCCGGATCGGAGACGTCGATCGCGCTCTTCAGCGTCAGGCGATCGGCCGCGCACTTCACCCGGCGGGGTTTCAGCGCCGCGAGGAACGGGTCCCACAGCCGGTTCAGCTTCGGCCTCAGCGTCCGGGCGGCGTACTCGTGCTTCGGCGAGGCCGTCTCGACGGGCACGACGACGTCGCCCTCGACCTGGACGATCCGCGTCTTCACCGACTTGGCGATCTCCCGGTACCAGCCCTTCTGGATCGCGAGGTAGCCGCGGTCGAGCACGAGGAGCGCGGCGTCCTCGGCGAGGGCGATGGCGATCTTGGCGGGCGAGCACTTGCGCATGACGAAGCCGATCCCGCGCTTCTCCAGGCCTGCCTTCGCGTCCGCGAGACCCTGGAGCAGGAAGGCGTAATGCCGGGCATTGGCCTCGGGAAAGCCGCTCGCGCCGTCCAGCAGGCCGAAGCAGGCGACGACCGGCAGATCGAGGCGGTTTCCCTCCTCGATGGCGAGTTCGAGAGCGGGATTGAACGTCGCCCGGTTGGCCTGCTGCAGGAGATACAGGACGTAGGCGCCGTCTTCGCGCGGCTCGACATCGTTGAGGATCCGGATCCGTTCGCCCTGGATCGCCATGCTCACCTGCTCCTTGCTTGGCGCGCCGCGCCGGAACCTTGGCCGGAGAAGGTAGAGCGGGCGGGATTTTCGTCCGTCCGGACCGGACGGATGAAAAGCCGCAGTCGAGGCGACGGGCCGAACTCCGGCGCCAGCCGCCAAAACCCCGCCTCATCAGGGACTTGCACGGCGATCGATCGGTCCCGCCCGCGACAATGCAGGTTTCGATCGCGCTCGACGGCCTGCGACATTTTCAACACAGGCGGGAAGTGACGCGTGCGCGAGCGCACGAAAGGACAGCCCTGCTGTCCTGATGCTCTTGAATTTTCCGTCGAGGAGCGCAGATTGTGCAGCGCGGGAAGGCGATGGCGTCGCCCTTCCGCAGCCCTTCTTGGGCGTTTCCTCCCTAGACTTCGGGCCGCTCCTTCGGGAGTGGCCTTTTTTCTGTCCGGAGCAGGCGCGGGCCCCGGTCCGGCCCTTCTACGGGCGCGTTGAGGGGCAGCGCGCTTCCCGCGCAGGCGGGGCGCCCGGGGCGCGACGGACCCCTCTCCGGCGGCTCTGCCTCTCTAGGACATCCGCGCCCGCCGGCGATCCGACAGGCCCTCGGCCACGGCGTGTCAGCGCGTCGCGCTGGACCCCGCCCGGCTCGCCGCCAGCGCGGCGGCCTTGCCGCCCGCCGTGTAGAGGTCGAGGCGCGCGTAGACGCCGAATTCCGAGCCGTCGTCGAGGAAACCGCCGCCCGGCCCCTGCGTCTCGGTGAGGATCGCGTTGGCCTCGTCGAGCGTCAGCGCCGGGAAGGCCGCGGTCAGCAGGTGGCCGGCCTCCGGCGCGATCTTGCCCACGTCCTCCCGCCGGCCGGCGGTGTCCGGATGCACCACGGGCAGGCCGTAGGTCTGGGTCGCCGCGTAGAAGGCGGCGTTGGCGGCCGCGTCCTTGAACCGGCCGCTATCCTTCGCCGCACAGGCCGCCACCGTGTCGCCGCAGCTGGCCTTCAGCGCCTCGGTCATCGCCGCGCGGGCCTCCGTCAGGAGCGCCCGGTAATCCGTCACGCCGACCGTCCTGTCGGCCTCGGCGGACGCCTTGTCGAGGACGGCCGGGTTCTTCCGGATCTGGCCGACATAGGCCGGATCGTTGGCGAGCAGGTGCGCGAGGGCGTGCAGCGAGGTCGCCCGGCCGCCCAGCACGTCCATGGCGTAGTGGGCGCCGACGATGATCCGGTCGTTGCCGTACTCGGCGGCGCGGGCGACCATCTGCTGGTAGCGCTCGGGCACGAGGAGCGCGAGCACCATGGACTCGGTGTAGCCGTAGGTGGTGTGCCCGCTCGGGTAGGACGGGCTGTTCACGAGGTCCTGCGAGGGGCCGCGCAGCCAGTCGAGGCTGTCGGACGCGTCACCGAAATAGTCCTTGCCGCGATACGAGAGGAGGCGTGGCAGGGTCTGGAACGGCCGCGAATTGCCGTAGCGGTCGGCGCCGGGGCTCCCGGCCGGCCGGTCGTAGGCCTTGCCGAAGACGTCGGTGACGGCGCCGTTCGACAGGATCGCGGCGGCCTCGTCCGAGACCGGATGCTTGCCGTTGGTCGTGGCGTTGGCGAAGAAGTACTTGCCGGAATTCGAATCCGACTTGGTCACGTTGTTGGTGTAGCCGATCAGGTTGGCGACCGCCGGCGCGATGCTGGTGAAGGTCTTGTAGTCGCTGTAGGTCGCCTTGGCGTAGTAGGCCTGGGCCAGCGTGGTGCCGAGGCCGTCGGCGAGGTTGGCGGCGTTGCCGTCGGTGATGAAGCAGTCCCGGAGGGCGAGCTGCTGCTGCTCGGGGAACGGCAGGAGCGTCGGCTGCTGCAGCGCGCCGCTCTGGATGTCGCCGGTGACCCGCAGGTTCGCGTCGAGCGCCGCCTTGCCGTCGGGCGTCGTCTGCAGCCGGGCCACCGGGACCAGCCCGCGCAGGGCCGACAGGTTGGCGGCCGACTGTGCGAAGGCCTGGAGGGGCAGCGCCGCCCCGAGCAGAGCCAATCCGACCCGCAGCGTCCCGAACATGCAGCCCTCCCCTCGCCGATGCCGTGCCGGACGCTAGAGCCGTTCCCGATCGCGTGGCAATCGGGCGCGGCCCCGACGTCCCCATCTTTGAAGCGCCCCCGGGGCGCCGCGCCGGCCTCCGGCGGCGGCGCGCGCCTCAGCCCCGCGCCCGGGCGCGGATCATGAAGTTGTCGTAGGTGTACTCTGCCACCTGGAACCAGAGGTACTCCTCGTTGCGGAAGGTCCGCATCGCCTCGTAGACGCGGCGGAAATCGGCGTTCTTGGCGGCGATCTCGGCGTAGACGTCATTGGCGTTCTTGAGGGCGGCCTCCATGACGTCCTGGGGGAACGGCCGCAGCTGCGCGCCCCCGGCCACCAGCCGGCGCAGGGCCTGCGGGTTGCGGGCGTCGTACTTGGCCTGGACGTCGGCGCCGACTTCGGCCGCCGCGGCCCGGAGGATCCCCTGGTAGGATTTCGGCAGCGCCTTCCACTTCTCGGCGTTGAACCAGAAGTGCAGCAGGGCGCCGCCCTCCCAGAAGCCGGGATAATGGTAGATCGGTGCGACCTTCTGCAGGCCGAGCCGCTCGTCGTCGTAGGGCCCGATCCACTCGGCGGCGTCGAGCTTCTTGCTCTCCAGGGCCGCGTAGATCTCCGGGCCCGGCACCGCCTGCGGCTGGACGCCGAACTTGGCGAGCACCTGGCCGCCCATGCCGCCGATCCGGAACTTCAGGCCCTGCAGGTCCGCGAGGGTCTTGATCTCGCGACGGAACCAGCCGCCCATCTGGGCGCCGGTGTTGCCGCCCGGCAGGCAGACCAGCCCGGCCTTGGCGAAGACCTCGGCGAAGAGTTCGGCGGCGCCGCCCGCCTGCCACCACGCGGCGGCGCCCCGGGCGTTCAGGCCGAAGGGCACCGCGGTGGCCAGCGCGAAGGTCGGATCCTTGGCCATGCCGAGGGTCGCAGGACCGTGTCCCATCTCGACAGTGCCGGCGGCCACGGCGTCGAGCAGGCCCTCGGCCGGGACCGGCTCGCCGGGGCCCTGGACCTGGATCTGGAAGCGCCCGTCGGTGGCCTCCGCGACGATCCGGCTGAGCGCCTCGGGGGCGCCGTACAGGATGTCGAGGGTCTTCGGGTAGGCGGAGGACAGGCGCCAGCGCAGCTCCGGGGCGGACTCGGCCCGGGCCGGCGCGGCGAGCGGCCCGGTCAGGGCCGCGGCGGCGCCGAGGCTGGCGGTCAGCACGCTGCGGCGCCGCGTCCCGGCCGCGGGGGATCGCGCGAGGTGAGGTTCGTCCAACGGCATCTCGTCCGAGCAGGTCCGACCCGTCCGGGCCGGATCGGGGGTCGCAGGTAGCACGTGCGTGCCGGTTCTCGAAAGCCGCGGGCGGCCCGGGCAGTTCCGTGGCGCCTCGAAACCGGACCGTGCCCGTGCTAGGCGCCCGGGATGCGAACCGAGCCAGCCGTCACCCTGCACACCGTCTGCGGCCTGGAGGAACTGGCCGGCCACGGCGCGCGCGGCGTGAGCCACGTCCTGTCGCTGCTCGATCCCGGCACGCCGGAGCCCGCGGCCTTCACCGCCTACGGCGCCCACGCCCGCACGACCCTCCGGTTCCACGACTGCCTCGGCCCGGGCGACGGTCTCGTCCCGCCCGAGCCGGAGCACGTCGCGGCGATCCTGGATTTCGGGCGGGCGCTCGACGGGGCCGGCCATCTCCTGGTCCACTGCCATTACGGCCTGTCGCGCTCCACGGCGGCGCTGCTGACCCTGTTCGCGCAGGCCGAGCCGGACGCGTCCGCCGCCGCCCTGGTGGAGCGGCTCCACGCCCTGCGCGAGCCGGCTTGGCCGAACGCGCGCATGATCGGCTACGCCGACGCGATGCTCGGGCGGGACGGGGAACTCAGCGCGGCGGTGCGGCGGCTGCACGCCCTGCAATTGCGGGTCCGCCCGCATCTGGCAGAGCTGCTGCGCGGCCTCGGCCGCGGCGCGGAGGTCGAGGCCGCAGAGACCTTGTGAGGTTGCCTGTGCGGGGTCCGCCCCTCACTTGCCGGCCGGCGTGAAGCTCCCGTCCTTCCACACGTAGAGCACGTAGCCCTGGGCGGTGACGTCGCCCTTAGCGTCGAAGCCGACGGTGCCGAGCACGAGATCGAAGCGCTCGGTGTGCAGCGCCTGCGCGATCGGCCTCGGCTCGGTGGAGTGGGCGAAGTTGCCGGCCGCCACCAGCGCCTGCATGGCCGCGTACCCGTAGATCGTCGAGCCCGTGGGATCGACGCCCTCGGCCTTGAAGGCCTTCACGACGGCCGCGGCGGCGGGCTGCCGGCTCGGGTCGAGGTAGAAGGTCATCAGCACGCCGTTGCTGGCCGATCCGGCGATCTTGGCGAAGTCCGGCGTGGCGATGGCCGAGGTACCGAACCATTGCGGCCGGAAGCCCCGGTCCGCCGCGATCTTCACGAGGCGGCCCATCTCGGCGGCGTCGCCGCCGTAGTAGACGACCTCGATCCCCGCGCCCTTGAGGCGGTCGACCAGGGCGGCGTCGTCGGCGTCGCTCGGCGAGAACGACAGGAACAGCGCCTCGTTCACGCCAATGCGGTTGAGGTTGTCCTTGGTGGCGGCGGCGAGGCTGCGCGCCGCCGGCGTCTGGTCCTGGATCAGCGCGATCTTCCGGTCGCGGAACCGCTCGGCCAGCACGGCGGCGGACAGGCGGGCTTGGTCGTCGTCGCGGCCGCAGACCCGGAAGATGTTCGGCAGCCCCCGGTCGGTGAGCCGGGCCGCCACCGAGGCCGCGGTGATCATCACTACCCCGTTCTGGGCGTAGATGTCGGAGGCCGCGATGGAGGCGTTGGAGCAGACATGGCCGACGACGAGACGGACGTTCGACCGGACGAAGTGGTTGGCCACCGCCATGGCGGTGTTCGAGTCGCAGGCATCGTCCTGCACGTCGAGGGTCACGGGCTGGCCGTCGAGGCCACCCATGGCGTTGGCGTCCCGGGCGGCGGCCTCGACGCCGCGCAGGACCTGCTCGCCGACCGCCACGTAGGGACCAGACCGCGGAACCGCGACGCCGACCACCACGTCGGCCACCGCTTGGGTGGCCGGCAGGAGCGCGAGACACAGGCTCAGGGCGATCAGTGCGGGCCGGAGCGGCCCGTGGGCGGGGACGAAACGTCCGATCTTCATCGGGCTCTTCTGGGCATCCTTGCGCGACACGTCGGCGCGACGGCGGATGCGGCTCCATAGCCTCGATCCCGCCCCGCACCCAGTGCCCATACGCGAGGACGCGGCGAAACGCGATTTTTTTCCGCGGCGGTCCTGTCGACGACCCGGTCCCTACTTGGCGTAGGCGTAGGCCGTCGCGGCGGAGGCGACCGGTCCGGTGACGCCGTTGAAGGCGGTGAGGACCTTCTGGACCTCGGTGAAGGGCGCGTTCGACACGTAGATCAGGTCGCGGTTGCGCATCCGGAACGCCTGGGACACGAACAGGCTGTTGGGGTCGCGCATGTCGATCCGGTAGACCACCGGCACCAGAGGCGTGCCCAGAAGCTTCGAGCCGGGGCTGAGCCGGCGCACGACGCTGGCCGGCTCGAACCGGAAGATGAACGTCCCGGCCGGGTCGGCGGCGAAGTCCGACAGGCCGCGCGCCTTGGCCAGCGCCTGCGCCAGCGTGATGCCGTCGGCCTGGAACGGCAGCTCGGTGCTGTTGCCCAGCGCGCCCACCGCGATGAAGGTCTGCGGGTCGCGCACCAGCGTCAGCACGTCGTTGGGCCGCAGGTAGATGTTCTCACGCGGGTTCGACACCACCGTGGTCAGCGGCACGGTCGCGGTCACCGGACCGCGCGAGAGCCGCACGAAGGTCTCGTTGACCGGCGCGCGGTTGCCGCCGGCGGCGGCGATGACGTCGAGGATGCGGTCGCCGTGGCCCGAGAGCGGCAGGCGGGCGCCGGCGGCGCCCTCGCCGGTGACGGTGACGGCCTGGGAGATCGGGCGGGTGACCGAGACCAGCACCTGGGGCTGGATGGCCTTGCCGGCGAGCTCGTTCTCGATGAGCGCCTGCACGTCCTGGGTGCGGCGGCCGGCGACCTTGATGCGGCCGGCATAGGGCACCGAGATGGCGCCGTCGCGCCCGACGGGCTGCTCGGGGATGAGGGCGGACTTGGATCCGGCGGAGAAGCGGTCGGCGACGAGGGGTCCGGAGAACAGGCCGCCGGATCCGGCTTCCCAGACGGAGACCGAGACCATGTCGCCGATGCCGATGACCGGCTCGGAGGAGGGGCGATGGTCGCCGAAGGAGGCGAGCAGGCTGTCGAGGGGGCGGCCGCGCAGGGCCTCGACCACGGAGGGCGTGACGTCGATGATCTCGTAGCGGGCAAGGATCCCGCCGTCGGCCGTGGCGACCTCGGCCCCGGCCTGGATCGCGCTCGCCGTCGGACCCGCCGCGGGCAGGTACGTGCAGCCCGACATCGCCGTGACGGCGAGCAGGACGAGGGGAAGTTTGCGCATCCAGATGTTGCCCATCGGTATTGCCGAGCCCGTGCCTAGCCCATAGCGGCCCAGGTGTCCGTAGCGGGTGAGCCACACTCCGCCCGCCACGACCGAGACTGCTAAGTCATCCTCGTTAAGCACAGCTTTTTCGGGGCACAGGGACGACGAATGCCGGGCGCAGCGCGCGCTGCTGAAATATCGGGACACAAATCCGAGCGCTGTCGACGGTAACGAGTCGGCCCATCGACTCCAGGGCCGCACGGCCCCGGCGCGATCCGCTCACTGACCCTGTGTCACCGCCGCGGTGATGTCGCCGTAGACGGCGCTGACGCGGGACACGTAGTAGCGGATGCTGCCGACCGCGACGAGGAAGATCAGGCCCCCGAGCAGGGCATACTCGGTCGCGGTGGATCCGCGGACGTCGCGGGCGAAGCGCGCGGTCGCGACAGGGATCCGATCCGTCAGGGCGGCCGCCGCCCGGGATCGCACCGCGCGCCGCCCCGCCCCGTCGCCGCCCGGCTCATCCATGGTCGAACGCGCCTTCCCGTCCCGCCGTCCGCGTGGCCTCACGCGCTCGGAAGGCTGTTACCGGCCCGCGCTTGCCGCCGGCTTAACGAAGTGTCCGAAACAGGGCATCGGGCTGATTCCGGGCGGGATATGCACCGCCCCGCGCGGCGGGCGCGCCCGGCGAGGGCGCGCCCGCGACGGCTCAGGCGTGGCCGGCCTTGTGGCGCAGGTCGTCGATCCGCTTGGAGGCCTCGGCCTTGTCGAGGTCGGGATCGAACGCCTTCGGCTCCTTCGCCTCCTCGGAGAGCGTCTTCAGGTAGGAGGCCTGCGCGCCGGTCATCGGCTCGCCGCCGGTGGTCCACTGGTCCGGATCCTTGATCTGGTTCGACACGTCCTTCGGGTCGGTCTTGGGGTTCTCCGGCGCGTTCTGGCGCGCATCCTGGCGCCCTCCAGAATCCCGATCGGCCTTCGACGTCGCCTTCGCGGTGGTGGTAGCCATGCGACTCATGTTCCCTAAATGTTCGCGTTCTGGGTCGTCAACGCGGCCCGCGGCGCGACGGTTCCTGCCACACGGCGGCAACGTCGGGCGCGGCGATCTTCCCTTCCGCGCGCGCGCTCCGCATGATCGTGACGCGCGGCGCCCCGGCGCGCCTCGGAGCCACGGTGGTCCGGATGACGTCCCAATCAGACCCGCCATTCGATGCCGGGACGGCCGCTCAGGTGCTCGTGGTCATGGGCGTCTCGGGGTCCGGGAAGAGCACCGTGGCGGCGCTGATCGCCGAGAAGCTCGGCTGGATCTTCGTGGACGGCGACAGCTTCCACGCGCCGGAGCACGTGGCGAAGATGCACGCGGGCCACGCCCTCGACGACGCGGACCGCGCGCCGTGGCTCGCCCGGATCGCGACCTGGATCCAGCAGCGCCTCGACGCCGGCGAGTCCGGCGTGGTGGTCTGCTCGGCGCTCCGGCGCGCGTACCGGGACGTCCTCACCCGGGGCAGCCGGCGGGTCCGCATCGTCTACCTCGACGGCGACAAGGCCCTGATCGCGCGGCGCCTCGCGGAGCGCCAGGGTCACTTCATGTCGCCGCATCTCCTGGACAGCCAGTTCGCCACCCTCGAGGTCCCGGGCCCCGACGAGCACCCGATCACCGTCGGGATCCTCGAGCCGCCCGAGGCGATTGCCGACCGGGTCGTGGCGGAACTCGCCACCGCTGCGCGCCGGGATCCGGGTGGGGAGTGACGCGATGACAGCAGGTACCGGCAAGGCCGCGGGGATCGCCCTGGTGATCTCGGACGTCGACGGCACCCTGGTCACCGGGGACAAGCGCCTGACGGCGGCGACGGTGGCGGCCGTGCGTGGCCTGCGCGCGGCCGGGATCGGCTTCAGCATCGCCTCGGCGCGGCCGCCGATCGGACTGCGGAGCCTCGTGGCGGAGCTCGGCCTCGACCTGCCGATGGGGGCCTTCAACGGCGCGAGCGTCGTCCGGCCGGACCTGTCGATCATCGAGGAGCGGACCATCCCGGAGCCGGCGGCCCGGGCGGCCCTCGACCGGCTCCTGGCCGAGGGGCTGGACGTCTGGGTCTTCGCCGACGGCGCGTGGTGCCTGCGCGACCCGGACGGTCCCTACACCGACCTGGAGCGCCGCACGATCGACGCGGAGCCCCGGGTCGTGCCGGATCTCGGAACGCTCATGGGTACGGCCGCCAAGATCGTCGGCGTCAGCCGCGACCACGCCCATCTCGCGGCCTGCGAGACGCGAATCGCGGCGGCGCTGGCCGGCCGGGCCACCGTCCACCGCTCGCAGAAGTACTATCTCGACGTGACCCCGCCCGATCTCGACAAGGGTCGCTTCGTCGCCTGGATGAGCGCGCATCTCGCTATCCCGCGCGAGCGGATCGCCACGTTCGGCGATGCCGGGAACGATCGCCCGATGTTCGCACAGAGCGGCTACTCCGTGGCGATGGGCAATGCCGAGGCGAGCGTCCAGGCGGCCGCCAGCGCGGTCACGGACAGCAACGACGCCGACGGGTTCGCCCGCGCGGTCGAGCGCTTCATCCTTCCCTGACCGGCTCCCCAGACCGGCCGACCGCGTCCGCGCGCCGCCCTGTGGCGCGCGGATCACAAGCACGCCCGTCGCCCCGGCCGCCCACAGGCTGCCGAACGGGGGCCGCTTTCCGGCCTCATTTCCCCGTGACCTAGCTTGACTACAGAACAAGCAGCACCGGGTCTCGGAATGCATCGCCTCATCCTGGCCGCCGTCCTCGCGGTCGCGCCCGCAGCCGCCTTCGGGCAGGGCGCGCGCGACAATATCGACGCGTTGATCGAGCAGCAGGCGAAGGCGAACGGCGTTCCGGCGAGCTTCGTGCACGCCGTGGTCAAGCGCGAGAGCAACTACAATCCGCGGGCGAAGGGCGGCAGCGCCCTGGGTCTCATGCAGATCAAGCACGCGACCGCGCGCGGCATGGGCTACACCGGCGACGCCGCCGGCCTGTACGATCCGGAGACCAACCTGCGCTACGGCGTGGCCTATCTGGCGGGCGCCTACCGCACGGCCAAGGGCAACGTCGCCCAGGCCTACCAGTACTACAACCGCGGCTACTACTACGCCGCCAAGCGCCAGGGCATCTCCACCGAGGTCGCCTCGGTGGTCGCCCCCGTGGCGGCGTCGGCCAGCGCCCTCGCGAGCCTGTTCGGCGGCGGCGTCGCCGACTCCAAACCCAACCCCGCGGCCGCCCTGGCCTACGCGCCGACGGCCGCCGCCGTGGCGGAGGTTCCGACCGAGACCGTCGAGGTGCCGCTGCCGCCGCGCCGGCCCGCCGCCCTGGCCGGCGCCGCGGTCGAACTCGCCAGCCTGTCCATCGACCCGGCCGCGGGCGCGACCCCGGCCGCCCCGCAGGCCGCCTCGGTTCCCGCCGTAGAGGTGCCGCTGCCGCCGCGCCGACCCACCGCCCTCGGGAGCGCGGAGGCCTCGCCGGCGCAGATGGCGGAACTCCGGCTCTCGCCGCAGCCCGCGGCGGCCGCCACCCCGATGACCCCCGCGGCCGCTTCGGCACCGGCCACCGAGGCGGCGGTCGAGGCGGTCGAGGTGCCGCTGCCGCCGCGCCGTCCGTCGCTCCAGATGCTCGCCGCCGCGACGCCGCGGCGCGCTCCGGCCGCCGCGCCGGTGCGCGAGGCCACGGCCCTGCCGGTCGAGTAGCGCGCCCTCTCCGGCGCGGGCGCAGACCGCCGATCGCCCGCCCGGCCGGGCCTTCTGCCCACACAAGGATCATGCCCAAGGCTTGACCATCGGGTCGATCCGCAACACATAGGCGCCACGCCAGCAACGTGGTTGGATCGTTACGGTACGGACCGGCGCCGCGAGACAGCGGCCGTACGCGGGTGGCGCACGACGGATCTCAGGGCAGGAAACGCCGGTCTACACGCGCACGTTCTCAGGCAGCTTCCTGTCTGGCGGAACGCCAAAGCGCGATGGATCTCGAAGCGGCAGGCATGCAGGGCACGGACTCTGCTTTCGAGCTGGCAGGAAAGCGGACGGCGCCATGACCGGCGTGGAACAGGAATCTCTCTTTCTCACGGACCTCGGGCGACGCGTCAGGCACGCGCGCACCGTGCGCGGGCTGTCGCGCAAGGTTCTGTCGCAGACCTCGGGCCTGTCCGAGCGCTACATCGCGCAGCTAGAGGGCGGCCAGGGCAACGTCTCGATCATCCTGCTGCGGCGGGTGGCGAACGCCATGGGTGTGCGGCTGGACGACCTGATCACCGGCAACGACGCGCTGCCCGACTGGCCCGTGGTGCGCGACCTCCTCGCCCAGGCGAGCCCGGCCCAGATCGTCGCCGCCAAGGAGGCCCTGTCCGGCGGCAGCCGGCCCGAATCGAGCAACCGGCCGCGCGTGGCGCTGACCGGACTGCGCGGCGCCGGCAAGTCGACCCTCGGCAAGCTCGCGGCCGAGCGCCTCGGCTGGACCTTCGTGGAGCTCAACGCCGAGATCGAGCGGGAGAACGCCCTCTCGGTCCAGGAGATCTTCGCGATCTACGGCCAGGAAGGCTACCGCCGGCTCGAGCAGGCGGCCTTGCGGCGCCTGACCGAGCATCCCGGGCCGCTGATCCTCGCGACGAGCGGCGGCATCGTCGCGGAACCGCTGACCTACGATCTGCTCCTCCAGGCGTTCTACACCATCTGGCTGCGCGCCCGGCCGGAGGAGCATATGAGCCGCGTCCGCGAGCAGGGACACCTCGCCACGACGGGCGACCACGCCTCCGCGATGCAGGAGCTGCGCGCCGTGCTGGCGAGCCGCGAGCCGCTCTACGCCCGGGCCCCGGCGACGGTGGACACCTCCAACATCCCTGTCCAGACGATGCTGGACCGCCTGACGGCGGCGATCGAGGCGCGGTTCGGGCAGGGCGTGCCGCTGGCGGACTGACCCGCCCGCGTTCGCTGACAGCCATGCGACCGATGCGACCCCTGGGCCGCGCCGGCCCTTGATCGCCGCGGTGCAGCGCACCACGCTAGGGCAGTACCCGCGGTCCGTCGCCGCCGCTGCCGTCTCTCCGGGCGGGACAACCACCCCGCCGAGCGGGCGCTGGACCGGCCCCGCCCCACGCGCGACCGGCAGACCCTGCGAAGTCCCGGACATGAGCATCCGACTATGAGCGCCAGTCCTGCCTTCACTCACCCATCGCATGACCTCGCGGTCGTCGACCCGGTCTGGTCGCGGTTGCGGGACGAGGCGGAGGATGTCCTGCGGACCGAGCCGCAGCTCGCCTCCTTCATCGTCGCCACCATCCTGAACCACACCACGCTGGAAGGCGCGGTCTCCCACCGGGTCGCGGCGCGGCTCGGGCACCCGTCGCTCCCGGCCGAACTCGTCGCCCACGCCTTCCACGAGGCGATCACGGTCGATCCCGGAATCGGCCAGGCGTTCCGCGCCGATATCGGCGCGGTGATCGACCGGGATCCGGCGACGCTCCGGGCCCTCGAACCGGTCCTGTACTTCAAGGGCTTCCACGCCTTGCAGGCCTACCGCCTCGCCCACCATGTCTGGAACCGCGGTCGGCGCGACCTCGCCCTCTACCTCCAGAGCCGGGTCTCGGAGGTGTTCCAGTGCGACATCCATCCGGCGGCGCGGATCGGTCGGGGCGTCTTCCTCGACCACGCCACCGGCCTCGTGGTCGGGTCGACCGCGGTGATCGAGGACGACGTGTCGATCCTCCACGCCGTGACCCTGGGCGGCACCGGCAAGCAGCGCGGCGACCGCCACCCCAAGATCCGCCGCGGCGTGATGATCGGCGCCGGCGCCAAGATCCTGGGCAACATCGAGGTCGGAGCCTGCGCCCGAGTGGCGGCGGGCTCGGTGGTGCTGCGGCCGGTACCGCCGAACACGACGGTCGTCGGCGTGCCGGCGCGCGTGGTCGGCACCGCCGGCTGCGACGATCCGGCTCGGGCGATGGACCAGCTCGTCGCCCTCGATCAGTTCATCCACCTGGGCGACGGGATCTGACCCGGGGCCGTCGCGCTTGCCGCTCCGCCCGCGGCGTGGCAAGCCCTCGGCCCATCCGCGGCGCCAGCGCCGCCAGGGGAGATCGACCAGCGTGACCAAAGCCGAGACCGCGAAGCTTCAGGACTATCTGCGCCGCAAGTTCGCGAACAACAATA
This sequence comes from Methylobacterium oryzae, assembly GCF_021398735.1. NCBI lineage: Bacteria > Pseudomonadati > Pseudomonadota > Alphaproteobacteria > Hyphomicrobiales > Methylobacteriaceae > Methylobacterium > Methylobacterium oryzae. The sequence goes on from NZ_CP090349.1 coordinate 5,642,297, forward strand.
TCCGCCTTACCGCGATGAAGACCGGCGACTCCGCCGAGGTGTTCATCGGCGAGGAGTCGATCGGCGTGATCGCCGACGACAAGGAGGACGGCGACGATTCCTTCGTCTTCCGGATGGCGATCCTCGACATCGATCTCGAGGAAGAGGCCTGAGGCCCCGCGCTCCGGCCGGACCCGCGTCCCGGATCGGGTCCCGCCGGCCGCACCTGTGCACGGATTAACGCTAACGAAGACTCGTGCTTAACAACCGGTAAACGGCGTGAGTACAGTGCGCGCAACCTGTATCAGGAGCGCGAATAATGGTCCTCACGCCCGTCGCCCTCGAGTCGATCCGGACCCTCTGCATCGGACTGGCGCTGTCCGGCCTGATCGCCAGCGCCTTCGAGCTGTTCGCGGCGCGGCGGGCGAGCTTCAGCCTGCTGGAGCGCGGTGGTCTGCCGGCGGTCGCCGCCCTGCCGATGCTGGCCTTCTCGGCGCCGTTCATCATCCTGCGCAACACGGTGCGCGGCCGGCGGATCGAGGGGCGCCCGATCCCGTTCGTGATGCTGGCGACGGTCATCGCGTGCGGCTGGAGCCTGCTCTCCGGCCGCGTCGCCCTCGACCTCGCCGCGATGCTGGTGGGCGCCTGATCGGGTTCAGGGCTCGGCGGTGGCCACCTGCGCGGTCCCGTCCTTGCCCTCCAGGGACACCCAGGCCGCGCCGTCCTGGCCGGCCCGCTTGATGAAGTTGTAGCCGGTGCGGCGCCAGGAGCGGATCGCGTCGGTCTTGTTGTCGAGGATGAAGTCGCCGCGGTCGGTCCGGACCGTCAGCACCGCGTGGCCCTCGTTGGTCTCGTCGATCACCACGGTCATCAGCAGGGCGCGCCGCGGCAGGCCGCGCTCCACCAGCATCCGCCGCTTCAGCAGCTGGTAATCCTCGCAATCGCCGAACCCGTCATCGGGGAAGTCCCAGCGGTCGACGACGCCCCAATGCGCCTGATCGGTGATCGGCCGGATGCGCGCGTTCACGCGGCGGTTGACGCTCTGCAGGGTCCGCCACACCGCCACGGTCAGGGAAATCTCGGCCGGCTCGGCCGTGTCGACCGTGCATTCCTGAGGCGTGCGGGCGCAGAAATCCGTCCAGCCCGCGATCGCCCGCACCGGCCCGGTCGGTTCGGCGGCGGTCACCTGATCCGGCAGGACCAGCCGCGCGTGGGCGTGGGTCGTGGCGCCGCCCATCGCGAGGATCGTGCCGAGCAGGGCGAAACTCGCCGCCTGCCGCGCGCGGCACGCCGCGTGCGTCCACCCGCGCCAACGGAGCGGGCCGAAGACCTGACACGAGATACCGCCATCCGCGTGCCGCATGGTTCAAGCCCCCGCCGCCCGATGATGACGGAAGGGTGACACGGCCACGTGCGACGCACAATGGGTCAGGGCGAGGCAGCTAACGCGCGGGGAGCCGTATCGGTTCCGATTTAAGAGAGTGTTGCATCCGCGGGGCTGGCCGAAACCGTATGCACTGAGTGAATAGCCGCTCTGCGCCTTCTCGGAAGGCCTTGATTCAGGTCAGCTTTGCCGGCTTCTCAGCACGGCTCGCACGGGGGATTCGCGGCGGGCTCGATCGAGACGCGTGAAGCCGGCCAGCCCGTCGCCGACGGGGCCGCACCCCAGGAAAGGACCCGCCATGCAGCCCGCCATCCAGCAGGTGATCAGAGCGCTCGCCGAAGATGGTCGGGCCGGCGCGATCAATATCGCGGAGCACGCGGTCGATTCCTACCTCGCCGACGCGCCGAGCGCGGGCGACAGGGCGCTGTCGCGGGACATCCTGGTCCGGGATCTCGCCAGTCTCCGGGGCGTCGCCCCGCATCTCGCGGCCTTCATCGGCCGGGTGGAGTCCTACGTGGCGAGCCTCGCCCAGCCGTCGCTGAGCCGGGCGGCCTGAGGCCGCGTCACCGGTTTGCAGTGGTGACCGGGGAGGTGACGCCGCCGAGGGAGACCCAGGCGACGGCGTCCTGGCTCTCGCGCTTGATGAACACGTAGCCGGTCTTGTGCCAGGGCAGGATCGCGCTGGTCTTGTTGTCGAGCACCAGGTCGCCGCGGTCGGTGATCAGGGTCAGCACGGCGTGGCCCTCGCCCTTCTCGTCGATCACCACGGTCATGCGCATCGCCCGCCGCGGCAGGCCGGCCTCGGCCAGCATGTGGCGCTTGAGCAGCTGGAAGTCCTCGCAGTCGCCGATGCCGTCCTCGGCTAGGTCCCAGCGGTCGGCCACGTGCAGGTGGTCCTGGTCGGTCATCGGCTCGATCGCCTTGTTGACCCGCCGGTTCACCGACACGATCGTCGCCCAGGTGGCGGGCGTCAGGCTGATCCGGGCCGGCTCGCCCCGGTCCAGCGCGCACTCCGCCGCGTAATTCTGACAGAACGTCACCCACGCCGCGATCGGCTTGGCGTCGCCCAGGATCTTGGCGCCCACGTCCGCGGGCAGGCTCGCCAGCGTCTGCGCCTGAACCGGAGCGGCGAGGCCGAGCAGCGTCGCCGCTCCGACCAGCATCCCCCGAACCGTCCTGAGAAGCGCCGCGCCCATCGAACCCGTCCCCGTTGTTGAGGACAGGATTGCGCCGCAGAGCCTCCGCGGCGCTGAAGCGGATGCGCGCAATTTTACCGATCTGCCGGCGCGGGCCCGCTCACGCGCGACAGCGTCGACGGGAGACTTGAGAACCCTTGTAAATCGGCGGCTTCGGCTTCGGAAACCGGAAACCTTGAGGGTTCGTCACCCGGGGACCTGAGTCCTCAGGCGCGCAGCCGCCATCGCGAGCGCAGAGAGGCACACCAAGACTGCGCCAAGCCGACCGATGGCGCGCTGCCCTGGGTAGCCTCGCTGCGCCCGCGATCACGGGGTGGAAACGCTCAGCCCGCCGTCTGGTCGAGCTTGCGCTCGGCCTCGCCCTTCAGCTCCGGGAAGTCCGCCTGCGTGTAGGCGCGGCCCCGGTGCGGGTCCTCGGTGATGCCCTCGTGCTCCAGGCGGCGGAGCTGCACCCGCCGGATCTTGCCCGAGATCGTCTTGGGCAGATCGGTGACGAATTCGAGCCCGCGCAGGCGCTTGAAGGTCGCGAGCCGGGCGTTGGTGAACCGGAAGATGTCGAGCGCCGTCTCGGGTCCGGGGCTGGCTCCGGCCACCAGGGACACGTAGGCCTTCGGGATGGTGTGGCGCATCGGGTCGGGCACCGGCACCACCGCCGCCTCGGCCACGGCCGGGTGCTCGATCAGCACGCTCTCCAGCTCGAAGGGGCTGATCCGGTAGCCCGACGACTTGAACACGTCGTCGGCGCGGCCGACGAAGGTGTAGCAGCCCTGCTCGTCCACGAAGGCGACGTCGCCGGTGTGGTAGAGGTCGCCGGCCGCGCCCGACAGGTTGCCCTGGCCGTCGTCGTAGCCCTGCATCAGGCCGGCGGGCCGGTGGGCCCCGAGTTCGAGGCAGACCTCGCCCTCGGTGGCCGGCTGACCGTCGAGGTCGAGGACGCGCACCCGGTAGCCCGGGAGAGGCCGGCCCAGGGCGCCCGGCACCACCGGCTGCCCCGGCGTGTTGGCCATGAGCGCGGTGGTCTCGGTCTGGCCGTAGCCGTCGCGGATCGTGAGGCCCCAGGCGCTCTTCACGCGCTCGATCACCTCGGGATTCAGGGGCTCGCCCGCCGCGCAGACCTCGCGCAGGGCGAGCCGCTTCCCGGACAAGTCCTCCTGGATGATCATCCGCCAGACGGTCGGCGGCGCGCAGAGCGTGGTGGCGCCGGTGCGCTCCAGCTGCGCCAGCAGCGCGGCCGCGTTGAACGGCGCCTGGTTGATCACCAGGATCGTCGCGCCGGCATTCCAGGGCGCGAAAAACGAGGACCACGCGTGCTTCGCCCAGCCCGGCGAGGAGACGTTGCAGTGCACGTCCCCCGGCTGCAGCCCGAGCCAGTACATGGTCGAGAGCGCGCCCACCGGGTAGGAGCGGTGGCTGTGGCGCACCAGCTTCGGCTTCGCCGTGGTGCCGGAGGTGAAGTAGAGGAGCAGCGGGTCGTCGGCGGCGGTCGGGGCGTCCGGCGCGAAGCTGTCCGAGGCCGTGAAGGCGTCGTCGTAGGCCGCCCAGCCCTCCGTCGGAGCCCCGGTGACGAGGCGAACGGCACCGCCCGTGTCGAGGCCGGCGAACCGTGCGATCTGCTCCGGCCCGGCCACGATCGCCCGCGGGCGGCCGCGGGCGAGGCGGTCGGCGAGCTCGTCGGCGGTGAGCAGCGTGGTCGCCGGGATGACCACGGCGCCGAGCTTCATCGCGGCCAGCATGGTCTCCCACAGGGCCGGCACGTTGCCGAGCAGCAGGAGCAGGTGGTCACCGCGCTTCAGGCCGAGCTGACGCAGGTGGTTGGCCACCTGATTGGACCGTGCCGCGAGCTCGCCGAAGCTGAGGCTCTGCTCGGCCCCGCTGCCAGCCTCGACGATCCGCAGGGCGGCGCGGTCGCGGCTCTCGGGGCCGGCGAGGACGGCGTCGAACCAGTCGAGCGCCCAGTTGAACGGCACCGGGTCCGGCCACGCGAAGGCCGCGACGGCGGCGGCGTAGTCGGTGCGATGGGCCAGCAGAAGGTCGCGGGCCTCCCGGAAGCTCGGCATGGTCGTTCCCCCTCGTCCTCGTTGCCCGATCCCGACCCGGCGTCTTCAGGCCGGGATCAGATCCTCACCGGCCTCGCCCTGCGCGAGGCGCTGAACCATGGCGGCGTGGAAGTCGCGGATCTGCCCGGCAATCGCCCCAACACTGCGGTCGTTGCGGGCGAAATCGTCGGCGTTCAGCGCGATCAGGCCGGCCGTGTAGCCGGCCTCGTTGTGTTCGAACGGATCCGCGTAGAGCCATGCCCACCAATCGCGGAGCGGGATCAGGCTGGCGCCGGGCTTGACCCGCAGCGCCGCCAGGAAACGGAAATGGCGCGTCAGCTCTTTCCGCCAGACCGACCGCGTCCGTTGGGGCACGAAGGCGAGCAGCTTCACGAGGTGCTCGTTGATGGTCTCCTCGCGCCCGCGCGCCTTCTGGGCGACGATTGCGCGCGGGAAGGCCATCTCGAACCGGACTTCGTCGTGGTCCAGCACATCCATCGCCTGGTCCCCGCTCAGGTGTTCTCGAACCGGGGCGGCCGCTTCTCTACGAAGGCGGCCATACCCTCCTTCTGGTCCTTGGTGGCGAACATGGCGTGGAACACCCGCCGCTCGAACCGGATGCCCTCGGTCAGCGTGGTCTCGTAGGACCGGTTGACCGCCTCCTTGGTCATCATCGCGATCGGCAGCGACATCGACGCGATGGTCTCGGCCGCCTTCAGTGCCTCGTCGAGGAGCTGGTCGGCCGCGATCACGCGCGAGACGAGGCCGGCACGCTCGGCCTCGGCGGCGTCCATCATCCGCCCGGTCAGGCACATCTCCATGGCCTTGGCCTTGCCGACGAAGCGGGTCAGCCGCTGGCTGCCGCCGATCCCCGGCATCACGCCGAGCTTGATCTCGGGCTGGCCGAACTGCGCCGTGTCGGCCGCCAGGATGATGTCGCACATCATGGCGAGTTCGCAGCCACCGCCGAGCGCGTAGCCCGCCACCGCGGCGATGATCGGCTTGCGCACGGCGACGAACCGGTCCCAGTCGGCGAACCGGTCGCCGGAATACATCTCCGCGTAGGTGGCGTGCTGCATCTCCTTGATGTCGGCGCCGGCCGCGAAGGCCTTCGCCGAGCCGGTGAGGACGATGCAGCCGATCCCCGGATCCGCATCCGCCTCGGTCGCCGCCCGGATCACCTCGCGGGTGAGCTGCGCGTTGAGGGCGTTCAGGGCCTTCGGCCGGTTGAGGGTGATCAGCAGGACGCGCCCGCGCGTCTCCGTCAGGATCGTCTCGTACGTGTCGCTCACGACTCGCCTCCCTGCCCGCGGAGCATACGGATGATCGCGGAAAAGTCCTCTCCCCCGTGGCCCGCGCCCTCGAACAGGCCGTAGATCTGCGCGGCCTCCGCGCCCAGCGGCGTCGCCGCCCCCGCGGCGATGGCGGCGGCCTGAGCGAGTCGGAGGTCCTTGAGCATCAGCGCGGCGGCGAAGCCCGGCTTGTAGCCGTTGTTGGCCGGCGAGGTCGGCACCGGACCCGGCACCGGGCAGTAGGTGGTCAGTGACCAGCACTGACCCGAGGAGACCGAGGCCACGTCGTAGAGCGCCTGGTGCGACAGGCCGAGCTTCTCGCCGAGCGCGAAGGCCTCGCTGACGCCGATCATCGAGATGCCGAGGATCATGTTGTTGCAGATCTTGGCCGCCTGCCCGGCGCCGGCATCGCCGCAATGGAACACGTTCTTGCCCATCGCCTTCAGCAGCGGCTCGGCCTTGGCGAAGGCGGCCGCGGCGCCGCCGGCCATGAAGGTCAGCGTCCCGGCCTTCGCGCCGCCGGTGCCGCCGGAGACCGGCGCGTCCACCGACAGGCAGCCCCGCGCCTCGGCGAGGGCGTGGGCCTTGCGGGCGCTCTCGACGTCGACCGTGGAGGAATCGATCAGGAGCGTGCCGGCGGGCAGGGCCTCGGCGAGCTGCGTCCAGACCTCGACCACGTGCCGCCCGGCGGGCAGCATGGTGATGACGACGTCCGCCCCTTGGGCCGCCTCCAGGGCCGAGCCGGTGACAGCGACGCCTCCGGCGCGCGCCCCCTCCAGCGAGGCCGGCACCAAGTCGAAGCCGCGCACGGTGTGGCCCGCCTTCACGAGGTTGGCCGCCATGGGCCCGCCCATGTTGCCGAGACCGATAAACCCGATGGTCTGCGCCATCCTGCTTCTCCCTTGATTGCTGTCGTTCGCGTCTTCCACCCGCGTCCTCATCTGAAGTGACCGCGACGCGGGCCTCGAAGGAGGGCTCCAGGAATCACGGCGGCTTCTGGAGCCCTCCTTCGAGGCCTACGCTACGCTTCGGCACCTCAGGATGAGGGTGTGGGTGGGAACGAGCGATGCGTCATCACACCGGCCCCGTGCGCGATTCCGAAAAAACCGGCTCCGCCCGCTTCTCCAGCCAGCGGGCGATCCGCGCCGGATCGACCGCGTCGAGGGTCGGCGGGTTCCAGCGCGGGCTCTTGTCCTTGTCGATCACCGCGGCGCGGATGCCTTCGCGGAAATCGCCCTCCGCCAGCAGGGCCAGCGAGGCGTGGAACTCGCGCTCCAGGCAGGCTTCCAGGTTCGGCGCGCCGCGGCCGAGCCGCAGGAGGCACAGCGTCAGGACGAGGCTCGACGGCGCCTTGGTCAGGAGCGTCGCCCGGGTCGCGGCGGCGAAGTCCGAGCCGTCCGCCGCCAGGGCCGACAGGATCTCGTCCACCATGTCGAAGGCGAAGCAGCGGTCGATCACCGCCCGGTGCGCGGCGAGCGGTGCCGGCTCCGGATCACGGGCGAGCCGTGCGATCGCGTCCCGCACGCCCGCCTGCCCGGCATCCGGGTCGACCGCCACGAGGGCGTCGATCAGGTCAGGCAGACCCGCGGAGGGCACCAGGGCGCCGGCCAGCCGGCAGAAGATCGCGTCGGCGGCGCCGACCGGCTCGCCGGTCAGGCCGAGATAGGTGCCGAGTTCCCCGGGCGCGCGCGGCAGCAGCCACGTTCCGCCGACATCCGGCAGGTAGCCGATGCCGGTCTCCGGCATGGCGACGCGGGAACGCTCGGTGACGATCCGGTGCGCGGCGTGGCCCGCGAGCCCGACACCCCCGCCCATGGTGATGCCGTCCATGACCGCCACGAAGGGCTTCTCGTAGGCGGCGATGCGCGCATCGAGCCTGTACTCGTCCCGCCAGAAGGTCTCGGCGAAGGCGGTGTCGGGGCTGTCGTAGAGGGAGCGCAGGTCGCCGCCGGCGCACAGGCCGCGCTCGCCCTCCCCGGTGAGCAGCACCGCGGCGATGCCCGGATCGGCCGAGAACCGGTCGAGCGCCCGGTCGATCTCGCCGACCATGCCGTGGGTCAGGGCATTGAGGGCCTTCGGCCGGTTGAGCCGCAGCCGGCCCAGGGCGCCGACACGCTCGACGATCACGTCGCTCATCGGCGGCCCCCGGTCAGCCCGCGGGCGATGATCAGCCGCATGATCTCGTTGGTCCCCTCGAGGATCTGGTGCACGCGCAGATCGCGGACGATCTTCTCCACGCCGTACTCGGCGAGGTAGCCGTAGCCGCCGTGAAGCTGGAGCGCCTGGTTGGCGACCTCGAAGGCCGCGTCGGTGACGTGGCGCTTGGCCATCGCGCAGAGCTGGGTCGCGGCCGGGTCCTTGGCGTCGAGCGCGGCGGCCGCGTGCCGCAGGAAGGTGCGTGACACCTCCAGGCTCGTCGCCATGTCGGCGAGGCGGAACTGCAGCGCCTGGAAGTCGGTGAGCCTCGCCCCGAAGGCGCGGCGGTCGCCCATGTAGGCGAGCGCCTTGTCGAGGGCCGCCTGCGCGCCGCCGAGCGAGCAGGCCGCGATGTTGAGCCGCCCCCCGTCGAGGCCGCTCATGGCGATCTTGAAGCCCTGGCCCTCGGCGCCGAGGCGGTTGCCCACCGGCACACGGCAGCCGTCGAAGCGCACCGCGCGGGTCGGCTGGGCGTTCCAGCCCATCTTGCGCTCGTCGGCCCCGAAGGACAGGCCGGGCGTGCCCTTCTCGACCACGATCGCGGAGATCCCCGCCGGGCCGGCCTCGCCGGTGCGGACCATGCAGACGTAGAGGTCGCTGGCGCCGGCGCCCGAGATGAACTGCTTCTCGCCGGAGAGCACGTAATGGTCGCCGTCCCGCTCGGCGCGGGTGCGGAGCGCCGCAGCGTCGGAGCCCGAACCCGGCTCGGTGAGGCAGTAGCTGGCGATCCGCTCCATGCCCATGAGCGACGGCAGCCAGCGGCGGCGCTGATCGTCGTCGCCGTAGGCGTCGATCATCCAGGCGCACATGTTGTGGATCGACAGGAACGCCGCCACGGTCGGGCAGCCGGTGCTGAGCGCCTCGAAGATCAGCGTCGCGTCGAGGCGCGACAGGCCGGAACCGCCGACATCCTCGCGGACGTAGATGCCCGCCATGCCGAGGGCGGCCGCTTCCCGCAGGGTCTCGACCGGGAAGGTCTTGTCGCGGTCCCAGTCGAGGGCGTGCGGCGCGATGTGCTCGGCCGCGAAGCCGAGGGCCATCTCGCGGATCGCGGTCCGGTCCTCGTCGAGCCCGAAACTCATGGGCACTCCCTCATGTTCGTCAGCCACCGCGCGAGGTACGCACATCGGCCGCCCCAAGGCGGGCCGTACCCCCTCCCCGCGCGGGAGAGGGGGACCCGGGCCCCACCTCGAGCCGTCGCGCTCTACCGCATCGTCGGGATGGAGAACTCCGCCCCGCTCTTGATGCCGCTCGGCCAGCGCTGCGTCACGGTCTTGGTCTTGGTGTAGAACCGGATCGAGTCCGGCCCGTGCTGGTTCAGGTCGCCGAAGCCCGAGCGCTTCCAGCCGCCGAAGGTGTGGTAGGCGATCGGAACCGGGATCGGCACGTTGACGCCGACCATGCCGACATTGACCCGCGCGGTGAAGTCGCGGGCCGCATCGCCGTCCTGGGTGAAGATCGCGACGCCGTTGCCGTACTGGTGGGTCGAGGGCAGCGCCAGCGCCTCCTCGTAATCCTTGGCCCGAACCACCGAGAGCACGGGGCCGAAGATCTCTTCCTTGTAGATCGTCATGTCGGGCGTCACGCGGTCGAACAGCGAGCCGCCCATGTAGAAGCCGTTCTCGTAGCCCTGGAGCTTGAAGCCGCGGCCGTCGACGGCGAGCTGCGCGCCCTCGGCGACGCCCTTGTCGATGTAGCTCGCGACCTTCTGCACGGCCTCCCGGGTGACGAGCGGGCCGTAATCGGCCGAGCCGTCGTGCGAGGGACCGATCTTGAGCGACTCGACCCGCGGGACCAGCTTCTCCATCAGGCGGTCGGCGGTCTGCTCGCCCACCGGCACCGCCACCGAGATGGCCATGCAGCGCTCGCCGGCCGAGCCGTAGCCGGCGCCGATCAGCGCGTCGACCGCCTGGCCCATGTCGGCGTCCGGCATGATGATCATGTGGTTCTTGGCGCCGCCGAAGCACTGGGCGCGCTTGCCCGTCTCGGCGGCGCGCACGTAGATGTACTCGGCGATGTGCGAGGAGCCGACGAAGCCCACCGCCTTGATGTCCTCGTCGTCGAGGATCGCGTCGACCGCCTCCTTGTCGCCGTTGACGACGTTGAGGATGCCCGGCGGCAGGCCCGCCTCCAGGAAGATCTCGGCGATGCGGATCGGCACGCTCGGGTCGCGCTCGGACGGCTTCAGGATGAAGGCGTTGCCGCAGGCGATGGCCGGGGCGCATTTCCACAGCGGGATCATGGCCGGGAAGTTGAACGGCGTGATGCCGGCGACGACGCCCAGCGGCTGGCGCAGGGAGTAGACATCGATGCCGGGCCCGGCCCCTTCGGTGTACTCGCCCTTGAGCAGGTGCGGGATGCCGCAGGCGAACTCCACGACCTCGACGCCGCGCTGGATGTCGCCCTTGGCGTCCGGCACGGTCTTGCCGTGCTCGGAGGCCAGCAGCTCGGCCAGCGAATCGTTCTCGCCGCGGATGAGCTCGAGGAAGCGCATCATCACGCGGGCGCGCTTCTGCGGATTGGTCGCCGCCCAGGCCGGCTGGGCCGCTGCGGCGTTCTCGACCGCGGCGCGCATCTCGGCCTTGCTGGCGAGCGCGACCTTGGCCTGCACCTCGCCGGTCGAGGGGTGGAACACGTCGGCGAACCGCCCGCTCTCGCCGCCGACGTTCCGGCCGCCGATGTAATGCCCGATCGTGCGCATGCGCGCCTCCCTGTGATGTGGCGTTCGATTTTGGCGCACCCTATCAGGATCGCTTGAGCGATAAAGCCGGATGCGCTTACAGCCGTCGTGCATCGATGCACAGCGAGGGTGCGATCATGGCCAGGACGGGGCCCAACTGGGACGACCTCCGCTTCTTCCTCGCCGTGGCGCGGACCGGAACGCTAAGCGCCGCCGGGACCCGTACCGGCACCGAGCACACCACCGTCGGGCGCCGGATCCGCGCCCTGGAGGAAGGGCTCGGCGCCCGGCTGTTCCACCGCAGCAACCTCGGCTACGCCCTCACCGAGGACGGCGCGAAACTGCTCGGCGTCGCCGAGGCCATGGAGAGCGCGTTCCTGTCGGCGAGCGCCGCCACGGAGGCCGCCCAGGCGGTCTCCGGCACGGTGCGGATCGGCGCGCCGGACGGGTTCGGCAGCGTCTTCCTGGCCCCCCGGATGCACCGGCTCACCGCGCGCCATCCGGGGCTGGAGGTCGAGATCATGGCGACCGCCCGGATCTTCAGCCTGTCGAAGCGCGAGGCCGACATCGTCATCAGCCTCTCCGGCCCGCAGCAGGCCCGGGTGGTGGCGCGCCGGCTGACCGACTACCGGCTGCTCGTCTACGGGGCCGAATCCTACCTCGCGGGGGCCGGGCCGATCGCGGAGGTCGGGGACCTCTCGGGGCATCCCTTCGTCGGCTACATCGAGGACATGCTGTTCACGCGCGAGCTGAACTATCTCGGCGCCCTGGGTCCGCCGGTCTCGGCGCGGCTGCGCTCGACGAACCTCCTGGCCCAGGTCCACGCGACGCTCGGCGGCGCCGGCCTCTGCGTGCTGCCTGCCTTCATCGCGTCGGCCCATCCGGGTCTCGTGCCGGTGCTGCCCGGCGCGGTGTCGCTGACCCGCTCGTTCCACATGCACATCCACGAGGATCACCGGAAGGCCGCCCATATCCGCGCCGTGGCGGGCTTCATCGCGGGCGAGGTGGAGGCCGCCGCCGCGCTCTTCGCCGGGCCGGCAGTGTAAGCACCGGCAGTTTCGCCCGGCGGTCGCAGGTCCTAAGATCGTCGTTCCGGCGCACCAGCGAGGTGCCGGGTGGGAGAAGCAAGAGAATGGTCGCCTCGATCGCCCTGCCCCGGCTGATGCGCGTCGGCGCCGGCGCCTCGCGGCTCCTGCCGGAGGTGCTCGGCCAGCTCGGCCTGTCGCGGCCCTTCGTGGTCACCGATCCCTACCTTGCCGGCAGCGGCCGCACCGACACGCTGCTCGAGCGGCTGACCAAGGCGGGCGCGCAGGCCACGATCTTCTCCGAGACTGTGCCGGACCCGACCGTCGCCTCCGTGGAGGCGGCGCTGGCGGCCCTCCAGGCGGGCGATTTCGACTGCGTGGTCGGCTTCGGCGGCGGCAGCCCGATGGACACCGCCAAGGCGGTGGCGGTGCTCGCCCGCCACGGCGGCCACATGCGCGACTACAAGGCGCCGCGCCAGCAGGACGAGCCCGGCCTGCCGATCGTGGCGATCCCGACCACCGCCGGCACCGGCTCGGAGGCGACCCGCTTCACCATCGTGACCGACGAGGCCTCGGACGAGAAGATGCTCTGCATCGGCCTCGCCTACCTGCCGGTGGCGGCCCTGGTCGATTACGAGCTGACGCTCACCAAGCCGAAGCGGCTCACCGCCGATACCGGCATCGACGCCCTGACCCACGCGATCGAGGCCTACGTCTCGCGCAAGTCGAACCTGTTCTCGGACGGGCTGGCGCTTCAGGCGATGCGGTTGATCGCCCCGAACCTGCGCCGGGTCTGGACCGATCCGGGCGACCGGGCGGCCCGCGAGGCGATGATGCTCGGCGCGACCCAGGCCGGCATCGCCTTCTCGAACGCCTCCGTGGCGCTCGTCCACGGCATGAGCCGGCCGATCGGCGCCCATTTCCACGTGGCCCACGGGCTCTCGAACGCGATGCTGCTGCCGGCGGTCACGGCCTTCTCGGCCCCGGCCGCGATCGACCGCTACGCCGCCTGCGCCCGCGCCATGAAGATCGCCGGCCCGGACACCGACGACCGCTCCGCGGTGTCGGCCCTGGTGGCCGAGCTCGAGGCGCTGAACGACGACCTCGACGTGCCGGGACCGCGGGAATACGGGATCGACCCGGCCCGCTGGGAGGCGCTGCTGCCCACCATGGCGGCCCAGGCGCTGGCCTCCGGCTCCCCCGCCAACAACCCGGTGGAGCCCAGCGCCGACGAGATCGTGGCCCTGTACCGGCGCGTCTGGGCGGGGTGATACCCTCTCGGAGTAGAGCACATCCTGAGACGGGACATTCGACCCGCCGCCGTCTGTGCGAGCGGAGCGAAGCAATCCAGGGACGCGCCGCCCCGGGTCGCTGCGCTGCGCTCGCGATGACGGGGTGAGACCTACTTCGCCGCCGTCAGCGGGCAGCCGCTCTCGGCCGGGGAGGCGAAGGCCTCCTTACCGGGGATCGTCGAGATCAGCTTGTAGAGGTCCCACGGACCCTTCGACTCGGCCGGCTTCTTGACCTCGAACAGGTACATGTCGTGGACCATGCGTCCGTTCGGCTGCACGATCCCGCCATGGGCGAACACGTCGTCCACCGGCAGCTCCTTGAGCTTGGCGTTCACCGCGTCGGTCTCGTCGGTGCCGGCCGCCTTGACGGCCTTCAGGTAGGACAGGACCGCCGAGTAGGTGCCGGCCTGGATCATGTTGGGCATCCGGCCGGTGCGCTTCATGTAGCGCTGGCCGAAGGCGCGGGTCTCGTCGTTGGCGTCCCAGTACCAGCCCTCGGTGAGCGTCAGGCCCTGGGCGACCTTGAGGCCGAGCCCGTGCACCTCCGAGAGGGTGAACAGCAGCGCCGCGAGCTTCTGGCCGCCCTCGACGATGCCGTACTCGGCGGCCTGCTTGATCGCGTTCGAGGTGTCGAGGCCGGCATTGGCGAGCCCGATCACCTTGGCCTTCGAGCCCTGCGCCTGGAGCAGGAACGACGAGAAGTCCTGGTTCGAGAGCGGGTGACGGACGCTGCCCAGCACCTTGCCGCCGTTGGCGAGCACGACCTTGCTGGTGTCGGCCTCCAGCGCCGAGCCGAAGGCGTAGTCGGCGGTGAGGAAGAACCACGTGTTGCCGCCCGCCCGGGTCAGCGCGCCGCCGGTGCCCACCGCCAGCGCCCGCGTGTCGAACGCCCAATGGTAGCCGTAGGGCGAGCACGCCTTGCCGGTGAGGTCGCTGGTCGCGGCCCCGGTGGTGATGGTGATCTTCTTCTTCTCCTTGGACAGGCCCTGGACCGCCAGCGCCACCGAGGAGGTGGTCAGCTCCATGATCGCGTCGACATTGTCGCGGTCGTACCATTGCCGGGCGATCGCCGAGGCGATGTCGGGCTTGTTCTGGTGGTCGGCCGTGAGGATCTCGATCGGCACGCTGCCGATCTTGCCGCCCATGTCCTCCACCGCCATCCGGGCGGCCTCGACCGAGCCCTGGCCGCCGTACTCGGCGTAGAGGCCGGACTGGTCGTTGAGGACGCCGATCCGTATGGCGTTGTCCGAGAAGCTTCCCTGCGCGGCCGCCGGAGCGGAGCCGAGCGCGGTCCCTGCGAGAGCGGCCGCCATCACCGCGCCGCCGATTGTCCTGATCATGTCTCCCCCCGGTTCGCCCGAGTGCCCGCTTCTGAGGCGGTTCCGGCGGCACGATAGGGGACGACCCGGCGCCGCGCCACGGCCGGGGTCGGGCGGGAGCTGAAGGATTCCGCGGATTGTGACGCGGTTCCGATCGACCCGTTTCCGGACCGGCGACAACGGCAGAGGTTATAATACCTTAACCATAATTACACGAATCCCCGCGCAGGTTCCCGTCATGGACGGCAATCCGGCCGTCTCCGGCGCGTGGCGATGCGATGAACCCAGCCCGTTTCGCCGTCCTCGGAATCGCCCTCGCGGCGGGCACCGGGGCGGCCTTCCTGATGAGCGGCGGCGATCCGCCACCGCCGCCACCGCCGCCGACGGCCGAGGCGCCGCCGCAGCCGACGACCGACGTGCTCGTGGCCGCCATCGACATGCCCATGGGCCAGGTGCTCCGGGCCGCGGACCTGCGCTGGCAGCCCTGGCCGGACGGCGCCGTGGCCAACGGCTACATGACCCGCAAGATCAACCCCAAGGCCCTCGAGGAGACCGTCGGTGCGTCCGTGCGCTCGGGCTTCCTGACGGGCGAGCCGATCCGCGCGCAGAAGCTGGTGCGCCCGGAGAGCGGGTTCATGGCGGCGATCCTGCCGCCCGGCATGCGCGCGGTCGCCATCGTCACCGACAGCCGCGGAACCAACTCGGCCGGCGGCTTCATCCTGCCGAACGACCGTGTCGACGTGATCCGCACCTTCCGCGACGAGTCCAATTCGCGGGCCAACAACAGCGACGTGCAGCTCTCCCAGACGATCCTCACCGACATCCGCGTCCTGGCGATCGGTCAGCTGGTCCAGGAGAAGAACGGCACCAACGTCGTCACCGGCGAGACCGCGACGCTGGCCGTGACGCCCGCGCAGGCCGAGACCCTGGCGCTCGCCCAGAAGGTCGGCGCCCTGACGCTCTCCCTGCGCAGCCTCGCCGATGCCGGGCTGCCGCCGGAAGCCGTACCGCTGGCCGACGCGTCCGCCGCGCAGATGCCCGAACCCGCCCTGACCGTGGTGCGCTTCGGCGTCGCGCGGCAGCAGACGCCGTGACCGCCATGACCGCTTCGCTGTCCCTCACGCGCCCGACGCGGCGCCCCGACCGCGGCCCGCGCCGTTGCTCGGCCGGCGCCCTCGCGCTGCTCGTCGCCCTGACCGGGCCGGCCTCTTCCCAGGACCGCCAGACCTTCGGCCCGGCGCCGATCCTCACGGTCGGAGCCGCGGAAGCGAGCTCGACCCGGCGGGTCGAGCTGACCGCGGGCCGGTCCGTCATCGTCGACCTGCCGCGGGACGCCAAGGAGGTGTTCGTGGCCAACCCCGCGGTGGCCAACGCCGTGGTCCGCTCGACCCGCAAGGTCTTCGTGATCGGCATGGCGGACGGCGCGACCTCGATCTTCATCATGGATGCCGAGGGCCGCCAGATTGCCGCCCTCGACGTGACGGTGGCGCGGGACCTGAACCTCGGGACCCTGCGCGAGCTGCTCAACCAGAGCATCCCGGGCGGACGCTTCGACGTGCGCTCCTCGGGCGCCTCGGTGCTCCTGTCGGGAGCGGTCAACTCCTCGGCGGACGCGCAGCAGGCGATCGACATCGCCAACGCCTTCGTGGGCCTTGGCGGCGCCGGGGCCGCGGGAGCGGCGGGCGCGGCCAGCGGCGGCGTCGCCGCCGGCTCGCGGGGCGCGGTGATCAACAACCTCACGATCCGCAACAAGGACCAGGTGATGCTCCGCGTCACCGTGGTGGAGGTGTCCCGCAACGTCCTGAAGCAGTTCGGGATCAACATGGCCGGCAACTGGTCGGCTCTGAACCCGGTCGGAAACCTGGGGCAGACGCTCGTGAACGGCGGCACCGCGGCGGCCACGCAGGTCCCGGCGTACATCCCGAATGTTATCACCAACAACCTGCCCTTCCCGATCAACACGAACACGCCGACCGGGAATCTGGTCCAGGCCTCCGTGCAGGGGGGCGGCTTCTCGCTCCAGGCGACCCTGAAGGCGTTCGAGCAGGCCGGCGTCTCGCGCATCCTGGCGGAGCCAACGCTGACCGCCATCTCGGGCGAGGCCGCCAAGTTCCTGGCCGGCGGCGAGTTCGCGGTGCCGGCCTCGGCAACCTGCGCCGTCGGCGGCGTCTGCTCGCCCGGCATCACATACAAGCCCTACGGCGTCGCCCTGTCGTTCACACCGACGGTGCTGGCCGACAACCGGATCTCGATCCGCGTCGCCACGGACGTGACCGAGATCGATACGCAGCAGAGCTTCAACTATGTGATCGGCAACACCTCGGTCGCAGTGCCGGGCACCCGGGTGCGCCGCTCCGAGACCACCGTCGAGCTGCCCTCCGGCGGTGTGATGATGACCGCCGGCCTGATCCAGCAGTTCAACAAGCAGGCGATCGCCGGCCTGCCCGGCCTGATCAACCTCCCGATCCTCGGCGCGCTGTTCCGCTCCCGCGACTACCAGCGCCAGGAGACCGAGCTGATGATCATGTGCACGCCCTACATCGCCCGGCCGATGGAGGCGAAGCAGGTCAGCCGGCCCGACGACAACTTCGTCGACTCCAGCGACGGCCAAGCCGTGCTGCTCGGCCAGATCAACCGCATCTACGGCAAGGTCGCCCCGCCGGGCGCGGCCGCCGCGGCGCCGCTCGGCCGCACCTACCGCGGCCGCGTCGGCTTCATCGTCGAGTAGCGCCCCGCCGCGCCTCCCAGGATCGGACCCATGACCGGACCCATGACCGGACCCACGACCGGACGTCACCCGCCCGCACTGCCGCGCCGCGCCGCGAGCGTGCTCGCCGCCTGCGCGCTCTCCGCCCTCGCGGCGGCCTGCAAGACCGATCCCGTCACGACCGGCGGCATCGACGTCACGGATTACCGCGCGCGCCACCCGATCGTGCTGACCGACGGGCCTCGCAGCCTCGACGTGTTCCCGACCGGCACGGGCCATCTGGACCCGCGCCAAGCGACCGATGTCAACGCCTTCATGCTGGAGTACCGGCGCTACGGCCGCGGAACCCTTCTGATGCAGGTGCCCCAGGGCGTCCCACCCGACCAGGTCGCCGCCGTGCAGCGGACGGCCTCGGTTCTCGGCCGGCTCGGCACGCAGAACGGCGTCAACGCCCGCGAGATCGCGGTCAGCGGCTACGCGGTGGCGGCGCCGACCCTCGCCGCGCCGATCCGGCTGAGCTTCCAGCGCATGCAGGCCAAGGTGGCCGACGCCTGCGGCCTCTGGCCTCAAGACCTCGGGGCCGGCAATTTCGCGACCGACTACAACAACCGGCCGAGCTGGAACCTGGGCTGCGCCATGCAGTCCAACGTCGCCGCCCAGGTCGCCGACCCGGTCGACCTCGTGCGCGGCCGGCCCGAGGGCCGCATCGACACGGTCAAGCGGGTCCGGGACATTGGCCAGTTGCGGGACGGCAAGGATCCGTCAACCACATGGCGGCAAGATGGTCAGACCGCCGTGAAGGCCCAGGTCACGAACTGAGACAGCCGGCGCCGGGGATGGGCAGCCCCGCCGCCGATCGCAACGCCGCACCCCGCACGCGAACCCGAAAGCGCCGTCATGGCAGAGCTGTCCGAGACAACCGAGCGCACGATCGCCCCGGTGCCCCGGATCACCATCCAGGCCTTCTGCGAGACCGGCGAGACCGCGGCGATGATCGAGGGCGCGGCCCTCGACCGGCGCATGCAGAAGGCGCAGGTCAAGGTCCGGATGGGCGGCGGGGCCGCGGCGATCGAGGCGTACCGGCACGCGCCGACGCCCAACGTCATCGTCCTCGAGATCCAGGGCGCGCGCTCGCGGCCGATCGAGTGCCTCGACGCCCTGGCCGAGGTCTGCGACGAGGGGACCCGCGTCCTGGTGATCGGTCACGTCAACGACGTGATGCTTTACCGCCAGCTGATCCAGCGCGGGGTGTCCGATTACCTGATGGCGCCGGTCGAGCCCCTGACGCTCATCGCGGCGATCTCCGACCTGTTCACGGCCCCGGGCGTCAAGCCGGTGGGCCGGACCGTGGCGGTCTACGGCGTCAAGGGCGGCATCGGCGCCTCGACCGTGGCGCATAATTTCGCGTGGTCGGTGGCCCGGGGCCAGGGCGTCCAGACGGTGATCGCCGATCTCGACATCGCCTTCGGCACCGCCTCGCTCAACTTCAACCAGGACCCGCCCCAGGGCATCGCCGAGGCGGTGTTCGCCCCCGAGCGGCTGGACTCCGCCTTGGTCGAGCGGCTGCTGTCCAAGTGCAGCGACAACCTGAGCCTGCTCTCGGCCCCGGCGAGCCTCGACCGGACCATCGACCTGTCCGAGCCGGCCTTCGACACCCTGATCGAGCACATGCGGGCGAGCGTCCCGTGCGTGGTCCTCGACATCCCCCACCAGTGGAACGCGTGGACGAAGCGCGTCCTGACGGCGGCCGACGAGATCCTGATCGTGACCGGGCCCGACCTCGCCTGCCTGCGCAACGCCAAGAACCTCCTCGGCGCGCTGAAGCACGGTCGCCCGAACGACCAGCCGCCCCGCATCGTGCTGAACGGCGTCGGCGTGCCCAAGCGCCCCGAGATCGGCACCGCCGAGTTCGCCAAGGCCCTGGAGGCGCCGGTGGCCCTGACGATCATGTTCGAGCCGACCCTGTTCGGCACGGCCGCCAACAACGGCCAGATGATCGCCGAGATCCAGGCGGGCTCGAAGGTGGCGGAGCTGTTCAACGACCTGGCGGCCATGACCCTCGGACGTCCCGAGAGCCGGCGGGGCCGTCCGAGCCTGCTGGAGCCGCTGCTCGCCAAGCTTTCCGGCCGCAAGGCATCCTGATGCGGACGCGATCCCTCACCCGGCCGGTGCCGCGGGTCAGCGTCGGGGCTCTGACCCATGTTCGGTAGGCGACAGTCCGGCGGCGCGTCGGCGCCGCCCCCGCCGATGCCGCAGATGCGGACCCCGGCCCCGGCCACGCCAGTGCTGCGCGACGCGCCGGCGCCCGCGCCGGCCCAGCGCCCGGCGCCGGCGGCCCCGGTCGTCGTCGAGACCGCGCGCTCGGAGGATTACTACCGCACCAAGAGCCTGATCTTCGGCGCCCTGATCGAGGCGATCGACCTGACGCAGCTCTCGCGCCTCGACGCCGAGACCGCGCGCGAGGAGATCCGCGACATCGTCACGGAGATCATCGGGCTCAAGAACATCGTCCTGTCGATCTCCGAGCAGGAGGAACTGCTCGACGACATCTGCAACGACGTGCTGGGTTACGGCCCGCTGGAGCCGCTTCTCGCCCGCGACGACATCGCCGACATCATGGTCAACGGCGCCCACCGGACCTTCATCGAGGTCAACGGCAAGATCCAGCTGACCAGCGTGCGGTTCCGCGACAACCAGCAGCTGATGAACATCTGCCAGCGCATCGTCAGCCAGGTCGGCCGGCGCGTCGACGACGCCTCGCCGATCTGCGACGCGCGCCTGCCGGACGGGTCCCGCGTCAACGTCATCGCGCCGCCGCTCGCCATCGACGGCCCGGCGCTCACGATCCGAAAGTTCAAGAAGGACAAGCTCACCCTGGAGCAGCTCGTGCGCTTCGGGGCGATCTCGCCCGAGGGCGCCGAGGTCCTCAAGATCATCGGCCAGTCGCGCTGCAACGTGGTCATCTCGGGCGGCACGGGCTCGGGCAAGACCACGCTGCTCAACTGCCTCACCGCCTTCATCGAGCACGACGAGCGGGTCATCACCTGCGAGGACGCGGCCGAGCTGCAGCTCCAGCAGCCGCACGTCGTGCGCCTGGAGACACGGCCGCCCAACATGGAGGGCCAGGGCCAAGTCACCATGCGCGACCTCGTGAAGAACTGCCTGCGCATGCGCCCGGAGCGGATCATCGTCGGCGAGGTGCGCGGACCGGAGGCCTTCGATCTGCTCCAGGCGATGAACACCGGCCACGACGGCTCGATGGGCACGCTCCACGCCAACAGCCCGCGCGAGTGCCTGTCGCGTATCGAATCGATGATCTCGATGGGCGGCTTCACCCTGCCGTCGCGGACCCTGCGCGAGATGATCTGCGGCTCGATCGACGTCGTGATCCAGGCGATGCGTCTGCGCGACGGCTCCCGGCGCATCACCCACATCACTGAGGTGCTCGGCATGGAGGGCGACGTCATCACCACCCAGGACGTGTTCCTCTACGACATCGTCGGCGAGGACGCGAACGGCAAGCTGATCGGGCGTCACCGCTCCACCGGCGTCGGCCGGCCGAAATTCTGGGAGCGCGCCCGCTACTACGGCCTCGAACAGCGGCTCGGCGAGGCGCTCGACGCCGCCGAGGTCGTCGACCGGAACTGAGCCGATGGCGGACGCCTCCAACCTGCCGATCGCCGCCGGCCTCGCCGGCATCGCGGTGGCCGCCATCGCCTACGTGGCGGTCCTGCCCCTGCTCGGCGGCGAGCGCCGGGCCACCAAGCGCCTGAAGACGATCAGCGTCTCCGCCTCGGGGGCGGCGACCCGGGGCGTCGCCGTCAACCGGCGCGAGCAGGTCGCCAAGACGCTGAGCGAGATCGAGGCGAAGGCCAAGGGCGCCTCGAAGGCCAGCGTGGAATTGAAGCTCGCCCGCGCCGGCCTCGGCTGGACGAAGCAGACATTCTACGGGGTCTCGGCCCTGAGCGGGGTCGTCTTCGGGCTCCTGCTCTTCGTCATCACCGACAACGCCCTGGCGGCGCTCGGCGCCGCCTTCGCGGGCGGCTTCGGCCTGCCGGCCTACCTGCTGCGCCACCTGCGGCTCAAGCGCATCGCGAAGTTCAACAAGGAGCTGCCCAACGCCGTCGACGTGGTGGTCCGCGGCATCCGCACCGGCATCCCGGTGGGCGACTGCTTCCGCATGGTCTCGCGCGAGGCCGAGGAGCCGGTGCGCAGCGAGTTCCGGACCGTGGTGGAGACGCAGGCGATGGGCCTGTCCCTCGGCGAGGCCTGCACGCGGCTGTTCGAGCGCGTGCCCACCGCCGAGGTGAACTTCTTCGCCATCGTGATCAACATCCAGCAGCAGTCGGGCGGTAACCTCTCCGAGGCGCTGAACAACCTCTCCACGGTGCTGCGCGACCGCGCCAAGATGCGCGGCAAGGTCCAGGCGATGAGCATGGAGGCCAAGGCCTCGGCCTCGATCATCGCCTGCCTGCCCTTCGCTGTGGCGGGCATCACCGCGCTCACCAGCCCCGACTACATCTCGCTGCTCTGGACAACCGACACGGGCAAGATCGCCCTGGTCGGCGCGGCGATCTGGATGTCCATCGGCATCTTCACCATCAAGAAGATGATCGCCTTCGAGTTCTAGGCGCGGTGCGCCGTCTGCCGGATCCCGCCCGATGATCGACGCCATCGCCGAGAAGCTGTTCGATCCCCGCTTCATGGGCACGCTGCTGACCGCCGTCGCGGCGGCCGCGACCGCCTACGCGGTGGCGCAGCCCTTCCTAGAGACCGACCGCCTCGGCAAGCGGATGAAGCTCGTCAGCGACGAGCGCGAGCAGATCCGGCGGCGCGAGCGGCTGAGCGCGGAGCGGACCGGAAGCCGGGCGACGCTGCGCACGGAGCCGAAGGCCTACATGAAGTCGGTCGTCGAGAAGTACCAGCTGCGCCGCTGGCTCGGTACGGACACGGCCAAGCGCAAACTGATGCAGGCAGGGTACCGCGGCCAGGGGGCGGAGACCGCTTTCCTGTTCTTCCGCCTCGTCGTGCCGGTCGCGGCGGTGATCGCGGCCTTGTTCTACCTGTTCGTGCTGGAGGTGCTCGACGCCTCGTACCTCATGCGGTTCGGGCTCGTGATCGGCGCGGCCTACATGGGCATCAAGGCGCCCGAGCTGTTCCTGGTGAACACCGCCAAGAAGCGCCAGACCGAGATCCGCAAGGCGTGGCCGGACGCCCTCGACCTCACGCTGATCTGCGTCGAATCCGGCATGGCGATCGAGAACGCGTTCCGGAAGGTGAGCACCGAGATCGCCACGTCCTCGGTCGTGCTGGCTGAGGAGCTCGCGCTGATGACCGCCGAGATGTCGTTCCTGCCCGACCGGCGTCAGGCCTACGAGAACCTCGTGATGCGCACCGGCCTCGAGCCGGTGAAGTCCGTGGCGACGGCGTTGATCCAGGCCGAGCGCTACGGCACGCCGGTCGGTCAGGCGCTGCGGGTTCTGAGCCAGGAGAGCCGCGACATGCGCATGAACGAGGCCGAGAAGAAGGCGGCCGGGCTGCCGCCGAAGCTCACCGTGCCGATGATCCTGTTCTTCCTGCCCGTGCTGTTCGTCGTCATCATCACCCCGGCGGTCATCCAGATCATGCGGACGCAGTGACGGCCGGGATGGCGCAAGGAGAGGCTCAGCGGATGCGGCCGGGGCGGGTCGGCTCGAACACGATGCGGCGGTGGTAGGCGCACCAGCTCTTGCCGTCGGACACGGGGGCGCCGCAGCAGACGGCGCGGTCGTTCGGCTCGCCGATGATGTACTTGCACACGAAGGCGCCGGACTGCGCGAAGGGCACGCGCAGGTCGGCCGACGGCTCCTCGACGGTCTCGGCGTCGCCGATCTGGGACATGCGGACGAGTTGATTCATGGTGTCGATCGGCTCAATAAGCATCCTGCACGGTGGGTCGGGCGCCCGGGCAGACAGGGAAGGTTTGAACGCATCTCGTTCAGGCGACGTCCCCGTATCGCGTCCGCGAGCGGAACGTCCGGGGCGGCCAACACGATGCCGGCCGGACGGCCGACGCGATTGGCGTCATCATGGTGTCGTAACTGGGGTTACGGCTCTTTAAAACAAGACCAGCCTGCGCTGGATGCATCGGACCACGGTGCGGGATGCGTAGCTCATCCGATCCGGCGCGCGCTCGATTGGCATTGGCGCGGCTGACGAATCCGCCCGAACGCCGCCGTCCCGCGGTGACCCAGGCGTGCAACGCCGGGCGACCTGTGGTTCTGTGAGCCCGCAACGCGAACAGAGCCGGATCCGCCGACCATGGCCCAGCCGCCCCTCGTGTCACCCGAATGGCTGCACGACCGCCTCGCGGCCCCCGACATCGTCGTGCTCGACGCCTCCTGGTACCTGCCCGCAGCGGGCCGCGATCCCGAGGCCGAGTTCCGCACCGCCCACATACCCGGCGCCCGCCGCTTCGATCTCGACGCCATGAGCGACACCGAGTCGAACCTGCCGCACATGCTGCCACGGCCCGAGGTGTTCGCGGCGCGGATGCGCGCGCTCGGCGTCGGCGACGGCATGCAGATCGTTGTCTACGACGGGCAGGGGCTGTTCTCCGCCCCGCGGGTCTGGTGGATGCTCAAGGCCTTCGGCGTGCGCGACGCGCTGGTGCTGGACGGCGGCCTGCCGGCCTGGGTGGCGGCGGGCTACCCGACCGAGGAGGGCGACCCGCGCCAGCCCGAGCGGCGGCACTTCACCGCCCGCTTCGACCACGGCGCCGTGGCGGACGCGGACGACGTCGCCCGCGCCCTGGACAGCGGCTCGGCGCAGGTCGTCGACGCCCGCTCGGGGACGCGGTTCCGCGGCGAGGAGCCGGAGCCCCGCCCCGGCGTCCGGCCGGGGCACATGCCCGGCGCGCGCAACCTGCACTACGCGGCCCTCCAGCGCGACGGCCGGATGAAGAGCCCCGAGGAGTTGAAGACGGTCTTCGCCGAGAACGGCGTCGATCCGGACCTGCCGATCGTGACCACCTGCGGCTCCGGCGTGACCGCTGCGATCATCGCGCTGGCGCTGGAGACCATGGGCCGCCCGGCGCGGGGGCTCTACGACGGCTCCTGGTCGGAATGGGGCGCCGACCCGGCCCGGGCGGTGGCGACGGGTCCTTGAGAGGCGGTTCTCCGGCCCTCAGGTCCGCCGACGTGACCGGGCCGCCCCGGTCGCCCGCTTGAAAGCTCCGTGATCGATTTCGATATATCGATTGCGCCTGCGGTTGGGCGCCCTACGGAGAAAATCATGCCGCATCACGACACCACCGCCCTCTCGGGCACGATACGACACGTCTTCGCCCATCGCTTCACCGTCGAGGCGGGCGGCGAGACGCACCTCGCCGATCTCGGCCCGAAGGGTGCGGAGGCGTTCCCGCTCGCGAGCGGCCTGCACGTCACCCTCACCGGAGAGCGTCGCCCCTCGGAGATCAAGGTCACGCGGATCTCGGCGGAGGGCCGGGATCCGGTGGAGATCCATCACAAGAAGCCCCATCACGCGCCCGGCACCGGGCGGCCGGACGGGGCAACGGACGCCCCGTCCGATCCCGCGCGCGCTCTGGCGGCGGTGGCCGCGGCGGGGTGGGCGGTGGCGGACGCGCCGCGCCGCAAGCCGAGGCATTTCGAGGTGCTGGCACGTCGGAGCGACCGCGCGGCGACGGAACTGCACGTCGACTTCGCCGGCACGATCTACAGGGAGAAGCCGGCCGACCGGGCGAAGTGGACCGTGCTGGCCTGAGGGTCGCGGGCCGACCGACCCACCGCACCGATGGACGGTGCGGCGGGACCCGTCGCGTCGAGCCGAGGATGCACAGCCGGGCCGCCACGCAGCCCGGCGCCTCGACGCCTAGCTGTCGGATGTATCCCCGCGGCGCCGGACGGTTCGCTACGCCGCCCGCACCGCGCGGCGCTTGTCGGCGGCGCTCCACTGCATCAGGCCGACCATCACCGCGATGGTGGCGACGTAGACCAGCCCCTGGAGGGCGGTCGGACGGTCGGTGTAGCCGACCAGGGCGTGCAGGACGCGGCCCGGCCAGGAATTCTCGGCGATCACGCCGGAGCTGTTCCAGAGGGTGTATCCGAGGACCTCGACCACCCCGGCATTCGCCAGGAACTGCGCCGCCTGCGCGGCGAGGCCGGCCGCGAGGAAGATGATCAGGACGCTGGTCACCGAGAAGACGTAGCGGCTCGGAATCGAGGCGAGCCCGAGATAGGTCACCGCCGAGAGGAGCGCGCCGGCGCCGATGCCGGCGACCGCACCGAACTGGATGTCGGCGCCCGAGGTGCCCGAGGCCACGAGGCCGTAGAGGAACAGGACCAGCTCGGCCCCCTCGCGCAGGATCGCGGCGCCGATCACGATCGACAGGGCCGCTGCCTCCCGCTCGCCCGAGCGCACCGCCGCGCCGGCGGCGCGCAGTTCGCCCGCCAGCTCCTTGCCGTGCTTGCTCATCCAGGTGTTGTGCCAGATCAGCAGCAGCACCGCGACGATCAGGACCGCGGCGTTCAGGATGTCCTGCCCGCTGCCCTCGAACGCGTCCGAGATCTTCTCGGCGAACAGCGCCACCAGGGCGGCGCCCGCGAGGCCGCCGGCGATGCCGAGCAGGACCCAGCGCATCCGGCCCGGGATGCCGCGGGTGGCGGCCAGCACGATGGAGATGATGAGGCCCGCCTCGATGACTTCGCGGAAGGCGATGACGAAGGCGCCGATCATGGCGGTCTCCAGGGTTTGTGAGGTCGTGTGACGCGGCGCGCGCGGACCGCGCGCTACCAGATCCAGAACAGGAGCACCCAGTTGGCCACCGAGAGGGCGGCCGCGCCGGCGATGCAGGCCGAGGCCGCCACCCGGCGGAGGCCGCCGGCGGCGAGACCCGCCACCCGCCAGGCCAGCCAGACGCTCCACAGGCTGGCGCCGGCGAGCAGGCCCGCGCGGATCTCCGCCACGTAGGGGATCACGATGCCGTCGCCGCGCAGGAACGTCACGGTGAGCGCCGACAGGCCCAGGAACACGCCGCAGCCCGCGACCGGGATCAGGGTCTGGGTCAGGTGGTGGAAGCGCCGGAGCGACCAGCCGCCGAGGCTCAGGGTCGCGAGCGCCACGATCCCCGACAGGGCGAGCCCGAGGACGAGCGTCGCGGCGCCGATGTAGGCCAGCAGCAGCCCGCCGTCGAGGAGCGTCATGACGTCGTTGCGGTCGGGGTAGTTCGTCAGCACGAACCAGGGCGCCGAGTGCTCCAGGGGCCACGTCGTCCCGCGCTCGATGAGCCACGTGGCCGCCCATTGCTTGGCATCGACGAACCAGGGGCTCGAGGACCACTGGAAGGCGCCCACCGCCAACGCCAGCATGCCGAACAGGATCAGCATGGTCTGGTCGAGGCTGGGCTCCGCGCCGGCCACGTGGACGATCTCGTGGTTGGGCGAGCGCAGGGCGAGGCGCACGGCGCCGCGGTGGCCGCTGCAGCGGCCGCACATGTGGCAGGCGCCCGCGCCGCGCATGGTCTTGACCGGCACGAGGGGCGCGCAGTTGAAGGACTCGGTGCCGCCGACGGGTTTGGGCGAGTCCGCCCAGGCGGCGCGGTCGACCTGGAAGCTCACCGGCGCGAGCTTCGACAGCACCGCGAAGACGCCGTTGACCGGGCAGAGGTAGCGGCACCAGACGCGCTTGTTGCGCCCGTACAGCAGCCCGACCACGATCGCCGCCAGGGTCGAGCCGCCGAGCACCGCGAGGACCGGCTTCGGGTAGCCGTAGACGCTGGTCATCTGGCCGTAGACGGTGGTTCCCGCGAAGGCCACGAACGGCCAGCCCTGCCAGGTGATCCAGCGCGGCACGGCGTAGCCGCGGCTCCACCGGCTCGCGAACTCGCTGAGGGCCCCCTCCGGGCAGAGCACGCCGCACCAGGCCCGGCCGACCAGCACCATGCTGACCAGCACGAACGGCCACCAGATCCCCCAGAAGGCGAACTGCGCGGCGAGCGTCAGGTTGGTCCAGATGTGGGCGGCGTTGTCGGGCAGCGGCAGCAGGGCCGGCACGATCACCAGCACCGCGTAGACGGCGACGATCAGCCACTGCACGGACCGGATGATCCAGCCGTACCGGCGCAACGCGTCGCCGAACCGGGCGAGCCGCGCGTCGACCGCGGAGCGGCGCGGCGTGACGTCGGCGAGGGCCAGGGAGCCGGGCGCTGTCGTGAACGCGCTCATTTGGCCACCAGGGTCGCCTTCGCTTCCGGGTGGAAATCGTCGAACACCTGGTACGTGCCGGCATCGAGGGTGCGGAACACGATCGCCGAGGTCGAGCCAGCGGCCAGCGCCTTCTCGCGGCGCAGCTCCGTGCTCTCGAACTCCACCGGCGTCTGGCCGGTGTTCGAGATCTCGAGCTTGAACCGGGTGTTGGCCGGAACCTCGATCACCGTCGGGATGATCACGCCGTCGCGCATCTCCACCTTGATGACCGGCATGTCGTCCGCCCGCGCGGGCACGGCGGCCGACGCGGCGGCGACCAGCAGCAGCGGTAGGGCTCGGAGGAGGGAGCGCGGCAGGCGGGACACGGTCAGCTCCGGCACTCTCAGTAGGCGCCCTTCTTGCCGACGCCGGCGAAGGTGAAGTCCTGGGTGATCTCGAAGGGCTCGAACCACGGGCCGACGCCCGTCTCCTTGTCGACGTGGCGGCCGAAATGGCTGTCCTTGCCCGGGGGCGCGACGGTGACCTTCAGACGGTAACGACCCGGGCCGAACAGCTTGACGTTGTCGCCGTAATGCGGCCCGTCATTGGCGACCATCGGCATCAGCATGCCCGACACCGTCTGGTCGGTGGGCTTGTCGCCGTCGAGCTTCACCGCCTCGAAGCGGACGGCGAGCGCCGGCACCCAGTCCCCTTCCGCGAAGCCGTTGCGGTTGTCCTTGGCGGCGCGGATATCGGTCTCGAGGTGGATGTCCGACTTGGCGGCCTCGCGCATCATGCCGGGCGGATCCATCTCGATCGGCTGCAGATAGACGGCCGCGACCTCCAGGCCGTTGCGCGTCACGTGCGGACCGATCGGCACCTCCTTGGCGGCCGCGGCACCGGCGAACGCCAGGAGCGAGGCCGCGGCGAGGCCGCGGAGAACCGGGAGGATGTGCGAGGCGTGCATGCGACCGCACATAATCCAGGCCGCGGGAAGATCAAACCGGAATCGCACGACAGTCAAATAATAACAATTCTAATCTGTCCATCAGCCGAATCGACATTACGGTATTCGCATGTCGTTGCATCGAAAAAGGTCGATCACGGCGCACTTTCACGAAGCTATTCGCGGTGCGATGCCCTCTGGATCTTGACGAATCCAACGCGGGCTGGATCGTCACGCCAGTGCCATGCGACGAACCGAGGATGCGAGGCAGCAAGGCCATGGATCGCACGATGGCCCGCGATCACGAGCGCGCGACCCGGCTTGCGCGGCCCCGTGCCGCGTTTTAGCAAATGCTATACTTTTCTGTGAGTCGGATGAGATCCCGTTCCGTGTCCCTGGTCCGCACTGCGGCGCTCGTCCTGGCCGCCCTTCTCCTGGCGCCCGCCGCCGCGTGGGCGGCCGACATCTCCCCGCCGCGCCCAGTCGAGGCGCCGTCCTACACCGACTGGTCGGGGGGCTATGTCGGCCTCGAGGGAAGTGCCGGCGGGTCCTACGGCACCTACAATTTCGGTCCGACGACGATCGGCGCCCGGCCGGTCCCGGCCTTCAAGAGCGGCGATTCCACCGGCCGCAGCGACCAGGGCAAGAACGCCACGACGGCGGTCGGCGGCCTGTTCGGCGGCTGGAACTGGCAGGCCGGGCCGTGGGTCTACGGCGTCGAGGCGAGTCTCGACGCGGCGAATCTGAAGCGGCCCGTCCCCTCGACGATCGCGGGCTTCGGCTACGCGGACGTGGACCCGGCCTTCAACATCGTGCGCGCCAAGACGGATCTCTACGGCACCCTGCGCGCCCGGCTCGGCTACAGCTTCGACCGCTACCTGATCTACGGCACCTTCGGCCTCGCAGGGGCGAACGCACGTATCCTGGCGAATTACCCGGACCTCGACACGGGCGGCCAGACCACTGCGCGGCGGGACCTCGGCTACGTCGGCTTCACCCTCGGCGCGGGCGTGCAGTACGCCATCACCGACAGCCTCGCGCTGGGCATCGACTACCGCTACATCGATCTCGGGGGCAGCCCGCGCTTCCCGCTGGGCACGGTGCCCGGCGACGCGGGCGGGCCGGTCACGACCCGGGCGCGCTTCACGTCCAACGAGCTGTTCGCGCGGCTGATGTGGTTTCCGGACGGGCTGAAGGTCCCCCCGGACCGGGACGAGACCGCCCCGCACGATCCCGACAACGGCGATACCGGCCGCTTCTCGCTCCACGGCCAGACGACGCTGATCGCGCAGGGCGTTCCCGGCTTCCGCTCGCCCTACGAGGGTGCGCAGAGCCTGATCCCCCATCAGGCCCGGCAGACCACGACGGCCACGATCTTCCTCGGCCTCAAGCTCACCGATAGCACCGAGGTCTACTACAATCCCGAGTTCAGCCAGGGCTTCGGCCTGTCGCGGACGCTGGGCGTCGCCGGCTTCGTCAACGGCGAGGCGCAGAAGGCCGGCGCCCCGTTCCCGAAGCTGCGCTCGAACCGCTACTACGTGAAGCAGACCTTCGGGCTGGGCGGCGAGACCGTCGAGGTACCGGACGGCCCGAACCAAGTGGCCACCCGCTACGACGCCGAGCGGATCACGCTGATCGCCGGCAAGTTCGCGCTGGGCGACTTCTTCGACGGCAACATCTACGCGCACGACCCGCGCGTGGACTTCTTCAACTGGTCGCTCTGGGGTGCCTCGGCCTGGGATTTCCCGGCGAATCTCCCGGGCTTCACGCAGGGCGTCTACGCCGAGTACAACCGGCCCGAGTTCGCGATCCGCGCCGCCTACACGCAGGTGCCCAAGGAGCCGTCGAGCGACGTGCTCGACCCGCGGGTGTTCCGGCGCGCCGGGCTGAACGTCGAGTTCGAGGAGCGCCACGTCCTCCCCTGGCTCGATCAGCCCGGCAAGATCCGCATCGGGCTGTTCTCGAATGTCGGCGTCTCGGCCAACAACCGCGACGTCGTCACCCTGACGCAGCTCGGCCTGTTCGACGACATCAACGACGCCGTCGCGGCGACCCGCCGCCCCCGCCGCAAGACCGGCGGCTACATCAACCTGGAGCAGGCGCTGACGCCCGAACTCGGGCTGTTCGCCCGGGCGAGCCTGAACGACGGGCGCACCGAGAACATCTCGTTCACCGACATCGACCGGAGCTTCTCCGGCGGCCTGTCGCTGAAGGGCAAGGCCTGGGACCGCCCCGACGACACGGTCGGCATCGGCGCCGCAATGAACGGGCTCTCGCCCTCGCACCGGGCCGCCTTCGCGGCCGGGTATCTCGGGCTGCTGATCGGCGACGGGCGCCTCAACTACGGTACCGAGCGCACGCTGGAGACCTACTACGCCCTGAACCTCACGAAGTTCGTCACGCTGACCTTCGACTACCAGTTCATCGACAATCCCGGATACAATCGCGACCGCGGGCCGGCGCACTTCTTCGCCTCGCGGCTGCACGCCGATTTCTGATCGGCGCCGGTGAGACGGCCTCCGACCGGAGCGTTCGGACGCTATGCGTATTCGCGAGCGAAGCGATCCGGTCCGGGCTCCGGACGACACGCACCCTGGGTCGCTGCGCTCGCTACGACGGCGGCATCGCCCGATGGCGCGGCCCTGCTCACTCCGCCGCCTCGATCGCGGTCGCCCCGAAGATCGCCTCGAAGGCGGCGCGGAGCTGCATGTCGACCTCGGCCATGCTCACCGGCAGGCCGAGATCGACGAGGCTTGTCACGCCGTGCTCCCGGACGCCGCACGGCACGATCCCGTCGAAATGCGCGAGGTCGGGCTCCACGTTCAGGCTGATGCCGTGGAAGCTGACCCAGCGGCGGACCCGGATGCCGATCGCCGCGATCTTGTCTTCGACGCCGGGCCCCTTCTCGGGCCGGCGCACCCAGACGCCGACCCGGTCCTCGCGGCGCTCGGCGCGGACGTTGAAGGCGGCCAGCGTCTCGATCAGCCACGCCTCCAGGCTCGCCACGTAGGCGCGCAGGTCGCGGCTGCGCCGGTCGAGGTCGAGCATCACGTAGGCCACCCGCTGGCCCGGACCGTGATAGGTGTACTGCCCGCCCCGCCCCGTCGCGTGGACCGGGAACCGGTCCGGCGCGACGAGATCCTCCGGCCGGGCCGACGTGCCCGCCGTGTAGAGCGGCGGGTGTTCCAGCAGCCAGACGCATTCGGGCGCCGCGCCGCGGGCGATCGCCTCCGCGCGCGCCTCCATCCAGGCGAGGGCGGCGGCGTAATCCACCGCCGCGTCACTCACGCGCCAGCCCACCGGGCCGGCGACCGGATCGGTGCCGGGCCGCTTCGGGAAGGCGGGCGGGCTGACCGTGAGGCGGGGCGCGTTTACCAAGAGTTCACCATCCTGCGTCGATGGTCGAAGCCTTCAACATCCGCGGCCGGCGGTTGCAAGGTTCCGGCTGCGAGACGGGATGGCGGACGGTGGCGGTCTTCGAGACCCTGAAGGTCGATCTGACGGTGGTGCTGGGCCGGGCCCGCATGCCGCTGCACATGCTCCTCCGGATGGGCCGCGGCGCCGTGATCGAGCTCGAAGCCAGCGACAGCGACATGGTCGAGATCCTGGCCAACGACCACCCGATCGCGCGCGGGCAGATCGTGGTGACGGGCGACCGCATCTCCGTGGAGGTGACCGAGCTGATCCGCAAGGCGGCCTCGATCGTCGAGCCGGGCGTCAGCATCGGCGACGGCGCGGCGCCTTTCCTGGAGGGCGGCTACGATTCCCCGTGACTGCGCTTGTCGGCGGCCGGACGATCTGTTATCCGCTGCGCCGCGCGACACGAAAGCGGCCCCGGGTTCTCCCGCGGCGCGCGACGGTCGAGCGAACGGACCGGTCTTCGCGTCCGATGCGGCCATGGCGGAATTGGTAGACGCGCTAGCTTGAGGTGCTAGTCCCGAGAGGGGTGGAGGTTCGAGTCCTCTTGGCCGCACCACATTGTTTTGGTTGCCCGGATCTTCGGCAACCCGGATGTGGCGCATGACAGGGCGGTGCGCCGCCGATCACGATACACCATTATCTGAGCCGACACGCCGGGCGCAGGCGCCTGCGCCCGGCCAGGGGTTGCGCGAGAACCGCGCGCATCATTCCGCGCCGGGACGTCGCGGGATCGGCGGAGGCCGGCCACCGTCCCGATCAGGGAGCCGACGGAGCACCGGAAGCCCGCAGCAGGGCGGCCTCCCTGTACTCGCGCGGGGTCAGGCCGTGGCGGTCCTTGAACCGGCGGGAGAAGTGCGCCTGGCTGGTGAACCCGCAGCCGTAGGCGAGCATCCCGATCGACAGGTGCAGGCAGGCTGGGTCGGACAGCCGCTTGGCCGCCGCCGCCAGCCGGCGCTCCCAGATCCAGTCGGAGATATGCTGGCCGCGCTCGTGGAACAGCTCCTGAAGCCGGCGCAGCGAGACCCCCGTGGCGGCCGCGAGCTGGGGAGGGTCCAGTCCCGGATCGTCCAGATGGGCCTCGACATGTGCCTTCGCGCGCTGAACGACGACGCTGCCGTGGACGGGGCGAGGCACATCCTGCGCGAGCCGCTCGGCGAGGCTCGCCACGATCAGGTCGACCGCGATCTCCGACATGCGCTCGGCGGCGTCGGGCGTGAGCTGGTGCCGCACCCGGATCAGGTCGTGGATGAAGCCGGTCGCCAGCGTGGCCGACGCGAGGTCCGCCCCGACCGACAGGCCGGTGTAGAGCCGTGTCGAGCCGAGCACGCCTTCCAAGCGCTCCCGCGGCAGCTCCAGGAACAGGGCCTGGCTGTCCCTGTGGGTCGTCAGCACGGAGGGGCGATGGTCGAGCACGACCATGTCGCCCGGCCGCTGCACGGCCTCCCGGCCGTCCTGAACGCTCGTCGACAGGCCCGCGAGCTTGAACAGCACCACGACCATCCCGGCCCTGTCGTGGCGCCGGGCCGCGCTGGGCGTCGTCTCGCATCGCAGGGCGCTCTGCGTCAGGCGCGAGAGGTACAGCGCGCCGATCTCCGCGACGTCGAGCCTGCCCCGGAACGGCCCGTCGTCGAGGCGCTCGACCTCGATCGGCACGAGCCGCTCCCCGAGAAGGTCTCGCCAGAGCTTGAAGCCGCTCCGGGGGTGGAGACCCTCCGTCGAAAACACTGTCTGCATAGGCAATATCTGAAGTCGCGGCTGCGCCGTTCGGCCGCGCAGCGATCGTTGAATACCGATCGCTGCGTATCTTTAGATACACTTTCACGCCCGGACGATCCAACAATACCGTCAATTCCGAAACAATTATATCTCAACGGACAGATCAGAGGCTATCCTCGGCCACAACGCCGATAAACGCCCGCCCCGACCACATCGGGAAGACGGGATCGACACGTATCGGCAGCCGAGCCGCGTCTTCGGGCGATCCCGAGTACACGGGGCACGGCACCCTCGGACGAGCGCCCGCTGTTCACCGGCGCGACGGCGGCGCTCAGCCTGAGCGGACCGCAACCCGGCCCTGGTCCGGCCCTGCATTGACTTCGCAGCCGCACACACGCATATCGGCGATGCAGCGTCAGCGGCCGCCACGGCCCGCTTGAGGGGGCTGCGTGACGGATCGGGCGCTACCCGGCGTGATCCGGCCCCCCTCTTCATAACGTGCATGCACCCGGGCCGCCCCATCACGCGGGCTGCCCCCTGCCAACGGACCGGCTCATACACGGCACAGCTCGCGATCGACGCGAGGCGCCCGGCCGGCCCTGCTGCATCGGATACATCCTTGACCCAATTCACCGATTTCGGCCTCGCCCAGCCCGTGCTGCGGGCGCTTAGCGAGGCCGGCTACGTCGCGCCGACCCCGATCCAGGCCCAGGCGATCCCGCCGGCCATGGCGGGCCGCGACCTCTGCGGCATCGCCCAGACCGGCACCGGCAAGACCGCGGCCTTCGCGCTGCCGATCCTGCACCGCCTCTCGCTCTCGGACCGCCGCGCGCCGCGCCGCGGCTGTCGGGTGCTGGTGCTCTCGCCGACCCGCGAGCTCGCCAACCAGATCGCCGAGTCGTTCACCGATTACGGTCGGCACCTGTCCTACACCACGACGGTGGTGTTCGGCGGCGTCACCATCAGCCGCCAGGAGCGGGCGCTGGCGCCGGGCGTCGACGTCCTCGTCGCCACCCCCGGCCGGCTGATCGACCTCGTCGACCGCCGCTCGCTGACCCTGGAGGGCGTCGAGATCCTCGTCCTCGACGAGGCCGACCAGATGCTCGATCTCGGCTTCATCCACGCCCTCAAGCGCATCGTGAAGATGCTGCCGCAGAAGCGCCAGAGCCTGTTCTTCTCGGCCACCATGCCCAAGAACATCGCGGGCTTGGCGTCCCAGTACCTCACCGATCCGGTCCAGGTCGCGGTGACGCCGGTCGCCACCACGGCCGAGCGGGTCGAGCAGGAGGTGATCTTCGTCCATACCGGCGCCAAGCAGGCGCTGCTGGGGCACATCCTGCGCGATCCGGCGATCGAGCGCGTGCTCGTCTTCACCCGGACCAAGCACGGGGCGGACCGGGTCGTGCGCGGCCTCGACAAGGTCGGCATCGCGGCCGCCGCGATTCACGGCAACAAGAGCCAGCCCCAGCGCGAGCGGGCGCTGGCCGCCTTCAAGGACGGCTCCTGCCGGGTCCTGGTCGCCACCGACATCGCGGCCCGCGGCATCGACGTCGAGGGCGTGAGCCACGTGGTCAACTTCGACCTGCCGAACGTGCCGGAGAGCTACGTCCACCGGATCGGCCGCACGGCCCGCGCCGGCGCCGACGGCCTCGCCATCTCGTTCTGCAACGACGAGGAGAAGGCCTACCTGCGCGACATCGAGCGCGTGACCCGGCAGAAGGTCCCGGTGGCGGGCTTCCCCGAGGGCTTCACCCCGCCGTCCCGCCAGGAGGCCGCCGAGATCGCCCGCGAGGAGGAGCGCCGGCCCGAGCGTCCGCAGCAGCGCCCCGGCGGCGGCCGCCAGGGCCAGCGGCCCCGGCAGCAGCAGGGCCGTCCCCAGCAGGGCCGGCCCGAGGGCGGCCGCGGCTTCGGCGGTCCCGGCCAGGGCGCGCCCCGGCAGGGCCGACCCCAGGACGGCCGCGGCGACAACCGCGGTGACAATCGCGGCCACGCCCCGCAGGGCCGCGACGCCCGCGCGGACCGGCCCGCCCGCCCGCAGGGCGAGCGCCCGAATCAAGGTCGCCCGAGCCGCGACGCCCGGCCCCAGCGCGCCGATGCCCGTCCGCGCAGCGGCGGTGGCGGCGGCGAGGGTCGCAGCATCGGCTGGCTGGAGCGGGCGCCCCGTTCCTGAGCGAAGATGGCCTGAGTGACGATCGAGCCGCCCGGGACGGATCCGTCCCGGGCGGCTTCGTTTCCGGTGACCGCGCCGGACGAGCGGCGAAACCGCAACCGGATGACGGCTCGACTCTCCGTGTGAACCCGGCGCGGCGATCGGGAGCGGATCGCCGCGCGCGGAGCCGTTCAGTTCGCCCGTGAGACCTCGACGAGGTTGTCGGAGAACGAGGGCGCGTGGCCCATATCGGTGAAGGCGCCGGACGAGATGCTGTTCACCGTGCCCTCGTTGAGCTGGCGCCAGTAGCCCAGCGTCGCCACCACGATCCCGGCCTTCACGTCGTCGGTGATACGGGCCACGCCCTTGAAGGCGCCGCGGTCGTTGGCGACCTGGACCCGGTCGCCGTCCCGGATGCCGCGCGCGTCGGCGTCGGCTTGGCTGATCATCACGAACTGCTCGCCCTGGCCCTTCTGCTTGTCCTCCATGTTGGCGTAGCAGGAGTTCAGGAAGTAGTGGCTCTTGGGCGAGACGATGTTGAGCGGGTAGCGCTTGGCGAGTTCGGGATCGTTCGTGTGCGACTCGCGCGGGCCGAGGTAGTCCGGCAGCGGGTCGAGCGCCTCGCCGGGCTGGAAGCCCTCGTACATCTGCCGGAAGGGCGGGGCGACGAAGTTCGTGGCGCCCTCCACCTTCAGCATGCACTTGCCGGTCGGTGTCGGGAAGTTGCCCTCCCGGTGCGGCGCCCGGTCGTCCGGCGTGCCGACCTTGAGCCGGGCGAAGCCGTGCTCGCGCATGTACTGGAGGTCGATGCCCTCGCAGGCCGGCGATGACCAGTCGACGTAGTGCTCAAGGCACTCGCTGTCGCTCCACTTGAAGTTCTCCTCCTCGAAGCCGAGCCGGGCGGCCAGCCGGCGGAAGATCTCGTTGTTGGGGATCGCCTCGCCCGGCGCCTCGGCGCACTTGGTGTTGTAGGTCAGGTAGAGGTGCCCCCAGGAGAGGATCATGTCCTCCATCTCGGCGCCCATGGTGGCGGGCAGCAGGATGTCGGCGTAGGAGGCGGTGTCCGAGATGAAGTGCTCGGCCGAGACCATGAACAGGTCCTCGCGCATCAGCCCCTCGACGATCTTGTCGGTCTCGGGCGCCTGCGTCACGGGGTTCGAGTTCCAGCACATCATCGACATGATCGGCGGGTCGAGCTGCATCTCGCCGGTGAGCGCCCGGCCGATCTGAAGGTTCGAGACGACCCGGGTCCCCTCCGGGATCAGGTCCGGGCGGCAGATGACGTCGAACTTGTAGGGATGCTCCCAGACGCCGAACTGCGTGATGCCGCCGCCGACATGGCGCCACGCGCCGGTCAGCGCCGGGATGCAGGTCACCGCCCGGATGGTCTGGCCGCCGCCGTAGTGCCGCTCCAGCGCCACGCCGATGCGGATGCCCACCGGCTGCTCGGTCGCCATCTCGCGGGCGAGCTTCCGGATGTCGTCGGCGGAGACGCCGGTGATCGCCGCGGCCCATTCGGGCGTGCGCGTGCTGGCCCGCTCCTTCAGCTCCGCGAAGCCGACCGTGTGGTTGTCGACGTAGTCCTGGTCGACGAGGCCCTGTTCGATGATCGAGTTGATCAGCGCCATGGCGAGCGCGCCGTCGGTGCCGGGCTTCGGCGCGATGTGCCAGTCGGCGGCCTTGGCGGTGCGCGACGCGTAGGTGTCGATCACCACGACCTTGGCGCCCTTCTTCTGGGCGTCCTTCACGATCGCCCAGTGGTGCAGGTTCGTGCTGACCGAGTTGCAAGCCCAGATGACGATGTACTTGGAATGGATGTAGCTGTCCGGGTCGAGGCCGGCCGTCGGACCGACGGTGAGGAGCCAGGCCGTGCATGAGCCCTCGCCGCAGAAGGTCCGCTCGGTCACGGTGGCGCCCATGCGGTTGAAGAACGCGTCGCCGCCGTTCAGCCCGTGCACGAGGCCCTGGTTGCCGAGGTAGCTGTAGGGCGCGATGGCCTGCGGCCCGTACTGGTCGATGATCGCCTTCCAGCGGGTGACGATGGTGTCCAGCGCCTCGTCCCAGGTGATCCGCTCGAACTGCTTCGAGCCCTTCGGGCCGACGCGCTTCATCGGGTAGAGTAGCCGGTCGGGGTGGTAGTGGCGCTTCTCGTAATCCTTCAGCTTCACGCAGAGACCGCCGCGGGTCATCGGGTGGTCCGGGTTGCCGCGCACGCTCAGGAGCTCGCCGCCCTTCACCTCGAACAGCATCGAGCACGTGTCGGGGCAATCGTGCGGGCAGCCTCCGTAGAAGACCTCCGAGTAGGCCTCGGGCTGGACGATCTCGTTCATACTCTCTTCCTCACCGGCCGCGGGCGTCCCGTTATTGTTCAGGCGTCCCGGATCCCGATCGGCGAAGCGTACAATGAGAGGAAGAAAAATTCTAACTCGAATCCCGGCGGCCGATCGCGCACGCGCGCCGCTCGGTGGCCCGTCCGCCCCGCGGCGCCCTCACCGCCCCGCCTTCCCTTGCGCGGGCGCGCCCCCATCTGAGGGATGGACGAAGCGGGGGCCTGCGACATGCGGTTCGAACTCTACCGGGACGCCAAGGGCGAGTGGCGCTGGCGCCTGCGGGCGCGCAACGGCGAGGTGATCGCCGATTCGGGCGAAGGCTATGTCCGCCGCGAGGATTGCGAGCACGGCATCGCGTTGGTCCGCCAGAGCGCCGAGGCGCGCATCGAGGACATGACGACGAAGATCGCCTGACCCCGCGCGTCTCAACCTGCGATCAACCCTGTCCGAAACGTCGCAGCGGTTAAGCTGCAACGCTTCCGCTCGCCCACGCGTTGCAGCGGTTCGGACCGAGCGGAGCCCGTCGCCCTGCGCGGTTCGTCGACCAGGACGAATGACACAAAGGGAGTCGAGACCGTGCTGAGGAAATTCCTGCTCGCGGCCCTGCTGGCGCTGGGCTTCGCGGCCGCGGCGCCGGAGGGCGCGTCCGCCGCGCCCATCGGCCCGGGGCTGGCTCTGCCCGCCGAAGCCGCGCCGGCGGTGGCCGAGAAGGCCCAGTACTACTACCGTCGCCGGTTCTACGGCCCGCGGCCCTACTGGCGCCGCCCGTACTACGGCCGCCGGTTCTACTACGGCCCGCGGCCCTACTACCGTCGTCCCTACTGGCGCCGTCGGTTCTACTACTGATCGGCTCTCCGACCTGACCGGCCCGGCGGCTCCAGCGAGCCGCCGGGCTTTTTCACGCCCCGATTCGGGGTGCGCGACCGCGAGCCTTGCTTTATCGTGCCGGTAACGGGACCGCCGACGGCAGATCGGCGCGCCCGAGAGGAAGCTCGATGAACGATATTGCGCAACGCGCCGAGCCCGCGGCGGCGGCGCCGGACCTCTGGCAATCCATCCCGCTCGAATGCATCCTGAGCGCGGTCGCCGTTCTGCTGGCGGCGGGGCTCAAGCTCGCCGGCGTGATGTCCTGACGGCGTGCGGGGGGCGGATGGACGGCATGCAGCACGTCGCACTCTCACCGGCCGGAGGCGCGCCGCCCGCTGAGGTCGATCTGCCCAAGGGCGATCTCACGGTGCGCACCATCGCCATGCCGGCCGACACCAACGCCAACGGCGACATCTTCGGCGGCTGGGTGCTGTCGCAGATGGACCAGGCCGGCGGCATCGCGGGCGTCGACCGGGCGCAGGGCCGGGTGGTCACCGTGGCGCTGGAATCGATGACCTTCATCCGGCCGGTCCGGGTCGGCGACGTGCTGTGCGTCTACACCCGGGTGTCGCATGTCGGCCGGACCTCGATGAAGATCGAGGTCGAGGCCTGGGCACGGCGGTTCTGCACCCAGGTCCGCGAGCGGGTCACGCAGGCCACCTTCACCTTCGTGGCCATCGACGAGGACGGCCGGCCGCGGCAGATCCCGCCGGCCGTGCCGTCCCCGTCCGCGACGACTACTTGATCACCCCGCAGGCGACGCGGTCGCCGGCACCGCCGATCGGCTGGGTGTTGTGGTCGTCCTCGTTGGCGTGGATGATCAGCGCCGCGCCGTCCCCGTCCTTCAGGCCGCCCTCGCCGTTCAGCGGCGTCTCGCTGGAGACCTCGGCATTGGCCGAGCCGTCCTGCGCCGCGTAGAGGTTCGGCAGGTCGCCCTCGTCGGGGCCCTCCGCGTTGAGCAGCCCGTGCTTGCTCTGGTCGTGGTTCACGTGCGCCTTGGAGTTCATGAACTTCGGGTCCGAGCAGTCGCCCACGGCGTGGAAATGCATCCCGTGCCAGCCGGGCGGCAGGCCACCGGGCTGGATCGTCACGCGCAGGACCAGGGCATTTGCCCCGTCGCGGATCGCCAGCGTGCCGATCGGGTCGCCCTTCGCGTTCTTGATCGGCGCCGTGTAGGTCTCTGCCGGTTTGGCCGCCTCCTTGGGAGGCTCCTGTGCCAGGGCGCCGCCGGCGGCGGCGGTCCCGAGCAGTGCGAGCAGCGGCAGGGTGCGGGTCATGCGGTGGCTCTCCTTTACGGCCCGGTCTAGTTAGGGAGCGCGCCGGCCTTCGACAGGGCGGCGGCCCGAAACCTCCGCCGCAGACCTGCCGGAACCGCACGAAGCCCCGATGACCCGAGACCGGACCAGCCCGGACCGCGCGGCCCCCGCGGACGATCCCGCGGAGAACCCTGCGCCGCGGCGCGCCGACCTGTATCTCGTGGCGCACGGCCATTTCGAGAGCCGGGCCCGGGCCCAGGCGGCGATCCGTGCCGGGCTCGTGCGGGTCGACGGGCGCCCGCTCGCGCGCGCCTCGGACCCGATCGCCCCGGGGGCGCGGGTCGAGGCGGAGCCCGAGCACCCCTACGCCTCCCGCGGCGGCCTCAAGCTCGCCGCCGCGCTGGACGCGTTCGGCGTCGATCCGGAGGGCCGGGTCGCCCTCGACGTCGGCGCCTCGACGGGCGGCTTCACCGACGTGCTGCTCGCCCGCGGCGCCCGCCACGTCCACGCCCTCGACGTGGGCCGAGGCCAGCTCCATCCGCGGCTCGCCGGGGACCCGCGCGTGACCAACCGCGAGGGCACCGACATCCGCGGCCTCGGCCCGGAGGCCCTCGTCCCGCCCCCCGACCTCGCGAGCGTGGACGTGAGCTTCATCGGCCTGCGCCTCGTGCTGCCGGCCCTCCCGGGCCTGCTGAGGCCGGGCTCGGCGATCGTCGCGCTGATCAAGCCGCAATTCGAGGCCGGCCGCGCCCGGGTCGGCCGCGGCGGCCTCGTGCGCGACCCGGCGGTCCACGCCGAGGTCTGCGCGGCCGTCCGCGGGACCCTCGAGGGGCTCGGGGCCGCGATCCTGGGCCTGATCGACTCGCCGGTGCCGGGCGGCGACGGCAATGCCGAATTCCTGATCGGTGCGAGGTTGCCGTGAGCGAGCCAGCGGATAGCGAGACGGTCACGATCCGGGAGCTCGGCGCCCGCGGCGACGGGATCGCCGAGGACGGGACCTTAGTCCCCTACACGCTGCCCGGGGAACGCGCGGAGATCCGCCGGGAGGCGCGGCGCGGCGCCCTGCTCGGCCTAGCGCAGGCCTCGCCCGACCGGGTCGAGCCGTTCTGCCCGTACTACATGCGCTGCGGCGGCTGCCGCACCCAGCACCTCGCGCGGACCGCGGAACTCGCCTGGAAGCGCGACCTCGTCGCCCAGGCCCTGTCCCAGGCGCGCCTCGACGTGACGCCCGGGCCGGCCATCGACGCCCACGGGGCGGGACGCCGCCGCCTCACCCTGCACGTGCGGGAGATCGGCGGCCGGGCCGAGGCTGGGCTGATGCCGGCGCGCAGCCACGCGCTGGTGCCGATCGACCATTGCCCGATCACCGTGCCGGCGCTCCACCCGGCCCCGGAGGTCGCGCGCCGCCTCGCCGCCCCGCTGGGCCACGGGCGCAAGCCCCTCGACGTCGCCGTGACGGCCACCGACCAGGGCCTAGACGTCGACCTGCGCGGTCACGGACCGGTCAGCGCCGGCGTCGGCGCCGCGCTGGTGCGGATCGCCGGCGAACTCGGCCTCGCTCGGCTCTCCCTGCACGGCGAGCGCCTGATGGAGGCCGAGCCGGTCTCGGTCACGGCGGACGGCCCCGCCGCGGCGACCCGCCTCTACCCGGCCCCCGGCGGATTCCTCCAGGCGACCGCGGCCGGTCAGGCGACGCTCTGCGACCTGACTCTGGCGGCCCTCGGCCCCCGCATCCGGCGCGTCGCCGACCTGTTCGCGGGCTGCGGGCCGCTGACGCTGGCGATCGCCCGGACGGCCGCGGTCCACGCCGTCGAATCCGATGCCGCGGCCCTCGCGGGCCTCGAGCGGGCCGCGCGCGCCGCCGCGGGCCTGCGCAAGATCAGCGGCGAGCGCCGCGACCTGTTCCGGCGGCCCCTGCTGCCCCCCGAACTCGATGCCTTCGACGCGGTGGTGTTCGACCCGCCGCGGGCCGGCGCGGAGGCCCAGGCCCGCCAGCTTGCCGCCGCCCGCGTGCCCCTGGTGATCGGCATCGCCTGCGACGCCGGAACCTTCGCGCGGGACGCGGCGACGCTGGTCGCCGGCGGTTACCGGCTGGAGACCGTCACGCCGGTCGACCAGTTCCGCCATTCGGGCCATGTCGAGATGGTCGGGGTGTTCCGGCGCGAGCCCGCGCGGCGGCGCTAGGCCACGCAACCGGCGGCCACGTTTCCCGTTCTCCCGGCGACGGGAGACCTTCCATGATCCGCGGATTCCTCGGTACCGCGACGCTCGGTGCGCTGAGCCTCGCCCTCATCACCCCGCTCGCGGTGCAGACGCGAGCGCCCGACCAGACCGGCACGGGCGGCGGCCCGGTCTCGACCATCACGGCGCCGAACACCAACAGCCTCGGCGTCACCAAGCCGCCCGGCACGTCTCTCGGCCCCGGCGAGGTGCCGACCCCGGAGCAGCGGCGGCGCGAGCGCGCTCTGACCGACAAGATCGAAGGCAGCATCTGCGACGGTTGCAACTGAGATCGGGTCGGGGTCGCTCGGGCCGGGTTCCCGCTCAGACCATCGCCAGTCCGGGTTGCGGTGTTCGACCGGGCCGTGCCCCACAAACGGCTCTCCATTCGGCGCGACCTCGGGCGGCGCGGAACTTCAGATCGCGCTCGCTCCGGCCTGCGGGCCCCGCGGGTCCGCCGAGGGGCTTGGCCAAACCGCCGGCTCGATACAGCAGCGACCGGCGAACAGGATTGTTGCCAGCGCATATTTCCATATTGGTTGCAGTATATCCATATTCATAATCCAATGTCCTATCTTCAAGCCAGTCATTTTGTAGATATACTCCAAATATTGATCTTCATATGCACGGATATGGCGGCACCTACAGCGGATCATTGCTCAAAAATCGTGTTCTCGTTCATTGATTCGCAACTTGATGCTTCGTAAGACTTGCGCGTCGCGGGTCCTAGCCTGGGGGCGGCGACGTACAGCCGCGACTTCAAGTGAAGGAAACGCCGCCATGGCCCTCGTGAAGAAAGCCGCCCTGTCGGGATCGCACGCGCAGGTCCGGAAGGGCGAGCCGGCCAGTCTGAGCCAGCTCGGGCGCCTCAACGAGGAGAGCCGGCGCAAGGCCCGGACCTTCGCCAAGCAGCAGAAGGCGGCGGAGCGCATCGCGGCGGCGACAACCCAGCTCGCCAGCGGCGTCGCCGAGGCCTCGTCGGCGGCCGAGGAGCTGCGCAAGGCGATGGAGCAGATCGCCGCCGGCGCCGAGGAGGCGGCCGGGGCCTCCGAGCAGTCGCAGCGCGCCG
Source organism: Methylobacterium oryzae (assembly GCF_021398735.1). Lineage (NCBI taxonomy): Bacteria > Pseudomonadati > Pseudomonadota > Alphaproteobacteria > Hyphomicrobiales > Methylobacteriaceae > Methylobacterium > Methylobacterium oryzae. The sequence goes on from NZ_CP090349.1 coordinate 5,685,557, forward strand.
TCACGACCGTGTCGGAGGTAATCGGCACCGCCCGCACCGAGGCCGAGACCTCGCGCCAGAAATCGGAGGCGCTCCAGGGACTCATCGCCGGCGTGAGCCAGCAGATCCGGCTCAGCGTCGGCTCGATCGCCACGGCGGCCGAGCGTCAGGCGGCCTCGGTCACGCTGATCGTCGAGCTGGAGCGGCAGGCGGCCAATATCGGCGACATCGTCCGCGCCGTCGCTCGCATCGCCGACCAGACCAATCTCCTGGCCCTGAACGCCGCCATCGAGGCGGCCCGGGCCGGCCAGCACGGCAAGGGCTTCGCGGTGGTCGCCGACGAGGTCCGCACCTTGGCGGAGACCTCCGAGCGCAGCGCCCAGGAGATCCAGGCGCTGATCGGCCGGATCCAGGAAGACGTGAAGGTCATCGCCGAGGGCATCAACCGCGCGGCCGAGGGCGCGCGCCAAGAGGTCGCGCGGGGCGAGACGATCACCGCCCAGCTCGAGGCGGTGCGGCAGGCCATGGTCGAGATCATGCGCGGCGCCGAGACCATCGCCCGGGTGGCCGTCGAGTCTGAGAAGGCCGCGGTCGAGGCGCAGAAGGGGTCCGAGCTGATCGCGGCGGCGGCCGAGGAGCAATCCTCCGCCTGCCAGCAATCGCTCAAGACCATCGAGCAGCAGACCACCGCCCTCGGGGAGAGCGAGCAGGCTGCCACCGAGCTCGCGACCCTGGCGGACGAGCTGAAGAACGCCACCGACGTCGGCAAGAGCGCCGAGGAGGTCGCCTCGGCGGCCGAGGAGCTGTCCTCGGCGGTGGAGGAGATCAACCGGGCCGCCGCGCAGATCACCACGGCGCTCGACCAGATCGACCGGGGCGCCCAGCAGCAGACGGCAGCCGCGCAGCAATCGGCCGCCGCGATCGCGCAGATCGAGAAGGGAGCGCTCCTCGCCCAGGACAGCGCCCGCGACGCCCTGGAGAAGGGCGGCCTGATCACGAGCCAGCTTCAGGAGAACCGGGCCGCGGTAGACGGACTGGTCGCGGGCGTCGGCAATGCCCTCGCGGAGACCGACCGGAGCCGAGAGCAGATCAACGCCCTGGAGCAGGTGAGCCGGAAGATCGACAAGATCGTCGACGCGATCACCACGGTGGCGATCCAGACCAACATGCTGGCGGTGAACGGCTCGATCGAGGCGGCCCGGGCCGGCGAGTTCGGCAAAGGCTTCATGGTGGTCTCCACCGACATCCGCAACCTCGCCCGGGATTCCTCGGAGAACGCGGAGCGGATCAAGGACCTCGTGAAGGCGATCCAGGACCAGATCGTGGTGGTGCGCCGGGACCTGGAGGCGATCTCCGCGGCGGCCGCCGCCGAGGTCGAGAAGAACCGGGCGATCACCCGCGACCTCGAGACCACCGCCGACGACATGGGCGTGGTGCTCGACGGCAACCGGCAGATCCTCCAGGGCGCCGACCTGATCATCCGCAACGTCGAGGAGGCGAAGCGCGGCGTCGACCAGATCGCCACGGCGGCCCGCCAGGGCGGCCAGGCGGTGAACGAGGCGCAGCAGGCCGCCCGCGAGCAGGCGAACGGCGCGGAGGAACTCGCCGCCGCCATCGAGGAGGTCGCGTCGCTGGCCGACGAACTCCAGAACCAGGACTGAGACGCGCCCGGCCGGGACGGCCCCACCCGAATCCTGCTCAGCCCGGAGCCCGCCATGTCCAACGACGCCTCAGCCTCGGCCGCGACCGACCGGTCGGAGACCGCCTCCGCGCTCCAGTTCGTGACCTTCCACGTCGCCCGCGAGACCTACGCGGTGCCCCTCGCGGAGGTGCAGGAGATCATCCGCCTGCCCGACATGGTCGACGTTCCCCTGGCACCCCCCGCCCTGGTGGGACTGGCCAACCTGCGCGGCTCGGTCCTGCCGGTGGCGAGCCTGCGGCGGCTGTTCGAGCTGCCCGACCGGGTCCACGACGACGCCGCCCGGGTGGTCGTGGTCGGCCAGGGGTCCGGCGACGGCGGCGGCGCTGGCGGGACCTCCGGCTTCGTGGTCGACCGGATGGCGAGCGTGATCACCGCCGAGCCCGGGGAGATCGAGGGGACTGACGGCCTCACCGCCACCGCGGCGACCGAGCTGCTCGCGGGCGTGATCAAGCGGCCGGCCGGCATCGTGCTGATCATCGATCTCGGGCGCCTGCTGCAGCGCAGCGGGTCCGTGCGCGCCGGCGCAGAGGGCGGGTCGGGCGGACGGAACGCGGTCGGGCCGATCGAGGCCGGCGGCGCGGCCTCGGCGCGGCCGGAGGGCGAGGCCGGGCTCTCCGACGAGATCCAGCTCGTGTCCTTCGAGCTCGCGGGCCAGGAATACGCCCTGCCGATCGAGCAGGTGCAGGAGATCGTCCAGGTCCCCGACCGCGTCAGCGAGCTGCCGAAGGCCGAGCGCCACGTCATCGGTGTGATCAACCTGCGCGACCGGTTGCTGCCCCTGGTCAGCCTGCGGGCGCTGTTCGGGCTGCCGGGCGTGCCCCTGGGAGAGCAGAACCGGATCGTGGTGGTCGCCTCCCGGGAAGCCGCCGGCTCCGTCGGCATCGTCACCGACACGGTGAAGGAGGTGCTGCGGGTGCCCCGCGCGGTGGTCGACCCGCTGCCCGACCTGCTCGCGCAGGGCGACGCGCTGCGCGAGGTCGAGGCGATCTGCCGGCTCGGCGGCGGCAGGCGGCTGGTCTCGATCCTGTCGGCCGCCCGCCTGTTCGCCACCACCGGGATCGCCGGCGGCCTCGCCGGCCTCGGAGCCGCAGAGGAGGGACCCGTGCAGGAACGTCAGACCGCGACCGCGCCGACGCGCGCCGACGAGGAGGAGCAGTTCGTCGTCTTCCGCCTGGCGGACGAGGAGTACGGCGTGCCGATCGACGCCGTGCACGAGATCGTCCGCGTCCCCGAGCAGCTCACCCACGTGCCGCGGACGCCCGGCTTCATTGAGGGCATCGTCAACCTGCGGGGGGCGGTGCTGCCGGTGGTCGACCAGCGCCGCCGCTTCCGGCTCCCGGAGGCCGCGCGCAACGACCGCCAGCGCATCATGGTCTTCGCGATCGCGGGGGTGCGGACCGGCTTCATCGTCGACTCGGTCTCGGAGGTCCTGAAGATCCCCCGCTCGGCCATCGTGCCGGCGCCGGACCTCGCGCAGGACGAAGACAGCGCCGTGGAGTGGGTCGCCAACCTCGCCGCCGCCAAGCGGATCATCCTGATGGTGAACGTCGACCGGCTCCTCAGCCGGCACGAGGTCGCGGATCTGCAGGCGGCCTGAGCCGCCGTCTCCGGGCCCGGTCCGAGGCCGCTCCTGCCACGCAACCCGCCATGCCCAAGCTCCTGATCGTCGACGACTCCGCTCTGATGCGCAAACACCTTCGCCTGATCTTCGAGGAGACGGGCCAGTTCGAGGTGCGCACGGCGCGCAACGGCCGCGACGCCCTGGACCAGATCGACAGCTTCGAGCCCGACGTGGTCACCCTCGACATCAACATGCCCGAGATGGACGGACTCACCTGCCTCGGCGAGATCATGGCGGCGCGCCCGCGCCCGGTGGTCATGGTCTCGTCGCTGACCCGCGAGAGCGCCGCCGTGACCCTGGAGGCGATGCAGCTCGGCGCCGTCGATTACGTGGAGAAGCCCGGCGGCACCGTCTCCCTCAACATCGGCGAGGTCCGGGACGAGATGGTCGCCAAGGTCCGCGTCGCGGCCCGGGCCAAGCCCGGCCGCGCCCGCGGCCTCCTCGACCGGGTCCGGCGCGGGCGCGGCGAGATCGCGAAGCGCCGCCCGGCGCCCCGGACCGCGGCCCGCGTGGAGGGCTGCGTCCTGATCGGCGTGTCGACCGGGGGACCGCGGACGCTGGAGGAGATCCTGCCGGAGCTTCCGGCCGACCTGCCCTGGCCGGTCGTGATCGCCCAGCACATGCCGGGCTCCTTCACGGGGGCCTTCGCCCAGCGCCTGGACCGCCTCTGCGCCCTGGGGGTGGTGGAGGTGACCGCCCCGGTCCCCCTCGCGGCGGGCCGCGTCTACATCGGCCGGGGCGACGCCGACGTGGTGATCGAGCGCCGGCTCGGCCGGCTCGCGGTCGCCACCGTCCCGAGCGACCCGGCCCTGCGCTGGCACCCCAGCGTCGACCGCCTCGTCCGCAGCGCCCGGGATCACCTGCTGCCCGAAGCCCTGATCGGCGTCGAACTCACCGGCATGGGCGACGACGGCGCCGCCGCCCTGGCGGCCCTGCGGGCTGCCGGCGGCCGCACCATCGCGGAGGCCGAGTCGAGCGCCGTCGTGTTCGGCATGCCGGCCGAGCTGATCCGCCTCGGCGGCGCGACCCTGACGCTGCCCGCCCGCTCCATCCCGGCCCAGCTCGTCGGCTGGCTGTCCTGAGATCGACACCGAGACTGCCATGGCCCTGGTCCGCAAGCACCCCGCCCTCCCCGCGCCGGCGGAAGCCCTGGAGGATCCCCGGATCGCCCTGGAGGGCCCGACGGCCGCCGGGCGCCGCGACGCGGCCCATCGCCTGGCCGCCGATCCCGACGCCGCCGGCCTGCTGGCCGACCGCCTCGGCCGCGAGGCGGACCGGAGCGTCGGCGAGGCGATCCTCGGCGCCCTCGGCCGCATCGGCACCCCGGCGGCGGCCGAGCGCCTGTTCGGCCTGCTGGGCTCGGAGGACGTCTGGTTGCGCAACGCCGCGATCGAGACGCTGCAGGAGATGGACGCGGCGGTGCTCGGCGCCCTCGAGCGGGCCCTCGCCGATCCCGACAGCGACCGCCGGATCTTCGCGGTGAACGTGCTGGTCTCCCTGCGCCACCCGGCGGCCGCGACCTACGCCCGCCGGGTCCTGGCCGAGGACGGGCACGTCAACGTCTGCGCCGCCGCCCTCGACGTGCTCGCCGAGATCGGCACGCCCGAGATGGTGCCGGAGATCGAGGCCGCCGCCGCCCGCTTCCCCGACGCGCCGTTCCTGCGCTTCGCGGCCAGGGCCGCCTGCCGCCGCATCACCTGACCGGCGGCCGGCATGACCGCACCGTTCCCGCCGCCGACGCCCGTCGTCACCGATGCCGACTTCGTCCGCTTCCGCGACTTCTTCTACCGCAAGACCGGCATCATGTTCGCCGACAACAAGCGCTACTTCGTCGACAAGCGCCTGCAGGAGCGGATGCTCGCGAGCGCGCTGCCGGTTTTCCGCGACTACTTCAACACCCTGCGATTCCAGGCCAGCGGCCAGGAGTTCCAGACGCTCGTCAACCTGATGACCGTCAACGAGACCTACTTCTACCGCGAGGAGTACCAGTTCCGCTGCCTCGTCCGGTCGATCCTCCCGGAGGTCACCCGGCGCAAGCGGCCGGGCGAGCCGGTGCGGATCTGGTCGGTGCCCTGCTCGACCGGCGAGGAGCCCTACTCGATCGCCTTCCAGCTCCTCGACACGTGGCCGGAGGTCGACCGGTACGACATCGAGATCGTCGCCTCGGACATCGACACCGCCGTGCTCGACCAAGCCAAGCGCGGCCTCTACGGCGACCGCGCGGTCCAGCACGTCCCCCGGGCGACCCTGGAGCGCTACACCCGGCGGGTGCAGGGCGCCCACGAGGTGATCCCGGACATCCGCGAGTCGATCGCCTTCGCGCGGGTCAACCTCTCGGACCCGCTCTCGACCCGGCAGTTCCGCGGCTTCGACGTCGTGTTCTGCCGCAACCTGCTGATCTACTTCGACGACGCGTCCCGCCGCGGCGCCGCCCAGACGCTCTACGAGGCGCTCGATCCCGGTGGCTTCGTCTGCCTCGGCCATTCCGAGTCGATGAGCCGGATCTCCGCGCTGTTCGACCTCCGGAAGTTCGCGGAGGCGATCGTCTACCAGAAGCCCCTGAGCGCGGAGGCCTGACATGGCCAGGATCCTCGTCATCGACGACGCCACCACGGTGCGCCTGTACTACCGCGACGTGCTGGAAGAGGCCGGCTTCGCGGTCGAGGAGGCCGTGAACGGCTACGAGGGCCTGGAGAAGGCCGTCGCCGAGGGCTTCGACCTCGTCCTCGTCGACGTGAACATGCCCAAGATGGACGGCTACGCCTTCCTGCGGCAGGGCCGGACCATGCCGGAGCTCCAGGCGGTGCCGGCCGTGATGATCTCCACGGAGAGCGCCGGCGCCGACCGCGCGCGGGCCTTCGCGGCGGGCGCCAACCTCTACCTCGTCAAGCCGGTGCGCCCGGACGCCCTCGTCGCGGTCGCCACCGTGATGGCCGGAGCCGCACCGTGACCAACGCCCTGCTCGCCCAGTTCATCCCCGAGGCCCGCGAGCTCCTGGAGCGCGCGGGGAGCGGCATGCTGGCCCTGGAGAAGTCGCCGGGCGCCGAATCCCTCGACGACGTCTTTCGGGCGGTGCACACCCTCAAGGGCACGTCCGGCCTGTTCGAGATCGCGCCGCTGACCCATCTGGTCCACGCGGCCGAGGACCTTCTGGTCGAGGTCCGGGCCGGTACGCTCGTCCTGGAACCCGCCATCGTGGACGGGCTCCTCGACAGCCTCGATCTGGTCGGCCACTGGATCGACGTCCTGGAGAGCCGCGCGGTCCTGCCGGACGAGGCCGACGCCGTGATGGCGAGCCGGGTGACGGCCCTGCGGGCGTGGCTCCCCGCGGCGATCGAGGCCACCGTCGCGCGGGCCGATTACGGGCCGCCGGACTGGCTCGCCGACCTCCCCGAGGCGGACCGGCAGGCCGCCTGGAGGCGCGCCGCGGCCTCGGGCGCCCCCCTGACCGTCTGGCACTACGAGCCCGACGAGACCTGCTTCTTCCGCGGCGACGACCCGGCCCATCTGGTGGCGCAGGCCCCGGGCCTCGTCGCGCTGCGGGTACGGCCGCGCGCCGCAACTCCGTCGCCGGAGACCTGCGATCCGGTGCTGAGCTGGCTCCGCTTCGAGGTTCTGTGCGTCGCCGACGCCGAGGCGGTCGCCGATCATCTGCGCTACGTCGCCGATCAGGTCCGGGTCGGCGCGATCCGGCCGGACGACCTGATCGTCCTGACCGGGACGGAGGATGAGGCCGAGGTGTTCGGCGACTTCGCCGCGCGGGCCGGGACGCTCCTCGCCGAGGACGCCCGGGCGGACCTCGCCGCCGCCGCCGCCGCCCTGCTGGGGATCGTCGGCGCCGGGACCCGGCAGGCCTGCGCCCTGCGCTGGATCGCGGCGCTGGCCGCCACGGCGGAGACCGAGACGCTGCGCCGCCTCGCCGCCGACCTCGGCGGCCCGCGGCCGGCCTCGGGTTCGCCGCCGACCGATCGGCCGCCCGCAGAGGCGCCCGCCCCGGACCTCGCCCTGCGCCAGCAGGCAGAGGCGATCCTCGCCGCGCAGGCCGAGATGCTGGCCGTGCCGACGGACCCGGCCGTCGCGGAGGGCCGGTTCGAGTCCGTGCGCACGGTGGTGCGGCGCTGCCTGCCGCATCTGGTGCCCGGCCGGGCCGCCGCCCTGGAAGCAGCCCTGGGCCGAGCGCGCGCGGGCGCCACCGAGACCCTCGGCGCCGTCCTCCGCGGCGTGGCGAGCGGCGCGGCCGCCGCACCGCCGATGCCGACACCCTCCGGAGATCCCGCGCCGCGGCCCACCGCGGCCCCGCCGCCGGCGACCGGGCCGCGCGATGCCCCGGAGGGATCCGGCCCCGACGCCAAGGGTCCGGCGCGCATGCTGCGGGTCGAGCAGGGCAAGGTCGACGCCCTGATGAACTTCGCGGCCGAGCTGACGGTCGCCAAGAACGGGCTCGCCTATCTCGCCGGACGCGTCGAGCAGGTCAGCGGCTCGCGCCAGCTCGGTCGGGAGATCAAGGAGCAGTACGCGGTCATCGACCGGATCGCCCAGAGCTTGCAGGTCGGCGTCATGGCGATCCGCATGATGCCGGTGAGCCAGGTTTTCCAGCGCTTCCCCCGGCTCGTCCGCGACATCACGCGCAAGCTCGGCAAGGAGGTCGAGCTGGTGATCCTGGGCGAGGAGACCGAGGCCGACAAGAACGTGCTGGAGAGCCTCGCCGACCCGCTGATCCACATGGTCCGCAACGCCCTCGATCACGGCATCGAGACCCCCGCGATCCGGATCGCCGCCGGGAAGCCGGCGCGCGGCACCCTGCGGCTCGCGGCGCGGCAGGAGAACGACAACGTCATCATCGAGGTGGCCGATGACGGCCGCGGCATCGACCCGGAGGCGGTCCGCGAGAAGGCGCTGCGCAGCGGCCTGATCGGCCCGGATCAGGCCGCCCAGATGACCGCGGAGGATCTCGTCAACCTCGTCTTCGCGCCCGGCTTCTCGACGCGGGATCAGGTCTCGGACCTCTCGGGTCGGGGCGTCGGGATGGACGTCGTGCGCAGCGCGGTGCGCAGGGCGGGCGGCGACGTCTGGCTCGCGAGCCAGCCGGGCGCGGGCACCTGCGTGACCGTGCAGCTGCCCCTGACCATGGCGGTGACCCGCATCGTCACCGTGGTGGCGCGGGGCCAGCAATACGGGGTCGCCATGGACGCGGTGGCCGAGACCGTGAAGGTTCCGCGGGACCAGATCCACCGGATCAAGCAGCGCGAGACCTTCGTCCTGCGAGACGCGATGATCCCCCTGATCCGGCTCGCCGACAGCCTGGGCCTCCCGGCGGCCTCGGACGCGCCGCCGGAGGAGGAGGCCGTCATGGTCGCCCGTGTCGGACGCGAGCGGGTCGGCATCGTGGTCGACGGCTTCCGCGAGCGCATGGAGGTCATCGTGCGGCCCCTCGACGGTCTCCTCGCCGGCCTCGCGGGCTTCTCCGGGACGGCGCTCCTCGGCGACGGAAGGGTTCTCCTCGTCCTCAACCTGTCGGATCTGCTCTGATGGCCCTCGAACACAGCGGCGCCCGCATCCGGCTCTCGGGCCACTGCCCGGTCGAGGATGCCGAGCCGCTGCTCGATATCCTGCGCGCCACCCCGGAGGCCGTCGTCGACCTCACCGGCGCGGCGTGGCTCCACACGGCGGTCCTCCAGGTGCTGATGGTCGCGGCACCCGCCCTCCGCGGCCGGCCGGAGCCGTGCCGGCGGCCTGCCTGGCCGCGCTGCCCGAGGCCGCCGCGGAAGGCGCCGCGGAGGCCGAGCGCGGATGACCGAGCCGGGGACCGGGCGCATCCTCGCCGTGGCGAACCGCAAGGGCGGCACCGCCAAGACCACGACGGCCGTGAATCTCGCCGCAAGCCTCGCGGAGCGCGGCCGGCGGGTGCTGCTCGTCGACCTCGACAGCCAGGGCCATGCCGGCCTCGGCTTCGGCGTGCGGGCGAGGCCCGGCGAGCCGACGGTGCACGACCTGTTCCGCGGCACCGGGGTGACGGATCTCGGGCGCGCCGTGCGGCGCACCGCCGTGCCGAACGTGGACGTGCTGCCGGCCGATCGCGGCTTCTCGGGCCCCGACGGCGCCGTCGCGCCCCTCGGCCTCGCGGCGGCGCTGAAGCCCCTGGCGACGGATTACGCGGTGATCCTGATCGACACCGCACCGACGGCCGACGCCCTGCTGATCAGCGCCCTGGCGAGCGCGCACCACGTCTTGGTTCCGACACAGCTCAGCCACCTCGCGGTGGACGGCGTCGGGCAGTTCGCGCGCGCGTTCTTCCGGGTGGCGACGAGCCTCAATCCCGGTCTGCGCGGCCTCTCGATCGTGCCGGTGCAGGTGGATCTCCGGATCACGATGCAGCGGGAGGCCCTCGAGCAGCTCGCGAGCCGGTTCGGCCGGGAGCGCCTCCTGGCTGGGATCCGTACGGACATCGCTCTGGCGGAGGCCTTCGGGTGCGGACAGCCGGTTCGGTACGTGAAGCCCCGTGCGCGGGCGGTGCAGGACTTCGAGCTGTTATGCGACCACGTCATGGAAAAATGCATTGCCGGGCAGATTGGAACGATTAAAACTTAGCCGTTCGCACAGACATGGAGTTCAGAGCGAGAAATGAATACGATATTACTGGTGGACGACTCACCCACCATTCTTTCGAGCATGTCAGGAATACTTCGCAGTTCGGGATATGAAACCGAACAGGCTGCCGATGCCGAGACGGCACTCGCGAAGGTCAAGGCAGGCCTGAAGCCGGCCCTCGTGATCACGGACTTCCACATGCCCGGCATGGACGGCGTCCAGTTGATCCAGGAGTTGCGGAAGCTCGCGCCGACCCGCTTCACGCCGATGCTCGTTCTCACGACGGAATCGCAGCAGGAGAAGCGCGACGGCGCGCGCCAGGCGGGGGCGACCGGCTGGCTGGTGAAGCCGGTCCAGGCCGACAAGCTGCTGCAGGTCCTCACACAGGTCGCCCCCGCGATTCAGCGCCGCGCCGCCTGATCCGGGCGACCCCTCTCCGCTGAAGCCCGCTCCGCGGGCCTCGGCCTCGCCCGGCCCCGCGCCACCGTTTCCGACCGAATGACCGTTCCCGCGATGCAGATTGCTGCCCGTCCCTCCGCGAAGACCGAGCTGCGGACGCTCCTGCTCAGTGCCGCGGCCGGCGGCGCGGTCGGGGCCGTGCCGCTGATCCTGGGGATCGCGCAGCCGGCGCAGCTCCTCTTCGCGGCCGCCGCCGCGCTCTGCGGAGGCCTCGTGACCCGCGGGCTGCAACCGTCCTGCCGCGCGGTCGAGCCGGATGCCTCGCCGATGGCGGTCACGCTTCGGGCCGAACCGGCGGCCGCCCCGGCGCACGGAGCGGCCTGCGCCGAGGCCGTGGCCCGGGATCTCGGCGACCTCGACCCCTATTTCGCCGTGACGGGCGAGCAGCTGCGCAGCATCGTCGCGCAGACCGAGGCGGCCGCCGCCGCGATCCTCGCCTCGCTGCAGAGGCTCGACGCCGCCCAGGCGCGCAGCGCCGCCTGCATCGGCGGCGCGCACGACCGCATCGTCGGCTTCGCCGAGCAGAGCGACGCCGCGCTGCAATCCCTGGCGGCGGCCCTCGGCGCCTATCTCGACCGGCGCCTGAACGAGACCCGCGAGGAACGCGGCACCGTCGAAGTGGCCGTCGGGCAGATGCGCGGGCTCGATGCCCTGATCCTCAGCCTCGAGAAGGTCGGGGCGGCGACCCGGATGCTGGCGCTCAACGCCAACATCGAGGCGGCCCGCGCCGGGGCCCACGGAGCCGGATTCCGGGTCATCGCCCGGGAGCTCCAGGATCTCGCGCAGACCTCCCAGACCGCGATGGCCGAGGCGCGCGTGCAGGTGGCGGACGCGCAGCAGACGATCAGCCGGGTGCTGATCGCCGATCGCGGGGACGACGCGACCCGCACCGAGCAGGAGCGCCTCCGCGCGCTGATGGCCGAACTCGGCGGGATCGCCGAGACGACCACCCGGGTCCTCCTCGGGATGGCGCGGACGGACCTCGCCGAGGTCAAGGCGCAGAATGCGGCGGTGGGCGACGAGGTGCTGTCGGTCTTCGGCCAAGTTCAGTTCCAGGACGTCGTCCGCCAGCAGATCGAGGCGGTCGATGCCGCCAACGCGGCGCTGCAGCTCTGCCTCGACGGCCTGCGCCGGCGACTGATCGGCACCGGGCCGGGGCGGGCGAGCGCGCCGGCGGCGATCCTCGAGACCGCGCGGGCGCGCTACGTCACCCAGATCCAGCGCCGCGTCGACGCCCAGGCCCTTGACCAAGTCGTCGACCAAGCCCTCGACCCGGTAGCGCCCGACATCGAGCTGTTCTGACGGGTCGGGCCGCGATGTCACGGAAGCGTCAGAAAACAGCGCCACATCCGCGGCACAGCTTGCATCGACCGTCGCGGTGCCGGATGCGGGCTGCGGCCCCGCGCTGTCCCGTGACCGATCCGCATCCGAGACCCGTACGTGATCTTCATCCACCAGCCCGCCGTCGGCGCCGGAGCCACGCTGCTTGAGCGCCGCGTCATCGATCTCCAGGACACAATCCCCGAGGACACGGTCTGGCTCGATCTGATCCGCCCGAGCCGCGAGGAGGAACTGAAGGTCGAGTCGTTCGCGGGCATCGAGGTGCCGACCCGCGAGGAGATGAAGGACATCGAGCCCTCGGAGCTGCTCTACGTCGAGGACGGCGCCCGTTACATGACCGGCCGGGTGCTCTCGAAGGTCAGCGACGCCGAGGAGCCGGGGCTGGCCGGCATCACCTTCATCCTGCGCGGCAACCGGCTGGTGACGGTGCGCCACGAGGAGCCGCAGGCCTTCCGCATGTACACGCAGCGCGCCGGGCGCTCCATGGGCAACGGCGGCGCCTCGACACCCTCGGGCGAATCGATCCTGGCCGGGCTGATCGAGGCGGTGATCGACCGCGCCGCCGACGTGCTGCAGCTCCAGGGCGAGCGCATCGACCGCCTGTCGGGCAAGATCTTCGAAGTGCAGGAGGATCCCTCCGCCCGCAACACCGCGCTGCAGGACACGCTGCGGGCGCTGGGCCGGCACGGCGATCTCATCTCCAAACAGCGCGAGAGCCTCGTCTCCATGGAGCGGATCCTGCTCTCGCTGTCGGCGACCTACCGGACCAACAAGGCCCCGCGCGACCTGCGCGAGGACGTGCGCTCGACCCTGCGGGATCTTCAGTCCCTCGAGGAGCACGCCACCTTCCTGTCGACGAAGATCCAGTTCCTGCTCGACGCGACCTTGGGGCTCGTCAACCTCGAGCAGAACAACATCATCAAGCTGTTCTCGGTCATGGCGGTCGTCTTCATGCCGCCGACCCTGATCGCGTCGATCTACGGCATGAATTTTAAGTCCATACCGGAACTAGATTTCGCCTTCGGATACCCGATGGCGCTGATCATGATGGTCGTGGCGGCGGTATTTCCCTACTTCTTCTTCCGGTGGAAGAAGTGGCTCTGACAACAAACGCCGGTATAGAGCCGACAGAATCTTAAGACCTCCACGGGAGCATGGTTGGGCCTGAAGGCGCGGCGCGGCCGCGAAGACGGAACCTCCCATGCGCTTCTCCCTCAAGACGGTCCTCGCCGGTGCCATCGGCCTGCTCGCCCTCGCCGCCGTCGGCCAGGGCATCGCCAGCGTCGTGAGCCTGTCGGAGATCGAGCGGAACGCCGCGGCGATCTCGCAGCAGGCCCTGCCCGCGCAGAACCAGGCCGAGGCCATCGGGACGGCCGTGCGGGACGCGCGCCTGCGGCTCTACCGGCTCGCGGTGGCCTCGCCCGACGCGGCGGCCCTGGACAGGAACCAGACGGCGCTGACCGACGCCCTCGGCGAGCTGTCCGGCCTCCGGCAGGCCTATCAGGACCGCCTGACGAGCCCGGAAGCCCGGGCGATCTACGAGCGCTTCACCAACGCGTGGAACGCCTACCAGAACATCCAGCTGCAGGTGGTCGAGCTGATGATCGCGGGCGACCAGCCGGGCGCCCTCGCGCTCGTGCTCGATCCCGCGACGGGCGCGCAGAACGACGCCGCGGTGGCCAGCCTGACCGAGTCGATCGCGGCGGCGCGGGGCCAGACCGAGGCCAACGTCACCCAGACCGTGCAGGCGGCGACGCGGGCCAAGCTGATCGCGCTGATCGCCACGGTGGTGGGCCTCGCGGTCGCGGCGGCCGCGATGCTGTTCGCCCTGTTCGGGATCGCGCGGCCGATCCAGCGCATGACCGGCGCGATGGGCCGCCTCGCCGAGGGCGACGAGACCGTGCCGGTCCCGCATACGGGACGGCGCGACGAGATCGGCGCGATGGCGGCGGCCGTGCAGGTCTTCAAGGACAACCTGATCCACACCCGCGCCCTGGAGCGGGAGACCGCGCTGGCGCGCGAGGGCGCCGAGGCGCAGCGCCGGCGCGCGGTCCACGCCATGGCCGAGTCCTTCGAGGCCGCGGTCGGCGGCGTACTGGCCCGGGTGGCGGACGCCGCCCTCGGCCTGCGGGCCGACGCCGAGGCGATGAGCGGTACGGCCACGCACACCGCGGAGCGCTCGGCCACGGTGGCGGGCGCCGCGCAGGAGGCCGCCCAGCATGTCGGCACGGTCGCGGCGGCCGCCGAGGAACTCGGCGCCTCGGTGCAGGAGATCGGCCGCCAGGTCGACGGGTCCGCCGAACTCGCCCGGAGCGCGGTGGTCCAGGCCGGCGACACGGCCGGCCTCGTGCAGGAACTGAGCACCGCCGCGGGCCGGATCGGCGACGTCGTGCGCCTCATCACCGACATCGCCGGCCAGACGAACCTGCTGGCGCTGAACGCCACGATCGAGGCGGCCCGCGCCGGCGATGCGGGGCGCGGTTTCGCGGTGGTCGCCAGCGAGGTGAAGCAGCTCGCCGCCCAGACCGCCCGGGCCACCGAGGAGATCGCCGGTCAGGTCGGCCGTATCCAGGGCGCGACCGGGCAGACCGTGGACGCGATCGACGGGATCACGGCGCGCATCCGCGAGATCGACGGGGTGGCGACCTCGATCGCGGCCGCCGTCGAGCAGCAGGGCGCGGCGACCCGGGAGATCGCCCGGAACGTGGCCGAGGCGGCGTCCGGGACCGGCGCGGTCACCGGGACGATCGACGCGGTGGCGCGGGCGGCCGACGACACGGGCACGGCCGCCACGCGGATGCTGGCCTCGGCGTCGAGTCTCTCGGAGGAGGCCGCCGAGCTGCGCCGGGAGATCGACGCCTTCCTGCACACCGTGCGCGCGGCCTGAGGCTCGGCCTCAGGCTTAGCCGGGGCTCGACAGCTTCATCAGGACGAGCCCGGAGCCGATCAGGCCGGCCGCGAGGATCCGGCTGGCGCTCGCCTGCTCCCCCAGCACGGCGATGCCGATCAGGAAGGCGCCGACCGCGCCGATTCCGGTCCAGATCGTGTAGGCGGTGCCCAGGGGCAGCGTGCGCATGGCCAGCGCCAGGAAGCCGACGCTGCCGGCCATCGACACGGCCATGATGGCGGTCGGCCAGAGGCGCGTAAAGCCCTCCGACTGCTTCATCGCGAAGGCCCAGACGACCTCCAGCACGCCCGCGGTGACGAGATAGATCCAGGCCACGGCGGCCCTCCCGAAAGGGCCGGGCCGTCCCGGACTTGTGCCCCGCGTGGCGGGGGGAGGACGTGGCCTCGCGGCGGGTCAGCTAGCGATGATCGGCCGAGCCCGCAAGCGCAGCGGCCGCGGATCCCTCAGGCCACCGCGGCGAGGTGCTTGACCTCGGCCTTGGCCACCACCTTGCCGACCGGCGGCGCCTTGCAGGTCTCCGCCTCGGGCGCCAGGACCGGCGGCTGCACCCAGCGGCCGGCATCGAGGTCGGCGATCCGGCCGTTGATCTCGCGGATGACGTAGCGCGAGAACGGGTAGACGTGGAGGTAGATCACCATGTTGGTGACCACGGCCTCCAGGGCGGCCGGGTTGCGGCGGGCGGTCTCCAGGAACACGCTCCAGAAGTGCTTGGCGAGTTCCGGACGCCGCACGGTCATCCGCCAGCACACCCGCAGCAGCGAGTAGAGATCGTGGGCGATGTGGCCCCAGTTGAGCTTCTGGGCGGCGAATTTCGGCCGCTTCACCCGCCGGGCGACCACCCGGACCCGGTCGAAGAAGTTCGGCGGGTCGTAGATCTCCTGGAGGACGTCGCGGTAGTCGGCCAGCACGTCGCGCTGCGGCCGCAGGGTCACGAAGTTGATGCCCTGCGTGCACTGGTCGCCCTGGTCGGCGGTGGTCGCCGCGTAGTTCTCGTAGAGGCGGCCCTCCTTGCGCAGGCGGCGCGAGAGCTGCGTGTTCGGCAGCGCGAAGAGCAGGCCGACCATGGCGATCGGGATGCCGGTCTGGCCGATGCACAGCGACATCGCCTTGCTGATGCTGTCCTTCTCGGTGTCGAAGCCGACGATGAAGCCGGCCGTGACGAACATGCCGTGCTCGTAGAGCTTGTGCACGCTGTCGGCGATCGAGCGCTTGGTGTTCTGCTTCTTCTGCGTCTGGATCAGCGTCGCCTCGTCGGGCGTCTCGATCCCCGTGAACAGGGCGAAGAAATTCGCGTCCCGCATCATCCCGAGCAGCTCGTCGTCGTCCGCGAGGTTCAGCGAGGCCTCGGTGGAGAACTTGAACGGGTAGCCGTGCTCCTCCTGCCACTTGATCAGGTGGGGCAGGAACAGCTTGATCGCCTTCTTGTTGCCGATCAGGTTGTCGTCGACGAAGTCGACGTGCCCGCGGTAGCCGAGGCCGTAGAGCCGGTCGAGTTCCGCCAGCATCTGCGGCGTGGTCTTGGTCCGCGGGGCGCGGCCGTAGAGCTCGATGATGTCGCAGAACTCGCAGGTGAACGGGCAGCCGCGTGAGAACTGGACGCCGATGTAGAGGTAGTGGCTGAAGGTCAGCAGGTCGAAGCGCGGGATCGGGCTCTTGGTGACGTCGGCCTTGAACTTCTCGGCCGTGAGCCGGCCGCGGCGCTCGCCGGCCTCCCAGGCGGCCACGAACGTGTCGAGGATGCCCTCGGCTTCGCCCAGCACCAGGAAGTCGGCCTTGTCGTAGACCTCCGGCGTCGAGGTCGGGGCCGGGCCGCCGACGCAGACCGGGGTTCCGAGCGCCACGCAGCGGTCGATGACCACGAGGCAGTCCGGCTCCTGGGGCAGCATGCCGCCGGTCATCACGAGGTCGGCGGCCTGGATCTGCGCGTCCGTCAGTTCCTCGCAGTTGCGGTTGACGAGCGTCACCTGCCAGGCCGGCGGCAGCATCGCGGCCAGCGTGATGAGGCCCAGCGGCGGCGCCGGCGCGCGGGCGCCCTGCAGCTCCATGGCCTCTTTGAAGTTCCACATCGAGTTTTCGTAGAACTTCGGGAACACCATCAGCACGCGCGGGGCCGTGTTCGCTTCCGACATGCCAGTTTCCCTCGTTCACACGCACGGTCCCGGCCCGACCGGAGATCGGGGCGGGTACAGGATCGCTCCCCTGACCTGCGGGCGAATTAAGGCCGTTTTTCGCTCCCGCAGCAATCGGAGCCGCCGATCCCGACAGGACGCGCGTCCGGGCCCCGCGAATCAACCCCGCCGACGGGTCCCGGGGCGGATCCGGCCCGTTTGCCGCGGGGCTGCGCCATTCGGGCGACAGGTCCCGCCAAAACCGTCCCGGCCCGTCACGGCCTGTCACGGCCCGACGCGGAACCGCTCCGGCCGCGTCCCATCGGCGTCGGTGAAGCCGTAGATCCGCGCGAGGTCGCCGGCATGCAGCACGGCGCCCGCCCGGGCGGCGATGCCGGGGTCGGCGGCGAGCGCCGCGAGCGCCCGGCCGGCGTAGAGCGGGCTCTCGGTGGCGTGCTGGATGTGACCGAGGTCGCGCGCCCGCTCGGTGGCGACGAAGCCCGGCGAGAGGCCGAGGGCGGTGACGCCGTGGGGCGCGAGTTCCCGGGCGAAGGCCAAGGTCAGCCGGTTGGTCGCGGCCTTGGCGGAATCGTAGAACACGTCGCCGAGGTAATCCTCGGTCCCGAAGGAGACGAGCGCCAGCAGCCCGGCCCGCGCCGCCACCATGGCGGGGGCGACCGCCCGGGCGAGCAGCAGGGCCGGCAGCGGCCCGGCCTCGAGGAGGCCGATGTACGGCTCCGCCGAGCGGCGCCAGAACGGCGTGCCCCAGCCGGCCCCGTCCGGGTAGCGCTCGCCGTCGTAGCCCTCGTTGCCGCTCCACACGCTGCAGGCCGCGACGTCGATCCGCCCGAACCGGCGCAGAGCCCAGTGGACCAGCGCATCGGTGGCACGCTCGGAGCGGTGATCGCAGAGGTAGTGGTGACCGCGGCCGCCGGCGGCGTCGACCGCGCGGGCCGTGTCCTCGATCGCCTCGGCGCGCATCTCGGTGCGCGGGCCGGTCTCGCTGGAGCGGGCCGTGACGATCACCGTGGCCCCCGCCTCGCCCAGCGCCCGGGCGAGGCCCCGGCCGACGCCCCGCGACGCGCCCGCGACGAGGCAGATCTTCTGGGAGAGGTCGGGCGGGCTCACGCCGAGGCGGCGGGCTTCGACCGCGACAGGAAGGCGGCGAGCCGCTCCTGGGACTCGGGCGAGCGCAGCTGCGCGTCGAAGGCTCTGGCCTCCGCCTCCAGGGCCGCCTCGACCTGCGCCTGGTCGCCCCGGATCAGCGCCCGGGACGCCGTCAGCGCCCCGCGCGGCAGGGCGGCGAGGCGCGCGGCCTGCGCGATGGCCTGCTCGACCAGCATGTCGGCGGGTAGCACCGCGTTGACGAGGCCCAGGGCCTGCGCCTCGTCGGCCTCGAGCGGCCGGGACAGGAGCAGCAGCTCGGTCGCCCGGAGCCGGCCGACTCGCAGGGGCAGCAGGTAGCTCGACGCCGCCTCCGGCACGAGGCCGAGCTCGACGAAGGGCATGCGCAGGCGCGCCGCCGGGCTCGCGTAGACGAGGTCGCAGTGCAGGCAGAGGGTCGCGCCGATGCCGACCGCGATCCCGTCGACCGCCGCCACCATCGGGGTGCGGGTCCGGGCGAGCTGGCGGATGAAGGCCAGCGCCGGCGAGGAACTGAATCCATCACCGGCATGCCCCATGAAATCGGCGAGGTCGTTGCCGGCGCTGAACATGCCGGGCTGCCCGGCGAAGACCACGGCGCCGACCGCGTCCGACGCGTCGGCCTCCGTCAGGCCCGCGCGCATCGCGTCGTACATGGCGCACGTGAGGGCGTTCTTCTTCTCGGGGCGGTTCAGGGTGATCAGGCGGACGCCGCCCGCGAGGTCGTCGATCGTGACGGGTTCGGCCATGATCCGCTCCTCAAACCGCCAGCGCCAGGGCGGCGTCGTCCGTGAAGGCGCCGCCCTCGACCACCGCCTGCTCCAGGCCGGAGGCGGCCACCAGGAGGTTCTCGGCGTAGAACCGGGCGAGCACGATGCGGGCCGCGTGCGCCGGGTCCGTCTCGCCAGCCTTTCGGGCAGCGCTCGCGGCGAGCGCGCCCCGGGCGAGGCAGGCGGCGCCCAGCGTCAGGCCGAACAGGCGCAGGTACGGCGTCGCGCCGGCGAGCGCCGCCTCGGGGCGGTTCGAGCTCAGCGCGGCGAGCTGGTGGCTCGTCGCCCGGTCGAGACTGCCGATCCCGTCGCGCAGCCGCGCCGCCATGTGGCCGAAGGCCGGGTCGCCGGCCTTGAGCAGTCCCTCCGCGGCGCGGCGCATCCAGGCGATCTGCGACCGCGCGGTGGCCCCGCCGTTCAGCGGCAGCTTGCGGGCGGTGAGGTCGATGGCCTGGATGCCGTTGGTCCCCTCGTAGATGCCGAGGATGCGGGCGTCGCGCATGAGCTGCGCCGCCCCGGTCTCCTCCACGAAGCCCATGCCGCCGTGGACCTGCACACCGAGCGAGGTCACCTCGTTGGCGAGGTCCGTCGCGAACGCCTTCGCGACCGGGGTCAGCAGCGAGGCGCGGTCCAGGGCCGCCTGCCCCTCCGGTCCCTTCGACGCGTCGAGGGCCGCGGCGGTGAGGTAGCAGATGGCGCGGGCGGCGGCCGTCGAGGCCTTCATGGTGAGCAGCATGCGCTGCACGTCCGGATGGGCGGCGATCGGGCTGGTCGCCTCGGCGGCGCCCACCGCCTTGCCCTGGCGGCGCTCCTGCGCGTAGGCGAGCGCCCGCTGGGTCGCGGCCTCGGCGATTCCGACGCCCTGCAGGCCGACATTGAGCCGCGCCGCGTTCATCATCGTGAACATGCAGGCCAGACCCTTGTTCTCCTGGCCGATCAGCCAGCCGGTGGCGCCGCCGCCGTCGCCGAACGCCATCGAGCAGGTCGGCGAGGCGTGGATGCCGAGCTTGTGCTCGATGCCGGAGCAGCGCAGGTCGTTGCGGGTGCCGTCCGGCAGCACTTTCGGCACCAGGAACAGGGAGATGCCCCGCGTGCCGGCGGGCGCCTCGGGCAGCCGGGCCAGGACGAGGTGGACGATGTTGTCGGCGAGGTCGTGCTCGCCGTAGGTGATGTAGATCTTGTTGCCGGTGATCCGGTAGGTGCCGTCGCCCGCCGGCACCGCCCGGGTGCGCAGGAGGGCGAGGTCGGAGCCCGCCTGCGGCTCGGTCAGGTTCATGGTGGCGGGCCATTCACCCGAGACCAGCTTCGCGAGGTAGCGCGCCTTCAGGTCGTCCGAGCCGTGGGCCGCGAGCGCCTCGATGCCGCCCTGGGTCAGGAGCGGGCAGAGGCCGAAGGCGAGGTTGGCGCCGTTCCACATCTCGGTGCAGGCGGCCTCGATCAGCTTCGGCAGGCCCTGCCCGCCGTGGTCGGCCTCGGCCGAGAGCCCGTTCCAGCCGCCCTCCGTGAAGGTGCGGTAGGCCTCGCGCCAGCCGGGCGGCGTGGTGACCTCCCCGTCCGCGAAGGGAGTGCCGTGCCGGTCGCCGACCCGGTTGAGCGGCGCGATCACGCCGGCGGCGATGCGCCCGGCCTCGGTCAGGATCGCCTCGGCATCGTCGGGATCGACCGCGTCGAGCCCGGCCACGTGCCGCAGCGTGAAGAGCATCTCGGGGACCGGGGCGCGGTAACTCATACGATCCTCCCGTGTGGCGGCCCGCCCGCTCGTTCGATCCGGGGCGGGTTTGACCGCGCCCGCGCACCGGCGCTAGGGCGGGGCGAGGATAGGCGCGCGGGGCTCGCACCGCCATGACCTCGGAGACGGCTTCCCGCATGAATGATCCCGGGTCAACGGTCCCGGCCGCGACCCGGCGGCTCACCGCCGACGCGGCCGGCCTCGCGGAGGCCGCCGCTCTCCTGCGGGCTAGCCGCCTCGTCGCCTTCCCCACCGAGACCGTCTACGGGCTCGGGGCGGACGCAACCGACCCCGGGGCGGTGACGGGCATCTTCGCCGCCAAGGCGCGGCCGCGCTTCAACCCGCTGATCTCGCACCTGCCCGACGCGGCGGCAGCCCTGGCGGAGGGCGTCTTCGACGCGCCGGCGCGCCGCCTCGCGGAGGCCTTCTGGCCCGGACCCCTGACCCTGGTCGTCCCGGCGCACGCGGGCACGCGGGTCTGCGACCTCGCCCGCGCCGGCCTGCCGAGCCTCGCCCTGCGGGTTCCGGCGCACCCGCTCGCGCGGGATCTCCTGGCGGAGGTCGGGCGGCCGGTCGCGGCGCCCTCGGCCAACCGGTCCGGGCGGGTGAGCCCGACCCGGGCCGCCCACGTCCTCGACGATCTCGCCGGCCGCATCGCCGCGGTGCTCGACGGCGGCGACACGCCGGTGGGCGTCGAGTCCACGGTGGTGGCCTGCCTGGGCGGCACGCCGCGGCTGCTGCGGCCCGGCGGCGTCACCCGGGCGGCGCTCCGGGCGGTGCTCGGCCTCGACCCGGCGGCGCCCGTGGCGGCGGATGCCGACCGGCCGGCGGGCCCGGGCATGCTCGCCTCGCACTACGCGCCGCGGGCGCGGGTCCGCCTCGACGCGGTGCGGGTCGAGCCCGGCGAGGCGGTCCTGCTGTTCGGGTCCCGCCCCCCGACCGGTCACGAGACCGCGCGCGCCAGTCTCAACCTGAGCCCGGCGGGCGACCCCGCGGAGGCCGCTGCCCGGCTGTTCGGCGCCCTGCGCGACCTCGACGCCTCGGGGGCGGAGACCATCGCGGTCGCGCCGATCCCCGAGGACGGGCTCGGCGAGGCGATCCGAGATCGCCTCGCCCGGGCGGCCGCGCCCCGCTGACGGCGAAGAAATTTTCGCCGGCCGCGGAACAGATTTCGGCCTGATCCGTTTATTGATCACGAAGGCCTTCTCAGCCCCCAATGGCCTTTTTCCTTTCAGGCTCGGAGCAATCCGAGCCTTTTTTCTTGGCTTCTCAGTCTCGGGCCAGCTTGGCGGCAATGCCCGCCACGTGGCGGCCCTGGAACCGCGCGCCCTCCAGCTCGACAGCACTCGGCTGGCGGGACCCGTCGCCGTCCGCGATCGTGCTGGCGCCGTAGGGCGTGTTGCCCTTCACCGCCTCGACGCCCGCCTGCCCCTGGAAGCTGTAGGGAAGGCCGACCACCACCATGCCGTGGTGGAACAGCACCGTGTGGAAGCTCGTCAGCGTCGTCTCCTGGCCGCCGTGCTGGGAGGCCGTGGAGGTGAAGACCGAGCCGACCTTGCCGACCAGGGCGCCCTTCATCCAGAGCCCCCCGGTCTGATCGATGAACTGCTTCATCTGCGAGGCCATGTTGCCGTAGCGGGTCGGCGTGCCGAAGATGATCGCGTCGTAGTCGGCGAGTTCGGCGACGGTCGCGACCGGCGCCGCCTGATCGAGCTTGAAGTGGCTCTGCCGGGCGACCTCCTCCGGGACCAGCTCGGGCACGCGCTTCACGACGACCTCGGCCCCCGTCTCGCGGGCGCCCTCGGCGACGGCGTAGGCCATCTGCTCCACGTGACCGTAGGTCGAGTAGTACAGCACCAGAACCTTCGCCATCGGGTTATCTCTCCTGCGGGTCGGACGTCCGGCCGAATCGTCGGCCGACGGAAGGCCCCTGCATCGCGCATTTGCCGCCTTGCAAGAATGCGCCGACATGCAAGATTGATCTTGCACAGATGCAAGGTTCGGGGCGTGGCGCTCGATTGGGACGAATTCCGGTTCGTGAAGGCGGTGGCCGATCGGGGCGGCCTGACCGCGGCGGCGGCCGAACTGGGTATCAATCACTCTACGGCGTTCCGGCGCCTCGCCGCCCTGGAGGCGCGGCTCGGCGCGCGCCTGTTCGAGCGGCTGCGCACGGGCTACGTGCCGACCGCCGCCGGGCAGGCGATGATCGAGGCGGCCGGGCGCATCGAGCTGGACGTGGCACGGTTCTCCCGCGCGGTGGCGGGACAGGGCGAGACACCCTCCGGCGAGCTGCGGGTGACCGCGCCGGCGGGCTTCGCCGCCGAGCTGCTGATGCCGATGCTGGCGAGCTTCGCGGAGCGTTATCCTGAGATCCGGATCGAGCTCATCCTCGCCGAGGCGACCCTCAACCTGTCGCGCCGGGACGCCGACGTGGCGATCCGGATCAGCCGGGAGCCGAGCGAGACCCTGGTCGGGCGCCGCCTCGCCCTCACCGCCTGGGCGGTCTACGGCCGCGCCGACCGCGCTTACGGCGACCTGGCCCGCGAGACGTGGATTAGTCCGAGCCCGCTGGTGGCGGGGGGCTCGCTCACGCGGTTCGTGGAGGCGCGGGTGCCGTCCGACCGTGTCCGCCTGCGGATCAACGCGGTGCTGGGCCTGGAAGCGGCGGTCGAGGCCGGTCTCGGCATCGGTCCGCTTCCCTGCTTCACGGCCGACCTCAATCCGGCGCTGCGACGGCTGTCAGGGCCGCACCCGGAACTCGGGGCGGACCTCTGGATCCTGACGCATCCGGACTTGCGCCACGCGGCGCGAGTCCGGGCCTTCATGGAGCACGTTGCCGAGGCGTTGCTGCCGCTGCGGGCCCGGTTCGAGGGCCGTTGACCCGCCTCAGCGAATCTCGACGACCTCGACCTCGTGGCCGTTCACCTCGACCACGTCGCCGATCGTCTTGCCCGTGATGGCGCGGGCGAGCGGTGCCACGTACGAGATCGAGCCCTTGTGCGGGTCGGCCTCGTCCTCGCCGACAATCCGGAAGGTCTGCCGGGTCTCCTTGCCGGATTCGTCCTCGCGGACCACCGTGACGGTGGAGCCGAACTGCACGGTGTCGCCGCCCCTGGGCTCCACGAGCTGCGCGGTGTTCTTCCGGGCCGCCCAGTAGCGCAGGTCGCGCCCGATGCGGGAATCCTCCGCCTTGTCGGCGGGGTCCAGCGAGGCGACCTCCTTCTCGAGACGCGCGACCTCGGCCTCGATCTGCGCGAGCCCCTCCGGCGTGACGAAGTTCGTGTGCGGCGAGATCGGCCGGTCCGGCAGATTCTCGAACGCTTCCCCACCCTCGGGCTCTTTGACGAATGCGACGCTCATGAAGACGCCAACACGCGAGGTACGGCAAAGGTTCCCGCGCGACGGCGGTTCGGCCGGCCCGGCGTTTTCGCCGTGGCGCGACACGGGCACCGCTCGCTAGACTCTCCGGCGATTCACCCGGAGCCGTCGATGTCGTCCCTGTCCGCCGCCGAGGCCGTCGCCGCCAACCGCCAGGCCTGGGATGCCTCCGCGCCCCTGCACCGGAGCGACCCGTCTTGGGACCGGCTGACGCAGAACTTCGCGCGGGATCCCGGCTTCTCCTGCTTCGACCCGCCGATGGAGGCGGCCTTGCGGGCGATCGGCCTCGCCGGGACCTCCGTCGCGCAGCTCTGCTGCAACAACGGGCGGGAGACGGTGTCGCTGATGAATCTCGGCGCCCGGTCGGCGACCGGGTTCGACCAGTCGGAGGCGTTCCTCGCCCAGGCCAGGGACCTCGCCGGCATCGCCGGGCGCGACTGCCGCTTCGTCGCGGGCGACGTGCACGCGATCGACGCGGAGCACGACGGTGCCTACGACCTCGCGGTGATCACCATCGGCGTGCTGGGCTGGATGCCCGACCTGCCGCGCTTCCTGGCCGTGGCGGCGCGCCTCCTGCACCCGGGCGGCCGGATCCTCATCCACGAGGAGCACCCCGTCGTGAACATGTTCGAGCCGCGGGCGGAGCAGCCGCTTCTGGTCCGGCACTCCTATTTCCGCACGGCGCCGTTCGTTGGCGAGGACGCCATCGTGTACGGCGACGGGCCGGCCCCGCGGGTCGGACCGCATTACTGGTTCGCCCATCCCGTCGGGATGCTGATCGAGAGCCTGATCGGTGCCGGCCTCGCGATCGAGCGGTTCCGGGAGTTTCCTGACAACATCAGCAGCACGGCCTGCGACGTGCTCGCCGCCGACCGGCTCCTGCCGATGAGCTACCTGCTCCAGGCCCGGAAAGCCGCCTGACGGGCGCCGGACCTACGCCACCGTCACGACGGTCCGGCCTCGGACCTTGCCGGCCAGGATCTCCTCGCCGAGCCGGCCGACCTCCTCCAGGCGGACCGTGCTCGTCATGGCGGCGAGCTTGGCCAGGTCGAGTTCCCGAGCGAGGCGCGCCCAGGCCTCGCGGCGTTTCTTCTGCGGGGTGGTGACGCTGTTGATGCCGAGCAGCGAGACGCCGCGGAGGATGAAGGGCGCCACCGAGGTCGGCAGGTCCATGCCCTGCGCCAGCCCGCAGGCCGCGACGGCGCCGTCCGCCCGGGTCATGGCGAGCACGTTGGCGAGGGTCGTGGAGCCGACGGCGTCGACCCCCGCGGCCCAGCGCTCCTTGCCGAGGGGTTTGCCGGGCTTCGACAGCTCCGCCCGGTCGAGGATCTCGGCGGCCCCGAGGCCCTTCAGGTACTCGGACTCGCCGTCCCGGCCCGTGGAGGCGATCACGTGCCAGCCGGCCCGGGCGAGGAGCGCCACCGCCACCGAGCCGACGCCGCCCGAGGCGCCGGTGACGATGACCGGGCCGTGCTCGGGTTTCACACCGTGGGCGTCCAGCGCCATGCAGCACAGCATCGCCGTGTAGCCGGCAGTGCCCACCGCCATGGCCTGCTCGGCCGTGAGGCCCTGGGGCAGCGGAACCAGCCAGTCGCCCCGGACCCGGGCGCGCTGCGCGTAGGCGCCGAGATGTGTCTCGCCGACGCCCCAGCCGGTGAGCACGACCGCGTCGCCCGGCCTGTACTCCGGATGGTCCGAGGTCTCGACGATCCCCGAGAAGTCGATGCCGGGGATCATCGGGAAGCGGCGCACCACCGGCGACTTGCCGGTGAGCGCGAGGCCGTCCTTGTAGTTCAGGGTCGAGTGCGTCACCCGCACGGTGACGTCGCCGTCCATCAGGTCGGCGTCGTCGAAATCCCGGAAGGCGAGGCTCTGGCCGGCCTCGTTCTTCTCGACCACCCAGGCCTTGAACGTCCCCATCATCACCTCCCGTGCTGCGCGGTGAGGTGTGGCCGGGACGCCCGGAATCAAGGCGACGGCGGTCGTTACCGGCTCAGTATCCGTCGTACCGGCTGCCCGTGTAGAAGCCGAGACCGACGCCGATGTCCGAGGAGCTGGCCCCGGTGATGCCGAGGGCGTCCGGGATCGAGCCGACGAGCGGGCCGCCATAGGCCGCGGGCCGGTAGCCGTAACCGCCGCCGATCGGCGCCCAGCCGGCCCGGGCGGGCGCGACGAGGACGCGGCGGCTGACGCTGGCGTATTCCGGCGGGATCGTCTCGGGGATCGTCTGCGCCGGGCGGATCAGCACGGTCCGGGTGCGGACGGCGAAGCGCGGCGGCGTGGTCACCCAGCAGCCGATCAGCTCGCCGCCGGGGCCGCGGCTGGTCTGCCAGTAGCGGCCGCCGGGCGAGACCATCACGCGCTCCGACACCGTATCGTAGACCGGCGGCGTGGTCCGGTAGACCGTGCGGGGCGGGCGCACCAGCACGTTCTCCTGCACGGTGTCGTAGACCGGCGGCGTGACGACGCGGCGATAGCATTCGGAGCCGTAGCAGCCGCCGGCCTGGGCGGGTGCGGCGAGGAGCACGCCGCCGAGGGCGGCGGCGAGGAGAGCGGTGCGAGCGACCGGCGCGGTCATGGAAGTCCTCTGATACGCATTACTGCGAGACGCGGCGCGGACGCGGCGCTCGTCTCGACGTACCAGAGGCCAGACTCGTTGCCCGGCGCGCAAGCATTATCGGGAACGAAGGTAAAATTAACCCTTGGTTTCGACTGCTTAGGCGTCGCCTACCTAGGTAGGATTGTTCGGATCTTCGACAGTCTCTCTTATGAAGTCCGGTCCGGCCCGGGTCAGGTCTGGCCGGCCCGGAGCTGGTAGAAGATGTGCCGGCCGATCACGTCCATCTTGCGCAGACGGCGGGCCCAGCCCGGACGCACGTAGTCGGCGTGGTAGTGGGTCGCGGCGCCGACCTCCGCGAGGTAGGTCCGGCCCTCGATCACCGAGCGGGCGATGCGGGTGGCGGATTCCCAGGCGCCGGCATCGGTGATGCGCAGCGACTTGCCCTCGCAGGCGAAGGAGAACTGGCACCCCATGTAGTGGTGCCGGTTCTGGTAGACGACGCCGCAGACGCTCGCCGGGTAGAGGCCGCTCTTCACCCGGTTGAGCACCACCTGGGCGACGGCGGCCTGGCCGGCCTCGGGCTCGCTCCGGGCCTCGAAATAGACCGCCTCGGAGAGGCAGCGCTGCTCCTTGTCGAGGGCGTTCGGGTCGATCAGGTCGGCGTAGCGCCGGCGCGCGTCCTCGGGCACCGGCTGGGCGCTGTCGGGCCGCTCGGTGCGGAGCGCGAAATCGGGGAGCGCGAGGCTCGCCGCGGCGATCTCGACGGGGATGGCGTCGGCGGGTGCCGGCGTCGTGGAGGACAGCGCGATGGCCCGCGGCACCGGCGGGGTCGAGCCGTCGAAGCGCTCGGGGCCGCCATCCTCGGTGAGGTCGGCCGTCCCCGCGCCCGTGGAGGCGGCGGTGCCGCTGCCGGTGGTGAGGCCGAGATCCGGCACGGGGACGAAGGCGGCTTCCGGCTCGGATTCCGGGTCCCAGATCGCGGAGCCCTGCGTCAGCACGCCGGTGACGCTGCCGGTAACGTCGCCGAACACCAGGGCGCCGCCCGCCTCGCGCAGGTTCGCGGCCCGGCGCGCGAAGCTCTCGGCCGGCGGCCGGGCGGGGTCGCCCTTGCCGGCCCGCTGCACGACCGGGAAAACGTGCGCGCCGGTCTTGAAGGTCGCCTGGGGCGGCTCGTCGCCGAGGCGGCGGAGGGCCGATCCGATCAGCAGGGTGCCGGGCGGCAGCGGCGGGACCGTGTCGGCATCGATCACCCCGAGCCGGCTCGCCCCGATGGCGTTCTCCGTGCCGGCGTCGGCGGTGAACGACACCAGCAGGCCCAGACCGACCATCCAGGGCGTCAGGGCCGCCGAGAGCCAGCGCAGGCTCGATTCCCGTCCTCGTCTCGTGCCCACGACGCCAGACCCGCACTCACGCACCCGAACCGGCCCGATCCTCCCCGTTTCCAGGGTGTTTCTGCGGCCGCGCCGAATTTATCGCGCGGTATGGTTGAGCTGCCGTTAAGGCCGGACGGTCGCGCGCGTCTCGATACGGTTTCGGGGTTGCAGTCGACACTGCCCGGCCCGTCATCACGAGCGCAGCGAAGTGACCCAGGGCAGCGGGACGTCTTCCAGCGTGGCGCGACACTGGGTTGCTTCGCTGCGCTCGCAAAGACGGCGTTCGAGTTGGTGAGGGGACACGGCCGGACAAAGGCAGGCCGGAACGAGAAAGGGCGGCCCGAAGGCCGCCCTCTCGCGTCACGAACCTGCCGACGGCCTCACTCGGCGGCGGCGGGCGGAAGCTCCTCGACCGGCATGGCGCCGCTCTCGGCCTGCTTCTGCTGCAGGATCATCGCGTCGCGGCGGCGGGCGATGGAGCGGATATCCGCCACCATCGAGCCCGTGCCCGCCGGGATCAGCGACCCGACGATGACGTTCTCCTTCAGGCCCTCCAGGGTGTCGACCTTGCCGTTGACCGCCGCCTCGGTGAGGACGCGGGTGGTCTCCTGGAACGAGGCCGCCGAGATGAACGACTTGGTCTGCAGCGACGCCTTGGTGATGCCGAGCAGGACCGGAACGCCCTGGATCGGCTTCTTGCCCTCGGCGAGCAGCTTCTCGTTAAAGTCGGTCAACTCCGTCCGGTCGATCTGGTCACCCGAGAGGATGTCCGAGTCGCCGCCGTCGGTCACTTCGACCTTCTGCAGCATCTGACGGACGATCACCTCGATGTGCTTGTCGTTGATCGACACGCCCTGCAGCCGGTAGACCTCCTGGATCTCGTTGACGAGGTAGGCCGCGAGTTCCTCCACGCCCTTGATCGCCAGGATGTCGTGCGGGGCCGGGTTTCCGTCGACGATGTAATCGCCGAGCTCGACCACGTCCCCGTCCTGCAGGTGGATGTGCTTGCCCTTCGGGATCAGGTACTCGACCGCCTCCGAGCCGTCGTGCGGCGTCAGCGTGAGCCGACGCTTGTTCTTGTAGTCGCGGCCGAACGCGATGGTGCCCGACTTCTCGGCGATGATCGCCGCGTCCTTCGGGCGCCTTGCCTCGAACAACTCCGCCACCCGCGGCAGACCGCCGGTGATGTCGCGGGTCTTGGCCGAGTCGGTCGAGACGCGGGCGAGAATGTCGCCGGCATTCACCTTCGCGCCGGGATCGAAGCCGATGATGGCGTCGACCGGCAGGAAGTAGCGGGCGTCCGAGCCGCGGGGCAGCTTGAGCGCCTTGCCGTCCCGATCGACCACGACCATCGCGGGCTTGAGGTCAGAGGTCCGGGCCGAGCCGCGCCAGTCGACGACGACGCGCTTGGCGATGCCGGTCGACTCGTCGGTGGTCTCGGTCATGGACTGGCCGTCGACCAAGTCCTCGTAGGCCACGATGCCGTCGACCTCGGTGAGGATCGGACGGGTGTAGGGATCCCACTCGGCGATGCGCTGCCCACGCTTGATCTTGTCACCCTCGTCGACTCGGAGCTTGGCGCCGTACTGCAGGCGGTGGACCGCCCGCTCGACCCCGTCCGACCCGACGACCACCACCGCCACGTTGCGGCCGGTGGCGATCAGATCGCCATCGGAGTTCTTGGCGATCGCGCGGTTGCGGATCTTGATCGTGCCCTCGAAGCTCGACTCGATGAACGACGAGTCGGCGATCTGGGCCGCACCGCCGATGTGGAAGGTGCGCATCGTGAGCTGCGTGCCCGGCTCGCCGATCGACTGCGCCGCGATGACGCCGACGGCCTCGCCCATGTTGACGGGCGTGCCGCGGGCGAGGTCGCGCCCATAGCAGGTGGCGCAGACGCCACTCTTGGTGGCGCAGACCAGCACCGAGCGGATCTTCACCTCCTGGATGCCGGCGGCGTTGATCGCCGGAAGGTGCCGCTCCTCGATGGTCTCGCCGGTCTTGACGATCACCGTGCCGTCCGCGGCCACCAGATCCTCGGCCGTGGCACGGCCCAGGATGCGGGTGGCGAGCGTCGCCACGACCTGGCCGGCATCCACGATGGCGCGCATCTTGATGCCGTTGGTCGTGCCGCAATCGACCTCGCGGATGACGGCGTCCTGGGCCACGTCGACGAGGCGGCGGGTCAGGTAGCCGGAATTCGCGGTCTTCAGGGCGGTGTCGGCCAGGCCCTTACGGGCACCGTGCGTGGAGTTGAAGTACTCCAGAACGTCCAGGCCTTCCTTGAAGTTCGAGATGATCGGGGTCTCGATGATCTCGCCCGACGGCTTGGCCATGAGGCCGCGCATCGCCGCAAGCTGCTTCATCTGGGCAGGCGAGCCGCGGGCACCCGAGTGGCTCATCATGTAGATCGAGTTGACCTGCTTGTCGGCCCCGTGCTCGTCCTTCTGGACGGCCGAGATCCGGCCCATCATCTCGGCGGCCAGCTTGTCCGAGCACTTGGCCCAGGCATCGACGACCTTGTTGTACTTCTCGCCCTGGGTGATCAGGCCGTCGTTGTACTGCTGCTCGTAATCCTTCACGAGCGCGCGGGTCGTGTCGACGATCGACCACTTGTTCTCCGGCACGACCATGTCGTCCTTGCCGAACGAGATGCCGGCCTTGAACGCGTGGTTGAAGCCGAGCGCCATGATCCGGTCGCAGAAGATCACCGACTCCTTCTGACCGCAGTGGCGGTAGACGGTGTCGATCATCGCCGAGATCTCCTTCTTGGTCATCAGCTTGTTGACGACGTCGAAGGGCACCTTGGCGTGCTTCGGCAGGGCGCCGGAGAGGATCACGCGGCCGGGGGTGGTCTCGTAGGTCTTGGTCAGGGGCTCACCGTCCGGGCCGATACCGGTCCAGCGCCACTTGATCTTCGAGTGCAGCGACACGGCCTTGGCGGCGAGAGCGTGCTCCAGCTCGCCCATGTCGCCGTAGACGCCCTGCATCGGGTTCTTGGTGTTGCCCGGCTTGAACTCGCCCGGCGCGCCCTCGGCCACGATCGACAGGTAGTAGAGGCCGAGAACGATGTCCTGCGACGGCACGATGATCGGCTGACCGTTGGCCGGGTGCAGGATGTTGTTGGTCGACATCATCAGGACGCGCGCTTCCAGCTGCGCCTCGAGCGACAGCGGGACGTGCACGGCCATCTGGTCGCCGTCGAAATCGGCGTTGAACGCGGCGCAGACCAGCGGGTGCAGCTGGATCGCCTTGCCCTCGATCAGCTTCGGCTCGAAGGCCTGGATGCCGAGGCGGTGCAGCGTCGGCGCGCGGTTCAGCATCACCGGGTGCTCGCGGATCACCTCATCGAGGATGTCCCAGACCTCCGGCTTCTCCTTCTCCACGAGCTTCTTGGCCTGCTTGACGGTGGCCGAGAAGCCCTTGGCGTCGAGGCGGGCGTAGATGAACGGCTTGAACAGCTCCAGCGCCATCTTCTTGGGCAGGCCGCACTGGTGCAGCTTCAGCTCCGGACCCACCACGATGACTGAGCGGCCCGAGTAGTCGACGCGCTTGCCGAGCAGGTTCTGGCGGAACCGGCCCTGCTTGCCCTTGAGCATGTCGGCGAGCGACTTCAGCGGGCGCTTGTTGGCACCCGTGATGACGCGGCCGCGGCGGCCGTTGTCGAACAGGGCGTCGACGGCCTCCTGCAGCATCCGCTTCTCGTTGCGGATGATGATGTCGGGCGCGCGCAGCTCGATCAGCCGCTTCAGGCGGTTGTTGCGGTTGATGACGCGGCGGTAGAGGTCGTTGAGGTCGGAGGTCGCGAAGCGGCCGCCGTCCAGCGGGACCAGCGGGCGCAGGTCCGGCGGGATCACCGGCACGACCGTGAGGATCATCCATTCCGGCTTGTTGCCGGACATCTGGAAGGCCTCGATGATCTTGAGCCGCTTCAGGAGCTTCTTGGGCTTCAGCTCCGAGGTGGTGACGGCGATCTCCTCGCGCAGATCGTTGGCGATCTTGTCGAGGTCCAGCTCCTGCAGGATGCGCCGGATGGCCTCGGCGCCGATCATGGCGGTGAACGAGTCCTCGCCGTACTCCTCCTGCGCGCGCAGGTACTCCTCCTCCGACAGGAGCTGACGCTCCTTCAGGGGGGTGAGGCCCGGCTCGATGACGCAGTACGACTCGAAGTACAGGATCCGCTCGAGGTCCTTGAGCGCCATGTCGAGCAGCAGGCCGATGCGGCTCGGCAGCGACTTCAGGAACCAGATATGCGCGACGGGGGCGGCCAGCTCGATGTGGCCCATGCGGTCGCGCCGGACGCGCGCGAGGGTGACCTCGACGCCGCACTTCTCGCAGATGACGCCCTTGTACTTCATGCGCTTGTACTTGCCGCACAAGCACTCGTAGTCCTTGATCGGCCCGAAGATGCGCGCGCAGAACAGGCCGTCGCGCTCGGGCTTGAAGGTCCGGTAGTTGATGGTCTCGGGCTTCTTGATCTCACCGTACGACCAGGAGAGGATCTTCTCCGGGGACGAGATCGAGATCTTGATCTGATCGAAGCTGACCGGCTGGGCCTGCTGGTTGAAAAGGTTCATGACCTCTTGGTTCATGATCCGCTCCTTGTTGACGCCGGCAGCCCCGCGCCGGGCCACCGCGTCCTGAAAAAGATCCGGCGCCGCGCCCCGCGCGGGCGCTGCTCACCGTCGTCGAACCCCGGAAGGCCCCTCCCCTTCCCGCTCGACCGTGGCGGCGGGCAACCGCCGCCACGGGAGGTGTGGTCTCTCTCTTACTCGGCCGCGTCGGCCGGGGGCTCAAGCTGGTCGTTGGCGGCCTTCTTGGAGGACGTCAGCTCGACGTTGAGGCCGAGCGAGCGCATCTCCTTGACGAGCACGTTGAACGACTCGGGGATGCCGGCCTCGAAGGTGTCGTCGCCGCGGACGATCGCCTCGTAGACCTTGGTGCGGCCGGCCACGTCGTCCGACTTCACCGTCAGCATCTCCTGCAGCGTGTAGGCCGCGCCGTAGGCCTCCAGCGCCCAGACCTCCATCTCGCCGAAGCGCTGGCCGCCGAACTGCGCCTTGCCGCCCAGCGGCTGCTGGGTGACGAGCGAGTACGGGCCGATCGAGCGCGCGTGGATCTTGTCGTCCACGAGGTGGTGGAGCTTCAGCATGTAGATGTAGCCCATCGTCACCTTGCGGTCGAAGGGCTCGCCGGTGCGCCCGTCGTAGAGCGTCGACTGCGCCGAGCGGTCGAGACCGGCCATCTCCAGCATCTGCTCGATATCGGCCTCCTTGGCGCCGTTGAAGACCGGCGTGGCCATCGGCACGCCGCGGCGGACGTTGTTGCCGGCCTCGGCCAGCTCCTCGTCCGTCAGGCCGTCGAGCTCGCCCGGGGAGTAGATCGCCTTCATCTCCTCTCGCAGCGGCGCGATGTCCTGCGACTTCAGATAGGCATCCACCGCCTTCGACACCTTGCGACCCAGGCCCGCAGCCGCCCAGCCGAGGTGCGTCTCCAGGATCTGGCCGACGTTCATGCGCGAGGGCACGCCCAGCGGGTTGAGCACGATGTCGGCATGCGTCCCGTCCTCTAGGAACGGCATGTCCTCGATCGGCACGATCCGCGACACGACACCCTTGTTGCCGTGACGGCCGGCCATCTTGTCGCCCGGCTGGATCTTGCGCTTCACCGCCACGAAGACCTTGACCATCTTCATGACGCCGGGGGGCAGCTCGTCGCCGCGCTGCAGCTTCTCGACCTTGTCGAGGAAGCGCTGCTCGAGGCGCTTCTTCGACTCGTCGTACTGCTTCTGCATCGCCTCCATCTCGGTCATGAGACGGTCCTCGATGACGGCGAACTGCCACCACTGCGAGCGCGGGTAATCGTTGATCAGCTCGCGGGTGAGCGTGGTGTCCTTCCGGAAGCCCTTCGGGCCGGCCACCGGCGCCTGACCGATCAGCACGTCCGCGAGGCGGGCGTAGGTGTTGCGGTCGAGGATCGCCTGCTCGTCGTCGCGGTCCTTGGCGAGGCGCTCGATCTCCTCGCGCTCGATCGCCTGGGCGCGCTCGTCCTTGTCGACGCCGTGGCGGTTGAACACGCGGACTTCCACGATGGTCCCGGTGACGCCCGGCGGCACCCGCAGGGAGGTGTCGCGCACGTCCGAGGCTTTCTCGCCGAAGATGGCGCGGAGCAGCTTCTCCTCGGGCGTCATCGGGCTCTCGCCCTTCGGGGTGATCTTGCCGACGAGGATGTCGCCGGCGTTCACCTCGGCACCGATGTAGACGATGCCGGCCTCGTCGAGGTTCTTGAGCGCTTCCTCGGAGACGTTCGGGATGTCGCGGGTGATCTCCTCCGGCCCGAGCTTGGTGTCGCGGGCCATCACCTCGAACTCCTCGATGTGGATCGAGGTGAACACGTCATCCTTCACGATCCGCTCGGAGAGCAGGATCGAGTCCTCGAAGTTGTAGCCGTTCCACGGCATGAACGCGACGAGCACGTTCCGGCCGAGGGCCAACTCGCCGAACTCGGTCGAGGGACCGTCGGCGATGATCTCGCCCTTCTTGACGAACTCGCCGACGCGGACCAGCGGCTTCTGCGTGATGCAGGTCGACTGGTTGGAGCGCTGGAACTTCTGCAGCCGGTAGATGTCGACGCCCGGCTTGTTGGCGTCGGCCTCCTCGGTGGCGCGGATGACGATGCGGGTGGCGTCCACCTGGTCGACGATGCCGGCCCGGCGGGCCGCGATGGCGGCGCCGGAATCCCGGGCGACCACCGCCTCCATGCCGGTGCCCACGAACGGGGCGTCGGCGCGGACCAGTGGCACCGCCTGGCGCTGCATGTTCGAGCCCATCAGCGCGCGGTTGGCGTCGTCGTTCTCGAGGAACGGGATCAGCGCCGCGGCCACCGAGACGAGCTGCTTCGGCGACACGTCCATGAGGTCGACGCGCTCGGGCCCGACGACGATCACCTCGCCGGCCCGGCGGCAGACCACGAGGTCCTCCGTGAGCTTGCGGTTCTCGTCCATCTGGGCGTTCGCCTGGGCGACGTAGTACTTCGCCTCCTCCATGGCCGAGAGGTAGGCGACCTCGTCGGTGACCACGCCGTCGCGCACGCGGCGGAACGGGGTCTCGATGAAGCCGTACTTGTTCACCCGCGCGAAGGTGGCGAGCGAGTTGATCAGGCCGATGTTCGGGCCTTCCGGCGTCTCGATCGGGCAGATGCGGCCGTAATGGGTCGGGTGCACGTCGCGCACCTCGAACCCGGCGCGCTCGCGGGTCAGACCGCCCGGGCCCAGCGCCGAGAGGCGGCGCTTGTGCGTCACCTCGGAGAGCGGGTTGGTCTGGTCCATGAACTGCGACAGCTGCGACGAGCCGAAGAACTCGCGCACGGCCGCGGCCGCGGGCTTCGCGTTGATCAGGTCCTGCGGCATGACCGTGTCGATGTCGACCTGACTCATGCGCTCGCGGATGGCGCGCTCCATGCGCAGGAGGCCCAGGCGGTACTGGTTCTCCATGAGCTCGCCCACCGAGCGGACGCGGCGGTTGCCGAGGTGGTCGATGTCGTCGACCTCACCCTTGCCGTCGCGCAGCTCCACGAGCGCCTTGACCACCGCCAGCATGTCCTCCTTGCGGAGCGTGCGCACGGTGTCGGCGGCGTCGAGGTCGAGGCGCATGTTCATCTTCACGCGGCCGACCGCCGAGAGGTCGTAGCGCTCGGAATCGAAGAACAGCGAGTGGAACATCGCCTCGGCGGTCTCGAGGGTCGGCGGCTCGCCCGGGCGCATGACCCGGTAGATGTCGAACAGCGCACCCTCGCGGTTGGAGTTCTTGTCCACCGCCAGCGTGTTGCGGATGTAGGGGCCGATGTTGACGTGGTCGATGTCGAGCACCGGCAGCTCGGTGATCCCGACCTCCTCCAGGCTCTTCAGGAGCTTGTCGGTGACCTCCTCGCCGGCCTCGGCCCAGATCTCGCCGGTCTGCACGTTGACGAGGTCTTCGGCGACGTACTGGCCGACGAGATCCTCGTCGGTCGCCTTGAGGGACTTGGTGCCCTTCTCGGTGATCTGGCGGGCGTTGCGGGCATTCAGCTTCTTGCCGGCCTCGAGCACGACCTCGCCGGAATCGGCGTCGATCAGGTCGACGGTGGCCTTCATGCCCTTCATGCGCTCGGCGTCGAACGGCACGCGCCAGTCGGCGCCGTCCCGGTCGTAGACGACCTTGTTGTAGAAGGTCGACAGGATCTCCTCGCCGTCGAGACCCAGGGCGTAGAGCAGCGACGTCGCCGGCAGCTTGCGCTTCCGGTCGATGCGGACGTGCACGATGTCCTTGGCGTCGAACTCGACGTCGAGCCAGGAGCCCCGGTACGGGATGATGCGGGCGGCGAACAGGAGCTTGCCCGAGGAGTGGGTCTTGCCCTTGTCGTGGTCGAAGAACACGCCCGGCGAGCGGTGCATCTGCGAGACGATGACGCGCTCGGTGCCGTTGACGATGAAGGTGCCGTTCTCCGTCATCAGGGGCATGTCGCCCATGTAGACGTCCTGCTCCTTGATGTCCTTGACGGACTTCGCCTGGGTGTCCGGATCGACATCGAACACGATGAGGCGCAGCGTGACCTTCAGCGGGGCCGCGAAGGTGATGCCGCGCTGGCGGCACTCGTCGACGTCGTATTTCGGGGCCTCGAAGGTGTAGCGCACGAACTCGAGCAGCGCCGTGGAGGCGAAGTCGGAGATCGGGAACACCGACTTGAACACGCTCTGCAGCCCCTCGTCGGCGCGCCCGCCCTCGGGCTCGTCGACCATCAGGAACTGGTCGTAGGACGCCTTCTGAACCTCGATGAGGTTCGGCATCTCGGCAACTTCCTTGATCTTGCCGAAGAACTTCCGAATGCGCTTGCGACCGACCAGCGTGTTGGCCATGTGACCTCGCTCCTACCCGCGTGCCTCGCGCCCGGGGAAGCGTTCCCGAAAGGGACCTCCCGCACCGGGCCGTGACGCGCGCCCCGCCGAGCCGCGCCACCGAACCGAATCTCTTGCCGGTCCCGTTCCGGGACCATCCGCCGAAGCGGCCTAAAGCCCGCGGGCGCTGACCCGCGGGCTCCGGTCACGACAGGCTCGCGCGGAGCCTTCGTGGGGTGATGGGCCGGGACCGGCCCATCGTCGACTTACTTGAGCTCGACCTTGGCGCCGGCCTTCTCGAGCTGGGCCTTGAGCTTCTCGGCCTCGTCCTTGGCGACGCCTTCCTTGATCGGCTTCGGCGCGCCCTCGACCAGGTCCTTGGCCTCCTTGAGGCCGAGGCCGGTGATCGCGCGGACCTCCTTGATGACCTCGATCTTCTTGTCGCCGGCGGAGGCGAGGACGACCGTGAACTCGGTCTGCTCCTCGGCAGCGGCGGCGGCGCCACCGGCGGCCGGGCCGGCGGCCACGGCGACGGCAGCGGCGGCCGAGACGCCCCACTTCTCCTCGAGCATCTTGGCCAGGTCAGCGGCCTCGAGCACGGTCAGCGAGGACAGGTCGTCGACGAGCTTGGCGAGATCAGCCATTTTGAATTCCTCTCAGATATCGGTTTGAACGGATGGATTTTGAAGGGCCTCAGGCGGCCTCGTCCTTGTTGGCATAGGCCCCGAACACGCGGGCGAGCTTCGCCGCCGGCGCGTTGACGACCTGAGCGATCTTGGTCGCGGGCGCCTGCACGAGGCCCACGATCTTGGCGCGCAGTTCGTCGAGGGACGGGAGCGAGGCGAGCGCCTTCACGCCGTCCGGGTTCAGGGCGGTCTTCCCCATCGCGCCGCCGAGGATCACGAGCTTGTCGTTGACCTTGGCGAAATCGACCGCGACCTTCGCGGCAGCGACCGGATCGCCGGAATAGGCGAGCAGGGTCGGGCCCTTCAGGAGCGGCTTGATGGAGGCGACGTCCGTGCCATCGAGTGCGATGCCGGCGAGGCTGTTCTTGGCGACCTTCACGGTGGCGCCGGCCTGCTTCATCTGCGCGCGCAGCTTCTGCATGTCGGCGACCGTGAGGCCCTTGTAGTGGGCCACGACGACGACGGCGCTCTGATTGAACACGCCGTTGAGCGTCGAGACGAGATCAGCTTTAGCTGTCCGGTCCACTGGGCTCTCTCCGGTTGGCGGAACCCGGTCTCGGGTCCGCCGGTTGCACATGCCGCCCGGACGTGGTCTCGGCCTTCAGGAAGACCGGGAACGTCCGAACGACGCTTCGCGGCCCTGTCCCCGCGCGTGCCCCTTCGGGCCGCCTCGGGCGAGTTGGTTCAAACCGACACCCCTCCGCGGCCGGGGCCGGGGCGAGGCTTTTCGAATTCGGTCTTCCCCGTCTGTGCAGGCTGGCGGATTAAGCCGGCGAACCGGCACCTGCAGTCTCGGACAGGACATGGCCGGACAAGGCTCCGCGGGACTCGTCGCCCCTGGGATCCTTCCGGCCAGTGCCACCCGGTTGCCCGGGCGACATTTCGAGCGGAAACCGGCCGATCGGCCGCTCTCCTTCCGTGAGGATGAAATGCGTGAGGCGCGGTGTATAGAGCCTAGCAAGCCGCCTGCCAAGGGCCGGAGCGCGACTTTTCCGCCGCAGGCAAGGACTTGCGCGGGTACCCTGCCGCCGCTGCATCGCTCGGGGCCCTTCCCGGGATCCCCGGCTAGGCCGCCTCGCGCTCCGGCACCAGCTTGCGCCGCGCGGTCTCCCACCAGCTGCGGTCGCGGGCGGCCTTCGCCTCCGCGGCCTTCGCGGCGTAGAACGAGGCGTTGTGCTCGCCGCGCAGGGCCTCGCGGGTGAAGCGGATCAGGTGGTGGGCCACGAAGCCCATGTTGAAAACCGCCTCGATCTGCCCGCGCTTCAGCGCGTAGCCGGCCGCGCTCCAGAACGGCCTGCGGTAGTCGGAGAAGATCCCGACGCGGGTGATGATGTTGAAGCCCAGGATGAGGCCGCGGCGCAGGTTGGTGAACGTGAGCTTGCCGGCCGTCGGCGTGGTGATGCGGTTCGGGTAGGTCACCGCGCACTGGTGCTTGAAGCGCTCGAAGATCTTCTCCGGCTCGTAGGCGTGCGCGATCGCCCGGCGCCAGCTGCTCACCACCGAATCGTGGGGGCGCTTGAACAGGACGTTCGACTCGAGGCTGGCGTCGTGGAGGAGCCGGCCCTCGCGCTCCAGCCGGTCCCAGAGCGGGGTCTTGGGCAGGGCCTGGAGCAGGTTGATGGTCAGGACCGGGATCGCCGAGCGGTCGATGAAGTCGATCAGGTTCTGCTCGGATTTGTCGGTGTCCGAATCGAGGCCCAGGATGATGCCGGAGGTCACCTCGAGCCCGTAGGAATTGAGGGTCTCGATCGCCTCGTACATCGGCACGGCGGCGTTGTGGGTCTTGTCGATGCCCTTGAGGGCGTCCGCCTCCGGGGTCTCGATCCCGACGAACACCGTCATGAAGTTGGCCTGCCGCATCAGCTCCAGGATCTCGGGCTGCTTGGCCATGTTCAGCGTCGCCTCGCAGGCGAACTGGAGCGGGTAGCTGTTCCGCTTCTGCCATTCCACGAGGTGCGGCAGCATCTCGCGGGTCGCCTTGCGGTTGCCGATGAAGTTGTCGTCGACGAAGTAGACCACCGCCGGGTGGCCCGGCTGGCTGACGATGGCGTCGAGCTCGGCGCACATCTGCTCCGGGCTCTTCAGGCGCGGCTGGCGGCCGTAGAGCTGCGGGATGTCGCAGAACTCGCAGCGGTAGGGGCAGCCCGAGGAGAATTGCAGGGAGCCGATCAGGTAGCGCTTGAGCGGCGCCGCCTCGTAGGCCGGTGCCGGGAAGTCCGCGAGCGGGAGGCGATCCTTGGTCTCCAGCACCACCTGGGCGGGCGGCGGCGTGAGGTCCGCGTCGAGGCGGGCGACGAGCTGGTCGGTGGCGTCGCCGATCTCGCCGATATGGAGGTAGTCGAAGTCGCCGTACTTCTCAGGCGCGCCCGAGACCGAGGGGCCGCCCAGCACCGTCACCTTCCCGGCCGCGCGGGCGCGGTCGCGGATATCGTGGATCTGCGGCTCCTGGATGTGCATCCCGGAGACGAAGACCGCGTCGGCCCAGGCGAAGTCGGCCGGGCCCGCGCGGCGGATATTCTCATCGATGAACCGGCATTCCCAAGCCTCCGGCATGTAGGCCGCGATCAGCAGCAGCCCCTGCGGCGGCATGAACGCCTTCACCCCGCCCATCAGCGGGTAGGCGTGGGAGAATGTCCCGAAGGACGGCGTGTAGGCGGGAAAGACGCACAGGATGCGTCGCTTGGAGGTGACCGTCAGGGTGCATCGCATGCCGGCCTATCTAGCACAGCCGCGGCCGTTGGCGCCCCCCTCGGCGGTTAAGAATGGCGTGAGGGACGCAGGTTCGGGCCGGCCCATCGCGGCTTGTCTTCCTGTCGCGTCACCGACCGTATTCCGCGCCTGCCACGCGCCCTGGACAGGCCTGCGTCGGAGACAGGTCCGAGACAGGGACGAGCACCGATCCCGCGAACGCAGAGCGCCCGGCCGTTCCCGGCCGGGCGCTCCGCAGCGTCGACGATTCGTCGCGCCTCAGGCGGTCAGGACCGTGTTCGGCTCGACCTTCACGCCCGGGCCCATCGTCGAAGTGACGGCGATGCGCTGGACGTAGGTGCCCTTGGCGCCCGCGGGCTTCGCCTTGGCGACGGCGTCCGCGAAGGCCTTGATGTTCTCGACGAGCTTGTCGGCGTCGAACGAGACCTTGCCGACGCCGGCATGGACGATGCCGGCCTTCTCGACGCGGAACTCGACCGAGCCGCCCTTGGCGCCGGCGACGGCGCCCTTCACGTCCATGGTGACGGTGCCGACCTTCGGGTTCGGCATCAGGCCGCGCGGGCCCAGCACCTTACCGAGACGGCCGACCAGCGGCATCATGTCGGGGGTCGCGATGCAGCGATCGAACTCGATCTTGCCGCTCTGCACGATCTCGAGGAGATCCTCGGCGCCGACGATGTCGGCACCGGCGGCCTTGGCGTCGTCCGCCTTGGCGCCGCGGGCGAAGACCGCCACGCGCACCGTCCGGCCGGAGCCGTTCGGCAGGTTGCAGACGCCGCGGACCATCTGGTCGGCGTGGCGGGGATCGACGCCGAGATTCATCGAGACCTCGACGGTCTCGTCGAACTTCGCGGTCGCCCGCTCCTTGACCAGCTTGATCGCCTCGTCGAGCGCGTAGAGCTTGGTCGCCTCGATGCCCTCGCGGGCGGCGCGGATGCGCTTGCCTTCCTTAGCCATGCTGCCCTCCCTTACGCGACGACTTCGAGGCCCATGGCCCGCGCGGAGCCACGGATCATCGCGACGGCCGACTCGACCGTGTCGCAGTTGAGGTCGGGCATCTTCTTCTCGGCGATCTCGCGAAGCTGCGCCTCGGTGATCTTGCCGACGGTCGGGCCCTTGCCCGGGGTCTTGGAACCGGAGGCCGGCTTCTTGCCGAGCTTCAGGCCGACGGCCTTCTTCAGGAAGAAGGTGACCGGGGGCTGCTTCATCTCGAAGGTGAAGGAGCGGTCCTGATACGCGGTGATGATCACCGGGATCGGGGTGCCCTTCTCCATCTGCGCGGTCTTCGCGTTGAAGGCCTTGCAGAATTCCATGATGTTGAGGCCGCGCTGACCGAGCGCGGGGCCGATCGGCGGCGACGGGTTGGCGGCGCCGGCCGGGACCTGAAGCTTCACGTAGCCCGTGATCTTCTTCGCCATGGGACTGCTCCCAATGAAAATCCGCCCCCGTGCGGCCTGAAGCGCGGCGGGTCGGACGGTTGCAGGTCGCGGTGCGAGCCGTGGATCCCGGAGGCGAAGCCGGGCGGTTCTCCCGCGGATGGTGCCGCATCCGCGAACGGGATGCGGCGGCTTCGCGGCCGCCGCTCAGCGAGGGCCGGGAAAGATGGGCGGCCGGGCGGCCGCCGGACTCAGGAGGCTCAGGCCTTCTCGACCTGGGCGTATTCGAGCTCGACCGGCGTGGCGCGGCCGAAGATCGACACGGCCACCTTGAGGCGGGAGCGGGCGTCGTCGATCTCCTCGACGGTGCCGTTGAAGCTGGCGAACGGGCCGTCGGCGACCCGGACGGTCTCGCCGATCTCGAAGGAGATCGAGGGCTTCGGCCGGTCGACGCCCTCGGCGACCTGGCCCTTGATCCGCTCGGCCTCGGCGTCCGGGATCGGCACCGGCTTCGACTTGTCGGCCCCGAGGAA
The DNA here is from genome assembly GCF_021398735.1 of Methylobacterium oryzae. Lineage (NCBI taxonomy): Bacteria > Pseudomonadati > Pseudomonadota > Alphaproteobacteria > Hyphomicrobiales > Methylobacteriaceae > Methylobacterium > Methylobacterium oryzae. The sequence goes on from NZ_CP090349.1 coordinate 5,727,392, forward strand.
GCCCGTGACCTTCGGGGTGTTCTTGATCAGGTGGTAGACCTCGTCGGTGAGGTCGCACTTCACCAGCACGTAGCCGGGGAAGAACTTGCGCTCCGCGTCGACCTTCCGGCCGCGGCGGACCTCCACGACCTTCTCGGTCGGGACCATCACCTCGTCGAACAGCTCGGTCAGCCCGCGCTGGGCCGCCTGGTCCTTGATGGACTGGGCAACCTTGTTCTCGAAGTTCGAGTAGGCGTGGACGATGTACCAGCGCTTCGACACGGTTCCGTTCAACTCCGACAAGTCCCCGGGGTCACCCCCGATCGGCGGCGAGCCGCCCCCAGACGCCCAGGATTTCTCAGACGCCCAGGATCAGGCCGACCAAGAAGCGCAGGGCCTGATCCACGACCGTGAAGAACAGGCTCGCGGCGACGACCATCACGAACACCATGATGGTCGTGATCGTGGTCTCCCGGCGGGTCGGCCACGTGACCTTGCGGGCCTCGTCGCGCACCTGGGCGAAGAACTCGCCCGGCGTGGCGCGCTTCTGCGGCGCGCGGGCGGGGGTCGCGGGCCGGGCGGGCGGCGGATTCGCGGGACCGCGGGCCGCGCCGCGCACTAGGTCCACCTTCTTGGTCGCTTCGTTCGATGCCATGGCGCCAGTGTCTGTGCGTGTTCGGCCCCGAGGCAGAGACCGCATCCGGGAATGCGAATGTCGGCGCCGAGGACCCGGATGGGCCCGCACCGACGGTCGCTTCAGATCTCGGATTGCGCCCGCTCTAGCGCAAGTCCCCTGGCTTGTCGACCGGGCCGCCGCGCGGGATCGGGCTGAATGTCTGGCAGGAGTGGAGGGACTCGAACCCGCAACCTCCGGTTTTGGAGACCGGCGCTCTGACCAGTTGAGCTACACTCCTAGCGCACCGCCCAATGCCCCATCGCGGCGCGGCTTGCAAGGGGTCGCTTGCGGGAAGCAGACGGGAAGCGGCGCCGACAGGACCCCGCCCGCCCGAAACGACGACGCCGGCCCCGTCGAGACGGGAGCCGGCGTCGGAGAGGCGGGGCGGCGCGCGGCGCCGCCCCGGATCGATCGTCAGTCGTTGATGGCGGCGACGACGCCGGCGCCGACGGTGCGGCCGCCCTCGCGGATGGCGAAGCGCAGCTTCTCCTCCATGGCCACCGGCACGATCAGCGCTACGTCCATGGTCACGTTGTCGCCCGGCATCACCATCTCGGTGCCCTCCGGCAGCGTGCAGATCCCGGTCACGTCCGTGGTCCGGAAGTAGAACTGCGGCCGGTAGTTGGTGAAGAACGGCGTGTGGCGGCCGCCCTCCTCCTTGGTCAGGATGTACGCCTCGGCCTTGAACTTCGAGTGCGGCTTCACCGAACCCGGCTTGCACACGACCTGGCCGCGCTCCACGTCCTCGCGCTTCGTGCCGCGCAGCAGCACGCCGACGTTGTCGCCCGCCTGCCCCTGGTCGAGCAGCTTGCGGAACATCTCCACGCCCGTCACCGTCGTCTTGGTGGTCGCCCGGATGCCGACGATCTCGACTTCCTCGCCCACCTTCACGATGCCGCGCTCGACGCGACCCGTCACCACCGTGCCGCGGCCCGAGATCGAGAACACGTCCTCGATCGGCATCAGGAACGGCATGTCGATCGGACGCTCCGGCTGCGGGATGTAGCTGTCCACGGTCGCCATCAGCGCCAGGACCGCCTCCTTGCCGATCTTCGGCTCCTTGTCCTCGAGCGCCATCAGCGCCGAGCCCTTGGTGATCGGGATGTCGTCACCGGGGAAGTCGTACTTGGAGAGCAGCTCGCGCACCTCCAGCTCGACCAGCTCCAGGAGCTCCTCGTCGTCGACCATGTCGACCTTGTTGAGGAACACCACCAGCGCCGGAACGCCGACCTGGCGGGCCAGCAGGATGTGCTCGCGGGTCTGCGGCATCGGGCCGTCGGCCGCCGACACCACCAGGATCGCGCCGTCCATCTGCGCCGCGCCCGTGATCATGTTCTTCACGTAGTCGGCGTGGCCGGGGCAGTCCACGTGCGCGTAGTGACGGTTCTGCGTCTCGTACTCCACGTGCGCCGTCGAGATCGTGATCCCGCGCGCCTTCTCCTCAGGCGCCTTGTCGATCTGGTCGTAGGCCGTGAACGTCGCCCCGCCCGTCTCGGCCAGGACCTTCGTGATCGCCGCCGTCAGAGACGTCTTGCCGTGATCGACGTGGCCGATCGTGCCAATGTTGCAGTGCGGCTTGGTGCGGGAGAACTTTTCCTTGCCCATGATTCCCATTCCTGCGGCGGGGACCACGCAAGGGCCCCGAATCCTGGTCCGCCGCCCCGAAGTTCCGACAGGGGCGAAAAACGCGGTCCGCTTAGAGGGTCGGCCGCCAGGGATCAAGCTCCGCGACGCGCGGGGGCCCGCCGACCGACCGCGCTGTCAAGCTGCGGATGCGAGTCTTGAACGGAGAAAGATCAATCACAGGCAGTATCCGCGCCGCTTTCGCGCCACAGTGTGGCTTCGCGGGCATAGCGGGATCCGTGCGGCCGAGCTTAAGTGGCGACAACAACGCGTCACCTCGGACCCCCGCCATGATGAAGAAGCTCCTCCTCGCCACCGCCGCGACGGCCCTGGTCACGACGGCCGCCTCCGCCGCCGACCTGCCGCGTCGCGCCGCGCCGCCGCCGGTCTTCACGCCGGTGCCGGTCTTCACCTGGACGGGCTTCTACGCCGGTCTCGAGTCCGCCTACACCTTCACCGACCGCGAGCGCATCACGACCGTCGGCGTCCAGCCCGGCAACGCCACCAACGTCGCCCTCGGCCGTCGCCCGTTCGCGACCTCGACCTCGCAGGACGGCTTCGCCAACATCGGCGGCACCGCCGGCTACAACTACCAGTTCACGCCGGGCGCCGGCATCGTCGTCGGTATCGCCAACAGCATCGACTGGACGGACATCACCAAGAACCGGGTCGTGCTCGGCACCGGCAACGTCGCCGGCGGCCCGCCGAACATCAGCCAGTTCCGCCAGAGCCTCGACTGGCTCGGCACCCTCACCGGCCGCGTCGGCTACGCCTTCGACCGCGTCCTGGTCTACGGGATGGGCGGCCTCGCCTACGGCAACGTATTCCACGACGCCAACTTCTACACCCCGGGTGGCCGCCTCCAGTTCGCCGGCCGCTACGACGACTTCAAGACCGGCTTCGCCTACGGCGGCGGCATCGAGTTCGCCCTGCCGACCGACAGCTTCCTGAACACCTTCGCGCTCGGCCGCTACATCGGCATCAAGTACGACGCCATCACGGTGAAGGCCGAGTACCTGCACTACGACCTCGGCAGCCAGAACGTTCTCGTCGGCGCGGTCCCGGGCGTGGGCAACGGCGCGTACATCTCGCGCTTCCGCACCGAGGGCAGCATCGTCCGCGCCGGCTTCAACTACAAGTTCGGCGGCATCTGAGTCGGACGACGCCGGGGTCTCCCCGGCGGATCACAGCGAGGGCGGGTGCCGGCATCGGCGCCCGCCCTTTTTTCGTGGCGCACGCGCGCCGCGCGGCCGGCGCGCGAGCCCCGGATCGCGCCCCACGATCTGCGACCGGGATCGCGGCCCGAGCCGCCGAGAGCCGCTCCGCGTCAGCAGGCGCGCAGGTGCGCCACCAGCCGTCCGGCCGCAGCCTCCGCAGAGCCGGTATTGAGGATCGTCAGGTCCGCGGTGACGCCGCCCTCCCGGGCGAGACGCGCGGCCAAGTCGCCGTCCTGCGCCCGGCCGCGGGCGGCGATGCGCCGCGCCAGGATCTCGGCCGGCGCCGTGATCTCGACGACGCTCACCCGCGAGAGGCCCGAACGCGCCCGCGCGACGACGCGGCGCGAGACGTTGCAGACCACCACGTGGCCGTCGGCGACGCGCCGGCCGACCGTCTCCGGGAGCGCGTAGCCGAGGCCGTGGGCGCGCCAGCTCAGGGTGAAGCGCTCGGCCGCGCAGCCCTCGGTGAAGGCCGCCTCGTCGATCTCGTCGTTGTCCTCGTCGGCCGAGGGCGGGCGGGTGACGAGGCGGCGCGGGAAGACGTAGCGCGGGTCGTCGGCGAGCGCCGCCCGGGCGAGCCGGATCAACGTGTCCTTGCCGGCCCCGCTCGGGCCGACCACCAGGACGAGGCAGCCCGCCATCAGGCGACCCGCCGGCCGGCGCGCCAGACCTCGCGGACGACCGGCACGCCCTCGGCCCGCTGCACGCGCACGAGATCGGCCCGCAGCCCGGGCGCCAGGGCGCCGCGATCGGTCAGGCCGGTGGCGCGGGCGGGGTTCGACGTGACGGTGGCGAGCGCCGCGGGCAGCGTGATCCCGGGCGCCTGCTCGGGCAGCAGGAAGGCCGCCATCAGCAGGCTCGCCGGCACGTAGTCCGACGACAGGATGTCGAGGTGCCCGGCCTCGGCCAGCGCCAGGGCCGCGACGTTGCCGGAATGCGAGCCGCCGCGAATCAGGTTCGGCGCGCCCATCATCACGGTGATGCCCTGCCGGTGCGCGGCTTCGGCCGCCTCCAGGGTGGTGGGGAACTCGGCTAGCCGCACGCCCTCGCCGACCGCGAGGTCGACGTCGGCCAGGGTGGTGTCGTCGTGGCTCGCCAGCGGGATGCCCATCTCGCGGGCGAACTGGACGAGGGCCGGCCGGTTCTTCGCGTTGAGCGCGCGCCCGTCGCGGACCTTGCGCTCGGTGTTGGCGCGGATCTCGTCCATCGGCCGTCCGCCGCGGGTGGCGTAGGTGTAGTACTTCTCCATGTCGCGGAACTGCCGCTGGCCGGGCGTGTGGTCCATCAGCGAGATCAGCCCCACCGGGTAGCGGGCCGTGAAGGTCGCCACCGTGTCGAGCACGTCCAGGGAGGGCAACTCGCAGCGCAGGTGCGTGAAGTGCTCGGCCCGGAACAGGTCGGCGGCGCGCGCGGTGGCGATGGCGCCGGCGAGCTGCTCCAGCTCGGAGCCGAGGCCGCTGCCGTCCGGATCGCTGCCGGCACGGAGCGAATCGAACACCGTGGTGATGCCCGAGGCGGTGATCTGCGCGTCGTAGGCCAGGACGGCGCCGAGGGGATGCCAGCGCACCTTCGGGCGCGGCGCGAAATGGCTCTCCAGGTGGTCGGTGTGCAGCTCGATCAGGCCGGGGATCAGGTGGTCGCCGCCGAGATCGAGGCCGCGCGCGGGCGGGCGCCCCTCGCCGATCTCGGCGATCGCTCCGTCCGAGACCGCGAGCCAGCCGCGCTGCACCCGGTCCGGCAGGACCAGGGTCGCGTTCTCGAGGATGAAGTCGTCCATCGTGAGGATCCTCAGGCTGCCCGGGCTTGCGGCGCGAAGCGGGTGACATCGACCACCCGGGTCGCCACAGCGTCGCGCATCTCGCTGTCGTGGAAGATGCCGAGCACGCCGGCCCCGGCCCTGAGCTTCTCGCGGACGAGCTCGGCCACCACGGCGCGGTTCTCCGCGTCCAGGGAGGCGGTCGGCTCGTCGAGGAGCAGGAGCGGCCGGTCGGCGATCAGGCCCCGAGCGATGTTGACCCGCTGCTGCTCGCCGCCCGAGAAGGTCGCGGGCGGCAGGCCCCAGAGCCGCTCCGGCAAGTTGAGCCGGGCCAGCAGGGTCTCGGCCCGCGCGCGTGCCGCCGCTTCGGACAATCCGCCCTCGCGGCCGGCGGCCTCGACGACGTCGAGGGCTGGGACCCGCGGGATCACCCGGAGGAACTGCGACACGTAGGCGATCACCCGCGCCCGCAGCGCCAGGACCGCCCGCGGATCGGCCCGGACGACGTCCACGACCGTCGCGCCGTCGCGGACCAGGATCGCGCCGCCGTCGCAGCGGTAGTTGCCGTAGGCCATCTTCAGCAGCGAGGATTTCCCCGCTCCGGACGGGCCGCCGAGCACCACGCACTCGCCGGGCTCCACGGACAGGCTGACATCGCCCACCACCGGCAGCACGACGCCGCCGCGCAGGTGCAGAGTGAAGCTCTTGGCGACGGTCTCGAAGGTCAGGAGCGCGGTCATGCGGCGAGCACCGAGGCGACGAGGAGCTGGGTGTAGGCGTGCTCGGGATCGTCGAGCACGCGGTCGGTGAGGCCGGTCTCGATCACCCGGCCGGCGCGCATGACCATGATCCGGTGCGAGAGGAGCCGCGCCACCGCGAGGTCGTGGGTGACGATGATCACCGCGAGCCCCAGCTCGGCCGAGAGCCGGCGGATCAGGTCGAGGAGCCGGGCCTGGACCGAGACGTCGAGGCCGGAGGTCGGCTCGTCCATCAGCACCAGGCGGGGGCCGGTGACGAGGTTCCGGGCGATCTGCAGGCGCTGGCGCATGCCGCCGGAGAAGCGCGTCGGCGGGTCGTCGATCCGGTCGGCGGCGATCTCGACGCGGCCGAGCCAGTCGAGGGCCTGGGCGCGGATCCGCCCGTAATGGCGGTCGCCGAGCCCCATCAGCCGCTCGCCGACATTGCCGCCGGCCGAGACCGCCATGTGCAGGCCCTGGGCCGCGTCCTGGCGAACGAAGCCCCACTCGGTGCGCATCAGCGCCCGGCGCCCGGCCTCGCTCAAGGTGGCGAGGTCGCGCAGCGCGCCGTCGCGCATCCGATAGGCGACCGTCCCGGAATCGGGCGCCAGCTCGGTGGCGATGAGGGAGAGGAGCGTCGACTTGCCGGAACCGGATTCGCCCACGATCGCCAGCACCTCGCCGGGGACGAGGTCGAACGACACGTCGGCGCAGGCGAGCCGGGCGCCGTAGCGCTTGGTCAGGCCGCGGACCTGAAGCAGGGATTCGCTCATCGGGTCGCCTCCGCGGCGTCGGGCAGGAAAGGGGGATCGAGACGGAAGCTGTAGCCGTAGCGCTCGAAGCCGAGGCTCTCGTAGAAGGCGTGGGCCGGCTTGGCGTCGACGTTCGACGACAGGGCGAGCTTGTAGCAGCCCCGCGCCTCGGCGAGCCGGGCCGCCTCGTGCATCATCGCCCGGCCGTGGCCGCCGCCGCGGTGCTGGGACGCGACCACGACACTCTCGACGAGCGCCGAGGGCGTGCCCCAGTGGGCGATGTTGTCGAGGATGACGAGACAGAAGGTGCCGACGACCGCGCCGTCGCGTTCGGCCACGTAGAGCCCGTAATCGGGATAGGCCGCGAGCCGGTCGAGCAGCGCCCCGGCCTGTGCCAGGGTCGCCACCTGCCCGCCGTTCAGCTCGGCGTAGAGGTCGAGGATCGCGGGCAGGTCGGGCTTTCCGGCCCGGCGGACCGTGAGGTCGGTCATAGCGCGTCTCATGCCGCGTCCCCCGTGCCGACATGGCCGTCCGCGCGGCGCCCCTCGCAATGGTCGGTGTCCGAGCAGACGAACATGCGCCGGCCCGCATCGTCGAGCAGCACCTCGTCGAGATAGACGCCCTCGGCACCGCACAGCGCGCAGGGATGCTCGAACGCCTGGATCCGGAACGGGTGGTCCTCGAAGTCGAGGCTGCGCACCCGCGTGTAGGGCGGCACCGCGTAGATCCGCCGCTCGCGGCCCGCGCCGAAGAGCTGGAGCGCCGGGCAGTCGTCCATCTTGGGGTTGTCGAATTTCGGCGTTGGCGACGGGTCCATCACGTAGCGGCCCGCCACCTCCACCGGGTACGCGTAGGTGGTGGCGATGTGGCCGTGGCGGCTGATATCCTCGTAGAGCTTCACGTGCATGGCGCCGTACTCGGCCAGCGCGTGGAGCTGGCGGGTCTCGGTCTCGCGGGGCTCGAGGAAGCGCAGGGGCTCGGGGATCGGCACCTGGTAGACCAGGGTCTGGCCCTCGGTGAGCGGCGTCTCGGGGATGCGGTGGCGGGTCTGGATCACCGTCGCCTCCGCGGTGCGGGTGGTGGTGGCCACCCCGGAGGTCTTGGCGAAGAACCGGCGGATCGAGACCGCGTTGGTGGTGTCGTCGGCGCCCTGGTCGATGACCTTGAGCACGTCCGTGCGGCCGAGGATCGCGGCCGTCACCTGCACGCCGCCGGTGCCCCAGCCGTAGGGCATCGGCATCTCGCGGGAGGCGAAGGGCACCTGGTAGCCCGGCACCGCGATGGCCTTGAGGATGGCCCGGCGGATCATCCGCTTCGTGCCCTCGTCGAGATAGGCGAAGTTGTAGCCCGGTTCGCTCTCCGGGCGGTGCGCGATCGCGGCGCTCATTCGGCGGCCTCCTGCATCTCGACGGTGTCGGACCCGCGCTCGAACTCGGTACGTAGCCGGCGAACCAGTTCCAGCTCGGCCTGGAAGTCGACGTAGTGGGGCAGCTTCAGGTGCTCGACGAAGCCGGTCGCCTGGAGACTGTCGCAGTGGGCCAGCACGAATTCCTGGTCCTGGGCCGGGCTCGCCACCGGCTCGCCCAGCTCCTCAGCGCGGAGCGCCCGGTCGACCAGGGCCATCGCCATGGCCTTGCGCTCGCTCTGCCCGAAGCTCAGCCCGTAGCCGCGGGTGAACTGGGGCGGGGCAGCCCCCGAGCCCTTGAACTGGTTCACCATCTGGCACTCGGTGAGCCGCACCCGGCCGAGCGGCACCGCGAAGCCCAGTTCCTCGGGCACGAACTCGACCGCGACCTCCCCGACTCGGATCTCGCCGACGAACGGGTGGGTGCGGCCGTAGCCGCGCTGCGTCGAGTAGGCGAGTCCGAGCACGAAGCCCTCGTCGCCCCGGGCGAGCGCCTGGAGGCGGAGCGCCCGGTTGGCAGGGTAGTCCACCGGCTCGCGGGTGAGGTCGCCCGCGGGCGCGCCGTCGTCGGGGGGCGAGGGCTCGATCAGGCCGTCCCGGGCCAGCAGGTCGGTGACCCGCGGGCAGGTGCCGGCATCGGCCCGCGGCGCGGCCTCGGCGGCGGGCTCGATCCCGGCTTCGGCGGCGAGCGCGAAGTCGACCAGCCGGTGGGTGTAGTCGAAGGTCGGCCCGAGCACCTGCCCGCCGGGCAGGTCCTTGAAGGTCGCGGAGATCCGGCGCTCAACCGCCATGGCGCCGGTGTCGACCGGCGCGGAGGCGCCGAAGCGCGGCAACGTGGTCCGGTAGGCGCGGACCAGGAACACCGCCTCGACCACGTCGCCGCGCGCCTGCTTGAGCGCCAGCGCCGCGAGGTTCGGATCGTAGAGCGAGCCCTCGGTCATCACCCGGTCGACGAGCAGCGCCATCTGCTCCCGAATCTGCTCGACGGAGAGCTCCGGCACGGCCGGATCGCCCCGGCGCGCCTCGGCGAGGAGACGGTGAGCGTTGTCGATGGCGGCCTCGCCGCCCTTCACGGCCACGTACATGGATCAGGCCTCCGTCACCGTCGTGGAGCGCGGCAGGCCGGCCACGCGGCCGGGCGCCGTCAGGATCAGGTCGACGCCCAGGGGGAAGCCCGCGCGGTTCTCCGCGAGCTGCGCCGCGAAGCCGTCCGGCAGGGGCGCCGGCGCGATCCCGGCGGTGCCCCGGATGCCGGGGCCGGACAGGCACAGTCCCTCCCCCTCCGCGAGCGCGTCGAGGGCGAGCACCAGCGTCGTGGCGGTGTCGGGATAGGCCGGCGTCCCGGCGGCGAACTCCGCCAGCGGCGGGCAGCGCGCCGGTTCGCTGACCAGCGCGAAGGCCGCCGCGGCCGGGTCGCCGGTGAGCGGCGCGCCGGTGTGGAAGCGCAGGTATTCCGCGACCTCCGGCGCCGCGGCGAGGGCCGGATCGAGCCAGACCGGCGTGTCGGCATCGGTGAGCGTCAGCGCGACGGCGGCCAGTTCCGGCGTCAGGGGCGCGGGCGGCGCGAGGCCCGGCGTGAGGGGCCGGACGCGTCCGGGGCGGGCGAGGGCGTCCATCACGGCGCGGAACGTGTCCTGCGCGTCGTGAACCGGGTCGGCGAAGCCGGGGGCGAGCATGCTCAATCCTCTCCGCGGGCGAGGGTCAGGAAATCGACGCGGGTGGCGGCCGTGCGCCGGGCGGCCCGATCCCGGGAGGCCGCGAGCCGCCGGGCGGCGGGCTCCAGGGCGGCCTCGACCCGGGCGCGCCGGACCGGATCCTGCCAGAGGGCGTCGAGGATCGCGGCGAGCCGCGCCTTCGCGCGGTCGCGGCCGAGATGGTAGGCGAAGCCCGCCGGACCGTCCGCGAGGCGGATGGCGGCCCGGGTCACGCTGACCTCTCCGAGATTGAACGGGCGACCGTCGCCGCCGATCCGGCCCGACGCCATCACGAGACCGGTCTCGGGCGGACGCAGGTCCGCGGCCGCGGGCGCTTCGAGGCCCGACACGGCCGCCTCGAGGGCCGCCTCGAGATCCGCGCGGCTCGCCTCGGCACAGAGGGCCATGACCGCCTGGCGCGCCGCGGTCTCGCCCTCGGATCCCGGATGTCTCGGGGTCGTCGTCATCGCGAATCCCTTCGTCGCTCGGTTGTATAGGTGTATAGACAACTGGCGTGCGCCGCACAAATGAAGTTTTGATGACAGGATGGATGCGCAGGAGCAGGCGGCCGGCCTCGTCCGGGGCGAGGGGCTGACGGCGTGGCGGCAGATCGCCGACGCGCTGACGGCCGAGATCGCGGCGGGACGCTACGCGCCGGGACAGCAGCTCCCCGCCGAGGCCGCCCTGGCGGCGCGGTTCGCGGTGAACCGGCACACGGTGCGGCGCGCCCTCGCGGCGCTGGCCGAGGGCGGGCTCGTGCGCGCCAGCCAGGGCCGCGGCACCTTCGTGGAGGAGGCGCCGCTCGCCTACCCGATCGGGCCGCGCACGCGCTTCTCCGAGATCGTCGCCGGGGCCGGGCGCGAGGCCTGGGGCGACCTCGTCGCGGCGACCACGGTCCCGGCCGGGACCGAGCAGGCGGCGTCCCTGGCCCTCGCCCCCGGCGCGCCGATCCTGGAGCTGCTGACGGTCCACCGGGCGGACGGCGCCCCGCTCTCGACGGCGCTGACCTGGCTGCCGCTGCCGCGCTTCGCGGGTTTCGCCGAGGCCTACGCGGCGCGCGGCTCGATCACCCGGGCCTTCGCGACCTGCGGCGTCCACGACTACACCCGGCTCTCGACGCGGATCCGGGCCCGCCCCGCGGACTCCGCGGAGGCGCAGCGCCTCGACATCGCGCCGGCGCGGGTCGTGCTGGTGGTGTCGAGCGTCAACATCGATCCCGCCGGCGTGCCGATCCAGGCGAACCGCACCCTGTTCGCCGCCGACCGCGTGGAGCTGGTGATCGGCGGGTGATGCGATGTCCGCGCGACCTCCGCGCGACCTCCGCGCGACCTCCGCGCGATGTCCGCGCGAGGGCCTCGGCACTCCGTCCTCGCGAGCGGAGCGAAGCGACCCGGGGCAGCGCGACCCTGGGTCATTGCGCTCCGCGCGTGATGCCGGAAAGCCGAGGCCTCCCTCAGCGCGCCGCCGGCCCGATGATCGCCCGGCGCAGGCGGGTCGAGACCCAGTCGATCGCCGCCACGGTCACGAGGATCATCAGAACCAGGAATGCGACCTGCTGCAGCTCCAGCACGCGGATCAGCTCGGTGAGGTACTGGCCGATGCCGCCCGCGCCGACGATGCCGATGATCGTCGCCGAGCGGGTGTTCGACTCGAAGAAGTAGAGAACCTGGCTCGCCAGCACCGGCAGCACCCCGGGGATCAGCCCGAAGCGGATGCGGTGGAGCGCCGAGCCGCCCGAAGCGACGACGCCCTCGCCGGCCCGCTTGTCGCAGGTCTCGATCGCCTCCGAGAACAGCTTGCCGAGCGCGCCGAAATCCGAGCACGCGATCGCGAGCGCCCCGGCGAACGGGCCCAGGCCGACGACGTTGATCCAGATCAGCGCCCAGATCAGCACGTCGACCGAGCGCATCACGTCGAGGCCGCGGCGGACCGCGAACCGCGCGAACGGGTTGGGCACGACGTTCCGCGCCGCCAGGAACGCCACCGGGAAGGCGAGGATCGCCGCCGTCAGCGTGCCCAGGAAGGCGATGCCGAGGGTCTCGCCCAGCGCGTGCAGGAAGGTCCAGAACTGGCCCTCCGGCGATGGCGGCAGCATCAGCACCGCGAAGGTGCCGAGCCGCCCGAGCCCGTGGAGGATCCGCGCCACCGAGAAGTCGAGGCGCCAGTAGCCGAGCGCCGCGAGCCCCACCAGGACGACGAGCAGGGCGGCGAGCCGCGCCCGCCCCGGCCAGTCGGCGCGGAACTGCGCGGGGTAGCGCGCGCGCAGGCGGCCGAGGTCGGCCCGGGCCGCCGCCCGCAGGGTCTCGGGACGCGCGCTCATCGGGCGTGCTCCGCGCCGATCAGGCGGTGGCGGACCCGCTCGGTGACGAGGTCGATGCAGAAGACGGTCAGGATGATCAGCACGAGGATCGCGCTCACGTCCGCGTAGTAGAAATTGCGGATCGCCACGAGGAATTCCTGGCCGATGCCGCCGGCGCCGACGAAGCCCATCACCCCGGCGCCGCGCACGTTGATCTCGAAGCGCAGCAGCGCGTAGGAGGCGAAGTTCGACAGCACCTGCGGCAAGACCGCGAAGCGCACCGTCTGGACCCAGGTCGCGCCCGAGGCCGACAGGCCCTCGACGGGCCGCATGTCGATGTTCTCGACCACCTCGGAGAACAGCTTGCCCAGCGCGCCCGTGGTGTGGATCGCGATGGCGAGCACGCCCACCATCGGGCCGAGGCCGAAGGCGATGACGAAGATCAGCGCGAACACGACCTCGGGGACGGTGCGGCACAGTTCCAGGAGGCGCTTGGCGCCGACGCGCAGCACGCGCGACCGCACGAGGTTGGCGGCGGCCACGAAGCTGAGGGCGAAGCCCGCCAGCCCCCCGAGCAGCGTCCCGAGATAGGCCATGAGCAGGGTCTCGCCCAGCAGGCCCAGCCATCTGGGCAGGCCCCAGTACCAGGCGCGGACGTCCTCCAGCGGGTGCTCGAGGCTGATCGGCGGCAGGATCTGCTGGATGTAGGCGGTGAACTTGCCGATGTTCTCGGCGAAGACCAGCGGCCGCACCTCGGCGATCAGGCCCGCGACCACGGCGAGCGCCGCCACCAGGGCGAAGCCCGCCAGCGTGCGGCGGCGGGCCTCGCCGGTCGCCGCCGCGTAGAGGCCGGAGAGGGCGGCTGCCCGCTCCGGCGACAGGGGTGTCAGACCGCGCAAGGCGGGCGGCTCCGGATCAGGACTTCCGACGCTGCTCGTCGTTGAACCGCAGCATGTCGATGATCGGCTGGTAATCCTTGAGGGTCACCGGCGTGAGATCCTGGTCCTTGCCGTCGGAGAGCCGGTCGAACGCGGCCTTGTCGGCCTTCGGCAGGGCCACGAAGGCGTCGCGGATCTTGGCCTTCAGGTCGTCCGGCAGGCTCGCCAGCACGGCGAAGGGCCCCTCCGGCAGGAAGTCGGACCTGAACACGACCCGGAAGTCCGACTGCTGCATCGGCGTGCCGTCGGGCTTCTTGAGCATGCCCTTGGCGGCCATGCGGGTGACCATCGTGTCGGTCTCGGAATTCCACAGGTTGGCGGCGGCGTCGGCCGTGCCCTGGGTGAGCGCCAGGACGGCGTTCTCGTGGCTGCCCGCGTAGAAGGTCTTGCCGAAGAACTTCTCGACGTCGTAGCCGGCCCGCTTCAGGAAGAAGCGCGGCGCCTGATTGCCGGAGGTGGAGTTCGGATCGACCAGCGCGAGGTTCTTGCCCTTGAGATCCTCGACGGTCTTGTAGGGGCTGGAGGCCAGCACGTAGACCACCGAATAGTAGCCCGAGGCGCCGGTCTCGTGCTTCTGGTTGACGATCGGCTCGATCTTCACGCCGGTCATCACGGCCCGCGCGAACGAGGCCGGCCCGTACCACGCGATCTGGATGTTGCCGGCGCGCTGGCCCTCGATCACGGCGGCGTAGTCGCTCGCCACCCGCAGCTTGACCGGCACGCCGAGCGTCTTGGTCAGGTAGGCGGTGAGCGGCGCCCAGCGGTCGGCGGTGCCCGAGGCGTTCTCGGCCGGGATCACGCCCAGCGTCAGCTCCGGATACTGGGCCTTCCAGTCCTGGGCGGCGGCCGGCAGGCCGAGGAGGGCGAGGGCCGCGGCGGCGGCGAGGGTGCGTCGGGTGATCATCGGGTCGTCCTTCGTGGCGTCGGCGAGGTTCAGCCGGCCGGAGGCCGGTCGGGCGTTTCCAAGACGGTGCATTTTGGCGGTGCGCTCTGGCGGTGCGCTCTGGCGGTGCGCTCTGGCGGTGTTCGTTGGGGCCCGGGGCCCGGATCAGGCGCCGAGGGCGGCCTCGCGGACCGGCCGCGCCGGCACGTGACCGGGCCGGCCCGGCATCGCGGCCCGCTGCTCCGCCTCGCGCTGCGCGGAATCGTCCAGCACCTCGCCGGCCTCCAGGCCGTAGAGCCGGCGCGCCACGTCCTCGGTGAGGTCGAAGGGGCCGCCCTCGAACACGACCCGCCCGGCCGCGAGGCCGACGAGGCGGTCGCAGTAGGCGCGGGCGAGGTCGAGGGAGTGCAGGTTGCACAGCACCGTGATGCCGTAGCGCCGGTTCACGTCGGCGAGCGCGTCCATCACGAGCCGCGTGTTGCGCGGGTCGAGCGAGGCGACCGGCTCGTCGGCGAGCAGGATCTCGGGTTCCTGCACGAGGGCGCGGGCGATGGCGACGCGCTGCTGCTGGCCGCCCGACAGGCCGTCGGCCCGCTGGCCGGCGAACTCGCCCATGTCGAAGCTCTCCAGGGCGGCGAGGGCCATGGCGCGGTCCTCGGCGGACCATTGCCGGAGCAGGGCGCGGTGGGTCGGCACGTGGCTGAGGCGCCCCATCAGCACGTTGGTCATAACGTCGAGCCGGCCGACGAGGTTGAACTGCTGGAAGATCATGGCGCAGCGGGTGCGCCACTCGCGCAGCGGGCGGCCGCGCAGGGTGGTGACCTCGCGGCCGTCGTGGAGGATGCGCCCCGAGCTCGGATCCGCCAGCCGGTTGATGAGGCGCAGCAGCGTGGACTTGCCGGCACCGGACCGGCCGATCACCCCGACGAAGCTGCCGGGCTCGATCCGGAGCGACACGCCGTCGACGGCGCGTCGGTCGCCGTACTGGCGCGTGAGATCCTCGATAACCAGCATGCCACCATCCGCCGGGGAACGGCCGCACGTAGACGCCGGTTTGACGACGATTGGATGACGTATTCGGGACGATTATATTTGCCGGCGCAGCATCTCGGCTTTTCGATAGCCGACTTAATCTTCGTGGCGCTCCAGGAATGCTTCGATGGGCAGCCCGCGGAAATCCGGCAGCGCCCGGCGCAGGCGCTCGTGGTCCCAGTCCCACCACGCCAAGCGGGTCAGACGGTCCGCGACCGCCTCGGGGAAGCGGCGCCGGACCGGCCGGGCGGGATTGCCGACGACGATCGTGTAGGGCTCGACGTCGCGGGTGACGATGGCGCCCGCCCCCACCACCGCGCCGGTGCCGATCGTGCGCCCGGGCAGGACGACCGCGCCGTGGCCGATCCAGACATCGTGGCCGATCGCCACCGGGCTCGCCCGGCGCCGGTCGAAGAAGGCGGGCTCGTCCGATTCTTCCGGCCAGTAGGCGCGCGCCCGGTAGGTGAAGTGCGCCTGCGACGCCCGCTCCATCGGGTGGTTGCCGGGATTGATCCGCACGCTGGCGGCGATCGAGCAGAACTTTCCGATCGCGGTGTAGATCACCTCGCCGTCCTCACCGATGTAGGAATAGTCGTCGAGGGTCGTCTCGGTGAGGCGGGTGCGGGCGCCGACCTCGGTGTAGCGGCCGAGGCGGCTGTCAACGACCCGGGCGCTCGGATCGAGCGCGGGTTCGAGGCCGAGGGGGCGGTCAACCACGGGCCTCTCCGAAGGGCAGGCGCGCCAGGAGCCGGAACGGTCCCGACCCGTCCTGGGTCAGGAGGCTGACGGCGTCGATCCGCAGGGGCTCCGGTCCCGCGGCGGCGTAGGCCTCGGACAGGCGCCGGTGCCAGAGGTCGCGCTCCGCCTCCGGCAGGGCGTCGGTCAGGGTCATGTGGAAGCGGAAGGCCTCGAACACGTAGGGGTAGCCCCAGCGGTCGAGGAGCGCGCGGCCGCGCGGGTCGAGGCGCTCCGGCCGGCGCTTGGCGCGCTCGGCCTCCGTGAGCGGTGCCCGGAACGGGTCGAGGGCGGCGACGCACTCGGCGGCGAGGAGCCCGAGTTCCGGCGGGGGTGTCTCCGGCACCAGGGCGAGGAACGGCCCGAGGGCGGCGACCCGGAGCGGCCCCACCGCCACCGGCGGGTGCGCGGCCGCGAGGGCGCGGGCGGCGGCCACGAGGTCGGCCTCCCCGGTGCCCGGGGCGAGGCGCAGCGGCGCCTTGAGGGTGGCGTGGAACCCGTAGACCCGCGCGCCCGCCGTGACGGGTGCGAGATCGCCGAGCCCCTCCGGGTGCGGGACCGGCAGCCCGGCGACGTTGTCGGTGCCGAGGATCGCCCGGCCGAAGCCTTCGAGGCGCGAATCCGGGGCGGGCAGCCAGTAGAGGGCGTAGCGGCGCGACACGTCAGGGCCTCCGATCGCCGGGCGGTCAGGCCGTCGGCGCGTAGGTGCGCGCGTCGGCGGCCCGCCGGGGGCGCACGTCCATGGCATTGCCCCGCCACACGATGGCGCTCCGCATCCAGGCGCCGACCCAGATCGCCGGGATCAGGGCGTCGCGCGCCAGGAAGGCGGCCAGCGTGCGGGGCGAGCGGTGCCAGCCCGCGCGGAGAGCGAGCCGGTGCTCCGCGGCATAGCACAGGGCGGCGAGGCCGGCAGCGCCCGCGAGGCCCGCGAGGCTTCCGGCCCAGAGGGCGACGAGGAGCGCCGGCAGCAGGACGCCGCTGCCGATCTCGGGGGCGAAGAACAGCGGGAAGGTCACGCGGCGCAGGCGCGCCCAGCGCAGCTGCCGCGCCCAGACCTCCCGGAAGCCGCGCGGGCCGAGCGGCTGCTCGAACGGGCTCGCCACGAGGTGGACCCGCTTGCCGGCGGCGCGCACGAGCTTGGTGGCGGCCGCGTCCTCGGCGATCTCGGCCGCGAGCGCCTGGAGGCCACCCTGCGCCTCCAGGAAGGGCTTGTGCCAGAGCATGCTCTTGCCCTGCGCGAAGCCCAGCCCGAAGGCCTCGGCGGCGTATTGCCAGCGCGCCTGCAGGGTGTTCAGGAAGGCGCACTCCACCTCCGCCATGAAGCTGCCCGGGCGGGCGCCGGCCGGGGTGGAGCAGACGAGGCCGGTATCGGCGCGCCACGCCGCCTGCAGCCGCTGGAGGTAGTCCGGCGGCATGGCGACGTTGGAATCGGCGAGCACCACCCAGTCGTGGGCGGCGGCGCGCCAGCCGCGCAGGCAGTTGTTGAGCTTCGGGTTCGCGCTGACGCGCTCGTCGCCGAGGATCAGGCGGGCGGGCACGTGCGGGTGGGCCTCGATCAGGCGCTCCACCATCGGGACGATCGGGTCGGCCGGGTCGGCCACGCAGAAGATCAGCTCGTAGGACGGGTAGTCGAGGCGGACGCTGCGGAGGAGCATCTCCTCGCTGTAGGCCTCGACCCCGCGCAGGGGGCGGACCAGGGAGACGGGCGCGCCGTCCGGGAACCGCGACGGGCCGTGGTCCCGGCCGAGGCGCCGGGCCGCGACGGCGATGCTGCCGATCTGGACGACGGCCAGGAGCGCGCCGAGGGACAGGGCCGGCACCGTGGCGTCAATCATGCGGATCCCTCGTGCGATCGGGCGAGCGGTCCGGTCCGCTAGCGGCCGGACCGCGTCAGGCGTGTGACAGCGCCGCCCGACGCTCTCGGACACGCACTCGGACACGCTCGCCGACGCGCGGCGTCGCGGGCCGTCACCCAACCGTCACCGCGCGGTTTTAATCCCCGCTCACCACGAAAGATTCCGCGCGAGGGTTCATGTCCGATACCGCCGTGATGCCGTCGGGAGCGGTGGGAGGCCGGAAGGCGGGCGGCCCGCGCCTCGACCACGGGATGCATCTCGGCGGGGTGGTGGCGTTCCTGCTCGTCCTCGTGGCGGGCCTGGGCTACGCGGTGGTGAGCCTCATCGCGGACATGAACGCGGTCGGGGAGGCGCCCCTGGCCTACGGCGCCTTCGCGCTGCTCGGCCTCGCCCTGCTGATCGCCCTCGCCTTCGAGTTCGTGAACGGCTTCCACGACACCGCCAACGCGGTCGCCACGGTGATCTACACCCACTCGATGCCGCCGCTCGTCGCGGTGATCTGGTCGGGCGTCTTCAACTTCCTCGGCGTGATGCTGTCCTCGGGCGCCGTGGCCTACGCGATCGTCACGCTGCTGCCGGTCGAGCTGATCCTCAACGTCGGCTCGCACGCGGGCTACGCGATGATCTTCGCGCTGCTGCTGGCGGCCATCATCTGGAACCTCGGGACCTGGGCGTTCGGGCTGCCGAACTCGTCGTCCCACGCGCTGATCGGCTCGGTGCTCGGCGTCGGCCTCGCCAACCAGCTGATGAACGGCGGCGACGGCACCGCGGGCGTCGACTGGACCCAGGCGCTCAACGTGTTCAAGGCGCTGCTGTTCTCGCCGGTCTGCGGCTTCGTGCTCGCGGCGCTGCTGCTGCTCGCCCTGAAGGTCACGGTCCGCCGCAGGGACCTCTACGAGGCGCCCGCGGGCGAGGCGCCGCCGCCCCCGTGGATCCGCGGCCTGCTGATCCTCACCTGCACGCTGGTCTCGTTCTTCCACGGCGGCAATGACGGGCAGAAGGGCATGGGCCTGATCATGCTGATCCTGATCGGCGCCGCCCCCACCGCCTACGCGCTCAACCGCACCATGGCGGACGACACGACGCCCGCCTTCGTGCAGGCCTCGACGGCGGCGAGCGCGGTGTTCTCCGCCCGCGCCCCCGGCGCCGCGGTGCCGGACGCCGCGGCCGCGCGCCGGACCGTGACGGAGGCGCTCAAGACCAAGGCGCTGAACACGCCGCCCGTCTACGCGGCGCTGGCGGCGCTCTCGAACGACATCGCCGCCAGCGTGAAGAATTACGGCGCGATCCGCACGGTGCCGGCCGCCCAGACCCAGAACCTGCGCAGCGACATGTACCTCGCCGCCGACGCGGTGCGCGTCCTGCCGGGCGCCGGGGCGGACTTCTCGGAAGCCGACAAGGCCGACCTGAAGCGCTACGCGGGCCTGCTCAACGACGGCACGCGCTACATCCCGGGCTGGGTCAAGGTCTGCGTCGCCCTGGCGCTGGGTCTCGGCACCATGGTCGGATGGAAGCGCATCGTCGTCACGGTGGGCGAGAAGATCGGCAAGACCCACCTGACCTACGCGCAGGGCGCGTCGGCCGAGATCGTCGCCGCCGGCACGATCGGGCTGGCCGAGCTCTACGGCCTGCCGGTCTCGACCACCCACATCCTGTCGTCGGGCGTCGCCGGCACGATGGCGGCCAACGGCTCGGGCCTCCAGATGTCCACGGTGCGCAACATGGCGCTCGCCTGGATCCTGACCCTGCCGGCGGCGATCACCCTCGCGGCCGCTCTCTTCTACCTCCTGCGCCACGTGTTCTGACGCGGGTCCGGCCGGACGGGCCGGAGACCGCGCTCCGCCCCCCGACGAAGTGACCCGGTCTCCGGCCTCCCGCAGCGCGCCACGGCGCTTCAGGAACTCGCCATCGCCCGCACGAAGGCCAGGCAGGTCCGGCGCGCCGCCGGACTGTCGATCGCCACGAAGGCCGAGACGAGGTCGGCCGCCTGGGTCATGGCCGCGTCGGGCCGGTCGGCATCCGGGTAGAAGCTCGCCACCGGCACGTCGAGGATGCCGGCGATGCGGCTCAGGGCGTCGCTCGTGCGCGCCGCCCCCGGTACCGGCGCGCGGTCCCGGGCCGGATCCGCGGAAGCGTCGGGCGCCATCGCTCAGGCCGCCTTGTGGCCGAGCTGGATCGCCCGGGCGATCTCCGAGCGCCGCGCGGCGTAGCCCGGGGCCACCATCGGGTAGTCGGCCGGCAGGCCGTACTTCGCCCGGTACCGCTCGGGGGTGAGGCCGTGCGCGGTGAGGTGGCGCTTCAGAGTCTGGTAGGACCGGCCGTCGATGAAGCTGATCAGGCCGTCCTGCTGGATCGAGGCATCGACCTGCGACTGGCTCAGCCCGACCCCGCCGAACTCCGACGGCGCGCAGCGGAGCACCGCGATCGCCGTGTGCACTTGGTCGATCAGCGCCGGCAGTGCCGTGACCTCGATCGCGTTGCGCGAGACGTAGGCCGCGACGATCGCGCCGACCTTCTCCAGCATGAAGGTTGAACGGTGGTCGGTGAGGTGGTCCATCTGAGACATCGCTGTTGGAGGGCGTCCCGATCCTCGTGCCCCGTCTCCGGTGGGCCCGCTCGCGCGGGCTTTGCGGGACGAAACCGAGACGACGGGCCAGCCGAGGGATTTCTACCTCAAGTTGATTTCACTCCGTTTCTTGAGGTTGCAGATAATATACAATATGAGCGGCCGGCGGTTTGTCCGGCAGCGCGAGGTTTTTTGCTCCACCGCGCAACCGGCGGCATTCCCGCCATGGTTACTGATACGTTCACTGATTTCGGCCGCTGAGATCGGCGACTGAACCGGATGTCGGCATCGGCCGATCCCGGCGGCGCGCAACCTCGGGGGCCCCCGGCGCCGATCCGGGACCGCTCGGTCGCGGCGGTCGCGCGCCTGACCGATCCCGCCCGCGCAGCGTGCGGCCACGCCCGTCTCGCCCCGCTCCGGGGCCAGCCGCGGCCCGCCGCCCCGGCCGCGCCGGGGCGGCGGGCCGTCTCACGCCGCGCGGTCGCTCCGGCGCAGGCTCGCCGGCATGGCGAAGAGCGCGAGCCCGGCGGCGACGAGGCAGAGCACCCCGATCCCGTAAAGGGCGGGCGTCGTCGAGCCGGTGAGATCCTTCACCCAGCCGACCATCACGGGGCTGACGATGCCACCGAACTGCCCGAGCGTGTTGATCAGCGCGATCCCGCCCGCCGCGCCGACGCCGGTGACGAGCTTGGCCGGCAGGGTCCAGAAGGTCGGGATCGAGGCGACGATGCCGGCCCCCAGCAGCGCCAGGGCGAACATCAGCGGCACGATGTGCTTGTCGAACAGGCCGGCGCCGAAGAAGCCGAGCGCCGCCGCGATGGCGAGGCCCGCGACGAATTTCGGCCGCTCGCCCGAGGCGTCGGACAGGCGCCCGATCACCACCATGCTGATCGCCCCGCAGATGTAGGGGATCGCCGTCAGGAAGCCCACCGAGGCCGCCTGGCCGCCGCTCGCGGTCTTGATCAGGTCCGGCCCCCAGAAGTTCAGACCGTACGAGCCGATCTGGAGCAGGAAGTAGATCAGCGCGATCATCAGGAAGCCGGGCTGCTTGATCGCCCCGATCAGCGAGTGGTCGCCGATGTCCCGGTTGTGGTGTGCGATCCGGCTCGACAGGAGCGCCTTCTCGGGCTCGGACAGCCAGCGGGCATCGGCGATCCGGTCGTCGAGGCGCGTCAGCACGAGCATTCCGAGCACGAGGCAGGGCAGGCCGCCGGCCAGGAACAGCCATTGCCAGCCGGCGAGGCCGCCGACGCCGTTGAGGCCGCCGAGGATCAGGCCCGCCACCGGCGCCCCGAAGATCCCCGAGAAGGCCGAGGCCACGAACATGAACGAGGTGATGCGGCCGCGATGCGAGGCCGGGAACCAGATGGTCAGGTAATAGAGGATGCCCGGCGCGAAGCCCGCCTCCATGGCGCCGATCAGGAAGCGCAGGGCGTAGAAGTGCCACTCGCTGCGGATGAAGATCATCAGCGCGGTGGCGATGCCCCAGGAGATCATGATCCGGGCGATCCAGCGCCGCGCCCCGACCCGGTAGAGGAACAGGTTCGAGGGCACCTCGAAGATCACGTAACCGACGACGAACATGCTCGCGCCGAGCCCGTAGGCGACGTTGCTGAAGCCGAGGTCGCTCTGGAGCTGGAACTTGGCGAAGCTGATGTTGATGCGGTCGAAGAACGCGAACATGTAGCAGATCATGATCAGCGGCATGAGCCGCCACGCGACCTTGTGGACGACGCCGGTCTCCGTCACCGCGCCGGCCTCGGCGGCGGCCGGCGACCCGGACAGGGCTGCAGTCATGGTTTCCTCCGTGGTGTGTTCTTGAGGGACGTGTCGTGGGCGGTGCCGCCTTCGGGCGGGCGGCTTCCCGCGAAGTCAGGTTCGGGCGCAGCTCACGGCACACGACGGCGACGCCGCCTTCGCCGGACGAGGCGCGGGTACCCTCTCCCGTGCGGGAGAGGGACAGGGTGAGGGATCAGGTCTGTCTGGATGAGAAGCGTCCTGCCGGCGCGTCGACGGTGTGCCGCATCCGGAGAGTTCTCATCCCTCACCCCGACCCTCTCCCGAACGGGAGAGGGAGCGCGTCGCGTCCAACGCGTGGGGCCGGCCATTGTGAGCCCGCCCCTCCCCGTCTCCGGCTCAGGCCGCCCGGGCGGGGGCCGGATGCAGGTCGCAGGGCCGTCCAGCCTTGGCGACTTGGCCGGGCACGTCGTGGCCGACGAGGCGCGGCAGGTCCCGCGACAGGCCGATCAGCGCCGGGAGGTCGAGGCCTGTCGGCAGGCCCATCTCGTGGGCCATGCTGACGAGATCCTCGGTGCAGATGTTGCCGGTGGCACCGGGCGCGAACGGGCAGCCGCCCAGGCCGCCGAGCGCCGCATCGAAGCGCCGGGCGCCCGCGTCGTAGGCCGCCAGCACGTTGGCGAGGCCGAGGCCGCGCGTGTTGTGGAAGTGGAGCGTCAGGCGCCCGGGACCGACCAGGGGCAGGACCCGCGCGACGAGGCGGCTCACCTGCCGGGGATTGGCCATGCCGGTCGTGTCGGCCAGCGTCACCCCGTCGACGCCCAGCGACAGGTAGCGCTCCACCTGCGCGACGACCCTGTCGGCCGGCTGGTCGCCCTCGAACGGGCAGCCGAAGGCGGTCGCCACCGTGGCGTTGGTGCTGAGTGGGGCGCCGCGCACCGAATCCATGATCCGCGCGAAGCCGGCGATCGAGTCGGCCGGGCTCATGCCCATGTTGGCGCGGTTGTGGGTCTCACTCACCGAGGCGACGAGGTTGATCTCGTCGACCCTGGCGGCGAGCGCCCGCTCGGCGCCCTTCGGGTTCGGCACCAGGGCGACGTAGACGGTCCCGGACCGGCGCCGGATCCCGGAGAAGACCTCGGCCGCGTCGGCGAGCGCCGGCACCGCCTTCGGCGAGACGAAGGACGAGACCTCGATCCGGCTGAAGCCGGCCGCCGCCAGGGCGTCGATCAGGCGGATCTTCTCCGCCGTCGGCACGAAGACCGGCTCGATCTGGAAGCCGTCGCGGGTCGCGACCTCCTGGACGATCAGCGCGTCGCCGCTCATGCCACGGCTCCCTTCTCGCGCAGCGCGGCGATGCGCGCCGGGTCGAGACCGAGCTCGGCGAGCACGGAATCGGTGTGGGCGCCGAGGGCCGGCCCCTGCCAGCGGACCTCGCCGGGCGTGTCGGAGAGCTTCGGGACGATGCCGGGCATCTTCACCGCGGTCCCGCCGGGCAGCTCCGCCTGCAGGATCATGTCGCGCGCCTGATAATGCGGGTCGGCCACGATGTCGGCCACCGAGTAGATGCGGCCGGCCGGCACGTCGGCGGCGTCGAGGGCGGCGAGCGCCTCCTCGACCGTCTGCGTCTTCGACCAGTCGGCGATGGTGCCGTCCAGCATGGCGGATTGCCTGGAGCGTCCCTCGTTGTTGCGCAGCGCCGGGTCGTCCGCGAGGTCGGGCCGGCCGATCGCCGTCATCAGGCGGCGGAAGATCGGGTCGCTGTTGCCGGCGATGACCACGTAGCCGCCGTCCCGCGTCGGGTAGGTGTTCGACGGGGTGATGCCCGGCAGGGCGCCGCCGGTGCGGGTGCGGACCTCGCCCAGCAGGTCGTATTCCGGGACGAGGCTCTCCATGACGTTGAACACGCTCTCGACGAGCGAGACGTCGATGACCTGGCCCGCGCCCTGCCCGGTCTTGACCCGCAGCAGGGCCATCAGCGCGCCGATGACGCCGTGGAGCGAGGCAAGGGTGTCGCCGATGCTGACGCCGACCCGGGCCGGCGGGGCCTCCGGGCTGCCGGTGGTGAAGCGGATGCCGCCCATCGACTCGCCGATGGCGCCGAAGCCGGGCCGGTCGCGGTAGGGGCCGGTCTGGCCGTAGCCCGAGATCCGGACCATCACGAGCTTCGGGTTGAGGGCGGAGAGCACGTCCCAGCCGAGGCCGAGCTTCTCCAGGCCGCCGGGACGGAAGTTCTCGACCACCACGTCGGCGCTCGCGGCGAGCTGCTTGACGATGTCGAGCCCCTCGGGCGACTTCAGATTGACGGCGATCGACTTCTTGTTGCGCGACTGCAGGTACCACCAGAGCGAGGTGCCCTCGTGCATCTTGCGCCACTTCCGGAGGGGATCGCCCTCACCCGGGGGCTCGACCTTGATGACCTCGGCGCCGAACTCGGCCATCAGCCGCGTCGCGAAGGGCGCGGCGATCAGCTGACCGAGCTCGAGAACGCGGATACCGCTGAGCGGACCGGACACGGCTTTCCTCCATCGTTTGTTGCCCCGGAGATAGGGCTCTTCCGGTAGCCAAGTCCAAACGCCATGCACCACCCTGCGTTCGCCGACGGAGAACGCGGGCTCAGCGCCCGGCCTCCCGGAGATGCTCCAGCAGGAGGGCGGCCGCGGGCGACAGGGCGCCCGGGCGGACGACGAGGCGCAGCGTGCGCACGGCCCAGGGATCGGTGAGCGGCACCGCGCCGAGCCGCATCGGGGGGCCGAGCAGGGCGTAGACGCGCTCCGGCACGGTCCCGAGGCCGAGCCCGACCTGCGCCATGCGGCAGATCGCGTCGAAGCTCGGGACGTGCATGCGCAACCGCAGGGGCCGGCCGAGGCGCCGGGCCTCGTCGCGCAGGGCGGCGTAGATCGAGCTCTCCGCGTGCAGCCCGACATGGTCGTAGTCGAGGGTGTCGGCCAGCGCGACGGCGCCGCGGCCGCTCAGGGGATGTCCGGCCGGCATCACCAGGACGAGGCGGTCGCTCCGGTACGGGTAGGCGGTGAGGCTGCGGGTGTCGGTGTTGCCCGCGCAGAGGCCGAGATCGGCGAAGCCCTCCTCGACGCCGGCGACGACGCCTCCGCTCGGCCGCTCCTCCAGGTCGACCCGGATCCCGTCCTGCGCCGCCAGGAACGCCTGCAGGTCCTCGGGCAGGAACTCCACGATGGCCGAGAGGTTGGCGAGCACCCGCACGAAGCCGCGCACGCCCCGGGCGTGCTCGGCGAGTTCCAGGGCGATCTGCTCGGCGCTCGCCAGCATCCGCCGGGTGTGGTGCAGCAGGGTCTCGCCCGCCGGGGTGAGCCGCATGCCGCGCGGCTCGCGGGTGAGCAGCGTGCAGCCCAGCGCGTGCTCCAGCTCGGCGAGGCGCTTGCTCACCGCCGAGGGCGCGATCGCCGCCCGGCGGGCCGCGCCGTTCAGGGTCCCCTCCGCGCAGATGGCCGCGAACAGCCGGAGCGTCTTCAGGTCGAGGCGGCTCAGGGTCGCGGCCGCGGGCAGGTCGGCGGACATCCGGCGGCTCGGTCCGGGCGCGCCGTCAGTCGCGGGATCCGACCGGCTGGCCGTAGGTGCCGAGACCGGCCTTGGCCCCCTCCCGGTTGACGAGGCCGAAGCGCAGCACAGCCTGCTCCAGGTAGTCGATCGCGTCGACGAGGTGGGCGCGCGCCGCGGCGACGCTCTCGTCCCCCTCCTCGACCGGCGTCTCTGCGAGCTTCACGGCGGCGATCAGGACGCGGTCGCGCTCGTCCTCGATCCGCGGATCGCGGGCGAGGTGGCCCCGGACCCGGGCGTCGAACGTCGCGATGACCGACCAGGGCAGCGCGTCCTTGCCGGACGGCGCCCGGTACGCCCGGGCGTGGCGCCGCGCGTCGGCGCTGGCGGCCCTGACATCGTCGGCGAGTGCTGCATCCATTCCCGGCCTCCGCGGCGCCGCGCCGATCGGTCCTCGGCCGGACCATCGGCTCGAGGGTCCGAACGTGCGCCGGCCCGGTCCGTTGCCGACGCCCTTAGCGGGCCGCGCCACAAACCTTCAAGACCCGTCGGGCGAGGGCCTTACCTTGGCGGTTCCGGCCCTTATCTCTCGGGCTCGTGATCAAGCGGCCGAGTCTCGGCCGGCAGATGGGGGACGATATGGGAACGACGCTGACGGCCGGCGCGGTGCGCCGGACATCGCCCGCGGCGCGCCTCCTCGGCGTGCTCTCGGTGATCCTGGTGGCCGCGGGTCTCTCCGGCTGCGGGGCGGTCAACCGGGTGCCGACGCTGCAGGAGCAGGCCAAATCCGCGTGGAGCGAGGTGCAGAACCAGTACCAGCGGCGGGCCGACCTGATCCCCAACCTCGTCGAGACCGTGAAGGGCTACGCGCAGCAGGAGAAGGACGTGCTGATCGGCGTCACCGAGGCGCGCGCCAAGGCGTCCAGCGTGAAGGTCGACGCCTCCACGGTCAGCGATCCGCAGAAGTTCAAGGAGTACCAGGACGCCCAGAACCAGCTCTCGGGCGCGCTCGGACGCCTGCTGGTGACGGTGGAGCGGTATCCCGACCTCAAGTCGAACCAGAACTTCCTCGCCCTGCAATCCCAGCTGGAGGGCACCGAGAACCGCATCGCGGTGGCGCGGCGCGACTACATCACGGCCGTGCAGGCCTACAACACCGAGGTGCGCACGATCCCGGGCCGCTGGATCGCGGCCGTGCTGTACCCCGACGCCAAGCCGATGGAGACCTTCACGGCGACGCCGAACGCCGACCGGCCGCCGAACGTGAAGTTCTAGGATGCGGCGCGTGGGGCGGCGCGTAGGACCGACCATGACCCGGACCCGGGGCGGGATCCTGCCCGACCGGGTGCGGCTCGCCCTGTCGCTCGCCGTCCTGGCGGCCTGCCTGACGGTCTTCGCGCTCGGGGCGCTGGGGGCCGAGCTGACCTTCCCGGCGCTGACCGGCCGCGTCGTCGACGCGGCCGGCATCCTGACGCCGGAGCAGCGCGGCACCCTCGAGGCCAAGCTGAAGGCGCACGAGGACAAGACCTCGGACCAAGTGGTCGTCGCCACGGTGCCGAACCTGCAGGGCACGACCGTCGAGGACTACGCCAACCGCCTGTTCCGGGACTGGAAACTCGGGCAGGCCAAGACCAACAACGGCGTCCTGCTGCTGGTGGCCCCGAGCGAGCGGAAGGTCCGGATCGAGGTCGGCTACGGCCTGGAGGGGGCGCTGACCGACGCCCTGTCCAAGGTGATCATCGCCGGCGCCATCACGCCGCGCTTCAAGACCGGCGACTATTTCGGCGGCCTCGACGCCGGCGTCGACGGCATCCTGTCGATCCTGGCCGGCGACGCGCAGGACTGGCAGCGCAAGCCGCAGGTGCGGTCCGACGAGGTCGATCCCGCCCAGGTGGCGGTCTTCGTCGTCCTGCTCCTGATCGTGGTGTTCGTCGCGTGGCGCATGAGCCGGGGCGGCCGGTCGGGACCCGGCGGCCTCGTCATCCTGCCGGGCCCCGGCTCGGGCGGGTGGGGCGGCGGCTTCTCGGACGGCGGGTCGGGCGGCTCCTCGGGCGGTTTCGACGGTGGATTTTCCGGCGGCGGCGGCTCGTCGGGCGGCGGAGGGGCCTCCGGTGACTGGTAGACGCGCGGCTGTCCTGACTCCGGAAGCGCGGGAGCGGCTCGCCCAGGCGGTCGGGCGCGCGGAGGCCGGGACCTCCGGCGAGATCGTCGTGATGGTGAGCCGACGCGCCGGCGCCTACCGCTCGATCGTGCTGCTCACCGCCCTCGTCGCGGCGCTGGTCCTGCCCTGGCCGCTGATCGCCCTGACGGCCTGGAGCGCCGCGTCGATCCTGCTGGCGCAGGCAGCCCTCGTGACGGCGATCCTCGCGGCGAGCCAGAACGAGCGGCTGCGCATGGCCCTGGTGCCGCGCCGTCTGCGCCGCGCCCGCGCCCGGGAGGCGGCCCGGCGGGCCTTCTGGTCGCGCGGCCTGAGCCTGACGCGCCGGCGCACCGGCATCCTGCTCTACCTGTCGCTCGCCGAGCGGCACGCCGAGATCGTCACCGATCTCGGCGTCCTGCGGGAGATCCCGCCCTCCGCCTGGGACGGGATCCTCGCCGAGCTCATACCGGCGCTCGGGCGCGGCGCGATCGAGGACGGCCTGACGGCGGCGGTCGCGCGCGTCGGGGCCTGCCTGGCGGAGCATCTCCCCGCGGGCCCGGGCGATCCCGACGAGCTGCCGAACCGGGTCGTCGTGGTCGACTGACGGCGCCGCCGGCCGTCGCGGTCGGGCGTCCGTGACGCGTCATCCGAACGGTGGAGGCGCCGAAATCCGGCAGGCCGCACGATCGCTGTGGCCTGTGACACTCCGATATTGCGTCGGACTTCAACCGGATGCCATGGTGCGGCGCCGCACCAAGCACCTTGGGGTTGTGTAACTGCGCTGGACCGGCCGCGATTTCCCCTGTGAGTCCGGCGCGCCGGGGGCCACGGGGCACCCGCGCGTGAAGGCGCCGGCACCCGAGCAGGAGCGACGCCGGCCCGACCGGGGGCGCTCGAGGAGGCCGTGATGAAGATCCTGATCGCCGCGACGCCGCTCACCGGCCACGTGAACCCGCTCCTCGCCATCGGTCGGACGGTGGCGGCCCGGGGGGACGACGTCCTCGTGCTCACCGACCCGGCCTTCCGGCCGAAGGTCGAGGCGGCGGGCCTGCGCTTCACGCCCTACGCGGACAACCACGCGGCCGAGTACCGCGAGACCGAGCTGCCGGCCGGCCCGGAGCGCTACCGCCGCGAGTTCGAGCGGCGGTTCGTGGATCCGATGCCGGTCCAGGCCGCCGCCCTGCGGGCGCTGATCGCGGCCGAGGCGCCCGACGTGATCCTGGCCGGCAGCATGTTCCTGGGCGCGCTGCCGCTGCTGCTCGACAGCGCGCCGCGGCCGCCGATCGTGACCGTCAACGTCAGCATCCTGTTCCTCGACCGGCCCGACCACGCGCCCGTGGGCCTCGGCCTGCCGCCGGCCCGCGACCGGGACGATCTCGTCCGCTACGCGACCCTGAAGGCCGGCATGGACGCGGCCTTCGTCAACCCGGTGCGGGCCTACACGGACGCGAAGCTCGCCGCGCTCGGCCTGCCGCCCCTGCCGGCGTCCCTGCCCCACTCGATCGTGGTCCTGCCGGACCTGTTCCTGCAGCCGACCGTGCCGGGCTTCGAGTACGAGTACGGCACCCTGCCGCCCGGCCTGCGCTTCATCGGCCTGCTCGATCCGCCGACGCCGCCCGCGCCGCTCCCGGACTGGTGGCCCGATCTGGAGGCGGCGAACGCGGCGGGCCGGCCCGTCGTGCTGGTCACCCAGGGCACACTGGCCAACGCGGATTTCGGCGAGCTGGTCGAGCCGACACTGACCGCCCTGGCCGACCGGGACGATCTGCTGGTCCTGGCCACCACCGGCGGCCGCCCGGTGGACGCGCTGAAGGTTCCGGTCCCGGCCAACGCCCGGGTGTCGTGCTTCCTGCCGTTCCGCGAATTGCTGCCGCGGGTGAGCGTGCTGGTGACCAACGGCGGCTACGGCAGCGTCTCGCAGGCGCTCGCCGCCGGCGTGCCGATCGTGTCGGCCGGCCTGACCGAGGACAAGGCGGAGGTGAACGCGCGCATCGGCTGGTCCGGCGTCGGGATCAACCTCGGGACCAGCGCGCCGGCCCCGGAGGCGGTCGGCGCCGCGGTGGCGCGGGTGCTCGGCGAGCCCGACTTCCGGGCGCGCGCCGGGGCGCTGCGGGACGCCTTCGCGGCCCGGGACGCCATGGCGTCGATCCTGACGGCTCTGGACGATCTCGCGCGCGCCGGGACCGATGCCGGGACCGCGCGCCGGCTGGCGAGGTCGGCGTGATGCCGGCCTCCGACACCGCGGCGCTCCGGGTCGTCGTGGATCTCAACCGCTGCCAGGGCTACGCCCAGTGCTGCTACGCCGCGCCGGACGCCTTCGCGATCCGCGGCCACGAGATCCTGTTCTACGATCCCGCGCCGCCGGCCGATCGCCGCGGCGCCATCGAGCGGGCCGTGCAGGCCTGCCCGGTCCGCGCCATCAGCCTCCAGGCCGGCCCGGACGACGGAGACGCGCCGTGACCCCCGAACCCGCCGGCATCGTCGTGGTCGGCGCCTCCCTCGCCGGCCTGCGCGGCGCCGAGACGCTGCGGCGGGGCGGGTACGACGGCCCGCTCACGCTGGTCGGCGCCGAGCCGTACCGGCCCTACGACCGGCCGCCCCTGTCGAAGCACGTGCTCGCCGGGGAACTCGCCGCCGACGCGACCCGGCTGCCGGAACTGGCGGATCTGCGCGCCCGCTGGCGTCTCGGGAGCCCGGCCGTCGCCCTCGACCGGGCAGCCCGCACGCTCCGGCTCGCCGACGGGTCGGCGCTGGCCTACGAGGCCCTGCTCATCGCCACCGGCGCCGAGGCCCGGCCCTGGCCGGCCGAGACCGGCGGCGGGCTCGCCGGCATCTTCACCCTGCGCGGGCGCGACGACGCGGCCGCCCTGCGGGACGCCCTGCTGGCGCGCCCGCGGCAGGTGCTCATCGTCGGCGGCGGCCTGATCGGTTGCGAGGCGGCCTCCTGCCTGCGCGACCTCGGCCTGCCCGTGACCCTGATCGACCCGAACGCCGCGCCCCTGGCCCGGGGTCTCGGGACCTTCGTCGGCGGCGTGATCGCCGAGCGTTTGCGCGAATCCGGCGCCACGTTCCACCCCGGCACGATGGTGCGGGCGTTCGAGGGCGACGCGGCGGGGCACGTCGCCCGGGCCCGGCTGGCGGACGGCAGCACCGTCGAGACCAACCTCGTCATCGCCGCCCTTGGGGCGACCCGGGCGACGGGCTGGCTGCGGGGCGCGGGCCTGCGCGCCGATGCCGGCGGCGTGACCTGCGACGCCGCCTGCCGGGTCCTCGACGCCGACGGGGTGCCCTGCCCGGACATCTACGCCGCGGGCGACGTCGCTCGGTGGCCGATCCCGCTCTACGGCAATCGGCTGATCGCCGTGGAGCACTGGGGCAACGCCGTCGAGCAGGCCGCCCACGCCGCGCGCAACATGCTGGCCGGCCCCGGCGAGCAGCGCCCCTACGGCCACCTGCCGGCCTTCTGGTCGAGCCAGTTCGGGATCAACATAAAGCTGGTCGGCCTCCCCGACGGCGCCGATTCCGTCGCGGTGGTGCAGGGGTCGCGGGCGTCCCGCCGCTTCCTCGCCGTCTACGGACGCGCCGGGCGCAGCATCGCGGCCGTCTCGTTCGATCAGGCGCGCTGGCTGCCGGCCTACGCGGAGGCGATCACGGCCGGCGACCCGTTCCCGCCGATCACCGACGCCACCGACCGGCCGCGCGTCGAGATGGCGGCCCCGGGCTTCCCGACACCGCGCCGCGCCGCCCCGGCGCCGCCTTCCACCGAGGCCGTCCATGTCTGACGACGCGCTGTTCGCCGCCGTGATGGATCCGGCCAACCGGGCCGACCCGTACCCGCTCTATCGACGGTTGCGGCAGCAGCCGGTCTCCCGCCAGCGCGACGGCAGCTACGTCGTCTCCACGCACGCGGCGATCCGCAGCCTGCTGTTCGACCCGCGGCTCAGCTCCGAGGATCTGCCACCGCCTCGGCGGCCCCGCACTGGCAATCCGCTCAAGGACCTGATCCTCAACCCGATCAAGAACCGCATCAGCGCCACGCACCGCCCGTTCATCTTCCGCGATCCCCCGGACCACGACCGGCTGCGCAGCCTGGTGATGCGGGAATTCTCGATCGCGCGGGTTCAGGCGCTGCGGCCGCGGATCGCCCGGGAGGTGGACGGCCTGATCGACGCCTGCCGGGACCGGCGGGAGGTCTGTCTCGTGAGCGACCTCTCCTACCCGCTGCCGGTGACGGTGATCTGCGAGCTGCTCGGCGTGCCACGCGAGGACGAGCCGCGGTTCCAGGCCTGGGCGACGCAGCTCGCCACGGCCGTCGAGCCGGACGCGCGCCACGACGACGCGACCCGGCGCCAGATCGTCGGCGCCTTCGACGAGATCGCCGCCTACATGCGCGACCTCATCCGCGAGAAACGGCGGCGCCCGGCCGACGACATGCTGAGCGGCCTCGCCGCCCCCGGTCCGGACGGCCGGAAGCAGATGAGCGACTTCGACCTCCTGTCGACGGCGGTCCTGCTGCTGGTCGCCGGTCACGAGACCACCGTGAACCTCATCACCAACGCCATGCTGACCCTGCTCCGGCACCCCGAGGAGCTGGAGCGGCTCCGGGCCGATCCGGAGCGCGCGCCGCGGCTGATCGAGGAGGTCCTGCGCTACGAGCCGCCGGTGCACTTCCGGACCCGCAAGGCCCTCGGCGCGATCGCGGTGGCCGGCGAGATGATCCCCAAGGGGGCACCCGTCATCCTGATGTTCGCCGCCGCGAACCGGGATCCCGACCGGTTCGCGGAGCCAGACCGCTTCGATCCCGACCGGGGCGACATCGAGCATTTCGGCTTCGGCGGGGGCCTGCACTACTGCGTCGGCGCGCCCCTGGCGCGGCTCGAGGCCGAGATCGCCCTGGTGGCGCTGAGCCGCCGCCTCGTCGCCCCGCGGCTCGCGGTCGATCCGCCGCCCTACCGGCCGGGCGCGTCGCTCCGGGGGCCCGAGCAGCTCGGCATCGGCATCGACGGGATCGCCTGATCCGGACCGGGCCGGCGCGAGTCGTAAAGCGACGGTGAACGGGGCTGTTTCACGTGAAACATTCGTAAACCCCTTCGCCGCGGTCGCCCGGACGGCGACGCCGGAACTTGGCCGTGCCGAGGCGGGCTTTACGGGAGAGCGGCCGAGACGGCCGCAATCCCGAGAGCTTCCGGAGAGACGACGCCATGAAGGCATTGTGCTGGCACGGCCGCAACGACATCCGCTGCGACACGGTCCCGGATCCGGTCATCGAGGATTCCCGCGACGTCATCATCAAGGTGACGAGCTGCGCGATCTGCGGCTCGGACCTGCACCTGATGGACGGCCTGATGCCGACCATGAAGAGCGGCGACGTCCTCGGCCACGAATTCATGGGCGAAGTCGTCGAGGTCGGACAGGGCTTCACCAAGTTCAAGAAGGGCGACCGGATCGTGGTGCCCTTCAACATCAATTGCGGTGCATGCCGGCAGTGTAAGCTCGGCAACTTCTCGGTCTGCGAGCGGTCGAACCGCAACGCCGAGATGGCGGCCGCGCAGTTCGGCTACACGACGGCCGGCCTGTTCGGCTACTCGCACCTCACCGGCGGCTACGCGGGTGGCCAGGCCGAGTACGTGCGCGTGCCCATGGCGGACGTCGCCCCCATGAAGGTGCCGGACGGCATGGACGACGAATCCGTCCTGTTCCTCACCGACATCCTGCCCACCGGCTGGCAGGGCGCCGAGCACTGCGAGATCCGGGGCGGCGAGACGATCGCGGTCTGGGGCACCGGCCCGGTCGGCATCTTCGCGATCCAGTCCGCGAAGATCATGGGGGCCGAGCGGATCATCGCCATCGAGACCGTGCCCGAGCGGATCGCCCTGGCCAAGAAGGCCGGTGCCACCGACGTCATCGACTTCATGAACGAGGACGTGTTCGAGCGGATCAAGGAGATCACCAAGGGCCAGGGCGCCGACGGCGTGATCGACTGCGTCGGCATGGAGGCGAGCGCCGGCCACGGCGGCCTCACCGGCATGCTGTCGACGGTGCAGGAGAAGCTCACCGCCACCGAGCGCCCCTACGCGCTGGCCGAGGCCATCAACGCGGTCCGCCCCTGCGGGATCGTCTCGGTGCCGGGCGTCTACGGCGGCCCGATTCCGGTCAACATGGGGGCGATCGTCCAGAAGGGCCTGACCCTCAAGAGCGGCCAGACGCACGTGAAGCGCTACCTCGAGCCGCTGACCAAGCTGATCCAAGAGGGCAAGATCGACATGACCTCCTTGATCACCCACCGCTCGCAGGATCTCGCGGAGGGCCCGGACCTCTACAAGACCTTCCGCGACAAGAAGGACGGCTGCGTGAAGGTGGTGTTCCACCTGAACTGAGGCGGCGGCGTCCCGGTCGGCGATCGGCCGGGACGCCCCTCTCCGCCGGGCTGGGCGCGGCGTCCCGAAAGCGTGTAGAGCCGGCAACGCGCTCACCGACCACGCGGGGTGTCCATGTGCAATCTCTACAGCCTGCGAACCGGCCCGGCGGACTTGCGCCGGGCCTTCGAGATCGCGGAGGATCGCACCGGAAACCTCCCGCTGTTGCCGGCTATCTTTCCCGACCAGCTGGCGCCTGTGGTCCTGAACGGCGCGACCGGCCGCGACCTCGCGATGATGCGCTGGGGCATGCCGGGGCCGAAGGCGTTCGGCGAGCATCCGATCACCAACGTGCGCAACGTCGCGAGCCCGCACTGGCGGCCCTGGCTCGGGGTCGCCCATCGCTGCCTCGTGCCGGTCACCGCCTTCAGCGAGTACGCCGACACCAAGCCGCGCAAGACGCCGGTCTGGTTCGCCCTCGACGAGGACCGGCCGCTCTTCGCCTTCGCGGGGATCTGGCGGCCCTGGACCGGCGTGCGGGGCACGAAGCGCGAGAACCCCGACCGGGTCGCGGAGGAGCACCGGCTCTTCGCCTTCCTGACCACGGAGGCGAACGGCGTCGTCGGGCCGGTCCATCCCAAGGCGATGCCGGTCCTGCTCACGAAGCCGGAGGAGTGGGCGACGTGGCTGGAGGCGCCGACCGCGGAGGCGCTCCGGCTCCAGCGGCCGCTTCCGGACGCGGCGATGCGCGAGGTCG
Source organism: Methylobacterium oryzae (assembly GCF_021398735.1). NCBI lineage: Bacteria > Pseudomonadati > Pseudomonadota > Alphaproteobacteria > Hyphomicrobiales > Methylobacteriaceae > Methylobacterium > Methylobacterium oryzae. The sequence continues at coordinate 5,762,046 of NZ_CP090349.1, forward strand.
CCCGCGGCGCGCGCTCGGACGGGCCCGAGGCCGAAGCCGAGGCGTGAGAGGCGCTAGCCGCCGGCCGGCTCGCCGGAGGACCCGTCGGGCGCGGCCGACCAGCCGCGCGCCCGCCAGCGCGACACCACGGCGGCGTTGAGCCGGGCGATGCGCGCCCGGTGCGCCTCCCAGAACGACATCGGCTTCGCCGGGACGGCGGCGACGCGCGTCCGGTGGACGGGGCCCGCCGAACGCGCGGCGAGGCGGTCCGGCGCGGCCGCGCGGGCGCTCGCCCGGACGACGCGCGCCTCCGGGTTGCCGAGAATCGCCTGAGCGCGGGCGCAGTAGAGCTGCGACAGCGGCGACATCGCCTCCGAACCGTGGCCGGCCCGGTACTTCATCAGGGCCCGGCAGAGGTCGCCGTCGGCCCGGCGCCACGCCTCGGCGAGGTAGCGGACACCGTAGCGGACGTTGATCTCCGGCGATGCCAGCTCGGCGACGGTGCCGCGGAAGCCGAGCATCGCCGCGGTGGTCGGGCGGACCTGCATCAGGCCGACCTCACCGACGCTGCCGACCACTGTGGGGTCGTAGCCGCTCTCGATCCGCGCGACGGCGTCGGCCACCGCGAGGGGCAGGCCGGTGCCGGCGGCCTCGCGGGCGATGAGCGGCAGGTAGCGGGCGCGGGCGTCGGCGGCGACCGGTGCGGGTGCGGGCATGGCCGCAGGCGCGGGCGGGACCGGCGGCAGCGCGGCCATGCCGACGGCGTGCACCGCCAGGAAGGTGGCGGGCCGGGCCTGCACGGGGGCGGCGCAGGTCAGCAGCAGGAGAAGCAACGGAGCGCGCATCGGCCGCCACGGAGAGGAACCGGGACCTGTCTATCCCGGCCGCCTCAACGAAGCCTTTCGCCGGCGCGCGCCCTACTGGATGGGGCCGCGGTCCCGCGCCTGCAGCAGCCGCAGGGCCTCACCCAGGACCGCGTGGAGGTCGGCCGCGCCCTGCTGGCTCAGCGGCAGGCCGACTCGCTGCCCGTGGATCGTGTCGAGGACCAGCATGGCGAGGTCCTCGCCGATCAGCAGGTTGGATCCCGGCAGGCAGAGCGGCAGGACGAAATCGCCCTCGACCTCGCCGAGGGCGTCGACCGCGTCCGCGGGCCGGAAGGGCGGCTTCCGATCGGTCATCGCTCCCCTCCTCGAATTCCTCCCGGCGCCGCGGCTCAGCCGCGGTCCGGCATCCGCACCGACCGCACCGTGAGCGTGTCGATCTCCAGCGAACCGACCTCCAGGGTGCCGACCCGGGCGCGGCCCACCGAGAGGCGGCCGATCGCGAAGGCGCCGACCGCCACGACGCCGAGGGCCGCGGCCCCGAGGGCCAGCGCGCCCAGGGCCGACGCCCCGATCGCCCCCGCGCCGACGGCGCCCGATCCCAGGATCGCCGTGTCGTGGGACGGGATCACCCCCGTCCCGTCGGGGCGGCTCTGCGCCTCCGGAACCCTCGAACGCGACATGCGGATTCCTCTCCGAGCGGGCGATTGCGGAGCCAGCTATACCCGACGTTAACCGCGTTTTCACGCCGCTCGGAGACGATGGCGCTCGATCCCGGCCGGCCCGGACCGCGCGTCCGCCGCCAGAGAGGACGTCGCCCGTGCAGCACCTGTTCCAGGCCGTCGCGATCTTCGCGTTCGGCTGCCTGCTGATCCATGCCGGTCGCGCCTATGCCCGGGCGACCACGCTCCTGCTCTCCGCGACCGCGCTGATGCTGAGCGTCACCCTCGGCACCGTGCTCTGCCAGCGGATCGGCCTCCCGGGGCGTTCCGTCGCGGCCGGCCCGTCCTACACGGTGGCGCTCGGCAGGCCCGCTCCGTAGAGCCGCGTCCGGTCGGACGGGATGCGCCCGAGGCTCGGGACGGCGTCGCGCGCGGTTGGGGCCGCGCCGGTAGAGCGGGATCAGGGCCAGACGCGGATCGCCACCGGGCGGCGCAGCAGGTCGCGATCGGAAGTGATCGTGCAACCCTCCGTGCGCAGGCTCGCGTAGGTCAGCAGCGCCCGGTCGCCGACGTCGTCGAAATTGCGGCCCCGCGCGTCCGGGTCGAGCAGCGACGGATAGGCGAGGAGCGGCACGGTCGCCGCGCACGGGTCGTCGTAGAGGGTCGCGCCCTCGAGCAGCAGGCGCGGGCTGTCCCAGGTGATCAGGTCGCGCGAGGTCGTCCAGTAGAAGCCCGACCGGGGAAAGCCCTCCCCCGCCTTGGCCATGAACACGGCGATCCAGGCGCCCGTGCCGCGGTGCCGGACGACGGCGCCGACCGGGCCCGGGAACGGCCCGACCGGCCGGCAGGTGGCGGTACTCGGGCGGCCGGCCCGGTAGGGATCCGGGAAGGCTGCGGTGAAGCCGGTGCCGGTCCAGGCCCGCCAGCGGGTCGGATCGGCCGGGTCGTCGCTGCGGAACAGGCAGACCCCCGCCTCCTGGTCGCTGCCGGGCCGGGTCCAGCCGGTGGTCGAGGCGAGGAAGTACCGCCACGTCCCGTCGGCCACGATGTTCGACGGGTTGAAGAAGCCGCGGTGGCGGCCCTGGTCGACCTCCTGCCGGAACGGCGCCCCGGCGACCACCGCGGGCGGGCTCTGGCGCTTGAAGCTGCGGCCGCCATCCGTCGAGGCGGCGGCCGTGATCGTGTTGTACCAGCAGGCCATGTAGCTGGCGGCCGGGCAGCGGCCGGGATGCTCGTTGGCCTGGTACTCGTGGTGGAGGAGCGCGGCCACGCGGCTCCCGTCCTCGGTCCAGGTGGCGGTGATCCAGGAGCGGTCGTCGTAGGCGGCCGGGTCGGGCTTCTCGCCCGAATCGAGCACCACCGCGCAGTCGATCCTGAGATGCTCGAGGTCGGGACCGCGCAGCGCCCGGTTGCGGTAATGCATCCCGTAGAGCGCGACCGCGCCCGACGCGTCCCGGAAGGCGCGCGCCGGCGCGTCGGGCACGTCGGCGCCGTCGCAGGCGTCGCGCCCCGCCTTGAAGACGAGCGCGGGCGGCCCGACCAGCGTCAGCGCCGAGAGCGGCGGCTCAGGCGCGGCCGCGGCGGCGTGCGGGAGGAGCGGCAGAAGCGCCAGGGATAGCGCCAGAGTGAGCGTCAGCAGGATCCGGCGCGCGGCGCGCGCCCATCCGGCGATCCCGTTCGCCCAATCCATGATCGCCACCCGGCTGCGTCCCGGCTGCGCCTGGACAAACAGGCGGAGATTCGCTTGAGAACCATTACAGAGTGCTTGCCGCCGACCGCGCGCGCGGCCCGACCGAAAGTCATCCATGGTTCTCCTGATCCTCGGGCTGGTGCTGTTCCTCGGCACGCACGCCTTCTCGATGGCCCGTACCCGGCGCGCCGCGATCGTCGGCCGGATCGGCGAGGGCCGCTACAAGCTCGGCTACACCGCCCTGTCGCTGCTGGGGCTCGTGCTGATCGGGATCGGCTTCCACGATTACCGGCTCGCCGGCTACATCCCGGTCTGGGATCCGCCGGTCTGGACGCGCCACCTCGCCCTGGCGCTGGTCTGGCCCGCCTTCGTGTGCCTCGCGGCCGCCTACCTGCCGGGCCATATCCGCGCCAAGGCCAAGCACCCGATGCTGCTCGCCGTGAAGATCTGGGCGACGGCGCACCTCCTCGCCAACGGCGATCTCGGCTCGATGCTGCTGTTCGGCGGCTTCCTCGCCTGGGCGGTGACCGCCCGGATCAGCGCCAAGCGCCGGGGCCTCGCCCCGGGGGCGGTCGCGGCCCAGCACGGTGGTCCGGCGGCGGCCCCGCTGGGCTGGCGCAACGACGTCCTGGCCCTGTTGATCGGCACGGCCGCGTGGTTCGTCTTCGCCCGCTACCTGCACTACCCGGTGATCGGCGTGCCGGTCTGGCCGGGCACCCCGGCCTGAGCCGGCACCCGAGACGACACACGAGGCGGCCCAGAGACATGGCCTGTCGCCAACCCGGCGCCCGTGTGTTAGGCGCGGGGCCCGAACGCGACGAGGTGGCCCGCTGAGATCATGCGGGCCGGGATAGAATGGCCGAGAACAACGAGTTCCTTCGCGAGGTCGACGAGGATTACCGCCGCGACCGGATCCTCCAGATCTGGAAGCGCTACAGCGGCGTGATCATCGCGCTCGCCGTGCTCTTGGTGGCGGGCGTCGCGGGCTGGCGCTACTGGCAGGCCCAGCAGCGCGCGGCGGCCGAGGTCGCCTCGGTGCAGTTCGACGACGCCAACCGCCTCGCCAAGGACGGCAAGGTCGCGGAGGCCGACAAGGCCTTCGACGCCCTGGAGGCGCAGGGCCCGGCGGGCTACCGCCTGCTCGCCCGGTTCCGGGCGGCGGCCGAGACCGGCAAGCGCGACCCGGCGGCCGGGGCCGCGGAGTTCGACAAGCTCGCCGACGATACCGGCGTCGGCGACGGCCTGCGCGACCTCGCGCGCCTGCGCGCCGCGCTGCTGCGCCTCGACGGGGCGAACCCGGATCCGGCGCTCGCCAATCTCCAGGGCCTCGCCGCCGGGACCCCGTTCCGCCACACGGCCCGCGAGATGCTGGGCCTCGCTGCCCTGAAGAAGGGCGATTACGAGGACGCCAGCCGCTGGTTCGACCAGATCGTGGCCGATCCCGACACGCCGCGGAACCTGCGCGAGCGGATCGAGGTCTACGCGGCGATCGTGGCGGGCGGCCCCGTGACGGTGACCGCGGCCAAGCCCGAGCCTGCCGCGCCGCCCCCGCCGATCACGCGCTGATTTCATCGTCCGGACTGTTTCGAGAACCACCATGGATATGCCGACCGTCGCGATCGTCGGGAGGCCGAACGTCGGCAAGTCGACCCTGTTCAACCGCCTCGTGGGCAAGAAGCTCGCGCTGGTCGACGACCGCCCGGGCGTGACCCGCGACCGGCGCGAGGGCGACGTCGCGTTCGGCGGCCTCCAGTTCCGGGTGATCGACACCGCCGGCCTGGAAGAGGCCGACGCCGCGACCCTCACCGGCCGGATGCGGATGCAGACCGAGGCGGCGATCCTCGCCGCCGACGTGGTGCTGTTCGTGATCGACGCCCGCGCCGGCGTGCTGCCGGCCGACCAGCCCTTCGCCGAGCTGGTGCGCCGCGCCGGCTGCCCGGTGATCCTGATCGCCAACAAGGCCGAGGGCGGCGCCGGCCTCGCCGGGGCCTACGAGGCCTTCACCCTCGGGCTCGGCGACCCGATCCCGTTCTCCGCCGAGCACGGCGAGGGCCTGGGCGAGCTGCACGAGGCGCTCAAGGGCGCCCTGCCCCAGCGCGACGAGGACGAGGAGGCCGACGACGACGCCCCCGGCCGCCGCGCCCTGAAGGTCGCGATCGTCGGCCGCCCGAATGCCGGCAAGTCGACCCTGATCAACCGCATGCTCGGCGAGGACCGGCTGCTCGTCGGCCCCGAGGCCGGCATCACCCGCGACTCGATCTCCCTCGACTGGGAGTGGCGCGGGCGGCGGATCAAGCTGCACGACACCGCCGGGATGCGCCGCCGCGCCCGGATCGACGACAAGCTGGAGAAGCTCGCGGTCTCGGACGGCCTGCGCGCGGTGCGCTTCGCCGAGGTGGTGGTGGTGCTCCTCGACGCGACGATCCCGTTCGAGAAGCAGGACCTCACCATCGTCGACCTCGTCGAGAGCGAGGGCCGCGCCCTGGTGATCGGCCTCAACAAGTGGGATCTGGTCGCCGACCAGCCGGGCCTGCTCAAGCAGCTCCGCGAGGATTGCACCCGGCTGCTGCCGCAGGTGCGCGGCGTCGGGGTCGTGCCGCTCTCGGGTCTCGCGGGCGACGGCGTCGACAAGCTGATGCAGGCGGTGGTGCAGGCCGCCGAGGTCTGGGACCGGCGCGTCTCCACCTCGCGCATCAACGACTGGCTGAACGAGGCCACCTCCCGCAACCCGCCCCCGGCGGTGTCGGGCCGGCGGATCAAGATCCGCTACGCCACCCAGGTGAAGAGCCGGCCGCCGCACTTCGCGCTGTTCGGCAACCAGCTCAACGCCCTGCCGAAATCCTACACGCGCTACCTCGTGAACGGCCTGCGCGAGGCGTTCGACCTGCCGGGCACGCCGATCCGCCTGTCCCTGCGGACCTCGCAGAACCCGTTCGACAAGGGCTGATCCGAGCTCCTGTCGTCCTTGCGAGCGGAGCGAAGCAACCCAGTGTCGCGCCGCGCTGGTCGAGGTCGCGGCACCCCGGGTCACGTCGCTCCGCTCGTGATGACGGCGCGGATGCGGCAGTGCTCAGCGCGCCGCGTCGGCGATCCAGTCCACCGCGGCCGCCAGCGCGGCGCGCTCGTCCTGATCCGCGGCGAGCGCGGCCTCGTAGGCCGCGATCTGCCCGTCCGCGCTGGTCCCCTCGGCCACGATCGCCCGCGCGCGGGCCACGTCCGCCGCGCAGCCGAGAGCGTCCGCGTCCTCGGCCACCAGCGTGAGCACCGCCTCCAGCGCCTCGGCGAACGGCACGGCCTCGCCGCGCGCCTCGTCGATCAGGGACGCGGCGACGCCGCTGTGCTGGGCGCGCCAGAGATTCTCCGAGGCCAGCGCCCGCGAGACGCCGTCGAGCCCGGCATGGAGGTCCGGCCGGCGCGCGCACAGGCGCACGAGGCAGCGGAACAGCGCGGCGACGCAGAGCGAATCGTCGAGGCGCGTGCAGGCGTCGACGATGCGCAGCTCCAGGGTCGGGAACTTGATGGAGGGCCGCAGCGACCACCACAGGAAGCTCGCGTCCGCGATGGCGCCCGACCGGGTCATGATGGCGACGAACCGCGCGTGGGCGTCCGAGTCAGTGAACAGTTCCGGCAGGCCGGTGCGCGGCAATTCCCCGAAGACGCTGAGCCGGTAGGCCCGCAGGCCCGTCGCCTCGCCCTGCCAGAACGGCGAGGAGGCCGACAGCGCGAGCAGCAGCGGCTGGAACGGCAGCAGCCGGTTCATCAGGTCGACCCGGGCGTCGGGGTCCGGAACCTCGACGTGGACGTGCATGCCGCAGATCAGGGCCCGCCGCGCCGCGATGCCGACATCCGACAGGATGCCCTTGTAGCGCGCGCCGTCGGTGGCGGTCTGGCGCGACCAGCGCGCCAGGGGGTGCGTGCCGCAGGCCAGCAGCCGCAGGCCGTTCTCGGCCGCGATCCCGGCGAGCTGCCGCCGCTGGCCGCCGAGATTCTCCCGGGCGGCCGCCGCGTCAGTGAGCGGCGGCGTGCAGACCTCGACCTGCGCGGCGACCAGCTCGCGGCCCGTCTCGGGGAGCTCCGCCTTGACCCGCGCGTGGAAGGCGGCGAGGTCGCCCCGCGGCGTCCCCCGGGTCTCGGCATCGGCCAGGAAGTACTCCTCCTCGATGCCGAAGCGGTAGCTCGGGGTGCTCATCGTGGTCTCCGGAAAACGCGACGCGTGCGCGCCAACGCGCCGGCGGGGACGAAGGTGCCGCTCAGGGCGTCCGCAGCGGCCCGCCGACCAGCCAAGCGGGGTCGAACCAGCGGTCGGCCTCGCCGTCGTAGGGCAGGCGCGTGATGTCCCAGTTCTGGATGTACCGCGCGTAGACGTTCCACACCGCGATCCCGCCGCCGACGAAGATCCGCCGCCCGGGATAGCGCTTGAGCACCGCCTCCGGATCCTCGTGGCTGCGGATCACGTCGATCGTGCGGTCCTTGAAGGCGAATTCGGGCACCGAGGCCACGGTCTTCGGCCCGGCGATCAGCACGTGGCCCATGGTGAGGGCGAAGAAGCGCGTGACGTCCTCCACGAAGAGCGGGTCGGTGTTGCCCTCCCAGGGCAGGTGGCCGTTGAGGCCGAGCTGGCCTCGCAGGCCGATCGCGCAGATGCAGCGGACGTCGATCATCGTGATGAACTCAGAGAGGAAGATCAGGCCCGTCCTATACAACCCCTCATCCCGAGATGCCCGCGCGAGCGGACCGCGAAGGAGGGCGCCAGGGATCGCGCGACCTCCGGGCCGTTCTCTCGAGGCCTCCGCTTCGCTCCGGCACCTCAGGATGAGGCAGGCGGTGGGATGTGCGTTCGAATAACAGCGCAGGGGCTCACTCGGGTGCGCGGAAACTCAGCACCCGGTCGGTGGGGAAATCGTAGAGCTTGCCGGTCTCGGTCCAGTCCGGGGACGCGAGCCGCACGAAATGGGGCGCGAGCTCCTCGGGCGTCCGGAGGGTCTCGGGGTCCTCGCCGGGCATGGCCGAGCGGCGCATGCCGGTCCGCAGGGGGCCGGGATTGAGCAGCATGGCCCGGATCGCCGCGCTCTCGTTCTCGGCCGCGTAGGTCCGCACCAGGGCCTCCAGCGCCGCCTTCGAGACCGAGTAGGGCCCCCAGTAGGGCCGGCACTTCGAGGCGGCCCCCGACGAGACGAAGATCGCCCGGCCGGCGTCCGACATGCGCAGCAGCGGGTCGAGGGAGCGGATCAGGCGCCAGTTGGCGGTGACGTTCACGTCCATCACCTGCCCCCAGATCTTCGGGGTGATGTGGCCGATCGGCATGAGCGCGCCGAGGATGCCGGCATTGGCGACCAGGATGTCGAGGCGCTTCCAGCGCTCGTTGATCGCCGCGCCCAGGCGGTCGATCGCGTCGTAGTCGGCGAGGTCGAACGGCACCAGGGTGGCGCTGGAGCCGGCCGCCCGGACGGCGTCGTCGAGCTCCTCGAGGGCGCCCACGGTCCGGGCCACCGCGATGACGTGCGCGCCGGCCCCGGCCAGCGCCAGGGCGGCGGCGCGCCCGATGCCGCGGGACGCGCCGGTGACGACCGCGACGCGGCCTTCCAGGGGTCTTTGGGAGTCAGCCATGGGGAGCACGTAGCGCATTCCCGCGCCAAGGGTCGAGGAGTCCGGTTTCAAATGGCCAGTAACCGGGCCCTTTCGACCACTTTCGGTCGATGGCCCCGACCCGCGTCTTTGCGAGCGCAGCGAAGCAATCCAGGCGGCGCCATGCTCACCGATGTTGCGCTACCCTGGATTGCTTCGCTCCGCTCGCAAAGACGGCTGTGCCGAAGCCGTGTCTCTGCTTTGCCGGTCGCGCCCTTCCGGAGAGGCTCAGTCGGCCTCGGCCAGCATGGCGAAGCGCTTCGGGCCGGCGATGGACAGGTCGGTCAGGCCGGTCGGGTAGTCGCCCGTGAAGCAGTGGTCGGTGTATTGCGGGCAGGCCGCGTTGCGCGCCTCCTCGCCCATCGCCCGGTAGAGGCCGGGAATCGACAGGAAGGCCAGCGAATCGGCGCCGATATACTTGCGCATGGCCTCGAGATCGTGGGTCGCGGCGAGCAGCTTCTCCCGCTCGGGCGTGTCGATCCCGTAGAAGTCCGGGTAGGTGATCGGCGGAGAGGCGATCCGGAAATGGACCTCCGCGGCGCCGGCCTCGCGCATCATCCGGACGATCTTCACCGAGGTCGTGCCGCGCACGAGGCTGTCGTCCACGAGGACGATGCTTTTGCCCTCGATCGCCGCGCGGTTGGCCGAGTGCTTCATCCGGACGCCGAGCTCGCGCACCGACTGGGTCGGCTGGATGAAGGTCCGGCCGACATAGTGGTTGCGGATGATGCCCATCTCGAACGGGATCCCGGTCTCCTGCGAGAAGCCGAGCGCCGCCGGCACGCCGGAATCCGGCACCGGCACGACGATGTCGGCGGGCGCCGCGGCCTCGCGGGCCAGCTCCCGGCCGATCGCCTTGCGCACCGCGTAGACGCTCTTGCCGTTCACCACCGAGTCCGGCCGGGCGAAGTAGATGTACTCGAAGATGCAGGGCCGCATCGGCACGGCGTCGGCGAAGCGGATCGACTCGATCCCCTCCTCGGAGATCACCACGATCTCGCCGTTCTCGATGTCGCGCACGAAGCGGGCGCCGATGATGTCGAGCGCGCAGGTCTCGGAGGCCAGCATGTAGCGGCCGTCGAGCTCGCCCAGCACCAGCGGGCGGATGCCCAGCGGGTCGCGGGCGCCGATCAGCTTCTTGTTGGTCAGCGCCACGATCGCGTAGGCGCCCTGGATCGCCTGCAGGGCGTCGATGAAGCGCTCGATGATCCGCGGCTTCCGCGAGCGGGCCGCGAGGTGCAGGATCACCTCGGTGTCGGAGGTCGACTGCGTGATCGCGCCGTCGCGCACGAGGTCGCGGCGGATCGACAGGGCGTTGGTGAGGTTGCCGTTGTGGGCGACCGCGAGGCCGCCGCTGGCGAGCTCCGCGAAGAGCGGCTGGACGTTGCGCAGGATCGTGCCGCCGGTGGTCGAGTAGCGCACGTGCCCGATGGCGGCGCGGCCCTTGAGGCGGGCGATCGTGTCGCCGTCGGAGAAGGAATCGCCGACGAGGCCGGGGCGGCGCTCGGAGTGGAAGACGGAGCCGTCGAAGGAGACGATGCCGGCCGCCTCCTGGCCCCGGTGCTGCAGGGCGTGCAGGCCCAGCGCGACGATCGCGGAGGCGTCCGGATGGCCGAAGATCCCGAAGACCCCGCACTCCTCGCGCAGCGTGTCGCCGTCGAGGTCGAGATCGAAGGTGTCGGTGGTGGCGGCGGCGTGTGACATGGGGCTGTCGATCACTCACAGATCCCGGCGGCGACGGGCCGGCGCGCCGGTCGTCGCGGAAGCAATCCGTACACCACCGGAACCGCTATCTAGGCGTTCCGCGCGATGAGACCTACGGCGAATACCGCAGATCAGCGTCGCGTCGGGGTCGGCGCGGTCTCGGTCCGGCGCTGCGGCGCGGCGTCGGTCTCGGCCGGTGCGTCGGCGGAGTCGCTCGGCGGCGCGCCGGTCTTCGGCTTCTTGAACTGCTTGAGGAAGCCTTCCGGATTCTCGGGCAGCTGCGCCACCAGGGCGTCTCCGGACTTCTCCAGCATCGGGCGCGTGCGGGCCTGGGCGGCCCAGTCCGGCACCTTGCCCTGCACCAGCCAGGACAGGAACACCCAGCCGATCACGCAGATCAGGAAGCCGCGGGCCGCGCCGAACAGGAAGCCGAGGGAGCGGTCGACCGCGCCGATCCGCGAGTCGAGCACGACGTCGGAGATCTTCACCGTGATGATGGACACGATGATCAGGGTGCCGAGGAAGATCGCCGCGATCGACGCCACCAGCGCCACGGTGTCGCTGTTCACGTGCTGCTTCACGGTGGGCAGCAGCATGGGGTGGAGCGTCCACGCGACGGCGGCAGCCGCCACCCAGGCGACGATCGCCAGGACCTCGCGGGTCACACCACGCACGGCCGCGAGCAGCGCGGAGACCGCGACGATGCCGAGCACGGCGAGATCCAGGACGGTAAACGGCATCGTTGAGCTTTTTGGTACCCGCGGGGATGGCGCGTCGGCCGTGCGGCTCCCCCGGACCGCGGCGGATTTATACCAAGCCCGACCTCGGCCGTCACCCTGGCGCGCCCGCCTGATCGCGCGCCTGTGCCGTCCATGCATCAGACCGTGCATCGGACGCGCCGATCACCGTGGCGCGACCCGCCGCGCGGAATGCTCGGCTCCACCCGGGCACCGTCCCGGTGCTATGGGTCGCGCCCGGGGTCCGGTCCGCGCGTCCGGACTCCCGGTGGCGAATGGATGGAGGCGTTCCGCGTGTCCGAGGCCGGACCTGTGACGGAGATCGGCGCCCACGGCGCCCGGCTGACGATCGACCTCGGGGCGATCGCGGCCAACTGGCGGTTCCTGGCGGCCCGCGGCGCGGGCGTCGACTGCGCCGCCGTGGTGAAGGCCGATGCCTACGGCTGCGGCGTCGGCCGCGTCGGGCCGGCCCTGTGGGCCGCCGGCTGCCGGACCTTCTTCGTCGCGCACCTGTCCGAGGGCGTCGCCGCCCGGGCCGCCCTGCCGGACGCCGCGATCTACGTCCTGAACGGTCTGCCCCCGGGCGCCGCGGCGGCCTTCGCGGCCCACGGTCTGCGCCCGGTGCTCGGCAGCGTCGAGGAGCTGTCGGACTGGGCGGCGTTCCCGGGGAACCGCCCGCCCGCGGCGCTGCACGTCGATACCGGCATGAACCGGCTCGGCCTGTCGGTGCCCGAGGCGCTGGACCTCGCCGGGGACGCGCGGATCGCGGCCGCCGGGATCGACCTGCTGCTCAGCCACTTCGTCAGCGCCGAGAAGCCGGAGGACCCGGTCAACGCCCGTCAGATCGCCGATTTCGCGCGGGTCCGGGCGGCCTATCCCGGGCTCCGGGCCTCGCTGGCGAACTCGTCGGGCATCTTCCTCGACGGGGCCCGGCACGACCTGCTGCGGCCGGGCTACGCCCTGTTCGGCGGCAACCCGACGCCGGGCGCCGCGAACCCGATGCGCCCGGTGGTGCGGCTGGAGGCGGCGATCGTGCAGGTGCGCGGCGTCGCGGCCGGCGCCACCGCGGGCTACAACGGCCGCTGGACCGCCGCCGCGCCGAGCCGGCTGGCGACCCTCTCGCTCGGTTACGCCGACGGCCTCCCCCGGGCGATCAGCGAGCGAGGCCAGGCGCTGGTCGGCGGCGTGCCGTGCCCGATCCTGGGCCTCGTCTCCATGGACCTGATCATCCTCGACGTCACGGCGGCGCCCGCGGCCCGGCGCGGGGCGGAGGCGGTGCTGATCGGCGACAGCCTCGACATCGACGCGGTCGGCCGCGCCGCCGGCACGATCGGCTACGAGATCCTGACCGGGCTGGGTTCTCGGTATGTTCGAACTTATGTAGGCTGACGCGACTCCACCCTGACACGCCGGACCGCCGGCGCCCGGACCCGTATGGCCAAGATCCACCAGACCTTCGTCTGCCAGTCCTGCGGGGCGGTCTACAACCGCTGGCGCGGGCGCTGCGAGGCCTGCAACGGCTGGAACACGATCGTCGAGGAGGCGCCCTCGGCCCCCGGCCAGTCCGGGCCGGCGGCGACCCGGCCGTCGCGCAACCGCGGCCGGGTCTTCCCCCTCGAGGGCCTGACCGGCGAGGCCAAGGAGGCGCCGCGCATCCCCTCGGGGATCGGCGAGCTCGACCGGGTGACCGGCGGCGGCTTCGTGCGCGGCTCGGTGATCCTGCTCGGCGGCGATCCCGGCATCGGCAAGTCGACCCTGCTGATGCAGGCCTCGGCCGCCATGGCGGGCACGGGCGAGCGGGTCGCCTACATCTCGGGCGAGGAGGCGGTCGGGCAGGTGCGCCTGCGGGCCGAGCGACTGGGCCTGAGCGCGCGCCCGGTCCAGCTCGCCGCCGAGACCAACGTCGAGGACATCGTCGAGACCCTGAGCCAGGGGCGCCCGCCCGCGCTGGCGATCATCGACTCGATCCAGACCATGTGGACCGAGACGGTGGAATCGGCCCCCGGCACGGTCACGCAGGTCCGCTCCTCGGCCCAGGCGCTGATTCGCTTCGCCAAGACCACCGGCACGGCGGTGATCCTGGTCGGCCACGTCACCAAGGACGGGCAGATCGCCGGCCCGCGGGTGGTGGAGCACATGGTCGACGCGGTCGCCTCCTTCGAGGGCGACCAGGGCCACCATTTCCGCATCCTGCGCGCCGTGAAGAATCGGTTCGGGCCGACCGACGAGATCGGCGTGTTCGAGATGACCGACGCCGGCCTCAGCGAGGTGCCGAACCCGTCGGCGCTGTTCCTGGCCGGCCGCGACCACCAGGCGGCGGGCACCGCGGTCTTCGCCGGCATGGAGGGCACGCGGCCGCTGCTGGTGGAGATCCAGGCGCTGGTGGCGCCCTCGTCGCTCGGCATGCCCCGGCGCGCCGTGGTCGGCTGGGACCCGAACCGGCTGTCGATGGTGCTCGCCGTGCTGGAAGCCCACGGCGGCATCCGGCTCGGCAGCCACGACGTCTATTTGAATGTTGCCGGAGGCTTGCGCATCACCGAGCCGGCAGCGGATCTGGCGGTGGCGGCAGCGCTGGTCTCGTCGCTGTCGGGGGCCGTGCTGCCGCCCGAGACGGTCTATTTCGGCGAGATCGGCCTGTCGGGGGCGATCCGGCCCGTAGCGCAGGCCGGCTCCCGGCTGAAGGAGGCGCAGAAGCTCGGCTTCGCCAAGGCGCTGATCCCGCAGGGCCGCGGCGAGGGCGAGAAGGCGCTCTCCGTGGAGACGCTGCGCCACATCGCCGACCTGGTGGCGGGCATCAGCGCGGGCGCGCCGCGGCGGGGATCCGGCCAGCGCGGGCGGCAGCCGGCCCGCTACGCCGACGAGGAGATGTGAGCGCGTCCGTCCTTGCGAGCGGAGCGAAGCAATCCAGGGATGCGCTACGGTCGGGAAGGGCCCGTTGCCCTGGGTTGCTTCGCTGCGCTCGCTAGGACGGAGGCGGTCAGCCCCCCGTCACGCTCATGTGCCGCGGCACGGCGGCCGGGCGCTGGCGCTCGATGACGAAGTCGTGGCCCTTGGGCTTGCGGGTGATCGCCTCTACCACCGCCGCGGCCAGCACCGCGTCGTCCTGGGAGGCGCGCAGGACCGCGCGCAGGTCGGCCGAATCCTCCTGGCCGAGGCACATGTAGAGCTGGCCCGTGCAGGTCAGGCGAACCCGGTTGCAGCTCTCGCAGAAATTGTGGGTCAGCGGCGTGATGAAGCCGAGCTTCCCGCCGGTTTCCTCGACCCGCACGTAGCGCGCCGGGCCGCCGGTGCGGTCGGGCAGCGGCGTGAGGGTGTAGCGGGTCTCCAGGCGCTGCCGGGCCACCGACAGGGGCAGGAACTGGTCGGTCCGGTCGGCCTCGATCTCGCCGAGCGGCATGACCTCGATCAGCGTCATGTCCATGCCGAGGCCGTGGGCCCAGGCGATCATGCCGGGGATCTCGTCGGCGTTGACGTCGCGCAGCGCCACCGCGTTGATCTTCACCTTCATCCCGGCGGCCCGCGCCGCCGCGATGCCGTCGAGCACCACCTTGAGGTCGCCGCGGCGGGTGAGCGCCCGGAACTTGTCCGGGTCGAGGGTGTCGAGGGAGACGTTGATCCGGCGCACGCCGAGGCTCGCCAGCTCGTCGGCGTAGCGCGTGAGCTGCGTGCCGTTGGTGGTGAGCGTCAGCTCCTCCAGCGCCCCCGAATCGAGGTGGCGCGAGAGCCGGCGGAACAGGTGCATGATGTCCCGGCGCACGAGCGGCTCGCCGCCCGTGATCCGGAGCTTGCGCACGCCGCGGGCGATGAACACGCCGCAGAGCCGGTCCAGCTCCTCCAGGGTCAGCAGGTCGCGCTTGGGCAGGAACTCCATGTGCTCGGACATGCAGTAGGCGCAGCGCAGGTCGCAGCGATCCGTCACCGAGATGCGCAGGTACGAGATCGCCCGCTGGAACGGGTCGATCAGCGGCGCCGGCCCGGCGGTCGCGCCGAGAGCGGACGTCTGCGGCGTCAGGGAGCTGTCATCGAGCATCGTCCGGCATATGATGCCACCGGCGGTCGCGGGCAAGCCGATCCCGCGCCGCAGCCCCAGATTGCGTGAGGAGTGTGACCCGTGACCGAGGATCTGTGGCCGACCGAGATCCGCCTGTCGGCCGACCGGCGGGTGCTCAGCGTCGCCTTCGAGGACGGTGCGCGCTACGCCCTGCCGGCCGAGTACCTGCGCGTGTCGAGCCCCTCGGCCGAGGTGCAGGGCCACTCGCCGCAGGAGCGGAAGGTGATCGGCGGCAAGCGCGCCGTGGCGATCCTGGCGGTGGAGCCGGTCGGCAACTACGCGGTGAAGCTCGGCTTCGACGACATGCACGACACCGGCATCTACGGCTGGGGCTACCTCCACACCCTGGGCCGCGAGTACGAGACGCGCTGGAACACCTATCTCGGCGAGCTCGCCGAGCGCGGCCTGGACCGCGAGACCGCGCGCACCGCCCCGGTGAAGCAGGGCGGGGGCTGCGGGTCGGGCTCGTGCGGCTGCCACTGAGGGCAGCTGCTCCCGCTTACCCCGGCCCCGAGCCTCGTCTTTGCGAGCGGAGCGAAGCAATCCAGAGTGGCGCCACGATTTTCGGCGTCGCGCACCCCTGGGTCGCTTCGCTGCGCTCGCGATGACGGCGTCGAGCCGCTGAGTGGGCCGGCGGCTTGCATCGCGCACCCGTCAGCCCACCACCTTCGGAGCCGCCATGGCCTTCGCCTGCACCATCCCCGCGACGCCCACGATCCAGCAGGACGACGCCGCCGTGCGCATCACCCGCTGGGACTTCCCGCCCGGCGGCGTGACCGGCTGGCACGAGCACGGCTGGCCCTACTTCGTGGTGATGCTGGTGGACGGGATCCTGCGCGTCCACGACGGCGCGGCGGTCAGCGAGACGGCCCTCGCGGCCGGGCAATCCTACATGCGCCCGGCGGGCATTCGGCACGACGTGATGAACGGGTCCGACCACCCGATCGCGTTCGTCGAGATCGAGGTGAAGCGTCCGGACGCGCTGGTGACCCTGCCCTGATCCGGTTTCCGTTTGAACGCTTCGGTTGATGTGCCTATCCCGTCATCACGAGCGAAGCGAAGTGACCCAGGGCAGCGCGACCTCTGCAGGCGTGGCGCCGCTGGATTGCTTCGCTCCGCTCGCAAAGACGGCCGCGCCGAAGCCATCAACCGGAAACCCTACGAAACGCGAACAGGGCCGACCTCGCGGCCGGCCCCCTCGTCGAAGCTCCGAAAAGGAATCAGCGCTGGACGATGACCTTCGTGCCGACCTTGGCGCGGGTGTAGAGGTCCGTCACGTCGTCGTTGGTCATGCGGATGCAGCCCGACGAGACGGCCGTGCCGATCGTCTCCGGCTCGTTGGAGCCGTGAATGCGGTAGATCGAGCCGCCGAGATACATGGCGCGGGCGCCGAGCGGGTTCTCGAGGCCGCCCTTCATGTAGCGCGGCAGGTCGGGCCGGCGCTTCAGCATGGTCGACGGCGGGCGCCAATCCGGCCACTCGCGCTTCATCGTGATGGTCTGCACACCGCCCCAGGTGAAGCCCGGCCGGCCGACGCCGACGCCGTAGCGCAGGGCCTGGCCGCCGCCGAGCACGTAGTAGAGCCGCCGCTCGGCGGTGGAGACGACGATCGTGCCGGCGCCGTAGGGGCCGTTATAGGCCACCGTCTCGCGCGGGATCGCCGACATCTGCGGGACCGCCGCGTCGGCGTTCAGCGGGTCGGCGGGGTTCAGGGAGGCGTTGGCCACCGGCACCGCGACGGTCTCGACGGCCTGCGGGCGGACGCGCACGGTGAGCGCGTCGTTCAGCGGCTGGCGGGTCAGCGGGTCGATCTCGTAGGCCAGTGCCGGCGCGGCGCAGGCGGCCGCGCCGAGAAGCCCGATCAGGGCGGGGAGAAAACGACGCATCAAAGCCTCTCGGGGCAGGCGCGGACTATGGCGGGAACGCGGCGAAGACCGCGGCACGATGCCGTGCCGATCCTCGCCAAGGGGTAAACGCTCGCGCCTCAAATCCAAGCCTGAAACCGCCCGGCCGGGGCGGTTCCGCCTGCCCGTGACTCGATGGCAACACTGTGGCAGCTTGGCCGTAAGAGCCAGGATGACGGGCGCGGATCCGCGCGTTCGCGCTCCCCGTCAGGCCTCGTCGGCGGCGAGCCAGATCGCCGGCTCGCGCGCGGCCGGGCGGAGGGGGGCCGGCGCGGCGGGCAGGCCGCGCAGCTGGGCGAGTTCGGCGAGCTCCGGCGCCTGCGCGGTGTCGTCGGCGTTCAGGAACAGGCCCCGCGCCCGGGCGGCGCGGCCGAGATCGGCCCGGCTGGTCCAGACGCTCTGGGCCGGGCTCGTGAGCAGCGCCAGGGCGATCGGCGCCAGCCAGAGGGCGAGCCACGGGTTCCCGACGAGGACCAGGGCGAGCACCATCAGCGCGCCGACCACCACGGCGTCGGCCTGGAGCCGGAACGCCTCCGCCCAGGAGACCTGCCGGTCGTCCCGGTCCTGCGTCTCCCAGCGGACCACCCGGCCGAAGAAGGTCGAGACCACGGCGCCGGCGGTGAACAGGGTCAGGACCGGCCACAGGATCACCCACACCGCCTGCTCCAGGGCGGCGCTCGCGAGCAGCGCCCGCGCGCCGCCGAAGGCCGCCCGGCGCTCCGCGGAGGCGAGGACGTGGCCGAGGCTCAGGAGCTTCGGCAGGGCCAGCACGGCGACGCTGAGGGCGGCGAGCGCGTGGGCGGCGGCGCCCTGCCCGGTCAGACCGTAGGCCAGGAGGCCGAGATCGCCGGTCCGGGCGGCCTGCCACGCGGCGAGGCCCAGGAAGGCGATCCAGAGCGGCAGCACCCCGTACGAGAGGATGCCGACGAGGAGGTGCCAGCGGCTCGCGCCGTGAAGGCCCGCCCAGGGCAGCACCCGCAGGTGCTGGAGGTTGCCCTGGCACCAGCGGCGCTCGCGGCCGAGCAGGTCGACGAGGTTGGTGGGCATCTCCTCCCAGGTGCCGCCCATCTCGGGCAGCAGCCGCACCTCCCAGCCGGCGCGCACCATCAGCGCGCCCTCGACGATGTCGTGGCACAGGATCTCGCCGCCGAGCGGCTCCCGGCCCGGGAGCTTCGGGAGCTGCGCGTTCTCCGCGAAGGCCTCGACCCGCAGGATCGCGTTGTGGCCCCAGTAGCTGCCCTCCGGGCCCTGCCAGGTCTCCAGGCAGCGCAGGGCCAGCGGCGCGTAGAGCCGGACGGCGAATTGCTGGATGCGCGCGAAGAGCGTGTCCCGGCCGGCCGCGTACGAGACGGTCTGGATCAGGCCGGTGCGCGGGCTCGCCTGCATCAGCCCGACGAGCCGGCCCATGGCCGCGCCGGTCATCAGGCTGTCGGCGTCCAGCACGATCATGAAGGCGTACTCGCCGCCGTAGGTGCGGCAGAACTCGCCGATATTGCCGGCCTTGCGGCCGACATTCTCCGTCCGGCGCCGGTAGCGGATCCGCGGCAGCGCCGGGTCGGAGGCCGCCCAGGCCTGGATGCGGGCGTACTCGTGCTCCTCCACGGCGGCGATCGCGCCGTCCCGTGTGTCGGAGAGGACGAAGATGTCGATGCCCCGCGCCTCGGCGCGGGCGAGCGACCGGGCCATCACCCGCAGGCGGGCGAAGACCGCGACCGCGTCCTCGGCGTGGATCGCCACCACGGCGGCGGTGCGTCCGGCCCCGGCCGGCACGGCGCCCGCCTGCTCGGAGCGGCGCTCCAGCGCGGACTTCGCCCGGTCGCCCAGGAGGGCCGCGACGAACCCGTAGACGTACTGGCAGGCGACGAAGGCCTGCCAGCCCATCACGAGGCCGAACAGCACCAGGACCGCCCAGGCCAGCGGGCTGACACCCGCCGGGTAGGCGAGCGCGGCGAGCCAGACGAGGCCGCCGGCGGTGGCGAGGCTCGGGACGGCCAGGGCGAGGCGGCGGGCGCGCAGGGCGCCGCGCGGCGCGTCGGTCCAGACCTCGCGGCAGGCTGCGTTCTCCGACGGATCGGGTATGGCGGGAGCCGCGTTCCGGTGCGACCGCTCGGCGGAGGAGGTGACGCGTGACGACATGGCGCGAGGAACTCGACCGTGGAAGGCTGCCGGCCGCCCGGCCGTGCGGGGCCGGGAACCGATGACCGTGGATACCGATGTGCGGGGTGAGGATACGGAGCCGACCCGGCAGCCCAGGCCGCCGGAAGCCGAACGGATCAATCCCCCCTCCCGGCGCCGCGTTCTTCGAACAGTCCTGGCCGCGGCTGCCGGCACGGTTCTACCTAGCGCGACGGATCTGAATGGGTCCAGAACGTGGGCCGGGCCGGCGCTTCCGCCGCAGGGCGACGCGATGACCTTCGAGACCCTCTCGGCCGAGGCGGCGCGGCGCGCCGCAGCGCCCTACGCCCCGCCGCCCGAGGACCTGCCGCCGGCGCTCGCCGCCCTCGACTACGACGGCTACCGGGCGATCACCTTCCGGCCGGACGCGGGCCTGCGGCTCGGCGCGCATTTCAGCGCCCAGCTGTTCCACCGCGGCTTCCTGCAGCGCCGGCGCGTGGCGCTGCACCTCCAGCCGCTCCGGGGGCCCGCGCGGCCGATCCCCTACGACACGGGGCTGTTCGACCTGGGCACGCGGCTCGCCGGCCAGGGCTTCCCGGCGGATCTCGGCTTCGCGGGCTTCCGCCTGCACTACGCCTTCCCGGACACGCCCGCCTGGCGGCCGAAGGGTTTCCAGGAGGAGTTCCTCGTCTTCCTGGGCGCCTCCTACTTCCGCCTGCGCGCGGCCAACCAGGAATACGGGCTCTCGGCCCGGGGCCTCGCCATCGGCACCGGCGCGCCGGAGGGTGAGGAATTTCCCGACTTCGTGGCCCACTGGATCTGCGAGCCGGAGCCGGAGGCGCGCACCCTCACGGTGCTCTCCCTCCTCGACAGCCCGAGCGTGGCCGGCGCCTACCGGTTCGAGATCGCGCCCGGCGACCCGGCCCGGATCGCCGTCACGGCAGCGCTCCACCCGCGCCGGGCGCTCCCGAAGCTCGGGCTGGCGCCGCTCACCAGCATGTTCCTGTACGGCCAGAATGGGCCCGGGGCCCGGGGCGCCAAGCCGTTCGACGATTTCCGGCCGCAGGTGCACGATTCCGACGGGCTCTGCGTCGCGGCCGGGGCCGACCCGGCGCGGATCGACCGGATCTGGCGCCCCCTGGTCAACGGGCGGGCGCAGCCGCAGATCTCCGCCTTCGCGGCCCGGCCGCTCGCCGGCTTCGGGCTGCTGCAGCGGGAGCGGAGCTTCGCGGCCTACCTCGACGTGGAGGCGCGCCACGAGGCGCGGCCGGGCCTGTGGGTGGCGCCGGATTCCGCCGGGGGCGCCTTCGCGGACGGCGCCGTGCAGCTCTTCGAGATCCCGTCGGGCGAGGAGTACATGGACAACATCGTGGCGGCCTTCGTGCCGGCGGCCCCGGCGCAGCCCGGCGCGCCGCTGCACGTCAGCTACGGGCTGACCACGGTGGGGGCCGAGCCCGTGCCGGCGATCCCGGAGACCGCCCTCGCCCGGGTGACGTCGACGCGGCTCGGCTCGGCGGAGCGCCTGCGCCCGTCGAACCCGCCCGACCCGCGGCGGCGGCTCTGCGTCATCGACTTCGAGGGTCCGGGCCTGCCGAAGGGTCCCGACGACGCGGTCGCCGCGGAGGTCTCGGCCAGCGCCGGCACGCTGCACGATCCGGTGGCCAACTTCGTGCCGCAGACCGGAGGCTGGCGGATCTACGTCGAGTGGCGCCCGCCGGAGCCGGTGCCGCCGGGCGACGTCGTGCTGCGCGCCCGGCTGGTCCGCGGAACCGTCCCCCTCAGCGAGACCTGGGACGCCGCCGTCTAGGCTCCGTCATCGCGTCGCCGCGCTCGCGAAGACGGCGTGTCTCAGGCGGTCCGGCGCTCCTGCTCCAGGCGCCGGGCCAGGCGGGTGGCGCCGTAGACCTCGCTCAGGCGGCGGCGGGCCGCGCTGACCGGCGGGGCCTGCCGCTCGTCGTGGGCGGCCGCGATGACGCGCAGGGCGGCGGCGACCGAACGCTCCAGGCGACGCTCGGCCTGGACGGCCGCGTCCCGATGATGGTCCAGCATGTGATGATCCCTCGTGCTGCGCCGTCTCCACCCTCTGGCGGGGCGGTCGCCGGCAGCGCCGACAGATTTCACATCCGGCTTGACGGTATCAAGGCAGCTTGGCCGTGGGCCGCCGAACGTCCTTACCGCAGCTCCTCGTGCCACGTCCGGCCGTCGCGCTCGATCAGCGCGATGGCGGCGGTCGGGCCCCAGCTCCCGGCCGGGTAGGGCCGCGGCGCCTCGGGCCGGTCGGCCCAGGCCTTGAGCACGCCGTCCGCCCAGGCCCAGGCCGCCTCGACCTCGTCGCGGCGCATGAACAGCGTCGCGTTGCCGCGGACCACGTCCATCAGCAGGCGCTCGTAGGCGTCGGGGTAGCGCTGCTTGAAGGTCTCCTCGAAGGAGATGTCGAGGTCGGTCGGGCGCAGCCGCAGGCCGCCGGGCCCCGGATCCTTGGTCATCACCTCGAGCTTCATGCCCTCCTGCGGCTGCAGGCGGATCACGAGGCGGTTGGGCTCGCGGCCGAAGGCCTCCTCGGGGAAGATCGAGAACGGCGAGGCGCGGAACTGCACCACGATCTCGGAGAGCTTCTGGGGCAGGCGCTTGCCGGTGCGCAGGTAGAACGGCACCCCGGCCCACCGCCCGGACTGGATCTCGACCTTCATGGCCACGAAGGTCTCGGTCCGGCTCTCGTGGCCGAGCTCGGCGAGGTAGCCCTCGACCGGTTTGCCGTCGACGGCGCCCGCCACGTACTGGCCGCGCACCGTCACCAGCGGGATGTCCTGGCTGGTGATCGGCTTCAGGGCGCGCAGCACCTTGAGCTTCTCGTCGCGGACGGAGTTCGCCTCGAGATTGAGCGGGCTCTCCATGGCGGTGAGGCAGAGGAGCTGCAGGATGTGGTTCTGCAGCATGTCGCGCATCGCGCCCGACGTGTCGTAGTAGCCGGCCCGGCCCTCGACCCCCACCGTCTCGGCGACCGTGATCTGGACGTGGTCGATCACGTCGGAGGTCCAGAGCCGCTCGAAGATCGTGTTGGCGAAGCGGAGCGAGAGCAGGTTCTGGACCGTCTCCTTGCCGAGATAGTGGTCGATCCGGAAGATCTGCGATTCGGGGAAGACCTCGCCGACCGCGTCGTTGATCGCCCGGGCCGATTTCAGGTCCTTGCCGATCGGCTTCTCCAGCACGACGCGGGACTTCTCGCCGACGAGCCCGTGGGCGGCGAGGTTGCGGCAGATCGAGCCGTAGAGGTCGGGCGAGGTGGCGAGGTAGTAGGGCCGGACCTGGTCGGGCCGCTCGTCGAGCTTGGCGACGAGGTCGGTCCAGCCGCTGTCGCCGGCCCCGTCCACCGCGACGTAGTCGACGTGGTCGAGGAAGCGGTGGAGCATGTCGTCGGACAGGTCGGCCGCCGGCACGAAGCGCTTGAGCGCGTCGCGGGCGTGCTCGCGGAAGGCGTCGAGGGACAGTTCCGAGCGCGAGGCGCCGATGATCCGGCTGGTCTCGGGGATCTGGCCGTCGCGGAATCGGTAGAACAGGGCCGGCAGGAGCTTGCGCGCGGTCAGATCGCCGGTAGCGCCGAACACGACGCAGTCGAAGGAAGCGACGGGGATGATCGTGGCCAAGTGCGGCTCCCGGGTGTCGTGCGCTGGTCTCGTGCGGCGGCTGCGTCGCACTGACCTAGCCCGTGTGCAAGGGCTTCGCCAGACGAGGGGCGCAGGCCAGCGCTGTCCGGTTCAGGGGGCGGCCGGGACAGATCCGGGCAAGTCCACGCTGCCACGCTCCGTCCTTGCGAGCGCAGCGAAGCAACCCAGGGCAGCGCGGCGGCGCCGAAGGACAGCACGATGCGCGAGCCGGCCGTCTACATTATGGCGAGCCGCCGCAACGGCACGCTCTACACCGGCGTGACCTCGGACCTCGCACGGCGGGTCCACGAGCACCGGGAGGGGCTGCTTCCCGGTTTCACGAGCCGCTACGCTTGCCAACGCCTCGTCTGGTACGAGCGCTATCCCACGATGAATGAGGCCATCACCCGCGAGAAGCAGATCAAGGCGGGCTCACGGAAGAAGAAGCTCGCCCTGATCGAGGCGATGAATCCGGACTGGAACGACCTGTATCCCGATCTCGCGTGAACGGGTCCGGCGTCGCGGATCCCTGGATTGCTTCGCTGCGCTCGCAAAGACGGCGTTGTCTGGCTCATCG
Source organism: Methylobacterium oryzae (assembly GCF_021398735.1). Classification (NCBI taxonomy): domain Bacteria; kingdom Pseudomonadati; phylum Pseudomonadota; class Alphaproteobacteria; order Hyphomicrobiales; family Methylobacteriaceae; genus Methylobacterium; species Methylobacterium oryzae. The sequence goes on from NZ_CP090349.1 coordinate 5,785,555, forward strand.
CGGCCCCCCAGGCCGCCTTCACACACTCCGTCATCACGAGCGGAGCGAAGTGACCCAGGGCAGCGCGAGGCCGCGCGGGTCACCCCGCCATGTACCGCTTGAACGCCTCGGCGTAGTCCGGATGCCAGCGCGAGAGGGCGGGCCGGTTCTCGACGATGTCGCCGGACGCCCAGGCGATCCGCTTCGCGTCCTGGGCGCGGGTGGTCTCGTTGTCCGGGCAGAGGATGTAGAAATCGCCGGCGGCGAGCCGGTCCAGCAGGAAGGCCACGGTCTCGTCGGGCGTCCAGGCCCCGGCGGGCTTCTCCGCGACGCCGCGGGCCTTCGTGAGGCCCGTGTAGACGAAGCCCGGGATCAGCAGGTGGGCCGTGGTGTGGCAGCCCTCCCGGTTGCGCAGCTCGTGGGCGAGCGCCTCGGTGACCGCCTTCACGCCCGCCTTCGAGACGTTGTAGGGCGCGTTGCCCGGCGGGGTGGTGATGCCCTGCTTCGAACCCGTGACGATGATCGCCCCGGGCTTGCCGCCCTCGATCATGCCGGGCGCGAAGGCGTGGATGCCGTTGACCACGCCGCCGAGATTGGTGCCCAGGATCCGCGTCCAGGTGTCGGCGTCGGAGAACAGTTTTCCGCCGGCCTCGATCCCGGCATTCAGCATCACCAGGGCGGGCGGCCCGCCCTTGGAGACGGCGGTCGCCAGGGCCTCGACGGCGCCCCGGTCCGACACGTCGGTGGGCACGGCGCGCACCTCGACGGCGGCGAGTTCGGCGACGGCGGCCCGGGCCGCGTCCAGGGCCGGCCCCGGCAGGTCGGCGAGCCAGACGTTCATGCCGGCCCGGGCGAAGGCCTGCGCGGCGGCGAGCCCGATGCCGCTCGCAGCCCCGGTGACGACCGCGCTGCGACCGGGGCTGATCGCGGGGTGCTGGCTCATGACGGATCCTCGGCTGACGGGCGCCCATCAGATGGGGCGCCTCGGGCGGAAGGCGAGTTCGCGCCGCAGTCCCGCGCCGCCCCGGCAGAACCAGCGGATCGCCGCCGCGGCGGCTTCTGCTAGGGTGGCGGGCACGTCACGGAACGAAGCACCCGGATGCCCCCTCTCCCGCACCGCCGGTCGATCCTCGCCGGCGCGGCCGCCCTCGGCCTCGCCGGCGCGGCGCGCGCGGCCGGCCCGGCGGGGTTCGGTCCCCTCGGCCGGCCGTCCTGGTCGGCCGACAGCCTCCAGGCCGCCGCGGCCGCCAAGGGCCTGACATACGGCTGCGAGGTGCCGTTCCACCGCTTCGACGCGACGCCCGCCTACCGGCAGGCGGTGGCGCGGGAATGCGGCATCCTCGTCTGCGGCACCGAGATGAAGATGGAGGAGGTCCTGCCGGCGCCGGGCAAGACCGACTTCGCCCGCGGCGACGCCATCCTGCGCTTCGCGAGGGGAAACGGCCAGCGCATGCGCGGCCACACGCTCGTCTGGCACGCGGCGCTGCCGCCCTGGGTCGGACCGCTGCTCGGCCGGGCGAGCGCCGTCCAGGCCGAGGACTTCATGCGGCGCTGGATCGAGACGGTGGCGGGCCATTACCGCGGCCAGATCGTCGCCTGGGACGTGGTCAACGAGATCCTCGGCAACGAGTCCGACCCAGACCGCGGCGGCGGCCTGCGCGACTCGCCCTGGCTCGCCGCGATCGGGCCCGGCTACGTCGACCTCGCCTTCCGGATCCTGCACGAGACCGACCCCGCGGCGGCCGGCACGTGGAACGAGGACGCGGTGGAGCAGGGCGCGCCCTGGATGGAGGCCAAGCGCACCAAGGTCCTGCGCCGCCTGGAGGCGATGCGGTCCCGGGGCGTGCCGATCCGGCGCTTCGGGCTGCAATCGCACCTCACCAGCACGATCCCGATCGACCAGGGCCAGCTGCGGCGCTTCCTGCGGGAGATCGGCCAGATGGGCCTCGGCATCGAGATCACCGAGCTCGACATCGACGACCGCGCCTTCCCGTCCGACGTGGCGACCCGCGACCGGATGGTGGCCGATTACGCCCGCCGCTACCTCGACGTGGTGCTGGACGAGCCCGCCTGCCTCGACGTCCTGACCTGGGACATCTACGACCCGGACACGTGGCTGAACGACCACCCCTACCGCAAGCGGCCCGACGGCCTGCCGCAGCGGGCGCTGCCGCTCGACGCGCAGTTCCGGCGCAAGCCCCTGTGGCACGCGATGAAGGCGGCCTTCGAGGCCGCGCCCGATCACAGGGCCGCCCGCGAGAAGCTCAGGCGGGCGTGACGCCGGCCCGGCGGCCGTCCTCGGCCAGGCTCGGCTCCGGCGGCCGGTCCGCCAGGAGCCGGCGGCGGAGGCGCGCGCAGGGGCGCTCGACGAGGCCGTAAATCCCCCAGCACCACAGCAGGGTCACCGGGAAGGCCGCCAGCATCAGGCCGACGCCGTGCAGCCCGGGCCGCAGGTGCAGCACCAGGGCCACCACGGTCATGTGCGCGAGGTAGAAGCTGTAGGACCAGAGACCGAGCCGGCGCATCGGCCGGCTGGCCAGCAGCCGCACCAGAGGTCCCTCGCCGTGCAGCAGGTACGCGAAGGGCACGAACAGGGCGGCGCTCTGGAGCGTGTAGCGCAGACTCTCCCGGAAGGCGGGATCGCGGACCGCCAGGGTCCCGAGGATCACCGCGAGGCTCGCCGCGACGTGCCAGGGCGCGGGGCGCCACGCGCGGTCGGCCGGGATCACCGGGTTGTTCCACAGCCCGAGGCAGCACCCGAACAGGATCGCGTCGATCCGGGTGTGGGTCCAGCTGTAGTTCAGGCTGTAATCCGGCAGCCGCCAGACGTTGACACACCGGATCGCCAGCACGGCCGCGCAGAGCCCCAGGCAGGCCAGGGCCGCGCGGCGCGGCCGCAGGCGCCCGAGCCAGAGCAGGAAGACCAGCGGGAAGACGAGGTAGAAGTGCTCCTCGATGGCGAGGCTCCAGAGCGGCACCGGCAGCACCGCCTCGGTGCCGAACAGGCCGGGATAGTTCGTCAGGAAGGTCGCCTGCCCGAGGACCGCCGCCGGCGCGACCGGCATCCAGTCGAGCCACCCCGCCGCGTAGAGCGCGCCGGAGGCGAGCAGGGTCAGGTACATGGGCGGCAGGATGCGCAGGCTCCGCCGGAGGTAGAAGGCGGGAAGCGACACCGTCCCGGTCCGCGCCCGCTCGATCCGCAGGAGCGTGGTGATCAGGTAGCCGCTGAGGAAGAAGAAGACGGTCACGCCGAAGCCGCCCGGCACTACGTGGCCGTAGCCGCAATGGGCCGCGAACACGATCAGGATGGCGAGCGCCCGCACCCCGTCGAGCTGCGGCAGGTAGGGCATCGTCCTCGGGATCGGATCACCGGAATCCGGCATGCTGGGGACCGATCTCCTGTCCGGGCCTGGGCAGCCGTGGCGGCCCGGCCACGCGGTGTCCGACGGAACGCTTAAATGAAGGTGTCCTACTCCGTCATCGCGGGCGGAGCGAAGTGACCCGGGGCAGCGCGACGACGGGCGGCGTCGCGCCGTCTGGATCGCTTCGCTCCGCTCGCAAAGACGTGGGCGCCGGAGCCAGCAACGCATGAATGTATGAGCGCGACGTTCACGCCGACCGACATCCGCGCCGTCACACGCGGATGAATCAATGGCGGGATCGTGAATCCCGATCCTGCCCGCTCTCGGGGTCGGAGGAGATTGGTAACCACGCCGGCCCATCATCCGGCCCGGTCGCGCCGCCTGAGCGCGTCGGGAGTGTTGCGTATGGTCCCGGTCCAGCCCCGCCGTCACGCCCGCCCGCACGCCGCGCTGGGTGCGGGCCTGTCCCTGCTGGCCCTGCTCGGAGCGCCCGGCGTCGCCCTGGCGCAGGGGACCGGCGCGGCGCAGGGCGGCCCCGCGCCGGTGCCGCCGCTCGCCGCGCCGGTCGCGGTGCCGCCCGCCGCGGGCGAGACCGCGAAGAGCCAGGAGCCCCGCGCACCGGAGGCGAAGGGTGAGGCGAAGGGCGCGGCCGGCAAGCCGGCGGAGGCCAAGTGGGCCGACACCAGGCCGGCCGAGACCAGGCCGGCCGAGCCCCGGGCGACCGAGGCCGCGCCGGAGCCCGTCCCGGCGCAGGGCAAGGCGCAGGATGCCAGGGCACAGGACGCGAAGGCCCAGGACGGCAAGGCGTCGGAGAGCAAGGCGTCCGACGCCCGATCGGCCGAGACCAAGTCCCAGCCGGCCAAGCCTCAGGAAGCTGCGAAGAGGTCCCGCGAGCCGGCGCCGCTGGTCTACGCCAAGGTCTCCGCCGACCCGAACCCGACGCTGACGCCGCGGACGTTCCTCGACACGCTCCGGGCGGCCGAGCGCTACGCGGCCTTCGCGGAGGCCGGGGGCTGGGAGCGGCTGCCAGACGATCTCGCGCGCCTCAAGCCCGGCGAGCGCCACCCGGCGATCCCCGCCCTGCGCCACCACCTGACGCTGACCGGCGACCTGCCGGCGGATGCGCCCGCGAACGACCGCCTCGACCCGCCCCTGGTGGCGGCGATCGCCGCCTTCCAGGGCCGCCACGGCCTGCCCGACAGCGGTATCCTTGGCCGGCTCACGATCAACGCGCTCAACGTGCCGGCCGCGGTGCGCCAGCGCCAGCTCGCCGCCTCCGCGGCCCGGTTGATGGGCTCGAAATTCCCGTTCGGCGAGCGCTACGTGGTGGTCAACATCCCGTCCGCCGCCGTGGAGGCGGTGGAGAACGGCGCCGTGGCGCGCCGCTACGTCGCGGTGGTCGGCTCCCCCGACAAGGCGACGCCGTCCGTCGAGACGCGGATCACCGACATCAACTTCAACCCGACCTGGACCGTCCCCGCCTCGGTGGTGAAGAACGAGATCATCCCGGCGATGCGCAAGAACCCGGGCTACCTCGCCAAGAACCGCATCCGGATCCTGGGCCCGGCGGGCGAGGTCGACCCGACCCGGATCGACTGGGCGGGCCAGAAGGCCGTCAACTACACGCTGCGCCAGGATTCCGGCCTCGACAATTCGCTGGGCCAGGTGCGGATCGACATGCCGAACCGCTTTGCCGTCTACATGCACGATACGCCGGCGAAGTCGCTCTTCGCCGCGAGCGTGCGCTTCCACAGCCACGGCTGCGTCCGGGTCGGACAGGTGAAGGAGCTGGTCGGCTGGCTGCTGCAGGGCACGGACGGCCCCAACGGGCCCGGCACGAACTGGGGGCCGATCGAGATCGAGACCGGCATCGCCGACGGCGAGCGCCGCGACATCAAGCTCACCAAGCCGATCCCGGTCACCTTCGTGTACCTCACCGGCTTCGCCACGCCGGACGGGAAGGCGCATTTCCGCGACGACATCTACAACCTCGACACGCCGGCGCCCGAGCCCGCCGCCACCGGCGCGATCCCGCCCGCGGCGGGCGCGGACGCCGCGAAGCCGGCCCCCGCCCCCGCGCCGGTCCCGCCCCGGCCCGGTGCGGCCCACGACGCGAAGCCGGCTCCCGCGCGGGCTGCCGCGGCCAAGCCCGCGACGGTCGGGCCCGCGCCGGTCAGGCCCGCACCGGCGAAGCCGTCGCCGGAGCGGCCCGCCACCGAGCACCGCAGTTTGGAATCCGTCGAACCTATCCGCTAAAGCCAACCCAGCCATGCGATTCTCGGCACGCCGGAACATCCCGGCGGGCCGGCCATTGGCCTGCAGAAAGCGCGTCCGCCCCTCCGCGGAGTGACGGAGCGGCGCGCCGAGCCAGCGAATCGCATTGGAGACGACCATGGCCAAGGCCAAGCCGAGCAGCCGCATCGAGAGTGCGCGCCTCAACACCCCGACCGACCTCGATCCGAGCGACGTCCGGACGATCGCCGAGGGCCTGACCGTCCTGAGCTCGGACCTGTTCGCCCTCTACATCAAGACCAAGAACTTCCACTGGCACATGAGCGGGCCCCATTTCCGCGACTACCACCTGCTGCTGGACGAGCAGTCGGCCCAGATCTTCGAGATCATCGACGCGGTGAACGAGCGCGCCCGCAAGATCGGCGGCACGGTCCTGCGCTCGCTCGGCCAGGCCAAGAGCCTGACCCGCGTGGCCGACAACGATGCCGAGTACGTCTCGCCCCTCGACATGCTCAAGGAGCTGCGCGACGACAACAAGGCCCTCACCGCCAACATGCGGACGCTCCACGGGGTCACCGACGAGGCCGGCGACGTGGCGACCACCTCGCAGCTCGAGGAGTGGATCGACCAGTCCGAGGAGCGGACGTGGTTCCTCTACGAGACCACCCGCAACGCGACCGACAGCGGCCACTGAGCCGCGCGCCCCGGCACCGGCGCGGCCGGCGCCGGGTCGGGCCTCGCCGCGCCGCTAGCCGGTTGCGAGATCGAGGTGCACCTTCACGAGGCCCGGATCGTCCGGGTCGCGCCCCTGCGTGAACCCGAGGCGGCGGCACACCGCCAGCATCGGTCGGTTCTCGGCCAGCACCGTGCCCTCGACCCGGCCGATCCCCTCGGAGCGCGCCCAGTCGATCATCAGGCGCATCAGCGCGAAGGCGAGGCCCGTCCCGCGGGCGTCGCGGCCCACCGCGATCGCGTACTCGCCGCTCTCGTGGTTGGCGTCGGCGTGGAGCCGGACCGCACCGAGCATGCGCTCGCCGCCGCCCGGCCCGATCTCCGTGGCCACGAACGCGATGGCGCGGGCGTAGTCGAGCTGCGTCAGGCGGGCCAGGAAGGCGTGGCTGAACTCGCGCACCGGCCCGAAGAACCGCAGCCGCAGGTCCTCCGGATCAAGACCCTTGAAGAAGGCCAGGAAGAGGCCCTCGTCCTCCGGGCGCACGGGCCGCACCCGCACGGTCCGGTCCTTGAGGTTGAGCGTGCGGATCCACTCGGCCGGATAGGGCCGGATCGCGAAGCGCGGGTGGCCGCGGCCGTGGGCGCTGCCGTAGTCGCCACGCTCGGCGCGCCCGATCCGGACCCGGGCGTCGAGGGCCAGCACGCCGGTCTCGTCGGCCAGGAGCGGGTTGATGTCGAGCTCGCGCACCTGCGGCAGGTCGGCGGCGAGCTGGGACAGCTTCACCAGCGTCAGCGCGATCGCCCCGAGATCGGCCGCCGGCACGTCGCGGTAGGCCTCCAGGCGGCGCGCGACCCGGGTGCGGGCAATGAGATCGCGCGCCAGGGTCAGGTCGAGCGGCGGCAGGCCGAGGGCGCGGTCGTCGATCACCTCCACGGCGGTCCCGCCCCGGCCGAACACCACCACCGGGCCGAACACCGCGTCCTCCGCGAGCCCGGCGATCAGCTCCCGGCGCTGGCCGCGGCGGACCATCGGCTGCACGGCGAAGCCGGTGACCCGGGCGTCGGGCCGCTCCCGGCGCGCGCGGGCCAGGATGCTGCGGGCGGCCTCCGCGACGTCGGCCTCGCTGGTCAGGTCGAGGTGGACGCCGCCGATGTCGGATTTGTGCACGATGTCCGGCGAGACGACCTTCAGCGCCACCGTCCCGCCCGCCGCGATGATCGGCCACGCGGCCGCCGCGGCCGCGTCCGTGTCGGGGGCGAGCGTGATCGGGACGGTCGGGATCCCGTAGGCCTGCAGGAGGCCGTTCACCGCCACCGGGTCGAGCCACGCGGCGCCCTGGCGCAGGGCGCCGGCGACGATCGAGCGGGCCCGCGCCGTGTCGGGGGAGAAGTCCCGCGGCAGCGAGTCCGGCGTGCGCATCAGGTCGTCCTGGGCCTCGCGGTAGCGCACGAGGTGCAGGAAGCCCTCGATCGCCTCGGAATCGGTGGTGAAATGCGGGATCCCGGCCTGCGCGAAGGTCTCGCGCGCCGCCTCCGCGTCGCCCAGCGTGACCGCGAAGACCGGCTTCTTGCGGGTCTGGCCGGCGCGGGCGGCCTTGACCGTCGCGGCGACGGCCTCGGCCACCGCGCCGGCCTCCGAGCGGATCGTCGGCACGTGGATCGCCAGCACGGCGTCGCTCGTCCGATCCGTCAGCAGCGGCGTCAGCGCGGACGCGAAGGCCGGACCGGCGGCGTCGACGCCGAGGTCGAGGGGGTTTCCCGGCGCGCGGCCCTCCGCCTCGGCGGGCGCCGCCAGGGTCCCGGCCCGCTCGATCAGCCGGTCCGCCGCGAGGAGGCCGATGCCGCGGCCGTTGGACACGATCGCCAGCCGGTGACCGGGGAACGGCCGCTGCCGCCCCAGGGTCTCCACGGCGGAGAACATCGCGTCGAGGTCCGGCACGGCCAGCAGGCCGGCCCGCCGGAAGGCCGCGGCGTAGACCGCGTCCGGGCGGGCCAGGGCGCCGGTATGGGTGACGGCGGCGCGGGTGTCGGGCCGGTGCCGGCCGGCCCGCAGGACCACGACGGGCTTGGCCCGGGCCGCGGCGCGGGCGGCCGACATGAACCGGCGGGCATCCGCGACCCGGTCGAGGCAGAGCAGGATCGCGCGGGTGCGGAAATCGGCGGCGAAGTGGTCGAGGCAGTCGGCCACGCCGATGTCGAGGACGCTGCCGAGCGACAGCACCGCCGAGAAGCCCGTGCCGTGGCGGGCGCCCCAGGCGACGATGGCGGCCGCGACCGTGCCGGATTGCGAGACGAGGGCGAGGTCGCCGGCCTCGGGCGCTTGGGCGAACAGGCTGGCGTTGAGCCTGGCGCCCGGAACCGCCAAGCCGGCGCTGTCGGGCCCGAGCAGGCGCAGGCCGTGGGCGCGGGCGATCCCGTGGGCGACCGGACCGGGATCCTCCGGCCCGGATCCGAGCCGCGCCGTGAGGATCACGGCCGCCCCGGCGCCGATCGCGGCGGCCTGCGCGACGACCTCGGGCACGCTCGGCGGCGGCACCGCGATCAGGACGAGGTCGGGGGCGGCGGGCAGATCCGCGACCCGCGGCACGCAGGCCAGCCCCTCGACGGCGGCCTGATCGGGCTGGACCGGCATGATCGCGCCGGGAAAGCCCGCGGCGCGCAGGCTGTCGAGCACGCTGCGCCCCAGCGAGCCCTCGCGCCCCACCGCCCCGACCAGGGCGATCGAGCGGGGCGCCAGCAGTTTGTCGAACCGGTAGGTGCTCACGACCGGCGGCTCACGACATCGTCACGGGACGCGGTCCCGCAGGCCATTCCTGGCGGCACGCATCTGGCCTCTCGCTCACGTCCGAACGGACGAGGCGCCGGGGCGCCCGCCGCCCTCCCAGATGGCGCGATCCGGCGCGCCTGCAACGCCCGGTCGGCACGCGCCGGCCGGAAATCGCTTGGTCGACGCGAGCGCGGTCTCCAGATCTCCTTTTGTTCAATATCGGGCGCCATTTATCCACTCTAAGACGGCACTTGTGGGCATGTGTGGATTGGACTTGCTATTGAATTCACACCACCATAGTAACTGCCCATTAACTACCCTGTATCGGGTCGAGCAGAGACAGATCCCGGCCGGCGTCGGTGGCCGGCTGGGATCGATTGGAGGTTACGGGATGGACGCCACGGGTGAAGGGCAACCGGACTATCTCACGCTGTCCGTCGACATCGTGTCGGCCTTCGTGAGCAACAATCCGGTCCCCGCGCCGGAACTGCCGGGGCTGATCGCGGCCATCCACGCGACGCTGCACGGGCTCGGCGAGCCGTCCGCCCCGCCGGCGGAGCAGCTGCGGCCGGCCGTGCCGGTCCGGCGCTCGGTCCAGCCCGACTTCATCGTCTGCCTGGAGGACGGCAAGAAGTTCAAGTCGCTGAAGCGCCACCTGCGGACGCACTACAACCTGACGCCCGAGGAGTATCGGGGAAAGTGGGGCCTGCCGCCCGACTACCCGATGGTGGCGCCGAACTACGCCGCGGCGCGGTCCAGCCTCGCCAAGAGCATGGGCCTCGGCCACCAGCGCCGGAAGGGCTGACGGCGCGGCGCTCTCATCCGCGCCCGCGTCCACAGCTTTCGCAGGCGGGTTAGGCATCGGGCAAGCCGCGCTTGCGAGGGTCGGGGGCCCGTCAGCGCCCCCGAGACCCGATGCCCGGCAAGCCCAGCCTCGTCGCCCGCCTGTTCTGGACGGCCGTGATCGGCCTTCCCTTCGGGCTCTGGTACGGCCGGCCGGCGCTCGCCGCGACGGGACTCGCCCTCGCGCTCGTCCTGCTGCGGCATCTCGGGCGCCCGCGCCGGTTCCGGGCCCGGGTGCGCCGGATCGCCCGCGCCCATGCCGAGACGCTGGCGCTGCGGCGGCGGCAGGAGAGCTACACCGACCCCTACGGCAACCGGATCGAGGACGGCTGGCTGCGCGAGCGCGATTATTTCCTCGAGCGGACCGTCCTGCCGCAGCTCGGCCCGCGCTTCGCCGACCTCGCCGAGGCGGAGCACGCGCGGATGCTGGCGATCGTCGAGGCCGAGGCCGCCGCCGTCGCGCTCCCGGAGGAGGACGAGGCGCCCGGGGACGGGCTGGACTACGAGCGCTACTGCGCCGAGCGCCTGGTCCGGGCGGGCTGGCGGGCGCACCGGACGCCGGCGAGCGGCGACCAGGGCGCCGATATCGTGGCGGTGCGGGACGGGCTGCGCCTCGTCGTGCAGTGCAAGCGGCTGAGCAAGCCCGTGGGCAACGCCGCCGTGCAGGAAGCCGCCGCGGCCCTGCGCTACTGGGACGGGGACCGGGCCGCCGTGGTGTCGAACGCCGGCTTCACGCCGGCGGCGCGCCGGCTCGCCACGGCCACCGGCGTCCTCCTCCTGCACCACGACGCCCTCGAGGCGATCGAGGCGTTCGACCTCGCGGAGACGTGATGCCCGTCAGGCGAGCGGGCCGGGGATGGCGATCTCCGCCTCGCTGAGCAGGCGCGCTTCGTGGCGGCGCACGAACAGCCACAGGGCCAGGCCGCCGAACACCACCAGGGCGAGCAGGGTCAGGCCCACCGGGCCGACGATGTGCTCGATCTGGCGCCCGCAATAGTACGAGCCGATGCCCATGCTGCCAGCCCAGACGACGCCGCCGAGGGCGTTGAAGGCGAAGAAGCGGCGCGCGTCCAGGCGGTTGACCCCGGCGAGCAGGGCCGCGTAGGCACGCAGCATCGCGGTGAAGCGGCCGAAGAACACGATCTTCCCGCCGTGCTGGCGGAACAGGTACTGGCCGAGCTTGAGCCGCCCGTGGTCGAGGGCGATGAGATGGCCGTAGCGGAGCAGCAGCGGCATGCCCCAGCGCCGCCCCGCCCAGTAGCCGACATTGTCGCCCAGGATCGCGGCCGTCGCCGCCGCGGCGATGACCAGTCCGATGTTCAGGTTCCCGGTGCTGCCGGCGTAGACGGCGGCCGAGATCAGCACCGTCTCGCCGGGGCACGGCACGCCGGCGCTCTCGAGAGTGATGATCACGAAGATCGCGATGTATCCGTAATTCGCGATCAGGTCGGCGATGGGCAGGTCGTTCAGGAAGGCCATGCGGTCCTCGGGCCGGTCTCCGGGCAGAGCCCGGCGACACAAGCGGACGGAACGTGGCCTTAAGAGGGCCGATCTGCGGCCGGCGGCGTCCTCAGAGGACCTTCAGCAGTGCTTCGGCGCCGGACGCCTCGGCCTTCGAGGGCGTCTCCTCGACGTTGAGGATCCGGACGACGCCGTCCTCGACCAGCATCGAGTAGCGCTTCGAGCGCATCCCGAGGCCGAAGCCGGTGCCGTCCATCTCCAGGCCGAGGGCCTTGGCGAAATCGGCGTTGCCGTCGGCGAGGAATTCCAGCCCCTCGGCGCCGCTCGCCTTCGACCACGCGTCGAGCACGAACACGTCGTTGACGCTCGTCACCGCGATGGCGTCGATACCGCGCCCGAGGATCTCGTCCTTGTGGGTGACGAAGCCCGGCAGGTGGTTGCGGTGGCAGCTGGGGGTGAACGCGCCCGGCACGCCGATCAAGACCACGCGCCGGCCCTTGAACACGTCGTCGGTGGTGCGCGCGATCGGGCCCTCGGGGCCGATCACCCGGAAGGTGGCCTGGGGCAGGTGGTCGCCGACCTGGATCATCGCGGGTCCCTCGTTGTCGCGCGCTGGGATGGCGCGCGTGAGCAGCGCGCCTGACCTAGCGTGGCAGGGGGTGCCTGTCGAGGATGCGGCCAGCTCCGGCTTGCACCGCCCTCACGGGCCGATCAGCTTGATGAAGGCCGCCCCGGCCCCGAAGAAGGCCGCTCCCGCCGCCATGCCCGAGAGGGCCACCTGCCAGGGCGCCAGGGCCCGGTCACGGCCGAGCTTGGCCTGCTCGGCCAGCAGCTTCGCCTGCTCGGCGATCAGCTTGTGCTGCTCAGCAACGAACTTGCGGGTCTCCTCCTGGGACCGCTCGATCCGCGCCCGCTGCTCCTCGATGTCGAAGGTGGGAGCGGGTGCGACATCCGCCATGACCAGCGAGCCTCAACGGTGACCGCGACGGCCGCGACGCGGACCGACCCGGGTATTGTGGGACAGGGATTGAGACCCGCACAAGCTTGGGGGAGGCTTGCTGCGTCCCTTTTGCCCGCTGGACAACGGAGGGGCGCGGCGTAGCATGGACGCATGGCGCACCCTCCGCACCGCAGGCCCGATCCCATGTCGGCAGCGTCGTCCCAGGCCGGGAAGGCGGCGCCGCTCCGCACGGAGCTGGCGGGCCCGCACTTCCTCGACGGGCAGTTCCTCGTGGCCATGCCCGGCATGGCCGACGAGCGCTTCGCGCGCTCGGTGATCTACATCTGCGCCCATTCCGCCGACGGGGCCATGGGCATCATCGTCAACAAGGCGGCGACCGACATCAGCATGCCGGACCTGCTGGTCCAGCTCGACGTGGCGCCCGAGGCGGACGCGATCCGCCTGCGCGAGCGGGTCGGCCACATGCCGGTCCTGATGGGCGGCCCGGTGGAGGGACGGCGCGGCTTCGTGCTCCACAGCGACGATTTCCACATCCAGCAATCGACGCTGATCATCGACGACGGCATCTGCCTGACCGCGACCGTGGAGATCCTTCGCGCCATCGCCAGCGGCGAGGGGCCGGCTAGCGCCGTGCTGGCGCTCGGCTACGCCGGCTGGCAGGCCGGGCAGCTGGAGAGCGAGATCATGGCCAACGGCTGGCTCAACTGCCCGGCCGACCCGGCCCTGATCTTCAACGCCGACCTCGACGCCAAGTACGACCTCGCCCTGCGGGCGAACGGCATCGACCCGGCGATGCTGTCGATGACCGCCGGCCGGGCCTGAGCCGGGCGCGCTCGCCAGGGCGGCACGGCGTCTTCGCGAGCGCAGCGAAGCAGTCCAGGGCAGCGCGATGCTGGCCGGCGTAGCGTTCCTGGATTGCTTCGCTCCGCTCGCAACGACGGTTGCGCCGGGCCGCTGGCCGTCACCGGGCGGCCTTACTCCGGAACGGCGTCGCCGCCGCCGACCGCGTCCGGGTTCATGCCCTCGACCGCGGGCTTGGGCCGCGGCCGGCGGGGCGCCACGGAGGCGGTAGGCGTCGCCGTGTTGGCGCCGAGCCGGGTGGCCAGGGCCAGGGCGCGGTTCTCCGTCACCCGCAGATGGCAGAACCCGTGCGTGCCCTCGCGCGCGTAGGTGCGGCAGAGCTGCTCCCGGTCCGACGAGAACGCCGCCTGTTCGCTGACGATCGGCCGGACATCCTCGCGCCGGGCCCGCTGGGTCATCAGCTTGTAATTGTCCCGGACGGCCTTGTCGGCCACGCCGCGGGCGGTGTCGAACTCGCCGGCCCGCGGGATCAGGGTGGCGGCGCCCGGCCCCCAGAGGCCGACCGGCGTGGTCGCGCAATCCGCCGCCGAGAAGGTGCAGACCGGGCCCGAACCCAGGCTCGAGACCAGGACGCCGCCGTCGGTCACGTCGAAGCGCAGCGGGCACTCGGCCCCGGCGGCCTCGAAGCGGGGCACGCCCTCGGGCTTGCCCTCGGCGGTGAGCGCCACCGGATTGCCGCCCGCGAGCGGCACCGTGCACGAATCCGCCGGCTGCGAGATCTTGGTCCCCGGCAGCTTGATCCGCGCCGTGACGGCGGTGCCGGAACGCTCCAGCTTCAGGGATCCGGAGAGGCCGTTGAGCTGCAGCTCCTGGCCGATCACGCCGTCCTCAGAGGGCGTCTTCAGCACGACCGGGCGGGCCGGGACTGGGGCAGGCCGGGGCGCCTCGGGAGCCGCCGCGGGCGGGCCCGGCTCGCCCGGGGCCCCCGGGACGGGCGCCGGCTCCGGCAGGCCGCGCGGCGGCACCGGCGGCCGTTCCGGCTTGATGCCGAACAGGCGCTCGAAGAAGTTCTGGGCCCGCGCGGGGGGCGCGGCGAGCATCCCGGGCGCCGCGACGGCGACCGCCAGGATCGGGAGCAGGAGGCTGCGGGTCGGGCGCATCGGACTCTACGACGGGGACACGAAGTGGCGGGGCCACGCGCAACCCCTTGTCGAAACGTTAACACGCCGTCGATGGCGCCGACGTGGCAGCGGAGCAACAAAATGCAGCCACGCCACCGGGCCGGCGCCGGCGGTGCGGCGAGATCCTGCCGGAATGCCAAGGGGATGGCGCGGATCCGCGGGGCCGATCCCGCCGCGCAGGCTTCGCCTTGCGGGCCCGGAACGGGCTTCTTATATCGCCCTCGACGCGGGATTGCGCGCTGGGTTTCAGCCGTTCACGGCCCTTGATCCGGCCCGGGTCCCATACTCACATCACCCCCGACACCGCCATGGGCCGAGCTGCTTCGGGGCTCGGCGGTCTGCTTGAACGCGACACAAAGAGGGATCCCACCATGGGTAAAGTTATCGGCATCGACCTCGGCACCACCAATTCCTGCGTGGCCGTGATGGAAGGCACGCAGCCCAAGGTCATCGAGAATTCGGAAGGCGCGCGCACCACGCCGTCCATCGTCGCCTTCACGGACGACGGCGAGCGGCTCGTCGGCCAGCCGGCCAAGCGCCAGGCGGTCACGAACCCCGAGCGCACGTTCTTCGCCATCAAGCGGCTCATCGGCCGGACCTACGACGACCCGATGACCCAGAAGGACAAGGGCCTCGTGCCCTACAAGATCGCCCGCGGCGACAACGGCGACGCCTGGGTCGAGGCGGACGGCAAGAAGTACTCGCCCTCGCAGATCTCCGCCTTCACCCTGCAGAAGATGAAGGAGACTGCCGAGTCGCATCTCGGCCAGCCGGTCACGCAAGCGGTCATCACGGTCCCGGCCTACTTCAACGACGCCCAGCGTCAGGCCACCAAGGACGCCGGCAAGATCGCGGGCCTCGAGGTGTTGCGCATCATCAACGAGCCGACCGCGGCGGCGCTCGCCTACGGCCTCGACAAGAAGAAGTCCGGCACGATCGCGGTCTACGACCTCGGCGGCGGCACCTTCGACGTCTCCATCCTGGAGATCGGCGACGGCGTCTTCGAGGTGAAGTCGACGAACGGCGACACCTTCCTGGGCGGCGAAGACTTCGACAACCGGATCGTCGAGTACCTGACGGCCGAGTTCAAGAAGGAACAGGGCATCGACCTGACCAAGGACAAGCTCGCCCTCCAGCGCCTCAAGGAGGCCGCCGAGAAGGCGAAGATCGAGCTGTCCTCGGCCACCCAGACCGAGATCAACCTGCCCTACATCACCGCCGACAACACCGGCCCGAAGCACCTCGCGCTGAAGCTCAGCCGCGCGAAGTTCGAGTCGCTCGTCGACGATCTGGTGCAGCGCACGATCGAGCCCTGCCGCAAGGCGCTCAAGGATGCCGGCGTGTCGGCCTCCGAGATCGACGAGGTGGTGCTGGTCGGCGGCATGATCCGCATGCCGAAGATCCAGGAGGTGGTGAAGTCCTTCTTCGGCAAGGAGCCCCACAAGGGCGTGAACCCCGACGAGGTCGTGGCCATCGGCGCCGCCGTGCAGGCCGGCGTGCTCCAGGGCGACGTCAAGGACGTGCTGCTGCTGGACGTGACCCCGCTGTCGCTGGGCATCGAGACGCTGGGCGGCGTGTTCACCCGGCTCATCGACCGCAACACCACGATCCCGACCAAGAAGTCCCAAACCTTCTCGACGGCGGAAGACAACCAGAACGCGGTCACGATCCGGGTCTTCCAGGGCGAGCGCGAGATGGCGGCCGACAACAAGCTGCTCGGCCAGTTCGACCTCGTCGGCATCCCGCCGGCGCCCCGCGGCATGCCGCAGATCGAGGTGACCTTCGACATCGACGCCAACGGCATCGTTAACGTGACGGCCAAGGACAAGGCGACCAACAAGGAGCACCAGATCCGCATCCAGGCCTCGGGTGGCCTGTCGGACGCCGACATCGACCGGATGGTGAAGGACGCCGAGGCGAACGCCGAGGCCGACAAGAAGCGGCGCGAGCTCGTCGAGGTGAAGAACCAGGGCGAGAGCCTGATCCACGCCACCGAGAAGTCGGTGACCGAGTACGGCGACAAGGTCCCGGCCGCCGACAAGGGCGCGATCGAGACCGCGATGACCGCGCTCAAGACCGCGCTGGAGGGCGACGACGTCGAGACCATCAAGGCCCGGACCACGGAACTGATGCAGGCCTCGATGAAGCTCGGCGAGGCCATGTACGCCGCCAACCAGGCGGCCGGCCCGGATGCGGGTGCCGAGGCGGCGGCCTCCGAGAAGAAGGACGACGTCATCGACGCCGACTTCCAGGAGGTCGACGAGAAGGACCAGAAGAAGCGCGCCTGAGGCGCGGATCTGATACGACCGCGCGGGGCCGGAGCGATCCGGCCCCGCCTTTGCGTGAGAAGCGTATTCAGAAGCTCCGTCATGCCGGGCCTGCGGGGCCCGGAACCGGGAGCCGCCGGCCGATCGCGGATCCGCGTCGTCGGCGCCTCCGGTTTCCGGGCTCGTCGCGGCCTCCCGGAACGGCGGCGCGGTGGTAGAGAAGCGTCGCGGCCCGGGGTACGGGACGGGACGGGAAGGCACCTGAGGGCGGGATGTCGAAGCGGGACTACTACGAGATCCTGGGGGTCACCAAGACCGCCACGGAAGGCGAGATGAAGGTCGCCTTCCGCAAGCTCGCGATGACCTATCATCCCGACCGGAATCCCGGCGACAAGGACGCCGAGATCAAGTTCAAGGAAATCAACGAGGCCTATCAGTGCCTCTCCGACGGCCAGAAGCGCGCCGCCTACGACCGGTTCGGCCACGCGGCCTTCAGCCAGGGCGGGGCCGGCGGTCCCGGATTCGGCAACGAGTTCGGCGACTTCATGTCGGACATCTTCGACAATTTCTTCGGCGACGGCCGCGGGGCCGCCGGCGGTGGCCGCGGACGCGGCGGCACGCCGGGCCGCGAGCGCGGGGCCGACCTGCGCTACAACCTCGAGATCACTCTGGAGGAGGCCTTCACCGGCAAGGCCGAGACCATCAAGATCCCGACCTCGATCACCTGCGAGGTCTGCGACGGGTCCGGCGCGAAGCCCGGCTCGAAGCCGCGGACTTGCCCGACCTGCGCGGGCTACGGACGGGTCCGGGCGGCGCAGGGCTTCTTCGCCATCGAGCGGACCTGCCCCAACTGCCACGGCCGCGGCGAGATCGTCGACGACCCCTGCACCGCCTGCCAGGGCGCCGGGCGCGTCAACCGCGAGCGCACCCTCTCGATCAACGTGCCGGCGGGCGTCGATGACGGGCTTCGGATCCGGCTCGCCGGCGAGGGCGAGAGCGGGCTGCGCGGCGGGCCGGCGGGCGACCTCTACGTCTTCCTGTCGATCAAGCAGCACGAGTTCTTCCAGCGCGACGGCGCTGACCTGTTCTGCCGGGTGCCGATCTCGATGGTCACGGCCGCGCTCTCGGGCGAGATCACCGTGCCGGTGATCGACGGCTCGCAGACGCAGGTGCGCATCCCGGCGGGGACGCAGACCGCCAAGCAGTTCCGCATCAAGGGCAAGGGCATGCCGGTGCTGCGCTCGCGGGAGGTCGGCGACCTCTACATCCAGGTCTTCGTCGAGACCCCGCAGAACCTGACCAAGCGCCAGCGCGAGCTGCTCCAGGAGTTCGACCAGTCGGCCTCCCCGGAGAACCATCCGGAGTCCGCGGGCTTCTTCTCGAAGGTGCGGGACTTCTTCGGGGGCGCGGTCCGGCCGTGAGGCCGGATCCGAATCCCGGGAAGACCCGTTATGCAAGCGGCCGGCGTGGCTTGCATCCCCTAGGCGCGGCGCCGGCTTGACTGTAAGACAGCGCCGTCCCTAGCCATTCATTCTCATCCGGCATCAAGGAATCCAGGACTTGCCGCCGCTCCGCCGTCCCAACGCGAAGGCTCCTGCGGGCAGGAGCGCGATTTTCGGGCCGCGGCGCGACCCCCTCGAGGACGAGGCCCGATTCCTGCGGTCCTGGCTTGAGCGCCCCCTGGTCACGGGGGCCGTGACGCCCTCGGGCAAGATGCTCGCCCGGACCATGGCGGCCTACGTCGACCCGCGCCTCGAAGGGCCCGTGGTCGAGCTGGGCCCCGGCACCGGTCCTGTGACCGAGGCGCTGATCCGGCGCGGCGTCGCGCCGGAGCGGCTGATCCTCGTGGAGTTCAACCCCGATTTCTGCCGCCTCCTGACCCATCGCTTCCCGGGCGTGCGGGTCATCCAGGGCGACGCCTACAACATGCGCGCGAGCCTCCAGGACGTGCTGACGGAGCCCGCCGCCGCGACGATCTCGAGCCTGCCGCTGTTCACCAAGCCGCTGGAGCAGCGGCTCGACCTGCTCAACACCGCCCACGACCTGATGCGGCCGGGCGCGCCCTTCGTGCAGTTCACCTACGCGGTCGTTCCGCCGATCCCGGCCCGCTGCGAGGCCGGCAGCTACACCGCCGACCGCTCCAACCGGGTCTGGCTGAACCTGCCGCCGGCGCGGGTCTGGGTCTACCGCCGACCCTGACCTGAACACCGCCTGAGCGAACAGGTCACGTTTGCGTCAACTGGAAAGGCGCACACCTGGGACACGGCCGGACGCCACAGGGCGACCGGCGTGGATCAGGAGAACGCCGATGTTCACCAAGACCGCACGGACCCGTTTGGCCGCCGCCCTGGCCTTCGGCGGACTCGCCTTCGCGGCGCCGGCCATGGCCGCGCCCCTCGGCCGCGATGCCGGCCTGCAGGCGGAAGCCGGCGACGTCCAGACCGTCCAGTACGGCTACGGCTACGGGCACCGCCACGGCGGCTGGGGTCACCGCGGCTACGGCCCGCGCCATCACCACCACGGCTGGGGCCGGGGCCACCATCACGGCTGGGGGCACCGCGGCTTCGGCCCGCGTCACCATCACCACGGCGGCTGGGGCCATCGCCACGGCTACGGCCGCTGGTAAGGGCTCCGAGCCCGCCGCGCCCGGCCACGGCTCCGTGATGGCCGGGCGCGCCCGCTAGCCGGCGCCCACCCGCTCGAGGACGGGCGGGCGCTCCGGCGGCGCGTTGCCCATTCGGTAGGCCGCCCGCAGCGCGGCCTCCGCCCGGTCCGCGGCGGCCTCGTCGGCCGCGTGGACGATCCCGAGCAGCCCGCCGGACGATCCGGGACCGGCGAGATCCGTGAAGCCGACCCGCGGGTCGACCGGATCCTCCGGCCGGGTGCGGCCGCCGCCGAGCCCGATCACCGCCAGGCCCAGCGCCCGCGTCGCGATCCCCGCGACGGTCCCGTCCTGACGGACCGCCCGGCGCACCGGCGCGGCGGGCAGATGCGCCTCCGGCCGCTCCAGGAGATCGCCCGGTCCGCCGAGCGCCGCGATCATGCGGCCGAAGCCCTCGGCCGCCCGGCCCGAGGCGAGGGCCTGCTCCAGCCGCTCCGCGGCGCTATCGCGGTCCGGCGCCAGGCCGCCGACGACCAGCATCTCGGCGCCCAGCGCCACCGTGACCGCGTGGAAGCGCGGCTCGCGGCGCGCGCCCGTCAGGTAGTCGAGCGCGTAGGCGACCTCGACGGCGTTGCCGGCCGCGCTGGCGAGCGGCGCGTCCATGTCGGTGATCAGCGCGGCGGTGTGCAGGCCGGCCCCCTCCGCAACCGTGACGATGCTCTGGGCCAGCGCCCGCGCCTCAGGCACGCCCGCCATGAAGGCGCCGGAGCCCTGCTTCACGTCCATCACGAGCCCGTCGAGCCCGGCGGCGAGCTTCTTCGACAGGATCGAGGCGGTGATCAGGTCGCGGGACTCGACCGTGCCGGTGACGTCGCGGATCGCGTAGAGGCGCCGGTCCGCGGGCGCGAGTTCGGCGGTCTGGCCGATGATGGCGCAGCCGACCTCCGCGACGACCCGGCGGAACGCGTCGAGCCCGGGCGTGGCGTCGTAGCCCGGGATGCTGCCGAGCTTGTCCAGCGTCCCGCCGGTATGGCCGAGGCCGCGCCCCGAGATCATCGGAACGTAGCCGCCGCAGGCCGCGACCATCGGGGCGAGCGGCAGGCTCACCGCGTCGCCGATGCCGCCGGTGGAGTGCTTGTCGAGGACGGGCCCGGGCAGGTCCCAGGCGAGGATCCGGCCCGATTCCGCCATTGCGCGGGTGAGCGCCACCCGCTCCGGCAGCGACAGGCCGCGGAAGAACACCGCCATGGCGAAGGCCGCCGCCTGCCCCTCCCCGACCGTGCCGTCGGTGAGGCCGCGGATGAAGGCCCCGATCTCGTCCGGATCGAGGGGCTGGCCGTCGCGCTTGGCCCGGATCGTCTCCTGAGGCAGCCGCACGCTCACAGCGTCCGCGCCCGCATCAGGGTCTCGAACAGGCTGCTCGCCCCGAGCCGGAAGGTTCTCGGGCTCACCCAGCCGGGACCCATCAGCCGGTCGGCGAGGTCGAGGTAGGTGGCGGCGTCGGCGACGCTGCGCAGGCCGCCGGAGACCTTCAGGCCCGCGGGGCGGCCGCCGGCGCGGATCTCGGCCAGCATCGCCTCGGCGGCTTCCGGGGTCGCCGAGACCGGGCTCTTGCCCGTGGAGGTCTTCAGGAAGTCGGCGCCCGCCTCCAGGGCGATCCGGCTGGCCTCCCGGATCCGCTCCGGCTCGGCGAGCGCACCCGTCTCCAGGATCACCTTCAGGGTCGCGGATCCGCAGGTGTCGCGCACGGCCTCGACCATGTCGCGGGCCACCGCCGCCTCGCCCCGCAGCAGCGCGCCGTAGGGCAGGACGAGGTCGATCTCGTCGGCGCCGTCGCGCAGCGCCTCGGCGGTGTCGTCGGTGGCGCGGGCGCAGTCCTCGCCGCCCGCGGGGAAGTTGATCACCGTGGCGATCCGGATCGCGGTGCCCGCGAGCGCCCGCGCGCCCTGCGCGACGAAGCGCGGCCAGACGCAGATCGCCGCGACGCCGCCGCGCTTCGCGTCCCGGCAGAGGACGTCGATCCGGGTCTCGGTGCAGGTCTCGCCGAGATCGGTGAGGTCGAGGAGCGGCAGGGCCCGGCGTGCGACCGCGCCGGCTTCGGGGTCAGTCATCGGCTGTCTCTCCGTCGGGCAGGCCGGCCACGAACGCCCGGACCAAGCGGCCGAGATCCTCCGCGGCCCGGGCCGCGACTTCCTTCGTCTCCGCGTGGTGCGGCGCGCCGCCGGCAATGCCGGCCGCGAGGTTCGTCACCACCGAGACCGCCGCCACCGGCAGGTCGAGGAACCGGGCGAGGATCACCTCCGGCACGGTGGACATGCCCACGAGGTCGGCGCCCAGGATGCCGGCCATCCGCACCTCCGCGGGCGTCTCGAAGCTCGGGCCCGAGAACCACGCGTAGACTCCCTCCCCCAGGGGCACGCCGCAGGCCCCGGCCGCCGCGCGGAGCCGCGCCCGCAGGTCCGGGTCGTAGGCCTCGGTCATCGGCACGAACCGGGCGTCGCTGGCCTCGCCGATCAGCGGGCTCAGGCCGGAGAGGTTGATGTGGTCGGCGAGCAGCACGAGGCAGCCGGGCCCGGTCGCGGGCCGCAGCGATCCGGAGGCGTTGGTGAGGAGCAGGCGGCGGGCGCCGAGGTGCCGGGCGCAAGCGAGCGGCACCCGCATCGCCGCCGGGTCACCGCGCTCGTAGGCGTGGGCCCGCCCCTCGAAGATCAGGACCGGCCGCCCGGCGAGGCGGCCGCGATGCAGCCGGCCACCGTGGCCGCTGACACCGGGCCCCGGAAATCCGGGGATCGCCGCGTAGTCGACGGCGCGCGCGTCCGTGAGGGCCGCCGCGATCCCGCCGAGGCCGGTGCCGGTCACCACCGCGCAGGCGTAGGGACCCGCGAAGCCGGCGGCGCGCAGGGCGTCGCGGGCGGCCGCCTCACTCACCGAGCGTCTCCGGGCCGAAGGATTCCGGCAGCAGCTCCGCCAGCGTGAAGGTGCGGGCGACCCCGCCCGGACCGGCGGCGTGGATCGGGGTGTCCGGCCGGGCGAACTCGCGGATGCGCTGGCGGCAGGCGCCGCAGGGCGTCACCAGGCCGTTGCCGTCGCCGCAGACCAGGATCGCCGCGATGCGCCGGCCGCCGGCCGCCACCATGGCGGCGATCGCCCCGGCCTCCGCGCAGGTCCCGACCGGGTATGCGGCGTTCTCGACGTTGCACCCGGCGTGGATCGCGCCGCGCTCGTCGCGCAGCGCGGCCCCGACGGGGAAGCGGGAATAGGGCGCGTGCGCGTGCGCGCGCACCGCGCGCGCCGCCTCGAACAGGGCTGCGAGCCCGTCATCGTCCCGTGCTGGGTCCCGTGCTGGATCCGCGGCCTGCATGGCCGATCTTTGGCACCCGCCGGGGCGCCCTGTCGAGGCCCCGGGCGGGAGTCCGGCGCGGCGCTCAGCGGGTCGCCGGACCGGCGCCGAGGAGGCTCGCCGCCTGACGCAGGTCCGCGTCGCTGCGCGGGCCGCTCAGGGCGTAGGCGGTGTCGCCCGCGTTCCACGAGACGACGTCGCCGTCGTCCGAGCCGGTGATGAGCGTCGTCGGTCCGCCGCGGATGCCGCGGGTGGCGAACAGCGACGCCTCGCCGAAGCGCTCGGTCTCCAAGGCGACCTCGATCCCGGTGCCGTGCCGGGCGGGGAAGACCTGGATGTCGCGCACCCGCCAGCCGTCCGGCAGGGCCGGCAGGTCGATGCCGGTCGCCGAGCGGAGCCGCGCCCGGTCGTAGACCGGATCGTCGGCCTGGCCACCGATGCTCTTGCGCAGCTGCGCCACGACCCGGGCCTGCCGCGCGTCGGCGATCAGGGCCGGATCCGGGGTCGCCGCCAGGGTGTCGGGAACGCCGAAGCGGCCGATCTCGTCGTGGGCCAGCCAGCCCGCGCCCACGAGCACCGCGATCGCGGCGGCCCGCTTCAGGCGCGAGGCGACGCGGCGCCAGCGCAGGTTCCGGTCGAAGCGGCGCGCCAGGACCATGTTCCGGTCCGGCCCGGGCCCCGGAACGCGCTCGAAGCAGGCCCTGAGGGCGTCGCGATCGTGCATCTCGGCCATCACCCGGGCCGCGGCCTCGGGATTGGCCGCGAGGTGCGCCTCGACGTCGAGACGGCGCATCGGGTCGATCTGGCCGTCGACGAAGGCGATGAGATCGTCGTCTGTGATCGGATCGATCATCGTGAAGTCCTCGAATCCAGCGTGCCCGGAGGCGATCCGCCGGTCGCAATCGTCAGTCGGCACCGGCGCCCGCGGGTGCCGGTCCTTCATCAGCTCCGCGCTCAGCTCTCTCCGACGGCGCGTCGCAGAGGCCAGGCGGACCTTTCCCGCGGCTCGTCGGACACGACGAGCCGGAGGGTGGAGGGCGGTCCGCGCCGCGTCTCGGGTGTCTTGGCGGGCTCCGCCTCGTCGGAGCTGCGGTCGGTCCGCGTCCCCTCCTCGAAGGCCCGCAGAGCCGCCCGGCCGCGGCCGAGACGGGACATCAGCGTGCCGATCGGGATGCCGAGGACGGCCGCCGCGTCGGCGTAGGCCATGCCTTCCAGGGTGACGAGGTGGAGCGCCGCGCGCTGCTCCTCCGGCAGCTTGAGGAAGGCCTGCCGGATCTGGGCGAGGCGCACCTGACCCTCCTGGGCCGGCGGCGCCATGTCCTCGGTCATCCGGACCAGTGTGTCGGCGTGCCGCGCCTCGACCTGCCGGCGGCGCTGCTCGTCGATGAAGGCGTTGTGCAGCACCGTCATCATCCAGGTGCGCAGATTGGTGTTCGGCCGCAGCGAGCCCTGCATCTCCAGGGCCCGCACCAGCGTGTCGTGCACGAGGTCGTCGGCCCGCAGCGTGTCGCGGGTGAGCGACCGCGCGTAGCGCCGCAGGGGCACCAGCAGGTCGAGGAGGTCCGCGCGCTTGTTCTTGTCCGATGCCATGATGTGTGAACGCGGGGGCCGCACGTTTAATCCCGCCTGCCGGCCCGGCGTCGCGGTCAGGCCTGGTCGAGGGTGGCGGCGATCCCCGAGATCACCCGCGGATCGGTCGGCTCGACCTGCGTGGCGAAGGCCGCCGCGAGGCTGCCGTCGCGGGCGATCAGGTACTTGTGGAAGTTCCAGCGCGGCGTCTCGGCGGGGCGCTCGGCCGCCGCCCAGCGGTAGAACGGGTGGGCGCCCGGCATCTTCACCCGGGTCTTGGCCGTGAGCGGGAAGGTGACGCCGTGATTCCTCCGCGCCGCCTCCGCGATGGCCTGGCCGTCCAGGGGTTCCTGGTTGCCGAAATCCGGCGACGGGACGCCCAGCACGATGAGCCCGCGATCGCCGAACCGCGTCCAGATCGTCTGCAGCCCGGTGAGCTGCCCGGCATAGCCGCAAGCTGTCGCGGTGTTGACCACGAGAATCGGCTTCCCCGCGTAGGCGGAGAGCGGCATCGGCGCGGCCTCCGGGGTCTCGAAGGCGAAATCCGTGGCCCGCGCGGTGCCGGCGGGCTGCTCCGCGGCGCGGGCGCCGCCGGCGAGACCGGCACCGATCAGGATCAGGGCCTCGCGGCGCAGCAGCGTCATGGCGGTGACCTCTTCGCGACCTCGTCGCGCCACTGAGCGCGCGATTTTCCGCGCGGCAACGCGCCCGACCCGCCACGGTTTCATGCGCCGCGACGGTCGTTTCGACGCAGGCTCGACCGCCGCGGATCGGAAGGCCGGCGGGCGGCCTCAACCGGTCCGGACCGTGTCGAGGAAGCGGCCCACTTCCACGTCGAGCTGTTGAGCCTGCCCCAGCAGCCCGGACGCCGCCTCGAGCACCTGTGCGGCGGCGCTCCCAGCCCCCTCCGCCGAGCGGGCCACGGCCGTGATGTTGTTGGTGACGGCTCCGGTCCCGAGTGCCGCCTGCCCGACGTTCCGGACGATCTCCTGGGTCGCCGAACCCTGCTCCTCGACCGCCGCGGCAATCCCGCTCGACACTGCACTGATCTCGTTGATGCGGCTGACGACCCGCGTGATCGCGTCGGAGGCGTCCCCGGTCCAGGACTGGATCTCGCCGACCTGTCGGGCGACCTCCTCGGTCGCCTTGGCGGTCTGCTCGGCCAGTTCCTTGACCTCGCTCGCGACCACCGCGAAGCCGCGACCCGCCGCGCCGGCGCGGGCCGCCTCGATCGTGGCGTTGAGGGCCAGCAGGTTGGTCTGGCCGGCGATGCCCGAGATGAGGCCGACCACGTCGCCGATCCGCGTCGCGCTCTCCCGCAGGCTGCGCATCAGGTCCGCGGATCGTCCGGCCTCCGCGACGGCCGTGTCGGCGAAGTCGGCCGCCGTCTGCACCTGACGGCCGATCTCGTGAATGGTCGTGCCGAGTTCCTCGGCGGCGGCAGCCACCGTGCTGACATTCGTGGCCGCCTGCTCGGCCGCCGCCGCGACCGTCGTCGACTGGTCGGCCGTCTCGGCCGCAGCGAAGCTCATGCGCGCGGCCGTGGATTCGAGTTCGCTCGCCGCCGACGAGACGGCCCGCACCACACCGCCGACCGCCGCCTGGAAGCCGTCGGCCATCTCGACCATCGCGGCCTTGCGTTGCGCATCGAGGGCGGCACGGGCCTGCGCAGCCTCGGCTTCGAGGGTCGCGGCTCGGACGAGGCCGTCGCGGAAGACTCGGACCGCATCGGCCATGGCGCCGATCTCGTCACCGCGGCCGACTCCGGGCACTTCGGTCCGGAGATCGTTCGCCGCCATCCGGGTCATCGCGGCCGTGATGGCGCGGACCGGCTTGGCGATGCCGATCTGCAGGAGCGCCAGACCGATCAGCCCGATGCCGGCCATCAGGCCGAGGCCGATCAGGCTCGCTGAACGCGTCGCCGCGATGGCCGTCGCCGCGGCCTGAGCCCGGCCGTTCATCAGCGCGCGCTCCGTGTCGGCGATCTCGGCCGTCTTGGCGCGGATCTCGTCCATGATCGCCTTGCCGACGCCCGAGATCATGATCCGGCGCGCCTCTTCCCGCGTCGCGGCATCGCGCATCAGGGCGATCTCGCGATCCGCGAACGCGCTGCCCCAGCGATCAGCCAGCGACTTCAGGTCCGTCAAGCGTGCCTGCTGCGCGGGGTTGTCCGCCACGAGCCGCCGCATCTCCGACCAGGCCGCCGCGAAGGCCTCACGTCCGGCCGTCTCGGGCTCGAGGAAGCGCGGCTCCGCGGCGATCAGGTAGCCGCGCAGGCCGGTCTCCCGATTCACCATCGCGAGGCTCATCCGCTCGACCTGTTCCAGCACCGCCTGCGTATGCTCGATCCGGTCCTGAGCTTCCCGGATGTCACCGATGTTCCGCAAGGTTATGCCGGCCACGACCAATGTAACGATGAGCATCGCGCCCATGACAAGAGCGATCTTGATGCTGATCCTGTAGTCAGACATACGAAATGACATGTCTCGGGCTCTCCCCGCGGTGAGTGAGTCGCCGCCTCATCAACCGCGCTCTGCCCGTAGACGCTTCATCGTCGCTTATGAAGAAAAATTTTTATTAACTCGAAGTCAGACCAAAATACATATACGCAAACTCCCTTCCTTCCACCGAACATCAGGCCGATAATCTGCCAGATCCGACAATCTTTGACAGATCTAGACAGAAAATTGTCTTGATATCAATTATTCGTACACGGCCCGAAGGGCCCATCACTGATACGTCTGCTGAAGGTCGACCGTGCAATCCCGGCCGATCCGCTCGTAGTTCTCGGCGAGCCAGGCCTGCGCGGCGGCGCGGCCCTTGTCGCGCAGGCGCTTGAACACGGTCCAGCGCGCGTCGAGCTTGGAGGCGGCGTTATAGTCTTCGAGGGCGTCGGTGCCGTCGATCCGGTGCACGAGGACCCGGCGGTACTGGCCCTGGCCGAGGGTGCCCTCCTCGATCAGCCCGTCCAGGAAGTCGATCGCCCGCAATTCGCGCATCAGATTCGCGTTGAACGTGATCTCGTTGAGCCGGTCGCGGATCTCGGCCTCCGTGCGCGGGGTCTCGCGCCGCTCCACGGGGTTGATCTGCACGAGCAGGATGTCGCGGGTCTGGGCGCCGCGGTGCAGGGGGTAGAGCGGCGGGTTGCCGAGGTAGCCGCCGTCCCAGTAGGGCACGCCGTCGATCTCCACCGCCTGGAAGACCGTGGGTAGGCAGGCCGAGGCCATCAGGTGGTCGACGGTCAGGCGCTCGCGCTCGAACACCGCGAGCTTGCCGGTCCAGACGTTGGTCGCCGAGACGAACAGGCCCGCCGTGTCGGCCTCGCGGAGGCGGTCGAAATCGACCTGCTCGGCGAGCGCCTTGCGCAGCGGATTGATGTTGAGCGGGTTCGACACGTAGGGGCTCGGCGCCAGCATCTTGGCCCAGAACTCGGCCACCGGGTTGCCTTTCCACAGGCTGAACAGGCCGCTCACGAGGTTGCGCTGGGCCGGCCCCAGGTCGCCGTCGAGGCTGACCTCGCGCCAGAACCGCTCCAGACCCTCGCGGGCCCCGTCCGGGCCGCCCTTCAGCCAGCCATCCACCAGAACGACGGCGTTCATCGCCCCGGCGCTCGCCCCCGTCACCGCCTCGAAGCCGAGGCGGCCGTCCTCGATGAGCGCGTCGAGCACGCCCCAGGTGAAGGCGCCGTGCGCGCCGCCGCCCTGGAGAGCGAGCGCCACCGGCTTCTCGAACTTGGGCCCGGCGAGCGCGGGGCCCGGCGCCTGCGCCGGCTGCGCCTCGATCGCGTCGGTGACGGGCGATTCGGGAACGGCGGTGGCGGGGTTGTGCGGCTCGGCGCCACCGAATTGCTCGCTCATGTCGGCCTCCTGATCCACCACACAGATGGGATGCTGCGATGCAGCATCAACCGTGCGGCGGGATCGCGGCGGGGTGCCCGCCCCGCGCCGGCACCTGTCCCGGCCTGAGCGAATCGGCAACAGAGTCCGACGAAAACCGGCCGGCGACGGCGGCGGGTGCCTCCGGGACGTGCAGGAAACTCGACATCCGCGCCCGGATACGACATGACAGCCGCGATGCTGTCCTGCGCGATGCTGCCCCGCGCGGCGCCGGGTTGACGCGGCGCCGGGTCGTCCGCAGCTAACCCGCGGCAGCCCCGAAGTTCCGGCGAGGCGTGTCCCCGGGACCGGCCCGGCAGCCGTCACGGCTCCGGCACCCGCGAGGCGCGCCCGCGAAAGTCCACGATGGAAGTCATGGAAGCCACCCGTTCCGAGAACCCCGCCGACAACCCGCTGGCCGGCGGCGGACCGGAGATCGCCGGCCCCGCCCCGCGCCACCGCACCGTCGGCGTCACGGTCGGTGAGGGCGAGGG
Source organism: Methylobacterium oryzae (assembly GCF_021398735.1). Taxonomy (NCBI): domain Bacteria; kingdom Pseudomonadati; phylum Pseudomonadota; class Alphaproteobacteria; order Hyphomicrobiales; family Methylobacteriaceae; genus Methylobacterium; species Methylobacterium oryzae. Next base: position 5,813,961 of record NZ_CP090349.1, read on the forward strand.
CGCGGTCACCGTCGGCGGCGGCGCCCCGATCGTCGTCCAGTCGATGACCAACACCGACACGGCCGACATCGACGCCACCGTGGCGCAGGTCGCCCAGCTCGCCCGGGTCGGCTCGGAGCTCGTGCGCATCACGGTCGACCGCGACGAGGCGGCGGCCGCGGTGCCGAAGATCCGCGAGCGCCTCGACCGGATCGGCGTCCACGTGCCGCTGGTGGGCGACTTTCACTACATCGGCCACAAGCTGCTCGCCGACCATCCGGCCTGCGCGGAGGCGCTGGCCAAGTACCGGATCAACCCCGGCAACGTCGGCTTCAAGGACAAGAAGGACACGCAGTTCTCGGCGATCATCGAGCAGGCGATCAAGCACAACAAGACCGTGCGGATCGGCGCCAACTGGGGCTCGCTGGACGGCGAGCTGCTCACTCACCTGATGGACGAGAACGCCAAGGCGCCGCGGCCGATCGACGCCCGGGCGGTGATGCGCGAGGCGATGGTCCGCTCGGCGATCAGCTCGGCCGACCGCGCCGTGGAGCTCGGCCTGCCGCAGAACAAGATCATCCTCTCGGCCAAGGTCTCGGCGGTGCAGGACCTGATCGCCGTCTACCGCGAGGTGGCGCGCCGCTCGGACTACGCCATCCATCTCGGCCTCACCGAGGCCGGCATGGGCTCGAAGGGTCTCGTGGCCGCCTCGGCCGCCATCGGCGTGCTGCTCCAGGAGGGGATCGGCGACACGATCCGGTACTCGCTGACCCCCGAGCCCGGCGGCGACCGGACCGTCGAGGTCAAGGCCAGCCAGGAACTCCTGCAGACCATGGGGTTCCGCACCTTCGTGCCGATGGTGGCGGCCTGCCCGGGTTGCGGCCGCACGACCTCGACCACGTTCCAGGAACTCGCCCGCGACATCCAGAACTGGATCGTCACCTCCATGCCGGAGTGGAAGAAGACCTATCCGGGCGTCGAGGGGCTGAACGTGGCCGTGATGGGCTGCATCGTGAACGGCCCGGGCGAATCGAAGCACGCCGATATCGGCATCTCGCTGCCCGGCACCGGCGAGACCCCGACCGCGCCGGTCTTCATCGACGGCAAGAAGGCGATGACGCTCCGCGGCCCGACGCTGGCCAAGGACTTCGAGACGATCGTGATCGACTACATCGAGCGCCGATTCGGCCAGGGCGGGAACCGCACCGCCGCCGAGTGACGGGCGGGCCGACGCGCAGGTCCCGCGAGACGGAGACCGCGTCGCCTCCCGCCGTCGCTCCGGGGCGCCGCGTGTCCGGTTAACGTTGGCGGCGTGGCCCGCCGTGCCGAGACCCAGCTCCGCGTTCTTCGCGGGTGCACACGGTTTCCGGGCGCACGAGGGCATGATAGCAAGGCCGCACGATCCCGCGAGCGGTCGGCCCGGTGGCCGGCCCGCACGGTTCGGCGGAGTCTTCGCGTTTTCTGCCCGGCCCCGACTGGCCCCTGAGCCGAACCGCGAAGCGCCGGCCACGCCCGAGCTTCCGACATCCGCATGAGCCAAACCTTCGCACCCGGCGCAGCCCCCCAGCCCGCGCCCGCAGCCCCCGACGCCGCGCGCGCGGCCGCCCAGGCCGCCGACGAGACCGGCGCCCCGGCGCCGACGCACGGGCCGGCCACCGCCGGCAGCCTCGACGCCCCCGAGAAGGCCGAGACCCAGCACGGCCATGCCGGGTTCTGGACGCTGCTGGTCGGCTCCGTCGGCGTCGTCTACGGCGATATCGGCACCAGCCCGCTCTACGCGTTCCGCGAGGCCCTGGTCCCGGCCCGGACCGACGGCATCCTGCTGCCCGAGGAGGTGATCGGCACCGTGTCGCTGATCCTCTGGGCCCTCTTCATGATCGTGACGGTCAAGTACGTCGCGATCCTGCTGCGCATGGACAACAACGGCGAGGGCGGCATCCTCTCGCTGATGGCGCTGGCCCGGAAGGCGCTCGGCGGCTCGCGCATCGTGTTCATGCTGGGGCTCCTCGGCGCCTCGCTGTTCTACGGCGACGCGGTGATCACGCCGGCGATCTCGGTCCTCTCGGCGGTGGAGGGCCTGAAGCTCGTCACGCCCGCCCTCGACGAGTACGTCCTGCCGATCACCGTGGTGATCATCGTCGCGCTGTTCCTCGTGCAGAACCGCGGGACCGGGAAGGTGGCGGCCTTCTTCGGGCCGGTGACCGTCGTGTGGTTCCTCGCCATGGCGCTCGCGGCGCTGCCGCACATCACCCTGCACCCGGAGGTGTTCCGCGCTCTCAATCCCTGGCACGCCGTGCACTACCTGCTCGGCCACGGCAGCGGCGCGCTGATCGCCCTGGGGGCGGTGTTCCTGGCGGTGACCGGGGCCGAGGCCCTGTTCGCCGATCTCGGCCATTTCGGCCGCAAGCCGATCCAGGTGGCCTGGATCTGCCTCGTCTTCCCGGCGCTCGCCCTCAACTATCTCGGGCAGGCGGCCCTGGTGCTGGAGAAGCCAGACACGGCCGATCCGTTCTTCCAGCTCGTGCCCGCCTGGGGACTGCTGCCGATGGTGGTGCTCGCCACGATCGCCACCGTGGTGGCGAGCCAGGCGGTGATCACCGGCGCCTTCTCGCTGTCCCGGCAGGCGATCCAGCTCGGCCTGCTGCCGCGGCTGGAGATCCGCCACACCTCCGAGTCGCATGCCGGCCAGATCTACCTGCCGCAGATCAACGCCCTCCTGATGTTCGGCGTGGTGCTGCTCGCCGTGCTGTTCAAGACCTCGTCGTCGCTCGCCTCGGCCTACGGCATCGCGGTGACCGGCACGATGCTGCTCACCGCCTCGCTGACCTTCCTAGTGATGTGGCGCATGTGGAAGTGGTCGCCCGTGGCGGCTGCGGCCGTGATGCTGCCCTTCATCGTCCTCGAGTTCCTGTTCCTGCTCTCCAACCTGATCAAGGTCGTGGAGGGCGGCTACGTACCCCTGCTGCTCGCGGGCGGCCTCATCATCCTGATGTGGACCTGGGTGCGCGGGGTGACGATCCTGTTCAACAAGACCCGCAAGACCGACGTGCCGCTGGTCGAGCTGGTCGGCATGCTGGAGAAGAGCCCGCCCCACCACGTGCGCGGTACCGCGGTGTTCCTGACGAGCGATCCCGAGATCGCCCCGGCGGCGCTCCTGCACAACCTCAAGCACAACAAGGTGCTACACGAGAAGAACGTGATCCTCACCGTCGAGACGGTGGACACGCCGCGCTCGAACGAGGCCGACAAGGTGCGGATCGAGCCGGTGGGCCCGCATTTCTACAAGGTCGTGATGAAGTTCGGCTACATGGAGACGCCGAACATCCCGAAGACGCTGGTGCTGCTGCGCCGCCAGGGCTTCAAGTTCGACATCATGGCGACGTCGTTCTTCCTGTCGCGCCGCTCGATCCGGCCGGCGGCGCATTCGGGCATGCCGCTCTGGCAGGACCGGATCTTCATCACCCTCGCCAAGAACGCCAACGACGCGACGGACTTCTTCCAGATCCCGACCGGGCGCGTGGTGGAGGTCGGGACGCAGGTGACGGTCTGAGGGCCGCGCCGCCATGGTCATCGGCGCGCGCGTCCTGATGATCCGGGCTCCGGACGGCGATGTCCCTGTCCCGGTCCGGCTCCGCGCGCCGGAATACGCGGACGGGAACTGGATCTGTCGCTACACGATCGGTTGGCCCGAGCAGCCGCGAGACAAGTTTCGGAGCCGGCGCGGACGCGCTGCAGGCGCTCCATCTGGCGATGCAGAAGATCGGTCTCGATCTGTACGTCAGCGCGGCCAATAAGGCCGGCGTCCTGATATGGGAGAAGCCCGGTGACGGGTACGGCTTCCCTATCCCGAAGAACGGCCGCGATCTTCTGGTCGGCGCCGACACGACTTTCGAGGGCTGAGCTGCCGGCCCGACGGAGCTCGACAGCGGGCGCCTGTCATCGCGCGCAGCGAAGCGTCCCAACCCGAGGTGCAGCGCTGGGGCGCCAAGCGGAGCGATGTGCGTCGCTCCGCCCGCGGCCACGGCGCGCGGCGAACCGGACCGCCTGACCGAATCGACCCGCCCGCGTCCCCGTGTCGATGGTCACCCATGTGCGCCGCCGCACGCGGCATGCCTCGGGCGCAGAGGCTCGGGGATGACCGGCCGCGTCCCCGCGTTGCGCCCACCCCGCCGCGTGCCTTAGAATATTTATTATTCTGAGCTTGAGCGTTCGCCCCGCGGCCTGTCCGCACCGGGGAACGTGAGCCGGCTAAGCCGGCCGAGGCCCCCGGCCCGGCTCGGACCCGACTGATCGCCGCTCCGGCGCCGCCAGACAGGACGCAACGATGATCAAACTCACCGTGAACGGGGCTGCGCGCAGCTTCGACGGCGACCCCGACATGCCGCTGCTGTGGTACCTGCGGGACGAGCTCGGGCTCACCGGCACCAAGTTCGGCTGCGGCGTGTCGCTCTGCGGGGCCTGCACCATCCATCTCGGCGGCGCGGCGACCCGCGCCTGCATCACGCCGGTCTCGGCGGCCGCCGGCCAGGAGGTCGTGACCATCGAGGGTCTGTCGCCGGACGGCAACCATCCCGTGCAGGTGGCGTGGCGCGACCAGAACGTCGCCCAGTGCGGCTTCTGCCAGTGCGGCCAGATCATGCAGGCGGCCGCCCTCCTCAAGGACACGCCGAAGCCCACCGACGACGACATCGACACCACGATGAGCGGCAACATCTGCCGCTGCGGCACCTACCCGCGCATCCGCGCCGCGATCCATCAGGCCGCCGGCCAGACGGCGCCCGCCAGCAAGGGAGAGCGCCTGTGATCCACGACGCCAAGCTCACCGCTGAGCGCGCCGCCGGCACCACGCCGGCCCTCGACAACGTCAGCCGCCGCGGCATCCTCGGCGGCGCCGGCGCCCTGGTTCTGGCCCTCTCGCTGCGCCCGGCCCGGGCCGACGAGACCCAGACCAAGGAGCAGAAGGAGCAGAAGTTCGGCGCCGACGGCATGCCGCACGGCTGGCGCGACGACCCGAAGGTCTTCGTCGCCATCGCGCCGGACGGCACCGTCACGGTGACCAATCACCGCTCCGACATGGGCCAGGGCATCCGCACCTCTGTGGCCTTCACGGTCGCCGACGAGCTGGAGGCCGACTGGGCGAAGGTGAAGGTCGTCCAGGCCTGGGGCGACGAGACCCGCTTCGGCAACCAGGACACGGATGGTTCGCGCTCGACCCGCCACTTCTTCCAGCACTTCCGCCACGCCGGCGCCGCCGCGCGGCTGATGCTGATCCAGGCGGCGGCCAAGCAGTGGGGCGTGCCGGCCTCCGAGGTGACGGCCGTCAACCACACGCTGACCCACGCCAAGTCGGGCCGCACCCTCGGCTACGGCGCGGTCGCCAAGGCCGCCGCCGAGCTGCCGGTGCCCACCGACGTCAAGCTGAAGGATCCCAAGGACTTCCGCTACATCGGCACCGGCAAGATCGGTCTGATCGACAATTTCGACATCACCACCGGCAAGGCGGTCTACGGCCTCGACACCAAGCTCGACGGGATGCTGTACGCGGTCGTCGCTCGCCCGGCCGTCTACGGCGGCACGGTGAAGTCCTTCGACGACAGCGAGGCCAAGAAGGTCCCGGGCGTCGTGAAGATCTTCAAGATCGACGCCACCCCGATCCCCTCGGAGTTCATGCCGCTCGGCGGCGTCGCCGTGGTGGCCAAGAACACCTGGGCAGCCCTGAAGGCCCGGGACGCGCTCAAGATCACCTGGGACGACGGCCCGAACGCCGGCTACGATACCGACGCGTTCCGCAAGGAGCTGGAGGCCGCCGCGCGCAAGCCCGGCAAGGTCGTGCGCACGCAGGGCGACGTCGACGGCGCCATGGCCAAGGCCAAGACCAAGGTCCAGGCCGAGTACTTCGTGCCGCACCTCGCCCAGGCCCCCATGGAGCCCCCGGCGGCGGTAGCCCGGGTGAAGGATGGGTTCTGCGAGGCCTGGGCCTGCGTCCAGGGTCCGCAGGCCGCCAACGACCGCCTGATGAAGGCGCTCAAGCTGCCCGACGACAAGGTCAAGGTGAACGTCACGCTGCTCGGCGGCGGGTTCGGGCGCAAGTCGAAGCCCGATTACGTGGTCGAGGCGGCGCTCTGCTCGCAGGCCGTCGACGGCGCGCCGGTGAAGCTCGCCTGGACCCGTGAGGACGACCTCCACCACGGCTTCTACCACACGATCTCGGTGGAGCGGCTGGAGGCCGGCCTCGACGACAAGGGCATGCCGGTGGCGTGGCTGCACCGCTCGGTGGCGCCGACGATCGGCTCGATCTTCGCGCCCGACCCGAAGCACGAGCTGCCGTTCGAGCTCGGGATGGGGTTGGTCAACACGCCGCTCGACATCCCGAACATGCGGCTGGAGAACCCCGAGGCCGCCGCGCATGCCCGCATCGGCTGGTTCCGCTCGGTGTCGAACATCCCGCACGCCTTCGCGATCCAGTCCTTCGTGTCAGAGCTGGCGCACGCCGCCGGCCGCGAGCCGAAGGAGTACCTGCTCGCGCTCATCGGACCGGATCGCAAGATCAGCCCGACCGAGATCGGCGACGTCTGGAACTACGGCGAGGACCCGAAGCGCTACCCGATCGAGACCGGCCGCCTGCGCGGCGTGATCGAGGCGGCCGCCAAGGGCGCGGGCTGGGGTCGCCAGATGCCGAAGGGCACCGGCCTCGGCATCGCCGGCCACTACAGCTTCGTCACCTACACGGCGGTGGCGGCCGAGGTGGAGGTCGACGACAAGGGCCAGGTCCAGGTGAAGGCGATCGACATCGCGGTCGATTGCGGCCCGCAGGTGAACCCGGAGCGCATCCGCTCGCAGATGGAGGGCGCCGTGGTCATGGGGATGGGGCTCGCCCTCACCTCCGAGATCACCTTCAAGCAGGGCCGGGCGGTCCAGAACAACTTCGACGGCTACGAGGTCCTCCGGATCGACGCCGCCCCGAAGGCGGTCCGCGTGCACTTGGTGCCGACCGGCCGCTGGGACGGTCCGCTCGGCGGCGTCGGCGAGCCCGGCGTGCCGCCGGTGGCGCCGGCCATCGCCAACGCGATCTTCGCGGCCACCGGCCGGCGGGTCCGGCAATTGCCGATCCGCGATCAGCTGAGCGCCTGAACCGTCACCCGTCGCGAGGCGTTGGGGCCGTGGGGAAACCCGCGGCCCCATTCTCTTGGAAAGTACTCGACCCGATGATGCGTCCCGCCCTGACGGCCTGCCTGACCCTGATCCTGACGGCGGCCCCCGCCCTCGCCTCGCCCTGCGGCGACCGGATCGAGGGCGTCTCCAAGCGGGTCCAGTCCGAGCTGACCCAGTCGATCTCCGCCTCGACCAGCGGCCAGGGTAACGCCGCCAAGCGCGGCGGCGAGGGTGTCACCGGGACGGAGGGCCAGCGGGCAAACGAGTCGCCGCAGGCGCCGCCGGAGAAGTCGGCCCAGGCCGGCCAGGGCGCGGACGCCGCCCAGCAGGCGAAGGTCGCCCTGGAAGAGGCGCGCACGGCGGATCAGAAGGGCGACGCGCAGGCGTGCGAGGCGGCGCTCACCCGCGCTGAGCAGCAGCTGAAGAAGGCACCCTGAGGGGCTGAAACGCTTCCCGGTTATCCGTTTCTGCCCCACCGGCTTTGCGAGGGGAGCGAAGCAACCCAGGGTCACGCCAAGCCTTCCGAGGTCGCGCTGCCCTGCGTCGCTTCGCTCATGATGACGGAGCGCGTAATACCCCAGCCTCCGTCAGGTCCGAGCCGGCCCGTCACGGTTGGCTCAGGGCCGGCCGCGAGCGCAATTCGATCCGCGTGACGTACGTCCGGGGAGAGCCCCGTCACCGCCCCAGCGCGCTGATCTCGATCACGAATTTCCGCCGCAGCGCCCTGGAGAAATCGCTGTAGCCGGCAGCCGCCAGCAGGAAGGCGCCCGGGCCTCCGATGACGTGCGCGCGGTACCACTGCTCCAGGCCCGTGCGCTCCTGCGGCAGCGGCGTCGGGAGCAGGCCGTAGCCGGGCGCCCGGTAGGCCCCGGCCCCGACCACGTCGTTCTCGCCCGGCACCAGGATCGGCAGGCCGTTGATCGTCGCGCCGGTGTCGAGCAGTGACCGGTGCGCCTCCGCGAGACTGGCGGCGTCGGTGCAGTTGTCGATCCCGTCGCCGGAGACGTCGACCACCACGCGCTCGGCCGGGACCGGGAGCGCCGGGAACACGGCGGCGGTCACGGTGCGGAACATCTGGCCGAGGCAGGTGAACTCGCCCGCCTGGCGCGGCGTCGCCCGCACCAGGGCCGCGGCCGCCGCGGCGTCGGCCTGGCCGGCGATCCGCCGCCAGCCGACCGCGAGGGTCGCCCGGTCGGCCCAGGTCACCATCGCGAACAGGATCCCGCCCGGGTTGCCGGTGATCGCGCCGAGGACCGACGGGTCCTCCAGGGCCTCGGCGATGCCCTCCATCTGCAGCCGGAAGCGCGCCTCGTCGACGGATTGCGACACGTCCACGGAGACGACCAGCGCGGTGGCGACGCTCTCGGGCGCGGCCTGAACGGGCTCGGGTGTGGCGGGCGCGAGCCCGAGGAGCAGCAGGACGGCGCCCCGCAGGACGCCGCGGCGGATCCGTCGCGAACCCGTCCGCATCATCGACCTCGGCGCTACCGGAAGGCGCGGCCCTGCGGCCGTCGCGCATCCGTTAGGCCACGTTTCGGCGTCGCGCGAAACCGGCCTTTCGGGGGGCCCGCCGCGCGGACCCACCCGTCGGACCGACGCGCCGCGGGGCAGGCCCGGATGCGCGTCGGCAGGGTGTGGTTCGGGCGCGAAGCCCGGCCCCGGTGAGGAAGGTTCGCTCCGGCGGCGGTGGCCCGCTCATCTCGGAGGTTGCCCGTCCTCCGGCCCCGTCCCTGGGCCGGCCGCGGGGTCGTCGAGGGCGGCCTCGGCCGCCCCGGAAGCTGCCTCAGGCCGCCGCGGCGGCGAGGGCGTGCGGGTTGCCGTTCAGGCCGGCGCAGAGATCGTCGATCTCTGCGAGGTCCAACGCCTCGCCGGCCCGGCCGGCGATGGTGTCGATCAGGTGATCCTGACGGGGGTCGAACGGATGACCCTGCATCCGGTAGAACTGGTAATAGCGCAGTGCCGCCAGGACGGTGTCACGCTCGCGGTCGGTTACGGTGAAGTGCTGCATGGGTAGTTGCTTCCCCTTGTGGCTTCAACGAACGCTCGGGTAGGCCGCGACGCCGATCCCGAGCTTGACTGTTGTAACCCGTGGGCAACTGCCCGACCAGTTCTTGACAGCTCGCGCCGATGTGATTCGCGTCATTTAAGATTTTGATCCTGGCCCGGTCCGGCAGATCACGGGCCGAGAAACCCCGTTCGCACAACAGGTTGGCGAGCCCGACGGCGAACGCCGCGTGGTGGGCCCCGTCTGCGGCCGGTCCCGAATCCCCGCCGTCGGCCGGTCGCCCCGCTAGAGGCCGAGTTCGTCGAGGTAGCACGGCAGCGCGACGCTCGCCGGCCCGTAGCGGGTCGCGTCGAAGGCGTCGGCGTTGTCGGACGGCTCCAGGTTGACCTCGCAGGTCGGGATGCCGAGGGCCTGGGCCTGCCGCACGTAGCCGGCCGCCGGGTAGACGGCCCCCGACGTGCCCACGGCCACGAACAGGTCGGCCTCGGAGAGCGCCGCCTCGATCGCGTCGCGGTGCATCGGCATCTCGCCGAACCAGACCACGTCCGGCCGCATCCGGCCCGGAGTGCTGCAGGTGGGGCAGCTGTCCGCCCGGCTCAGATCGGCGCGCCACGGGGTGACCGCGCCGCAGGCGCAGCAGCGCGCCTTGAGCAGCTCGCCGTGCATGTGGGTGACCGCCCGCGAGCCGGCCCGCTCGTGCAGGTCGTCGACGTTCTGGGTGCACAGGAATAGCCGCCCGCCCCGGTCGGCGATCCGCGCCTCGGCCCGCGCCAGAGCGAAGTGCGCGGCGTTCGGCTCGGCCGCGACCACGCCGCGGCGGCGATGGTCGTAGAAGTCGAGCACCGTGTCGGGATCGGCCGCGTAGGCCTCCGGTGTGGCGAGCTCCATCGGGTCGAACCGCGCCCAGATCCCGCCGCGGTCGCGGAACGTGCCGAGCCCGCTCTCGGCCGAGACGCCGGCCCCGGTCAGCACGAAGATCGTCTTGGGATGGTCGCTCACGCGCGGCTCCTGTTCGCCTGAGAATGGCCGGATATGTCCGCTGGTTGGCGGTGCGGTTTCTTTCCCGCTGCGTCCCACCGGTGAATGCTGCGGCTCGCTTCACTGAGCGGGAGACACGAAATGTCCGATGTTGCGCTGCTGGTCATCGATGTCCAGGAATCCTTCCGGCACAGGCCCTTCTGGAACGACGCCGATGTCCCGCCCTTCACCGCGCGCCTGCAGGCGCTCATCGACGGCGCCGCCGCGCGGCGGATCCCGGTCCTGCAGGTGTTCCACGTGGCCGAGAGCGGCCCGTTCGCCATCGCCTCCGGCCACGTCCGTACCCTCGCGCCGGTCGTGATCGCGCCGACGGCCACCTTCCACAAGCGCCGGCACAGCGCCCTGGTCGATAGCGGCCTGTCGGGCTGGCTGACGCAGCACGGCATCCGCCGGCTGATCGTGTCGGGCATCCGGACCGAGCAGTGCTGCGAGACCACGGCCCGCCACGCCTCCGACAGCGGCTGGCAGGTCGACTACGTGACCGAGGCCACCCTGACCTTCGCCATGACCCACCCGGACGGCCGCCGCTTCGGCGCGGACGAGATCAAGGCCCGCACCGAGCTGGTGCTGACCGACCGGTTCGCCCGGATCGCCACCGTGGACCAGGCGCTGGCCGGCCCGGACCTGCCGGTCGCCGCGTGAGCGGGGCGGCGCGGCACATCCCGGTCCTCGTGGTCCTGCCGCCGCGCGCGCTGCTGCTCGACCTCGCCGGCCCGCTGGAGGTGCTGCGGATCGCCGGCACCGTCCAGGACCGGATCGGCTTCGCGGTGGCGTACGCGGCACCGCGGGCGCTCACCCGCTGCTCGATCGGGCTCGACCTGGGCGGTGCCGGACCGCTGCCGGAGACGGTGGCGGACGGGACGGTCGTGCTCCTGCCGGGCTCCGCGACGCAGGTGCTCGGCGACGCGCCGGACCCGGCGGCCGACGCCGACGCGGAGGCCGAGATCGTCGCGTGGCTGCGCGGCGTCATCCGGCCGGGCCACACCGTGGCGACCGTCTGCGAGGGCGCGCTGCTCGCGGCGCGGGCCGGGCTCCTCGACGGCTACGCCTGCACCACCCACCATGCCAGCTGCGACCGGCTGAGGGCGGCGGCCCCCGAGGCCCGAGTCGTGGACAACCGCCTGTTCGTGCAGGACCGCGACCGGTTCAGCAGCGCCGGCGTCACGGCCGGCATCGACCTGATGCTGCACCTCGTGGCGGAGTGGGCGGGCCCGGCGACGGCGGTCGCCGTCGCGCGGACGCTCGTCGTGTACATGCGGCGCGGGCCCGACGATCCCCAGCTCTCGCCCTGGCTCGAGGGGCGCAGCCATCTGCACCCGGCGGTCCACCGGGCCCAGGACGCGATCGCCGCCGACCCGGCCCGGGACTGGTCGCCGGCGCTGCTCGGCCAGGTCGCGGGCGCGAGCCCGCGCAACCTCGCGCGGCTGTTCCGGCTCCACGCCGGCATGACCGTGACGGACGCGGTCAACCGGTCCCGCGTCGCGCTAGCCCGGGAGCTGATCGCGCAGAGCGACCTCGGCCTGGAGCAGGTCGCCGAGCGCGCCGGCTTCGGCTCCGCCCGGCACATGCGCCGCGTCTGGCGGCAGTTCCACGCAGCGGCGCCATCGCGCCTGCGTGCCGGACCCGCGGACGGGGCGTCCGCGCCGGTCCGCCCGAGGCACCCCGCGAGACACCTGTCCTTGCGAGCGGAGCGAAGCAATCCAGGGTAGCGCTCCGCTTTCCGGCGTCGCGCGCCCCTGGGTCACGTCGCTGCGCTCGTGATGACGGGAGAGCGACGACGGCCGAAGATCTCGGCCGGAACGGTGGTTCCGCGTATGGCGCTGCCCGCTGGACCCGAACGGCCGCCTGTGACCTCCTGCGGTGCCGACCGCGTCCGCCCGAATCGGCGCGGACCGTGCATCGGCCCGGCGCGCCCGCTGGCGCGGAGGAGTGAGCGGCATGCCTGAATTCGACCTTGCCATCCGGGGCGGCACGGTGGTCACGGCGAGCGACACGGTCCGGGCCGATATCGGCGTGCGCGGCGGGCGGATCGTCGCGGTGGCCGAGGGTATCGCCGACGCCGCCCGGGTGATCGACGCCTCCGGCCTGCTGGTCCTGCCGGGCGGCATCGACAGCCACGTCCACATCGCCCAGGATTCTGGCCCCGGCATCGTCATGGCCGACGATTTCGCCAGCGCCACCCGGGCGGCGGCGGCCGGCGGCACCACCTGCGTGATGCCCTTCGCGCTCCAGCCCCGGGGTGCCTCGCTGCGCGGCGCCGTCGACGCCTACCGGGCCAGCGCCGAGGGCCAGTGCCACGTCGACGTGGCGATCCACATGATCATCTCGGACCCGACCGAGGCGGTGCTCGGCCAGGAGCTGCCGGCCCTGGTCGCCGACGGCTACACCTCGTTCAAGGTCTTCATGACCTACGACGACCTCGTGCTGAACGACCGCCAGCTCCTCGACGTGTTCCACGTCGCGCGGCGGCAGGGCGCCCGGGTCATGGTCCACGCCGAGGGCTACGACGCGATCCGCTACCTGAGCGAGCGGCTGGAGCGGGCGGGCGAGACCCGGCCCTACGGCCACGCCCTGTCGCGCCCGGAGATCGTCGAGCGGGAGGCGGCCCACCGGGCGATCAGCCACGCCGAGCTGATCGACCTGCCGATCGTCATCGTCCACGTCTCGGGCCGCGAGGCCACCGAGCAGATCGCCTGGGCGCAGGCGCGCGGCCTGAAGATCCGGGCCGAGACCTGCCCGCAATACCTCACCCTCACGGCCGAGGACATGAAGGGTCTCGGCCAGGAGGATCTCATGGCGGGGGCGAAGTACGTCTGCTCGCCGCCGACGCGGGACGTCGAGAGCCAGGAGGCGGTGTGGTCGGGGATCCGCCGCGGGATCTTCGACGTGGTCTCGTCCGACCATTGCCCGTTCCGCTACGACGACCCGCAGGGCAAGCTGAACCCGCGGGGGAAGACCTCCTTCCGCTGGATCCCGAACGGCATTCCCGGCATCGAGACGCGGCTGCCGGTGTTCTTCTCGGAGGGGGTCTCGAAGGGGCGGATCAGCCTCAACCAGTTCGTCGCGCTCACCGCCACGAACCACGCGAAGCTCTACGGGCTCTACCCGCGCAAAGGCTCGATCGCCCCGGGCTTCGACGCCGACCTGACCCTGTGGGACCCGAACCGGCGCGAGACCATCCGCCAAGCGAACCTGCACCACGGCTCCGACTACACGCCCTGGGAAGGCTTCGACGTCACCGGCTGGCCGGTCATGACCATCGCGGGCGGGCAGGTCATCGCCGAGGACGGCCGGGTCCTGTCCGAGCCGGGGCGCGGGCGGGTGCTCGACCGGGCCGTCGATCCGGCCGAGCGGCGGGACGCCTGACGGCCGCGCTGGCCCGCCGCTTGCCTGCAGCTCCCGGGGGAGAACCGCATGGACGTCGAGCTGATCGGCCTGACCAAGCGCTACGGCGCGGCCATTGCGGTCGACCGCATCGACCTGAAGGTGCCGTCCGGCGCCTATTGCTGCCTGCTCGGCCCCTCCGGCTGCGGCAAGACCACGACGCTCCGGATGATCGGCGGGCACGAGCGCGCCAGCGCGGGCGACGTGGTGATCGGCCCGAAGGCGGTGGGCGACGCCGCCCCGGCCGAGCGCGGCACCGCCATGATGTTCCAGAGCTACGCGCTGTTCCCGCATCTCGACGCGCGCGACAACGTCGCCTTCAGCCTCAAGATGCGCGGGATCGGCAAGGCGGAGCGCCGGACCAAGGCGATGGCCATGCTCGACCTCGTGCAGATGGGCCACCTCGCCGGGCGCCTGCCGGCCCAGCTCTCGGGCGGCCAGCAGCAGCGCGTGGCCCTCGCCCGCGCCCTCGTCACCGGCCCGAAGGTGCTGCTCCTCGACGAGCCGCTCTCCGCCCTCGACCCGTTCCTGCGGGTGCGGATGCGGGTCGAGCTGAAGCGGATCCAGACCGAGCTCGGGCTCACCTTCATCCACGTCACCCACAGCCAGGAGGAGGCGATGGCGCTCTCCGACCTCGTGGTGGTGATGAATGCCGGCCGGATCGAGCAGGCTGCCGACCCGCGCACCGTGTTCGAGCGCCCGGTCACCGCCTTTGTGGCCCGGTTCATCGGCGGCCACAACGTGATCCGGCTGCCGGAGGGGCTCGTCGCCGTTCGGGCGGACCGGATGCGGCTCGGCGCCGAGGCCGGCCCCGCCGCGCGGCCGGCCCGGGTGGTGGCCGTCGAGTACCAGGGCACCAGCGTCCATGTCGGCCTCGACGCCGAGGGGCTGGAGCGCGCGCCCGAGAGCCCCGCCGCCCTCACGACGATCCTCAGCGACGCGGAGTTCGCGGCCCGCCCGCTCCGCCCCGGCGACATGATCCCGGTCGGCTGGGACGCTTCAGCCGCCCACCGCCTCGACGCCTAACGGAGACCACCATGGACCTGCCCCAGAAGCCGAGCCGGCGCACGCTCCTGAAGGGGGCCGCCGCGCTCGCCGCGACGCCGGTGACCGGCTTCCCGGCGGTGCACGCCGCCGAGCCCGTGACCCTTCGCTATCTCGGCACCGCCGTGAACCAGTCCGCCGACATCGCCAAGAAGGTGAAGGAGGATCTGGGCATCACCCTCGAATACATTCCGGTGGTGACCGACGAGGTGACCAAGCGGGCGGTCACCCAGCCGAACTCCTTCGACCTGATCGACACCGAGTATTTCAGCCTCAAGAAGATCCTGCCCTCTGGCAACCTGCAGGGCATGGACGCCAAGCGGATCAAGCTCGCCGACAAGATCTCTTCGGTCTTCACCAAGGGCGAGGTCGCGGGCAAGAAGATCGGCGACCAGGGCACGGCGCCCAAGAAGGTCTTCTACCTGGAGGGCATCGACTCCAAAAAATTTGCCGGCGAACAGACTCAGTGGATCTCGCTGATCCCCACCGTCTACAACGCCGACACGCTGGGCATCCGGCCGGACCTGATCAAGATGCCCGTCACGAGCTGGAAGGAGCTCCTGAACCCGGCCTTCAAGGGCAAGGCCTCGATCCTCAACATCCCGTCGATCGGCATCATGGACGCCGCCATGGTGGTGGAGGCGACCGGCGACTACACCTACGGCGACAAGGGCAACATGACGAAGCCCGAGATCGACCGCACCATCAAGGTGCTGATCGAGGCCAAGCGCGCCGGCCAGTTCCGCGCCTTCTGGCAGGACTTCAACGAATCCGTGAACCTGATGGCCTCGGGCGAGACGGTGATCCAGTCGATGTGGTCGCCCGCCGTCACCAAGGTGCGGGCGCAGGGCGTGCCCTGCACCTACCAGCCGCTGAAGGAGGGCTACCGGGCCTGGGCCTCGGGCTTCGGCATCCCCAAGACGCTGAGCGGCCGGAAGCTCGACGCGGCCTACGACTTCATCAACTGGTTCCTGTCCGGCTGGGCCGGGGCGTACCTCAACCGGCAAGGCTACTACTCCGCCGTGCTGGAGACCGCCCAGGCGAACATGCAGCCCTACGAGTGGGCCTTCTGGATGGAGGGGAGGCCCGCCGAGAAGGACATCCTCGGCCCCGACGGCACCCTGATCGAGAAGGGCGGCGCCACCCGCGACGGCGGCTCCTTCGACGCGCGGATGGGCGCGGTCGCCTGCTGGAACGCCGTGATGGACGAGAACACCTACATGGTGCGCAAGTGGAACGAGTTCATCGCGGCGTGAGGGCGGTGGGCGCCCGCTGCAAGCGACCGAAGAGTCCCATCCTGCGCGGCCACGCGGCGGCTGGATGGAACGCGGGTCCCCTCTCCCGCACGGGAGAGGGGGCGCGTCGCGCCTTGCGGGAACCGATGCGTGCGCATCGCACCCCACTGAGGAGATGGGACGCATCAGCACGCGTGGGGCGAGCCCGATGAGCGATCTCGCCCTGCCCGCCGCGGCCGCTGCGAACACCGCAGCGCCCACCGTCGCGGCGCGCCCGCGCGGCCGCGCCCTCGCCTATCTCCAGGCCGCGCCACTGGCCCTCGTCTTCCTCGTCTTCCTGGTGGTGCCGCTGGTGCTCACCGGGATCGTCTCGCTCTGGGAGTACAACGAGTACGAGATCATCCCGGCGCTCACCCTGCAGAACTACGCCGACGTGTTCGACGGCTGCCTGTCGGCCGACCTCTGCACGACCGTGCGCACCTACCTGTCGACGGTGAAGTTCGTCGCGCTGACGCTGGCGATCACGCTGCCGCTGGGCTTCGCCATCGCGTACTTCCTGGCCTTCCACATCCGCTCCGGCACGGTGCGGATGGGCCTGTTCCTGCTCTGCACGATCCCGTTCTGGACCTCGAACGTGATCCGCATGATCTCGTGGATCCCGCTGCTCGGCCGCAACGGCCTCGTCAACGACACGCTGCGCACCCTCGGGCTGATCCGCGAGCCAATCGAGGGCCTGCTCTACTCCGACTTCGCGGTGGTCCTGGCCTTCGTGCACCTCGACACGGTGTTCATGATCGTGCCGATCTTCAACAGCCTCGCGCGCATCGACCGGCGGCTGATCGAGGCGGCGCGCGACGGCGGCGCGTCGGGCGCGCAGATCCTCTGGAACGTGATCCTGCCGCTCGCCAAGCCCGGCATCGCCATCGGGACGATCTTCGTGACGACCCTGGTGATGGGCGACTTCGTCACTGTGGGCGTGATGGGCGGCCAGCAGATCGCCAGCGTCGGCAAGGTGATCCAGGTGCAGATGTCCTACCTGCAGTTCCCGGCCGCCGCCGCCAACGCCGTGGTGCTGCTCGCCGCCGTGCTGCTGATGATCCTCGGGCTCACCCGGATGATCGACCTCCGGCGGGAATTGTAGCGATGGACCAGCCCCGCGGCCGCGCCTTCTACCTGCTGGCGGCGGTCTTCGCTCTCTACGTCCTGTTCCTCTACGGGCCGACGCTGACGATCCTGGCGCTGAGCTTCCAGGGCCCGTCCGGCGGCCTGACCTTCCCGATGAACGGCGTCTCGACCCACTGGTTCGCCAAGCTGTGGGAAGGCGTCGGCGTGATCGACATCTGGGCGGCGCTGCGGCGCTCGCTGGCCCTCGGTCTCGTGGTCATGGCGCTCACCGTGGGAATCGCATTCTACGCGGGCCTCGCCTTCCGGAAGGGGTTTCGCGGGGCCGGCCTCGTCTTCGCCCTGGCGGTCTCGAGCCTGATCGTGCCTTCGATCGTGGTCTCGCTGGGCATCGGCCTGGAATTCCGGCTCCTCGACGACGCCGTGAAGGCGTTCGCCGCCGCCACCGGCTGGGGTTTCCTGCAGGATCACGGCACGCTGATGGGCCTCTACAGCTCGGCGCTGGGCGCGCATCTCACCTGGACCCTGCCCTTCGGCCTGCTGATCATGTTCGCGGTGTTCAACCGGTTCGACCCGGCCTACGAGGAGGCCGCCCGCGACCTGGGCGCCAGCGGCCCGCAGACGCTCCGGCACGTGGTGGTGCCGATCCTCGCGCCCGCGCTCGTCGGCGTCGCGCTGTTCGGCTTCACCCTGTCGTTCGACGAGCTTGCCCGCACCAGCCAGGCGATCGGCGGCCGCAACACCCTGCCGCTGGAGCTGCAGGGCCTGACCACGACGGTGACGACGCCGGAGATCTACGCCCTCGGCACGGTCACCACGGCCGTCTCGGCGCTGGTGATCGGGACCGCGCTCGGCCTGACCCTGTGGCTGCAGAAGCGCCGGGCGCGGCGGGCGCTGGCGGGCCTGTGATCGATGCCGGACGGCCGGGCCGCCGCGGGTCGGCGGCGCCGCCGCATTGCCAATCCGCCCCCGCCCGTGTATGCGCACGGCGCGCCCCCGAGACACCCTTGGAGGCAGGGGCGCGCCGGGAAGGATGTGGCCGTCCGCCAGGGGCGGCCTTTTCGTTTTCCGGCTCCAGCAATCGTAAAGGATCACGCCATGAGCGCTGTGAAGACGCTTGAGGCCGTGGCACGCGACCGGGTCGGCAAGGGGGCCGCCCGGGCCGTTCGTCGCCAGGGCCAAGTTCCCGCCGTCATCTACGGGGGTGGCCAGCCGCCGCAATCCATCGCGGTCGACCTCATCCGCACCCGCACCCTGATCTACGCCGGCGGCTTCAAGACCACGCTGTTCGAGATCAACGCCGGCGGCAAGAAGGTCCGCGCGATCCCGCGCGACTTCCAGCTGGACCCGGTGACCGGCGTGCCGCTGCACGTCGACTTCCTGCGCGTCGTCTCGGGCCAGACCGTCACGGTCGAGGTGCCGGTGCACTTCGTCAACGAGGACGCGGCCCCCGGCATCAAGAAGCTCGGCGGCACCCTCAACATCGTGGCCCACACGCTGAGCCTCGACGTCGCCCCCGACCAGATCCCGGACGCGATCGAGGTCGACCTGACCGGCCGCGCGATCGGCGACGTCATCCACGTCTCCGACATCAAGATCCCGGCCGGCACCTACACCGGCGAGCAGACCGACCCGGTGGCCAACATCGTGCCGCCGACCGTGCTGGGTGCCGAGGTGGAGGCCGAGGAGGCCGCCATCGCCGAGGCGCAGTCGGCCGAGGCCGCCGAGGAGAAGGCCGAGGAGTCCGCCGAGGACGAGAAGAAGGACGGCGAGGAGGCCTGAGCCTCAGCGCCACCCGTCACGCGACGCGAGAGCCCCGGCCCTGCCGGGGCTCTCTGCGTTTCGGCTTGATGTCAGGGATAGAGCCGCGCCCGGCTCCAGCCCGCGCCCGTCCGGGTGAAGCGGACCCGGTCGTGCAGGCGGAAATCGCCGTTCTGCCAGAACTCGACGCTCACCGGCGCGATCCGGAATCCGGTCCAGTGCTCCGGCCGGGGGATCGGCCCGTCGCCGTACCGCTCGGACAGCTCCGCCACCGCGTTCATCAGCGTGGCGCGGTCGGCCAGCGGGCGGGATTGCTGGCTGGCGATCGCCCCGAGCCGGCTCTCGCGGCGGCGGCTCTGGAAATACGCGTCGGCCTCCGCGGCCGTGACCGGCGTGATCGGCCCGCGGGCCCGCACCTGCCGGCGCAGGCTCTTCCAGTGCAGCACCAGGGCCGCCTGGGGGTTCTGCGCCAGCTCCTCCCCCTTGGTGGACTGCGTGTTGGTGTAGAAGACGAAGCCTCGGGCGTCGAAGTCCTTCAGCAGGACCATTCGCACGTCCGGCAGCCCGTCCGATCCGGCGGTGGCGAGCGCCATCGCGTTCGCGTCCTCGGGCTCGGAGGCCTCGGCCTCCTTCATCCAGGCCGCGAACAGCCCGACGGGGTCCTCGCTCAGCGTGAAGTCCGCGCTCTTCGGGTCATCGGTCCTTAACTGATCCACGCCAAGACTCCTGCCAGCCGCGTCCAGGGCCTGAGGGGGGCACCGACATCGGCATGTTCGGTCGAGCGAATAGCCCGTCGTGAGTCAGGTGTAATGCGGGGATGCGCGTGTAAAGGGCCAAGCCGGCGGTCGCGCATCTGCGCGTCCGTGTCGGTGGTGTCGATGGCGATGGCGATGGCCCTGTGCGGCTGCAGCCAGCCCCTGCTGGTCTTCCGGGGCGATCCGCCGGCGGCGCCGCCGCGCGTCGTCGAGGAGCCGACCGTCACCGGCAGCATCGAGAAGCGGCCTGTGAGCTTCGGGGACGACCTCGCCGAGGAGGATTGGCGCCGGGCGCGGGCCGCCCTGAGCGTCGCCCTGGATCCGCAGGGCAACGGGCGGCCGGTCAAGTGGGACAACCCGGAGACCGGGCTCCACGGGTCGGTCAATCCGACCGGGCTCCCGTACGTCTCGGACGAGCTGATCTGCCGCAACTTCCTGGCATCGGTGATCGCGCCGACCCGCAGCCGCTTCGTCCGCGGCACCGGCTGCAAGCTCTCGGGCGGACCGTGGACGCTCAAGCGCGTCCGGGCCGCGAGCGGCCTCGGACGCTCCTGAACGACGAGGCCGTCGCGCGACGGCCTCCGCGGATCGCCTCAGTAAGGGTAGCCGTAGTACGGCCGCACGCGCAGGCGCGGCTGCGCGGCCGGCGGCGCCGCGTAGCGGGCCGCGGCCTCCGGATCGTAGGTCCGGATGTAGGGGTCGAGGGCCGGGTCGCGATAATTGCCGTTGTTGACCCCGGCCGAGCGGTCGTTGCCGCTCAGCGCCGCGTAGGGGGAGAGGCCGCTCCCGCTGTCGCCGCCGCCACCGCCGCCACCGCCCCAGGCGAAGGCCGTTCCCGGAATGGCGGCGAGGAGCATCGCCGCGAGGGGCATCGTCAGCGTCTTGCGCGTCATGTCCTGTCTCCGCACCACGTCCTTGACTGGCGAACGGTCCAGCTGGAGGTGGAGTTCCCCTCGGCGAACCGCCACCGCCTCGCGACATTGTATCACGACCCGCCAACACGCGTTTATTTGAAGGACGGCGTTTCGATTTTTCCGGTTCATCGTCCAGAAATCGTCCCGCACGTTAAGCTTGAACCTGTAGACAGCCACGCGGCCGTGCTTGATCGTGGCGCGGCGTAACAGCATTCGAGCCTGGCTCGACCGTATCGAGGGTCGAGGCCGGGCGCATCTTGGGTCTGGCCGCCGTGAGCGTCGATACGAAATCCGGCACGCGGGGCGCGGGGCCGACCGGCTGATGGAGCGGGTGATCGGAGGCACGGACCGGCCGTCGGCGACCGGTAGCCGGGCTCCCGCCCGGACGGAGCCGTCGCCCTCCGGGACGCGCGCCCGCACCCGGACCATCGTCGTGCGGCTCGACCGCCGGTCCCTGCGCGGCTGGCACATCCGGCTCCTCGACCAGCTCGGGCAGCGGCCCGACCATCGGATCCGCGTCGCCTGGGTCGAGCACGCGGAGGGCCTGCCGCCGAACGCGGAGCTCCTGTTCCGCCTGGAGGCCGCCATCCACGGCCTGCCGCGGCCGGGCCTGGCGACCGCGGCGGAGCCGGTGGCCCTCGCCCCCTACGAGGCGAGCCCCGACGGCGCGGAGCCCGGCGGGAGCGCCGCCGACCTCGTCCTCGACCTCTCGGACAGCCCCGCGGATCCGGGCCCGGCGCCGGCCTGGCGGCTCGATTACGACGGGATGCCGGGCGAGGCCGGCCTCCTCGCCGCCCTGTTCGCCCACGGGGCGCCGGTGGCGGCCCTGCGCGGTCCGGACGGTGCGCCGGTGGCGATCGGCCGCCTCGGCACGGAATCGCACACGGTGATGCTCACGGCCTTCGAGGGTTACCTCGCGCGGACCATCACGCTGATCCTCGCCGCCCTCGACGGCGCCGCCTCGACGGCGCTCCCCGACGGAGCCGGGGCGCCCCTCCAGCCCGCGACCGCCTACGACCTCGGCGGCCTGGGCGCCCGCCGCCGGGCCGCCGGGGGGCTCGCCCGGCAGATCGCCCGCCGGCTCTACGCCCTCTGCTTCCACGGCCCGCACTGGCGGGTGGGCTGGCGGCGGATCGTCGGCCCCGACCTGATCGACCTGCGCCGGCATCCCGAGGGTGGCTGGCAGGTCCTTCCCGACGACGGGCGCCGCTTCTACGCCGACCCCTTCGCGATCGCTCGGGACGGCGCCGTGACCCTGTTCGTGGAGGAGTTCGACTACCGCCGCGGCAAGGGCGTGATCGCCGCGGTGGATTTCGGGGCGAACGGCCCCCGCGGCCGCCCGGAGCCGGTGCTCGAGCTCGAGACCCACCTCTCCTATCCGTTCGTGTTCGAGGCGGACGGGCAGGTCTGGATGATCCCGGAATCCCACGCCTCCGGGACGATCGACCTCTACCGGGCCACCGACTTCCCGCGCGGTTGGGTCCACGAGGCGGTGCTCCTCGACGGGGTCGTGGCCGGGGACGCGACCCTGCTGCAGCACGGGGGCCACTGGTGGATGTTCGCCACGGTCCGGGCCGGCGGCGGCAGCTACTCCGACACGCTCCATCTCTGGCACGCGCCGCATTTCCGCGGGCCCTGGACGCCGCACCGGCACAACCCGGTGCTGATCGATATCGGCTCCGCCCGGGCCGCGGGCCCGATCGTGGCGCGCGACGGCGGCCTGATCCGGCCCGTCCAGGATTGCCGCCAGGGTTACGGCGCGGCGCTCGGCCTCGCCCGGATCCTCCGCCTCGACGAGGAGGCCTACGCGCAGCAGGTCGAGACGCGCCTGTGCCCGGGCGCGGCCTGGCCGGGTACGCGCCTGCACATGCTGAGCGCCGCCGGTGGCTTCGAGTTCATCGACGGATCGCACCGGGCGCGCCCCCGCCTCTTGGGCTGAGCGCGTCTCTGGGCTGAGCGCGTCTCTGGGCTGAGCGCGCCTCTCGGGCCGAGCCGGGGCCGAACCGCCCCGCGCGGGCCCGTCGGTGCCGAACGGCACCCGCTTACGGCTCGCATCCCGGCCCCGTGCGCGCTAAGCGGGGGCTCCACCTGCGCCGATCCAGCAGAACCGCCGGGACGATCACCATGGCGAGCCCCGTCGAACATGCGAGCTTCCTGCCGCCGGTCCTGACCTTCCTCACGGCGGCCGTGATCGGCGTGCCGATCTTCCGGCTGATCGGGCAGAGCGCCGTGCTCGGCTACCTCGTGGCCGGCGTGCTGATCGGGCCCTCCGGCCTGTCGCTGATCGCCGAGCCCGACACGGCCGCGAGCGTCGCCGAGATCGGCGTGGTGCTCCTGCTCTTCATCGTCGGGCTGGAGCTTCACCTGTCGCAGCTCGTCTCGATGCGCCGCGACATCTTCGGCCTCGGCGCCGCGCAACTCGTCGTCTGCGCGCTCGTGCTCGGCGGCGCCGGCCTCGTGGCGGGCCTCAGCTTCGGCGCCGCCGCGGTGATCGGCCTCGCGCTCGCCCTCTCGGCCACCGCGGTGGCCCTGCAGCTCCTGGAGGAGCGGGGCGATCTCGGCAGCGCCTACGGCGCGCGCGCCTTCGCGGTCCTGCTGTTCCAGGACCTGTCGGTGGTCGGCATCCTGGCGCTGATGCCGCTGCTGGCCTCGGCCGGCGAGGCGACCGACGTCTCCTGGCTCGGGGAGGCCGCGGTCTCCACCGGCAAGGCGCTCGCGGCGATCCTCGCGGTGGTGCTGGTCGGCCGCTACGGCCTGAACCCGTTCTTCCGGCTGCTCGCGGCGAGCGGCGCCCGGGAGGTGATGACCGCCGCGGCGCTCCTGGTGGTGCTCGGCACCGCGCTGCTCATGGAGCAGGTCGGCCTGTCGATGGCGATGGGCGCGTTCCTCGCCGGCATCCTGCTCGCCGAGTCGAACTTCCGCCACCAGCTGGAGGCCGACATCGAGCCGTTCCGCGGCATGCTGCTCGGCCTGTTCTTCATGAGCGTCGGCATGTCGATCGACGGTACCCTCGTGCGCGAGGTCTGGCCGGCCCTGTTCGGCGCGACCCTGGCGGCGATCCTGGTCAAGGTCGCCATCGTGGCCGGCCTGTTCCGGCTGTTCGGCTCGGATACCCTCGGGGCCCTGCGGGGGGCCGCGGTCCTGGCGCCCGCGGGCGAGTTCGCCTTCGTGCTGCTGCCGCAGGCCCAGGATCTCGGCCTCACCGGCGTCACGGCGACGCGCTTCGCGGTGGCGCTCGCCGCGCTGACCATGCTGATCGGCCCCATCGCCGCCAAGGGTCTCGACAAGCTGATCGAGCGGCGCAACGCGCGCAGCACCTTCGCGCTGGAGGAGCCCTCCACCGAGCTGTCCGAGAGCGGCGACGCGCGGGTGCTGGTGATCGGCTTCGGCCGGTTCGGGCAGGTGCTGACGCACGTGCTGATGGCCGAGGGCATCCCGGTCACGGTGATCGACAAGGACGTGGAGCAGTTGCGCGCGGCCTCGCGCTTCGGCTTCCGCATCTACTACGGCGACGGCACGCGCCTCGACGTGCTCCGCGCCGCCGGGATCGGCCGGGTCGAGCTGGTCTGCATCTGCGTCGACGACCGGGAGGGCGCCCTCAAGATCGTCGACATCGTCCACGAGGAATTCTCGAGCGTGCGGACCTTCGTGCGGGCCTACGACCGCCTGCACGCGGTGGAGCTGATGAACCGGGACGTCGACTACCAGATCCGCGAGACCGCCGAATCCGCCCTCGCCTTCGGGCGGGCGGCTCTGGAGGGGCTCGGCCTGTCGCCGGAGGCCGCCACGGCCCGGACCGACGACGTGCGCAAGCGGGACATCGCGCGGCTGGTCCTGCAGCAGGCGGGCGCCCTGCCGGACGGGTCCAGCTGGATGCGCGGCGCCGCGGCCGGGCTGAAGCCCGAGCCGCTGACCGCCCCGGTCCGGCCGGCTCGGGCGCTCAGCACCGAGACCCGCGACCTCGTGGGCAGCGACCGGCGCGAGGCCGCCGAGCGGCTCCTGGAGAAGCCCGCCCTGGCCCCGCAGGAGACGGAAGCCGCCGAGGATCCCGATCCGGAGGCCGAGCTCGAGGCGGAAGGCAGCGCCCGGGATGCGTGACGGGCGGGATGTCTGACATGTCCGACGGGCCGCCCCCGGCGGAGGCGGGCCGCTTCGTCACCGGCTCGATCCTCCGCCACGTCGTGGTGATGGCGGCCACCGGCTCGGTGGGCCTGATGGCGATCTTCGTCGTCGATCTCCTGTCGCTGCTCTACGTCTCGACGCTGGGCGACCCGAACCTCACGGCGGCGGTCGGCTTCGCCGGCATCGTCCAGTTCTTCGCCACGGCGGTGAATATCGGCCTGACGATCGCCGCCGGCGCCCTGGTCGGGAAGGCCGTCGGCGCGCGCGACCGCGCGGCGGCGCGGCGCCTCGCGACTTCGGCGCTGGTCCTCGGCAGCCTCGTGGCCGCCCTCATCGCGGGGCTGATCGCGCTGCTGGCCGGCCCGCTCCTGGCCCTGATCGGCGCGCAGGGCGAGGCGCTGCGGGTGGCCGTCCTGTTCCTCTACATCACCCTGCCGTCGAACCTTCTGCTCGCCGC
The DNA here is from genome assembly GCF_021398735.1 of Methylobacterium oryzae. Lineage (NCBI taxonomy): Bacteria > Pseudomonadati > Pseudomonadota > Alphaproteobacteria > Hyphomicrobiales > Methylobacteriaceae > Methylobacterium > Methylobacterium oryzae. The sequence continues at coordinate 5,838,929 of NZ_CP090349.1, forward strand.
CGGCATGCTGTTCACCGGGCTGCTGCGCGCGGTCGGCGAGGCGCGGCAGGCGATGTCGGTCACCCTGGCCGGCGCCGTGATCACCGCGCTCCTCGATCCGCTGCTGATCTTCGGGGCCGGCCTCGGCGTCACGGGCGCGGCGATCACGGTCTGCGCGGCGCGCGCGACCTTCGTGGCGGTGGGCGTCCGCGGCGTCGCCCGGCACGGCCTCCTGGGCCGGCCGCGCCTGTCCGATCTGCCGGCCGACGCGGCAGCCCTGGCAGGTGTCGCGGGCCCGGCCGTGCTGACGAACCTCGCCCCCTCGGTGGCGAGCGCCTTCCTGGCGCGTCTGTTCGCCGGCTACGGAGCGGACGCGGTCGCGGCCGCGTCGGTGATCGACCGGCTGACGCCGGTGGCCTTCGGCGGCCTGTTCGCGCTGTCGGGGGCGATCGGCCCGATCCTGGCGCAGAACTGGGGCGCGGGCCTGTTCGAACGGATGCGCGGCGTGCTCGGCGCGGCGATCCGGGTGACTCTGGCCTACTGCGCCGCGGTCTGGCTCCTCCTGGCGCTGGCTCGGGGATGGCTCGCCGGCCTGTTCGGCCTGCAGGGGGTCGCGGCCGAGCTGTTCGGCTTCTTCTGCCTCGTCGGCGGCGCGATCTGGTTCTTCAACGGGCTCCTGTTCCTCGGCAACGCCGCCTTCAACAATCTCGGCTTCCCGCTGCGCTCGACGCTGCTGAACTGGGGCCGGGCGACGCTCGGGACGATCCCGCCGGCCATGCTCGGGGCGTCGCTCTACGGCCCCCGCGGCGTGGTGGCCGGGATGGGGGTCGGCTCCCTGGTCTTCGGCGCGCTCGGCATCCTGCTCGCCCGCCGCACGGTCGACCGGCTGGAGGGGGTCGGCCCGCGCCGGCCGGAGCCGGACGTCGCCGCCGAGGCGCCCCACCGGGCGGCGCCGCTGCCGCCGGGGCACGCTCATCCCGAGCCGCTGAGCTGAGACGGCGGCGCGGAGGCACAAGTTCCGCGGGTGGGAACTGGTATTTCCCCGCGCAAAGGGTCACGATGCCCTGTCCCGGGCGGTCCCGGCCGGGACAGGATCGAGGCGTCATGTTCAACCCGCTCGAGATGTTCCAGGCCCAGGGCGAGGCCGGGCTTCAGGCCATGGGCCAGCCGTTCGGCCTGACGACCGAGCAGACGGCCCGCGCCTTCGAGGCGCTGATGCCGGCCCTGACGCTCGGCCTCCAGCGCAGCGTCGGCCTGGACCCGACCGGCTTCGCGCGGATGTTCGGTCTGGAGGCCGCCAAGCCGGCGCCGGCGCAGGGGTTCGAGGCCCTCGGCCAGATGTTCGGCTCGGCGCAGCTGATGCAGGCGGTGCTGCGGCAGGCCTCGGCGACGAGCGGCGTCGGCGCGCAGGTCCTGCGCCAGATGCTGCCGATGATGGCGGGCGCCGTGGTGGCGAGCATCGTCCACGTCATGCTGAACCAGCCGCAGGCCGAGCCGGCGCGACCGAGCGCGCCGCCGCCGCCCGTGCCGTTCCCGTTCGGCCCGGCCTGGGCCGAGATGGCCAGGGCGATGATGCCGGCGGTCGAGCCGCCGGCTCCGCCGCCGAAGCCTACCGCCAAGCCCACCGTCAGGCCCGCCGCCAATCCGCAGGCGAGCGCGGGCGAGGCCGGCTCCGACATGTTCCAGCAGATGCTGCGCACCGGGGCTGAGGTTCAGGGCAACAACATCCGGGCGATGCGGGAGCTGTTCGAGACCTTCTGGCCCACCTCCGGCACGCCGTCCGCGAGCGCCGTGCCTCCGGCGCCGTCGACCAACCCGGCCCGACCGGATCCGGCGCCGGCCGACCCCGCGGCCGGCAAGGGCCGGCGCGGCCGCCAGCCCGGCGGGACCGGTTGACGCGGGGGCGGGGTCCGGTCGAGCGTTGACCCGACCGATCGGAGCGCCACCCTGCCGGCGAGGAGACCCGTCGATGAGCGATTACCTGACCGCCTGGGACGACCACGCCGAGAGTCTCGGCGGGAACGGCGTCGCCAAGCGCACGATCCCGGGCTCGGGCGCCAGCCTCGTGCGCGTGGTCGTCCCGGCCGGCGTCTCGGCGCCGGCGCACAGCCACGATCACGAGCAGTTCGTTCAGGTGCTCTCGGGCTCGGGGATCCTGGAGACCGAGCGAGGCCGCGAGCCGTTCTCGGCCGGCAGCGTGTTCCACTTCCCGGCCGGTGCGTGGCACGCGGCCGCGTTCGAGGCCGAGACGGTCCTGATCGAGACGAACCTCGCCCCGCGGGCCTGACGGCGCGACACGCCGTCCGGCCTCAGCCGCCCGTCGAGGCGTCGAACTGCGCCTCCAGACTGACGATGCGCGCCACCGTGTCGCGCGCGTAGCGGATCGCGCCCTCGGCGGTGAGCAGCTGCCCCTCTTGCGGATCGAAGACGATACCGTCCGACTGGGCCGCGCAGGCCGCGACAGCCATCCACGCCCCGACGCAAGCCGGGAGCGTGGCGAAGTAGAAGGCATAGACGCACGTCCACGGCCCGCCGAAGTCGATGTCGGTATAGGTGTCCGTCAGATCCGACAGCGGAATGATCTGGCACTCGAAGCCGGCCTCGCGGCGCCGCCAGGTCGCGGGCAGATGCCCTTGCGTGGCCGGCGGTATGCGCGCGGCGTCGAGTTTCAGATCGAACCCGTTTTCGTGGATGGCCGCCTGCCATTCCGCCACACCAGGCATCGCGCCCGCGCAGAGCGCGTAGGCTTCCATGCTCATGGCAACCTCTCTCCGAGTAGGATCGCGGATATTGACAGTCCCTTGACCGAGTTTCCTCGTCTCAAGTGAACCTCTATGACGGGAAAACTGTCATCCACGCCGACATCTCTGCGCAGTTCGCGCGCGCGAGCCGGCGTCTACTGCGCATTGCCGGTCTTGATCTCCCAGATCGCTTGAACCGGGGCAGCGCTGGTCCTGCCGTCGCGCGATGAAGGCAGGCCGAGCCGAAGCTCAGTGATGGAATAATCTAGGGCATCCGGCAGATCACAGTACCGCATCGCGTCTCTGATCTTCGAAACGTTCATGATTTATTCCATGACTTTTTTCCTTTTATCGAGCCGCTAGTGGCAGAGAAGGAAAATATGCCGGCAGCACTCTAGGTCGCCGCGGCAGGCTGCGACAAATTATTCTTGGCGCGCGAGCAAAATGCCTGTGCTTGGCCTGAGCCCTCGGCGCGTGTAGGAATCCCACCTTCAACGCCCGCCCGTGCACGCCGACGAAAGGCCGGGCATCGCCCCTACCAGAACAGAGGCAGACCATGAGCGCCGGTACCGCCGCCGACAAGCACTTCTCCAACAGCTTCTTCGCCGCCCCGCTGACGGAAGCCGACCCCGAGATCGCCGAGGCGGTGGCCAAGGAGCTCGGCCGCCAGCAGCACGAGATCGAGCTGATCGCCTCGGAGAACATCGTCTCCCGCGCCGTGCTGGAGGCTCAGGGCTCGGTGCTCACCAACAAGTACGCCGAGGGCTATCCGGGCCGGCGCTACTACGGCGGCTGCCAGTTCGTGGACATCGCCGAGGATCTCGCCATCGAGCGCGCCAAGCGCCTGTTCGATTGCGGCTTCGCCAACGTGCAGCCGAATTCCGGCTCCCAGGCCAACCAGGGTGTGTTCCTGGCGCTCATGCAGCCCGGCGACACCTTCCTGGGCCTCGACCTCGCCGCCGGCGGCCACCTGACGCACGGCGCGCCGCCGAACGTCTCGGGCAAGTGGTTCAAGCCGGTCTCCTACACGGTGCGCCGCGAGGACCAGCGGATCGACATGGAGCAGGTCGCCCAGCTCGCCCAGGAGCACAAGCCGAAGGTGATCATCGCCGGCGGCTCGGGCTACCCGCGCCACTGGGACTTCGCCAAGTTCCGCGAGATCGCCGACTCGGTCGGCGCCTACTTCATGGTCGACATGGCCCACTTCGCGGGCCTCGTGGCGGCCGGCGTCCACCCGTCGCCGTTCCCGCACGCCCACGTCGCCACCACGACGACCCACAAGACCCTCCGCGGCCCGCGCGGCGGCATGATCCTGACGAACGACGAGGCGCTCGCCAAGAAGTTCAACTCGGCGATCTTCCCCGGCCTCCAGGGCGGCCCGCTCATGCACGTCATCGCCGGCAAGGCGGTGGCCTTCGGCGAGGCGCTGAAGCCCGAGTTCAAGATCTACGCCCGCCAGGTGGTGGAGAACGCCCGGGCGCTCGCCGACACGCTGATCTCGGGCGGCTACGACATCACCTCGGGCGGCACCGACAACCACCTGATGCTGGTCGACCTCCAGCGGAAGGGCCTCACCGGCAAGGCCGCCGAGGCGGCCCTGTCGCGGGCGCACATCACCTGCAACAAGAACGGCGTCCCCTTCGACACGCAGAAGCCGACCATCACCTCGGGCATCCGGCTCGGCACCCCGGCCGGCACCTCGCGCGGCTTCGGCGTCGCCGAGTTCAAGCAGATCGGCGGCTTCATCGTCGAGGTGCTGGACGGGCTCGCCGCCAAGGGTGAGGCCGGCGACAGCGCGGTCGAGGCCGACGTCAAGACCCGCGTCCACGCGCTGACGGACCGGTTCCCGATCTACGGCTGAGGCAAGAGGGCCGCTTGAGCCGGGGCCGGTCTTCCGGGCCGGCCCGCGGTGGATTAGGAAACGGCCGCGGATCCGACCGGTCCGCGGCCGTTTCCATGCCCGAGTAGCGAGATCCATGCGCTGTCCCTACTGCGGCGGCTCCGAGACCCAGGTGAAGGACTCGCGGCCCTCCGAGGACGGCGCCGCGATCCGGCGCCGCCGGGTCTGCCCGGACTGCGCCGGCCGCTTCACCACCTTCGAGCGCGTGCAGCTCCGCGAGGTCGTGGTGCTCAAGCGCTCGGGCAAGCGCGTGCCGTTCGACCGCGACAAGCTCCAGCGCTCCATCGACGTGGCGCTGCGCAAGCGCGCCGTCGATCCGGAGCGGATCGAGCGGCTGGTCAGCGGCATCACCCGGCAGCTCGAGAGCGCCGGCGAGCCCGAGGTGACCTCCGAGGCGATCGGCGAGTTGGTGATGGCGGGGCTGAAGGGCCTCGACGACGTCGCCTACGTGCGCTTCGCCTCCGTCTACAAGAACTTCCGCGAGGCCCGGGACTTCGAGGAGCTGCTCGGCACGCTGAGCGACGGCACGCCGGTACCGGCGGCCGCGCCGGGTCCGGAGGGCGACCCGGAGCCCGAGGCGTCGGGGCGGCGCCGCGCCGGGCGTCCATGAGCGGTGACCCGAACTTCATGCGCCTCGCCCTGGCGCTGGGCCGGCGCGGACTCGGCACCACCTGGCCGAACCCGTCGGTCGGCGCCGTCGTGGTCGAGCCCGAAACCGGCCGCATCCTCGGGACGGCGGCCACGGCGCCGGGCGGGCGCCCGCACGGGGAGCCCGTGGCGCTCGCCGCCGCCGGCGAGGCTGCCCGCGGCGCGACCCTCTACGTCACCCTGGAGCCCTGCTCCCATCACGGCCGCACGCCGCCCTGCACCGACGCCATCCTAGCCGCCGGGATCGCCCGGGTGGTCAGCGCCCTGGAGGATCCCGACCCGCGGGTGGCCGGGCGCGGCCACGACCTCCTGCGGCGGGGCGGCGTCGCGGTCGAGACCGGGCTGATGCGGGAGGAGGCGGCGCGCGACCATGTCGGCCACGTCACCCGGGTGACCCGCGGCCGCCCGGCCCTGCACCTCAAGCTCGCCCGCACCCGCGACGGCTTCTGCGCTTCCGCCGGACCGGAGCGCCTGCGGATCACCGGGCCGGTGGCGGACGGGGCGGTCCACCTGTGGCGGGCCCACGCCGACGCGATCCTGATCGGCATCGGCACCGCCCGGGCCGACGACCCGTCGCTGACCGTGCGGCTGCCGGGCCTCGGCACGCGCTCGCCCCTGCGGGTCGTGCTCGACACGCATCTGCGGCTCTCCCCGGCGAGCGTCCTCGCCCGCACCGCCCGCGACACACCGACTTTGGTGCTCACGACCCGCTCGGCCCCGGCCCACGCGCGGCGGGCCCTGGAGGCCCTCGGCGTCGAGGTCGCCACCGTAGCGGCGGACGCGGCCGGCGGGATCGACCTTCCGGCGGCCCTGGCGCGTCTCGGCGAGCGCGGCCTGACCCGCCTGTGCAGCGAGGGCGGCCCCCGCCTTGCGGAGGCGCTGGCCCGGGCCGATCTGGTCGATGCCTGCACGCTGGTCACCGGGCCGGCGGAGCTAGGTGCAGCGGGCGGCCTGCCGGCCCTGGGCCCGGCCCTGGCGGAAGCCCTAGCGGGCGAGCGGTTCCGGGAGGCCGAGCGGCTGCAGCTCGGGCCCGACGCGGCCGTGACCTACGAACGCAACAGGACGTAAGCGATGTTCACGGGCTTGGTCAGCGCCATCGGCACGGTCGTTTCGGTCTCGGGCGACGGTGACCTGCGCCGGATCGCGATCCGCGCCGCCTACGATCCGGCGACGATCGCGCTCGGCGCCTCGATCGCCTGCGCCGGACCGTGCCTCACCGCCGTGTCGGTGGAGCCCGCCGCGGGCGGCTGCGTCTTCGCGGTCGACGCCGCCGCCGAGACGCTGGCGCGCACCACCGTCGGCACCTGGGCGGCGGGCACGCGGATCAACCTCGAACGCTCCCTGAAGATCGGCGACGAGCTCGGCGGCCATCTCGTCACCGGCCACGTCGACGGCCTCGCCGAGATCGTGGAGCGCGTGAGCGTGACGGCCGATGCCTGGGGCGCCAGCGAGCGCTTCACCCTGCGGGCCCCGGCCGCCGTGAAGAAGTTCATCGCCGAGAAGGGCTCGGTCTGCCTCGACGGCACCTCGCTCACCGTGAATGCGGTCGCGGACGACCTGTTCTCGGTGCTGCTGATCCCGCACACGCTCCAGGTCACCACCTGGGGCGAGCGGCGGCAGGGGGATCGGCTCAACCTCGAGGTCGACCTGATCGCCCGCTACGCCGCCCGGCTCGCCGAGGCGCGTGTCGGCTGAGCCGGGCACCCTCGTCATGGCGAGCGGAGCGAAAACCCAGCAGCGCCACGCTCTCGAGTGTCGCGAAGCCCCGGCGCGCTTGGCTCCGCTCGCGATGACGGCCTGGCGCGTCAGCGCGGCGGGATCGAGTAGGTGCCGGTGGCGTGGCAGACGAGGTCCGGGCTGCCGACGGCGGTGATCGACACCTCGCCGACGGCGAGGCGCCGGCCGAGCTTGAGCAGCCGGCATTCGGCCACGAGATCCCCCGTGGCGGGCTTGCGCAGGAAGTTGAAGGTGAGGCTCGTCGTCACCGCGAGCGCCACGGGACCGATATTGGCCAGGATCGCCGCGTAGAGGGCGTAGTCGGCCAGCGCCATCATGGCCGGCCCCGACACGGTCGCGCCGGGACGCAGGAAGCGCTCGTGGGCTTCGAGCCGCATCCGCGCCGCGAGCGGTCCCACGGCCTCGAGGTGGTAGGCGCGCCCGCCCGCCTGCATCTGCGGGAATTCGCGGTCGAGGAAGTCGCCGGTCTCGGCGAGGGTGAGGATCGGGGCGGTCATTGCCCCATGCAGCACGGCGGTACCGCCGAGGCAATCACGAGGCCTTCGGAACTGCCGTCCTCATCGGAAGGTCCCAGTCGATCGGCCGGTGCCGTCTTGGCGAGCGGCGCGAAGCGATCCAGTCGGCGCTACATTCACCGATGTCGCGCGACCCTGGGTCACTTCGCCGCGCTCGTGATGACGGAGGGCTGCCGCCATCGAGGGTTTCGGCCGGACGCCACATCAGGACGGGGAATCGGGCGGGAGGCGCCCTCCCGCCGTCCCGCTCAGAAGAAGATCGGCCGCGCGCTGGCGGTGATCTCGCCGAGCACCGCGCCGGTGGCCGGCTCGACCTCCTTGAGCACCACGTCGTAGCCCCAGAGGTCGGCGAGGTGCTGCAGCACGCGCTTGGCGTCGTCCTTCTGCAGGGTGATCTTGTTGATCGCCTTGTGGTGCAGGATCAGGCGCCGGTCGCCCTCCAGATCCACGTCCACCACCTCGATGTCGGGGTCGAGCCACGCCACGTCGTACTGCCGCGCGAAGGAGCGGCGCAGCTTGCGGTAGCCGCGCTCGTCGTGGATCGCCTCCACCCGCAGCTCCGGCTCCTCCGGATCGTCGACCACGTGGAACAGGCGCAGATCGCGCATCAGCTTGGGCGACAGGAACTGCTGGATGAAGCTCTCGTCCCGGTAATTCTCCCAGCAATCGCGCAGGACCGCCATGGCGTCGCCGACCCCCGCGATGTCGGGGAACCACGCCCGGTCCTCCTCGGTCGGCTGCTCGGCGATGCGGGCGATGTCCTGCATCATCGCGAAACCGATCGCGTAGGGATTGTGGCCGCCGTAGGAGCGGTCGTCGTAGTTCGGCTGCCGGATGACGTTGGTGTGCGACTGCAGGAATTCGAGATAGGCCGCCTCGGTGATCTGCCCGGATTCCGACAGGGCGTTCATGATCCGGTAGTGGCAGTAGGTGGCGCAGCCCTCGTTCATCACCTTGGTCTGGCGCTGCGGATAGAAGTACTGGGCCACCAGGCGGACGATGCGCAGGATCTCGCGCTGCCAGGGGCGCAGGCGGGGCGCGGCCTTCTCCAGGAAATACAGGATGTTCTCCTGCGGCAGTTCGAGCAGCGCCTTGCGCCGCTCGGCGGCCGCGTCCGGACGCGCCGTGCCGATCTTCTGCGGCAGGGTGCGCCAGAGATCGTTGTAGATCTGCTCGCCGTGCTCGATCCGCTCGCGCTCGCGCCGCTGCTCGGAGGCGAGGTCCGGCCGCTTCTTGCGCGGGTAGCGGTGGACGCCCTGGCTCATCAGCGCGTGGGCGGCGTCGAGCACCTGCTCCACCGCCTGGTGGCCGTAGCGCTCCTCGCAGCGGGCGATGAAGCCCTTGGCGAAGTCGAGGTAGTCGAGGATGCCCTCGGCGTCGGTCCACTGCCGAAACAGGTAGTTGTTCTTGAAGAAGTGGTTGTGGCCGAAGGCGGCGTGCGCGATGACCAGCGTCTGCATCGTCGCCGTGTTCTCCTCCATGACGTAGGAGATGCACGGGTCCGAGTTGATGACGATCTCGTAGGCGAGCCCCATCAGGCCGCGGCGGTAGCCGGCCTCGTGCTGGGCGAAGTGCTTGCCGAACGACCAGTGCTTGTAGAACAGCGGCATGCCGATCGACGCGTAGGCGTCGAGCATCTGCTCGGCCGTGATGATCTCGATCTGGTTCGGGTACCACGACAGTCCGAGCTGCGGCCCGGCCACCGCCTCGCAGGCGTCGTGGATCCGCCGGATCGTGTCGAAATCCCAGTCGTTGCCGGTGAACAGCGGCTTCTGGTTGCCCGCGATGATCTGGGGCGTGCGTGCCTTGACGAGCGTCATGCGGCCTCCCGATCGGTTGATGCGCGCGCCGCCATCACGCCTCCGCCTCGGCGCGGCCTTCCTTGCGGCCGAACAGCTCGCGGAAGACCGGGTAGATCTCCCGGCGGTGGTTGACCTTGCGCATGGCGATCGGGCCGCCGGCCTTGGCGATGGCCTCGTAGGTCCGCCACAGGGTGGTGCGGTGCTCGACGAAGCCGGCTCGGGGACCGTTCTCGTCGCCCACCTCCAGATAGGCGAAGTGCTGGCAGGCGGGCAGGATGTGCGACCGCAGCAGCTCCGTGGAGGTCGGCCCGTCGGACGAGACGTTGTCGCCGTCCGAGGCCTGGGCCGCGTAGATGTTCCAGTCGTTCGGGTCGTAGCGCTCGGCGATGACGCGCTTCATCTCCACGAGCGCCGACGAGACCAGGGTGCCGCCGGTCTCGCGGGAGCCGAAGAAGGTCTCCTCGTCCACCTCGGTCGCCCGGTCGGTGTGGCGGATGAACACGATCTCGACGTGCCGGTAGCGGCGCGTCAGGAAGATGTGCAGCAGGATGTAGAATCGCTTGGCGAGGTCCTTCATGTGCTCGGTCATCGAGCCGGACACGTCCATCAGGCAGAACATCACCGCCTGCGCGATCGGCCGCGGATAGGGCTCGAACCGGCGGAAGCGCAGGTCGATCGGGTCGACGTAGGGGATGCGCTTCGCGCGCTCGCGCAGCCGGAACAGCGCCTGCTCCAAGTCCGGCCGCTCCGGGTGCCCCTCGGCGAGGGCGTCGAGCCGGGCCTCCAGAGCCGCGACCTCGTCGGGCTTCGGGCGCTTGAGGGCGATCCGCCGCGACATCGAGTTGCGCAGGGTTCGGGTGAGCGCGAGGTTCGCGGGCGAGCCGGTGACCGTGTAGCCCGCCCGGCGCAGTCCCTCGGTCTCGACGATGGCGAGGCGACGCTTGGCGAGGTCCGGCAGTTCCAGATCCTCGAGGAAGAGTTCCAGGAACTCCTCGCGGGTGAGCACGAAGCGGAACGCGTCCTCGCTGTTCTCGCCGCCCTCCCCGCCCTCGCCGGAGCCGCGACCGCCGCCGCTGCCCGGCGGGCGCTCGATCGTGTCGCCCTCCACGTAGGTCTTGTTGCCGGGCAGGATGTGATCCTGCAGGCCGGTGCCGGGCTGGCGCGAGAAGCGGGGCTCCCGGACGCCGTCCGCCGGCACGGTGACGCGGCCGTCCTTGCCGAGATCCTTGATGTCCTTCTCGCGGGCGGATTCCCGCACCGCGCGCTGGGCCACGTCCTTCACGCGCCGCAGGAAGCGCTGGCGGTTCGGGAGGCTCTTGCCGCCCGGGTTCAAACGTCGGTCGACGATGTGCATCCGCTGCGAAAACCCTCGTCCGCGTGCTCCGGCCGGGTCCGGACCCTTGTCGTACCATGCTGTCACCGGAGGGAAGGATCCCTCTTTGGCAGCAGGGCCGCGATCTTCGCCGGCCGGTCGTCCGAAACTGTGGCGGCGGAGGGTCGGTACGGGGCCCGGCCGATCCATCGGACGGGCCCGGGCCCCGTCGTCCCTCAGCCGGCCTGCTTCACCCGCATGTACCACTCCACCAGGCGGCGGACCTGCCGCTCGGTGTAGCCGCGCGCCACCATGCGCTCGACGAACTCGCCGTGCTTCTTCTCGGTCTCGCCGTCCTTCTTCGAGCCGAAGGAGATCACCGGCAGCAGCTCCTCCACCTGGGAGAACATCCGCCGCTCGATCACCTCGCGCAGCTTCTCGTAGCTGGTCCAGCTGGGATTCCGGCCACCGTGCTGCGCCCGGGAGCGCAGAGCGAACTTCACCACCTCGTTGCGGAAGTCCTTCGGGTTGGCGATCCCGGCGGGCTTCTCGATCTTGGTCAGCTCCTGGTTCAGGAGCTCCCGGTTCATGAGCTGGCCGGTCTCGGCGTCCTTGAAGTCCTGGTCCTCGATCCAGGCGTCGGCGTAGTCGATGTACCGGTCGAACAGGTTCTGCCCGTAATCGTGGTACGATTCGAGGTAGGCCTTCTGGATCTCGTGGCCGATGAACTCCGCGTAGCGCGGGGCCAGTTCGGTCTTGATGAATTCCAGGTACTTCTTCTCGGTCTCGGGCGGGAGCTGCTCGCGGCGCAGCGACTGCTCCAGCACGTACATCAGGTGCACCGGGTCGGCCGAGACCTCGGTGGTGTCGTGGTTGAAGGTCGCGGCCAGCACCTTGAAGGCGAAACGGGTCGAGATCCCGTCCATGCCCTCGTCGACGCCGGCCGTGTCCTTGTACTCCTGCATCGAGCGGGCGCGGGGATCGACCTCGCGCAGGGACTCGCCGTCGTAGACCCGCATCTTGGAGAAGACGTTGGAATTGGCGTGCTCGCGGAGCCGCGACAGCACCGAGAACCGCGCCAGCATCTCCAGCGTGCCGGGGGCGCAGGCCGCGTCCGACAGCTCCGAGCCGGAGATCAGCTTCTCGTAGATCCGCTGCTCCTCGGTGACGCGCAGGCAGTACGGGACCTTGATCACGTAGATCCGGTCGATGAAGGCCTCGTTGTTCTTGTTGGTCTTGAAGGTCTGCCACTCGGCCTCGTTCGAGTGCGCCAGGATCACGCCGGTGAACGGGATCGCGCCGATATTCTCGGTGCCGACGTAGTTACCCTCCTGCGTCGCGGTGAGCAGCGGGTGCAGCATCTTGATCGGCGCCTTGAACATCTCGACGAACTCGAGGATGCCCTGGTTCGCCCGGTTCAGGCCGCCCGAGTACGAGTAGGCGTCGGGATCGGCCTGCGACAGGGTCTCCAGGCGGCGGATGTCGACCTTGCCGACGAGCGAGGAGATGTCTTGGTTGTTCTCGTCACCCGGCTCGGTCTTGGCGATGGCGATCTGGCGCAGGCGCGACGGCCGGACCTTGATCACCTTGAAGCGCGAGATGTCGCCGTTGAACTCGTCGAGGCGCTTCAGCGCCCAGGGGCTCATCAGGCCGGTCAGCCGCCGGCGCGGGATGCCGTAGCGGCGCTGGATCTCCTCGCCCATGGTCTCGGGGTCGAACAGGCCCAGCGGGCTCTCGAAGACCGGCGACACTTCGTCCCCAGCCTTGAGTACGTAGACGGGGTGAACCTCCATCAGGAGCTTCAGCCGCTCGGCCAGCGACGACTTACCGCCGCCCACCGGCCCGAGCAGGTAGAGGATCTGCTTGCGCTCCTCCAGCCCCTGCGCGGCGTGGCGGAAGAACGAGACGATCCGCTCGATCGTCTCCTCCATGCCGTAGAATTCGCGGAAGGCCGGGTAGGTCCGGATCGTCCGGTTCATGAAGATCCGGCCGAGGCGCGAATCCCTGGCGGTGTCCACGAATTCCGGCTCGCCGATCGCCGCGAGGATGCGCTCGGCGGCCGAGGCGTACATCAGGGGCTCGTCGCGACAGGCCTCCAGGTACTCGGAGAGCGTCATCTCCGTGTCGCGGCGGGCCTCGTACCCTCGGGCGAAGCTCTGGAAAAGGTCGTTCGTCGCATGCATCGGCATTCGATAACCCTCTCAGACCGTGACAGCTTCATCCTGTCTCGGCTCGGATGCAACCGACAGGCCCGCTTTTGTCGCAGTGCGGCGAGCATGGCGCCCGGCATGTCGATTGCATGCAACACTCCGGAGCGCTGAAGGCGTCACGGACGAGACTCCGTGACGCCCCCGGACGGCTGACCGAGCGGCAGGACTAGCCAGATACCGTTTCGGCCGGAGCCTGCTCACAAATCCGTGCCCTCTTTCTTGCCGTCGTCTCCTGATTTGGTCCCCGCCCCCCCGACAGTGATCTTGACGGTCTGCGTCTGGACTTGGCCGTCGGAGCTCTTGACCTCGAACGTCACTTCGTCGGTACCGGTGAATCCGTTGTTGGGCTGATAGAACAGCGCCTGGACGGCCGCTTCCTTGTTGGGGCAGCGGTAGCTCGCCGGCGTCTTCAGCTTGCCGACCTTGGTGATCACCGACCCGTTCTTCGGCGGGCCCGAGACCTTGAACTCGGGCATCGGCCCAGGAGAACAGTCCTTCTTGAGGTTCGGCGCGATCTCGATGCGGACCGTCTTGCCGGGCGCCACCGTCTTGGTTCGGCTGGACGGCGTCTGGGCCAGGGCGGGCCCGGCCAGTGCCATGCTCCCTGCGAGCAGCGCGGCGAGCGGACGTAGGGCAATCATGGCAGCGTCTCTCCAGTGCCGACCCGGGACCTCTCCCCGGACACGCGTCCGGATGTCCCGTTCATCGGTGGAGACCATGTGGGGACGCCGCGCACGGGCGTCGAGGGCTCGGGCGGCGGGTTAATTCTGGAGGGCCGCCGCGACGATCCCGGTGATGCGGGCGATCTGCGCCGCGTCGAACTCGCCGGCCAGGGCGGCGGCGAGCCGCCCCTCGACCCGCGCCCGCTCCCCGGCATCGGCCACCGGCACGGGGGGAATCTCGTCCTCGGCCAGCCGGCAGACCCGGCGAATCGTCTCAGCGGCCGCCAGGAGTTTCTCCCGGTCGGTGGGACCCATCTCCCAGAGCGGGTTGCGCAGGCGGCTGATCACCCGCTTGGCGTCGCGATAGTCCCGGTCGACCCCGGTGGCCGCCTCGATCTGGCTGACGAGGAACATCAGCTCCAGGACTTCGGACGCCGCCTCCGGGCAGGAGCGGACGATCCGCATGATGCGGGCCATCAGTTCCTGGCTGGGCGTCAACTTGGGTTTGGGCGCGGCCATGCGGGCGACAACGCGACGTGTTGCCGGAAAGTTCGCCCGCCGCGCGCGGTGCCGGGGTCGTCGAGCCCGGCAGGCCCGCTCAGGCCTCCATGTCGGGCAGGTCGCGCAGCCCGTCGAGCAGGGCGCGGCAGGCGCGCAGCTCGTCCAGGGCCCCGGCCAGGGCCGCCCGGTCCGACGCGCCGAATGTCGCGCCCCCGGTCCCGCTCCGGGCTCCCGCCTCGGTCTCGACCTCCTGAAGCAGCGGCTCGGCCGCCACGGCCTCGCCGCGGCCGACGGCCTGCACGAAGCGGACGCCGTTCTCCTTGAGGACCCGCTGCGCCCCCGCGATGGTGTAGCGCTGCACGTGCAGGAGGTGGCGGATGCCGGCGACGAGCTCGACGTCCTGGGGCCGGTAGTAGCGGCGCCCCCCCGCCCGCTTCACGGGGCGGATCTGGCCGAAGCGGGTTTCCCAGAATCGCAGGACGTGCTGGGGCACGTCGAGTTCCTCGGCCACCTCGCTGATCGTCCGGAAAGCGTGGGCGCTCTTCTCGCCGATCCCGGTCGGCGGTTCGTCGGTCGAGGCGGCGAGGGCTGGCGGCATGGGCGTCTTACGGAGTGGGCGAAGCGGCCCGATCTTGCCGGCTCGCGGGGCCGCACTCAAGCCTGAAGACCCTGCCCGAAGCGCTCGCCGACGCGGCCGCATTCGCGGCGCGCTCACTCGTCGTCGTGGTCGCCCGCGCCGTTCAGGCCGTTGATCTTGGCCTTGAGCACGTTGGAGGGCTTGAACACCATCACCTGCCGCGGCTCGATCGCGACCTCGACCCCGGTCTTGGGATTGCGGCCGACGCGCTTGCCCTTGCTGCGGACCACGAAGGAGCCGAACGAGGACAGCTTCACCGTCTCGCCGCTCGCGAGGCAGCTGCAGATCTCGGACAGCACGGTCTCGACGAGGGCGGCCGACTCGGTCCGCGACAGGCCCACCTGGTGGTAGACGGCCTCGCTCAAGTCGGCGCGCGTCACCGTCTTGCCTGCCATGCCGTGTCCCCTCGCCCGCGTCGCTCGCCCCATGACGCACGGCGCGGCACCCTTGGCCGCGCCGAACGCTGAAGGCGTATCCCTATGATCCGGCACGCTAATCGGCGCTCCGCCCCCGGTCAACCGCGCCGGGACAGCGAATCGTTTCGGGCGCGCCGCCCGAAACGCTACCAGCGGATCAGCGCGGCGCCCCAGCTGAACCCGCCGCCGATCGCCTCGATCATCACGAGGTCGCCCGCCCGGATGCGGCCGTCCCGCCGCGCCACGTCGAGGGCCAGGGGTATCGAGGCCGCCGAGGTGTTGCCGTGGCGGTCCACCGTCAGGACGATCTTGTCCCGAGCGACACCGAGCTTGTCGGCCGAGGCCTCGATGATCCGGCGGTTGGCCTGATGCGGCACGAACCAATCGAGTTCCTCCGCGGTGATGCCCGCCTGCGCGAAGGCTTCCACGATCACGTCGGTGACCTGCCCGACGGCGAATCGGAACACGTCGCGGCCCTCCATGCGCAGGTGGCCGGTTGTGCCGGTGGAGCCGGGGCCGCCGTCGACGTAGAGCTTCTCCCGGTGGCGTCCGTCCGACCGCAGGCTCGCGCTGAGGACGCCGCGGTCCCCGGCCCCCTCCTGCGCCTCCAGCACGACGGCGCCGGCCCCGTCGCCGAACAGCACGCAGGTGGTGCGGTCCTCCCAGTCGACGATCCGCGAGAAGGTCTCGGCGCCGATCACGAGGGCCCGGCGGGCGGCCCCCGTGGTCAGGAACTTGTCGGCGGTCGAGACCGCGAAGACGAAGCCGGCGCACACCGCCTGCAGGTCGAAGGCCGCGCCCTGATGGATGCCCAGTGCCGCCTGGATCTGGGTCGCGGTCGCCGGGAAGGTGTGATCCGGCGTCGAGGTGGCGCAGATGACGAGGTCGATGTCGTCCGCGCTCAGCCCGGCATCGTCGAGGGCCGCCCTGGCGGCGCGCGTACCGAGGACCGAGGTGGTCTCGTCGGGTCCCGCGAGGTGGCGCTGGCGGATCCCGGTCCGCTGGACGATCCACTCGTCGGACGTGTCCACCCGCTCGGCGAGGTCGGCGTTCGTCACCACCCGCGCGGGCAGGCTCGAGCCGGTCCCGACCACCACCGAGCGCAGAGGGGGGACGCGCCGGTGCTGCTCGGGGTCAGTGCGGAGGGTTGCCATCATTGTCCTTCCCGGACGATCCAGCTTCACAATCGCCGGTTGTGAAGCCGCGGGCGTCCGATTTCCATCCCGTCCGTCGACGGAGGCCCGGTGCCGGCGTCAGGCCGGCGCCAGCGCCGCCGTCTGGTCGAGCATCTCGCGGATCGTGCGGATCATGTCGTGGCGCGCCATGTCGTGCGCCAGATCGATCGCCGCGGCGAAGCCCTGCGCGTTCTCCGAGCCGTGGCTCTTGATGACGATGCCCTCGAGGCCGAGGAACACCCCGCCGTTGGCCCGGCTCGGGTTCATCTTGTCCTTGAGGGCCTTGAAGGCCTGCCGCGCGAACAGGGCGCCGATCTTGGCGGCCAGCGTCCGGGTCATGGCGGAGCGGAGATAGGTGCCGATCTGCTTGGCGGTGCCCTCGGCGGTCTTGAGGGCGATGTTGCCGGTGAACCCCTCGGTCACCACCACGTCGACCGTGCCGCGCCCGAGATCCGTGCCCTCGACGAAGCCGTGATAGGTCAGGCCGGGGCTCTCCATCTCGCGCAGGATCCGGGCAGCCTCCTTGACCGCCTCGTTGCCCTTCATCTCCTCGGTGCCGACGTTGAGCAGGCCGACGGTGGGGCGCTCGAGGTCGAACACGATGCGCGCCATGGCCGAGCCCATCACGGCCATCTCGACGAGGTGCTCGGCATCCGTGCCGATCGTGGCGCCGACGTCGAGCACGACGCTCTCGCCGCGCACGGTCGGCCACAGGCAGGCGATGGCCGGGCGCTCGATGCCCGACATGGTCTTCAGGCAGATCTTCGACATCGCCATCAGCGCGCCGGTGTTGCCGGCCGACACGCAGGCATCGGCCTGCCCGTCGCGGACCGCCTGGATCGCCTGCCACATGGACGACTTGCCCCGGCCCTGGCGCACCGCCTGGCTCGGCTTGTCGTCCATGGCCACGGCCACGCTGGTGTGGCGGATCTCCACGCAGTCCTTGAGCCGGGGCTCCTTGGCGACCAGCGGCGCGATCACCGCCTCGTCGCCGAACATCAGGAAGGTGGTGCCGGGATGGCGCTCCCGGGCCAGCGCCGCGCCGGGCACGACCGTGGTGGGCCCGTGGTCGCCACCCATGGCGTCGAGCGAGATGCACACGCGTTGGGACATGTCGGTAGCGGGTCGCGGGTCTCGGCGGGAAAGGGGTCGGACGGCGGCGGGACGGGGCCCGCCGGGCGCGGCGGACCATAGCGATACCGGCCCGGCGGGCAAATGAAATCGGGCGGCCGGCGGTTCCGGCCGGACGCGGCGGCCTCAGCCGTCGCGGTCGCGGAGCTTGCGCAGACCGTCGAGGGGTCCGGCCTCGTCGCCCGCCACGACCGGCTCGAAGGCGATGCCGGGCTTGCGCGGGTACGGGTCGAGGCCCAGCGCCAGGAACTCGGCGGTGAGCGCGCCGAAATCGATGCGGCCGCCGACCAGGGGGTCGGGGATGTCGGCGTCCTCGGCATCGGTGCCGGCGAGCCGGTCGGTGTCGGTGAACACCACCTCGACCGGCTCCCGGACCGGCGCCTCGAAGGGTTCGAGGCTGACGGTGCAGACCTGGGTCACCAGGGCCTCCACGGTGCCGGTCACGGTGAGGCGGCTGGTCGCCCCCTCGATGGCGAAGCGCCCGACGAGGTCGCGGATCCCCGGGATGCCGAAATCGGCGGCCAGCGCCGCGCACTCGGCCGGGCTCGCCTCCACGGTGACGGCGCCGCGCCCCTGGGGCAGGCGTTCGACATTGACCCAGCGCGCGAGCGGGAAAGCGTCCTGGCCGGCATCGCGGCTGCTGGCATCGCGGCTCATGCGCGTCCTCCGTGGTCAGGGCCGGCCGGTACCGGCGCGAAGCCGTCGGGCTCCGGGAAGGGCGGCCCGGCCGCGAGCAGCCCGTCGAGATCGGCCCCGGCGAGGGCGGCGTCGGCCGCCCGCACGTAGGCGGCGAGACCGCGCCCGTCCCCCTCGCCGCCAAGCACGTTGCGGACGAGGGCGGCCGCCAGGGCCGCGGCGTCGCCGGCCTCCAGGGCCGCGTCGTAGCCCTCGGCCCGGCCGTAGAAGGCGGCGCCGAGCTTCTTCATCCGCTTGGACACGCCCATGTCGCCGACGCCGAGTTCGCGCAGGGAGGCGTCGAGCTGGGTGAAGACGGAATTCACCAGATCCTGCGCCACCTCGGCGGCCGGCGGCGGCAGCCGGTTCAGCCGGCGCAGGACCAGGATCGCGTGCAGGCACAGGGATTCGAACCGGCCCTCCACGGTGTCGGGCACGCCGAGATCCGTGTAGAGGCCTGGCCGGCGCGCGGCCTCGCTCAGGGCGACGTGCAGCCCCTCGACGGCGCGGCGGCGCGCGCCCGCGCGGCGGAACAGCCCGGCGATCATCGGTGTCGAACCCCGGCCCTCTGTGGCCAAGCTTGCCTTGTCAAAGCCATAACCCCGCGGTACGGCAACCCACGCCCAGGGCGCAAGCGCCGTCGGAGCCCCGTGCCGGCGGCGACGGTCGCGCCCCGTCCGTCAACACGCTCTCTGGGGGCCCGATGCGGCGCCGTTTCGTCCAGTCCTTCGCGCGCCTCGCCCTGCTCGGCCTCGCGGCAACCGGTCTGTCGGGCTGCATCGGCGAGGAGCTGCGCCACGGCTACCAGGTCGATCAGGCGGCGCTCGCCACGATCAAGCCCGGCATGGGCCCCGAGCAGGTGCTGCAGATCCTGGGCACGCCCTCGACCGTGTCCACGGTCGGCAACAAGTCCTGGTACTACATCTCGCAGAACACCCGCCGGACAATCATGTTCCTGGGCGAGCAGGTCGAGGACCAGAAGGTCACGGCCGTGTACTTCACCCCCGCCTTCAAGGTCGAGCGCGTGGCGCTCTACGGCCTGCAGGACGGCCGGATCTTCGACTTCATCGAGCGCACCACGCCGACGAGCGGCGCCGACCGCGCCTTCCTCAGCCAGCTGTTCCGCGGCCTGACCCGCTACGAGCCGTTCGGCAGCGGCAGCGGCACCAGCGTCGTGCCGGGCGCGAATCGCGGCATGTGACCGGCCTCGCCCGCCACGAGGCGGGCGATCGCCCCGGGCTCCGGGAAGAGGTGCTCGGGGCCATGGGACGCGAGGGCCCGCGGGTCGGTGTAGCCCCAGGCCACGGCGCCGAACGGGCAGCCCAGCGCCCGCGCCGCCTCGAGGTCCCGGATCTCGTCGCCGACACAGAGGGCCCGGTGCGGCGGCACCCCGGTCCGCGCGAGCAACGCCCGCAGCCGGCGCGCCTTCCCGAAGATCGACGCCCCGCAGGCGTATCTGCCGATGCGGGCGGCATTGTCCGGTCCGAGCACCCGCCGCACCGTGTCGGCGCGATTCGACGACAGGATCGCCAGCGGCACGCCCGCCGCCGCAATCGCGGCCAGCATCGCCGGGACGCCGGGAAACAGGGCAATCTGCGCGGCGTCGCGGGCGGCCAGCGCGTGCATGTGGCGGGCGATGAGCGGCAGCTTCCAGCGCGGGATGCCGAGATGGGCGACGATCGCCCGGGCGCCCTGGAGCCGGAGCTCCTCCACCTCGTGGGCCTCGACCCGGCGGAAGCGGTAGCGGTCGGCGACGCCGTTCAGCACCGAGCAGAACCACCCGAAACTGTCGGCCAGCGTGCCGTCGAAGTCGAGGACGACGAGACCCGGCCCGGGCGCGGCCGGCATCCGGGCCGGCATCCGAGCCACGTCAGGTCCGCAGGTTCTCGAGCGGGACGCTGAGCCGCATCAGGAGACCGCCCGGCGCCCAGTCGTGCTCCAGCGCGCCGTCGAGCTGGCCGGCGACGCTGCGCTCGGCCAGCACCGTGCCGAATCCCTTCCGGGACGGCGCGCCGGCGATCTGCGGGCCGCCCTCCTCGCGCCAGGTCAGGGTGTAGCGGCCCGCCTCGCGGGTCCCGCTCAGCGAGACGCCGCCCTCCCGCGTCGACAGGCCGCCGTACTTGACCGCGTTCGTCGCCTGCTCGTGCATGATCAGCGCGAGGGCCGTGGCGGTGCGCTCGCCGATCTCGGCATCGTCCCCCGAGATCACCACGCGGGCGCGTCCGTTCTCCTCGTAGGCGGCCATGATCAGGCGCATCAGCCCGAGCACCGTCTGGCCAGCGACCGGCGGGGCGCTGTCGGGGGAGTGCGGGCGGACGTATTCATGGGCCCGGGCCAGGGCGCCGAGCCGCTCGCGGAACGCGGCCACGAAGGGCTTGGCCGCGGGGTCGGTCCGCGCGGTCAGGGCGGCGAGGCCGCCCACCACCGCGAAGATGTTCTTGATCCGGTGCGACAGCTCGCGGATCAGCAGATCGCGGGCCTCCTCGGCGCGCTTCGCCTCGCGCAGGTCGCGGGTGACCGTGGCGTAGCCGATCTCGGCCCCGGTCGGGTCGCGCACGGGGAAGATGTTGTAGAGCACCGCCAGGGGCTCGCCGGTGACGAAGTGCCGGAAGGCGAGTTCACCCTCCCAGAACCCGTCGCGGCGCACCGCCGGCATCACCGTCTGGGCCAGGATCCGGCGACTCTCGTCGGTGAAGAAATCGGGCACTTTCTTGGCGCGGGCGGCCGCGAGGTCGGGCAGGCCGACCAGGGCCAGCGCCGCCTCGTTGAGATGGGTGATCGCGCCCTCAAGGGTGCTGAGTCCGATGAAGTCCTTGGACGTCTCGACAATCGCCGCGAGCTTGCGGGCCTCGGCCTCGGCGCGCTTCAGGTCGTCGATGTCGGTGCAGGTCCCGAACCACCGCTCGATCCGCCCCTCGGCGTCCCGGATCGGCATGGCCCGCCCCAGGGTCCAGCGGTAGTCGCCGCTGTGGTGGCGCAGGCGATACTCGATCTCGTAGGGCTCGCCGGTCGCGAGGCAGTGGCGCCACCGCGCCCAGGCCCTGTCCTGGTCCTCGGCATGGAACACACCGTTCCAGCCCTCGCCGTCGGTGGAGCCGTAGGGGACGCCGGTGAACTCGTACCAGCGGTCGTTGTAGTAGTCGTGGAACCCGTCCGGCCGCGTGGTCCAGACCATCTGGGGCATCGCCGAGGTCATCACGCGGAAGCGGCGCTCGCTCGCGGCGATCTCCGCCTCGCGGGCGGCGACCTGCGCCAGCGTCCTGCGGTGCTCCAGCAGGCTGGAGATCTGGCGCGCCAGCGCCAGCAGGGTCGCGGTCTGCTCCGAATCGAGCCCCTCCGGCCGCGGGACGCGGTCCAGCACGCACAGCGCGCCGAGCGGGATGCCATGGCTGCCGCGGATCACCGCACCCGCGTAGAACCGGAAGGCCGGTGCGCCGGTCACGAGGGGATTCTCGGTGGTCCGGGGGTCCGTGGTCAGGTCCGGGATGACGAGAAGGTCGCCGGCCTCAATCGTGTGGGCACAGACCGAGCAATTGATCGGCAGCTCGCGCTTGCCGAGGCCCACCTCCGACTTGAACCACTGCCGCTCGGCATCGACGAGGCTGACGAGCGCGACCGGCGCCCGGCAGACGTAAGCGGCGACCCGCACGAGGTCGTCGTAGAGCGGCTCGGGCTCGGAATCGAGGATCGCGAGGTCGCGCAGTTCGGCGATCCGGTCGGCGGCGCGCCAGCGCCCGTCGGTCGGTCCGGCTTCCGCGAGCGCGTGAGGTGCAGGCACATCCATGGTCCTGCCCTCACATAGGCGCGCGACGGCCCGCTGCCAAGGAATTGCCGCGGTTTCCTGCCGCAGCCCTCCGGGTCGCGGCAGGGCGCGCGACGGCGGCGCGTCAGGCGGCGCGGGACTCGGTCAGGGTCGGGTAGTCGACGTAGCCCTCGGGGCCCTGGCTGTACCACGTCGCGGCGTCGTCCTTGGCGAGCGGCGCCTTCCTGGCGATCCGCTCGGCGAGGTCCGGGTTGGCGATGAAGGTCCGGCCGAACGCGATGGCGTCGGCCTCGCCGGCATCCAGCGCCTTCTGGCCGCTGACCCCGTCGTAGTCGGCGTTCAGGATCATCGGGTTGCGGAACACGCGCCGCATCGCCGGGGCGATCGGCGGGTGGTCGGCTTTGCCGAAGGTGCCGTTCGGCCCCGGCTCGCGCATCTCCAGGAAGGCGATCCCGGCATCGGCGAGCGCCTGGGCGGCGGCGACGAACAGCGGCTCCGGGTTCGAGTCGTTGCAGCCCTGGATCGCGCCGTTCGGCGAGAGGCGCACGCCGGTGCGCTCCGGCCCGGCGACCTTCGCCACCGCCTCGGTCACCTCGCGCAGGAGCCGCACGCGGTTCTCGACGGACCCGCCGTACTGGTCGGTGCGGTGGTTGGTGCCGTCGCGGAGGAACTCGTCGATCAGGTAGCCGTTCGCGGCGTGGATCTGCACCCCGTCGAACCCGGCAGCCAGGGCGTTGGCGGTGGCCCGCTCGTAATCGCCGAGCAGGCGCGGGATCTCGGACACCTCCAGGGCGCGGGCCTCGCTGTAGGGCTTCTTGCCGGAATAGGTGTGGGCCTGGTCGGGCGCCGTCGTGGCCGAGGACGAGACCGGCTTGGCGCCGCCGAGGAAGTCCGAATGGACCATCCGGCCCATGTGCCAGATCTGACAGACGATCTTGCCGCCCTTGTCGTGCACGGCCTTCACGATCGGCCGCCACGCGTCGACCTGGGCGTCGGACCAGATGCCGGGCGCGTAGGGCCAGCCGAGCCCCTCCTGGCTGATACCGGTGGCTTCGGTGAGGATCAGGCCGGCGCCGGCGCGCTGGGCGTAGTACTCGGCCATGATCGGGGTCGGAACGTGCTCGCGGGTGCCGCGGCCGCGGGTCAGCGGCGCCATGAAGATCCGGTTCTTCGCCTCGATGGCGCCGATGCGGATCGGGTCGAGCAGGGACGGCATGGGTTACCTCGTGCTGGTGCGGCGGGGGCCGCGTCCGGGTTTTAATCCGGCGCCGAGGTGGCGCTGCGGCGCCGCGATGCCAAGGTGCTGCGCCGCGGGACTGGCCGTCGCGTGCGGGGGCGCACACGGCGAAACGGGAAGGGCCGGGCTCGCGGAGAGCCCGGCCCCGTCGGCCGATCCGGTCTTCGCGGAACTCAGCTGTGCGCCAGCACGGCGAGCAGCAGCAGGGCGATGATGTTGGTGATCTTGATCGCCGGGTTCACCGCCGGACCGGCGGTGTCCTTGTAGGGGTCGCCGACCGTGTCACCGGTCACCGCCGCCTTGTGGGCGTCGGAGCCCTTGCCGCCGTGGTGGCCGTCCTCGATGTACTTCTTGGCGTTGTCCCAGGCACCGCCGCCCGAGGTCATCGAGATCGCCACGTAGAGGCCGGTGAGGATCACGCCGAGCAGGCTCGCGCCCACGGTGGCGAAGGCCTGGCTCTTCCCGGCGATGAACTGGATCACGAAGAACAGCACTATCGGCGACAGGACCGGCAGCAGCGACGGGATGATCATCTCCTTGATCGCCGCGCGGGTGAGCATGTCCACCGCCCGCCCGTAATCCGGCCGGTCCGTGCCCTGCATGATGCCGGGCTTGGCCCGGAACTGGCGCCGGACCTCCTCGACCACCGCGCCCGCCGCGCGCCCGACCGCCGTCATGGCGATGCCGGCGAACAGGAACGGGATCAGGCCGCCGAGCAGCAGCCCGACCACGACGTAGGGGTTGGAGAGCGAGAAATCGACGCTGACGCCCTGGAAGAAGCGGTACTGCGTCGGGCTCGCATGGGCGATGAAGTAGTTCAGGTCCGACGTGTAGGCGGCAAACAGCACCAGCGCGCCGAGACCCGCCGAGCCGATCGCGTAGCCCTTCGTCACCGCCTTGGTGGTGTTGCCGACCGCGTCGAGGGCGTCGGTCGACTTGCGCACCTCCGAGGGCAGGCCCGCCATCTCGGCGATGCCGCCGGCATTGTCGGTGACCGGCCCGAAGGCGTCCAGCGCCACGATGAAGCCCGCGAGCGCCAGCATGGCGGTGACCGCGATGGCGATGCCGAACAGGCCGGCGAGCGCGTAGGTGCTGATGATGCCTGCCACGATCACGATGGCCGGCAGCGCGGTCGATTCGAGCGAGATCGCCAGCCCCTGGATCACGTTGGTGCCGTGGCCGGTCACCGACGCGTCGGCGATCGACTTCACCGGGCGGAAGTTGGTGCCCGTGTAGTACTCGGTGATCACGACGATCAGCGCCGTGATGGCGAGCCCGATCACCGCGCAGCCGAACAGCGCGGCCGACGTGAAGGTCAGGCCGGTCGAGGTGGTGAAGCTCGTCGAGAAGCCGCCTAGCAGGGTCATGTTGACCGCCGCGATCGCCGCGATGGAGAGCACGCCGGCGGCGATCAGCCCCTTGTAGAGCGCCCCCATGATCGACTGGTTCGCGCCGAGCCGCACCGCGTAGGTGCCGGCGATGGAGGTGAGGATGCAGGCCGACCCGATGGCGAGCGGGTACAGCATCATCGGCTCGAGGACGTCGCGGTTGCTCCCGCCCGCGCCGGAGAAGAAGATCGCGGCCAGCACCATCGTGGCGACGACCGTGACCGCGTAGGTCTCGAACAGGTCGGCCGCCATGCCGGCGCAGTCGCCGACATTGTCGCCGACATTGTCGGCGATGGTGGCGGGGTTGCGCGGATCGTCCTCCGGGATGCCGGCCTCGACCTTGCCGACGAGGTCGCCGCCGACATCGGCGCCCTTGGTGAAGATGCCGCCGCCGAGGCGGGCGAAGATCGAGATCAGCGAGGCGCCGAAGCCGAGCGCCACGAGGGCGTCGATCACCTCGCGGCTCGACGGCTCGAGATGGGCGGCGCGGGTGAGGAACAGGTAGTAGAGGGCCACGCCCAGCAGCGCGAGGCCCGCCACCAGCATGCCGGTCACCGCCCCCGACTTGAAGGCGACGTCGAGGCCGCCGCCCAGCGAGGTCGAGGCGGCCTGGGCCGTGCGGACGTTGGCCCGGACCGAGACGTTCATGCCGATGAAGCCGGCCGCGCCCGACAGAACGGCGCCGATCAGGAAGCCGACCGCGACCTTGATCCCGAGGAAGACGGCGAGAAGGACGAACAGGACGACGCCGACGAGGCCGATCGTCGTGTATTGCCGCCGGAGATAGGCCTGCGCGCCCTCGGCGATGGCGGCGGCGATCTCCTGCATGCGCTGCGTGCCGGCGTCGCGCCGCATCACGTCGAGGATCGTGACGATGCCGTAGGCGACGGCGCAGAGCCCGCCCGCGATGATCAGGATCAAGGGAATCATTCGACCGTCCTTGTTATTATCGTGCCTGGCGTTGGCTTGTGATTGTCGAGCTTGGCCGCCGGACGACGGCCATGGGACGCGGCGCTCGGATTCGGGGCTTTCCTTCCCAGAACAATGCCTTGATTGCCAAACTTCGCCGGGGAGCGCAAACGCCGCGTCGGCGGGCGACGCCGGTAATCGGGCCTCACGACCCGGGGGCTAAAAAGCCCTCGAATCCGCAATGCTGCATTATGTTGCAGATCTGGTTTCCCGCCGGCCGCTGCACACGGTTCCATGGGCGCGAGCCCCCTCTTCCGTGCGGGATAGGGGGCCGAGCGCGGCTCCCGCGAGCGGAGACGCCCGTCCCCCGAACCGGAACATCACGAACGCGAGCGGCTCGAGCGGCCGTTAACGTCGCCTTAACCAACCGATATTCTATTTTTGGTTGTATTCGGACGAGGGACTCGCCATGAGCAGCGACCAGGCCGCCAGGTTGGCGGCGACCATCGAGGTGTTGAGCGGCGCGGTCGGCTTCCTGATCGCAGAGCGGGTCGCGGCGCAGCCGGTCACGATCCAGGACGACCTGCTCTGCGTGCTGCAGCGCGCCCTGTCCCGGGCGCCGGGCGCGGGCGGGGACCCGGCCGGCCGCTGGATCCCGGTGGTCGCCGCCGCGATGATCGGCGAGGTCCGGCGCCAGATCGGCCACCCGGCCGGGGATTCCGCCGGCCCGATGATCTCGGGACCGGACGCGATCTGGGCGTCAGAAGTGGCTGAAGGCTCCGGCCGCGAACACGCGCTCGGCGCCATCGCGCATTTCGAAGCGCGGCGGGCCGTCGCCTGAGGTGACGGTGCCGATGGCGGCGACGGCGATCCCGGCCGCCGCGGCCTCAGCCCGGAAATCCGCCAGGCGCTCCGGCGCGACGGTGCAGAGGATCTCGTAATCGTCGCCGCCGGTCAGGACCGCCTCGATCAGGGCGGGGTCCGCCGCGCAGGCGCACCGGGCCGCCTCCGAGAGCGGCACGTCCGCCGTCGCCACCCGGGCGGTGCGGCCCGCGCCCAGCATCTTGGCGAGATCGCCCGCGAGGCCGTCGGACACGTCCATGGCCGCCGAGGCGTGGCGGCGGATGGCCGGCGCGGCGGCGAGCCGCGGGCGCGGGTGCAGGTAGCGGTCGGCGAGTTCGGCCCGCAGCGCCGGATCGAGGCCGGCCGCCCAGGGGGCGTCGCCCTCCAGGCGCATCCGCAGGCCGAGGGCGGCGTCGCCGATCGTGCCGGTGACGCAGATCCGGTCGCCGACCCGCGCGGTGGCGCGCCGCACGATGGCGCCGGTCGGCAGCTCGCCGAACACGCTCACCGAGATCAGCGCGGGGCCGCCGGAGCGCACCGTGTCGCCGCCCAGCAGCGGGCAGCCGGCCGCCTCGGCCGCCGCGCCGAGCCCCTGCGCGAATCCGGCGAGCCAGGTCTCCGTCCAATCGTCGGGCAGCGCCAGGGTCAGCAGGAAGCCGCGCGGGACCGCGCCCTTGGCGGCGATGTCGGAGAGGTTCACGCCGAGCGCCTTGCGGGCGATCGAGGCCGGCGGATCCTCCGCGAAGTAGTGGACGCCCGCCACCACGGCGTCGGCGGTGAGGACGAGGTCGTGGCCCGGCGCCGGTGTCAGCGCGGCGGCGTCGTCCCGGAGCCCGTCGGCGCCCGGCCCCGCGAGCGGGGCGAAGTAGCGGGCGATCAGCCCCTCCTCGGAGGCGCGGGCCGGCCCGACCAAGACTCAGGCCTTCCCGGCCGACGGTTTCCCAGCCGCAGCTTTGCCGGGGAGCGGCTTGGACGAGCCCGGCTTGCCGGAGGCCTTCGGGGCCCCGACCTCGCCCGGCCGGACCTCCCGGGCGACCCGGTCGAGGACGGCGTTGACGAGGCCCGGCTCGTCGGCCGTGTAGAAGCTGTGGGCGACGTCGACGTATTCCGAGATCGCCGCGGCCGCCGGCACGTCGCGGCGGAACATCAGCTCGTAGGCGCCCGCCCGCAGGATCGCCCGGAGCACGATCTCGATGCGCCGCAGCGGCCAGCCCTGCGCGAGGGCCTGGTCGAGCTTGGGGTCGATGGCGCGCTGCTCCTCGACCGTGCCGCGCAGCAGGTCGCGGAAGAACGCGGTCTCGGCCGGGGGATGGGCGATCCCGTCGACCTCCTGGCCGATCCAGAAGGCCTCGAACTCGGCGAGGGCGTCGAGCACGCCCTTGCCGGAGACGTCCATCTCGTAGAGCGCCTGCACCACCGCGAGGCGGGCGCCGCTGCGCAGGCTGATCTTGGCGGGGGCGCCGGCGGTGCCGGTGCCATTCTCCGCGCCGGTCTCCGGCTGGGTCTCGGGGGTCCCGGTCATGGGTGTATCCGTCATCGCGGGCGCGCGCCTTCGGCCGCACGCTTCAGGGCGAGCACGCCGAGCGCCGCCTCGGCGGCGCCGCCGCCCTTGTTCATCTCGGCGACCCGGGCGCGGGCGAGCGCCTGCGCCTCGGTCTCGACCGTGAGGATGCCGTTGCCCAGCGGCACGCGGCGCTGCACCGACAGGTCCATGAGCGCCCGGGCGCTCTCGCCGGCGACGATGTCGTAGTGGCCGGTCTCGCCGCGGATCACGCAGCCGAGCGCCACCACGGCGTCGTAGGCGCCCGTGTCGAGCAGGATCGCCACGGCGGCGGGGATCTCCAGGGCCCCCGGCACGGTGACCACGGTGGCCTGCGCGTCGGCGGCCGCGATCGCCGCCAGGGCGCCGGCCAGGAGTTCGTCGGCGATCGCGTCGTAGTAGCGCGCCTCGACCACGAGGATCCGGGCGCCGGCGAGCGCCGGGTCGGTGGGCTTGGGCGCCGAATCGGCGCGGGTATGGGCGACCATGGCTCTCGTCCGGCCGGGTTTTCGGGAACGGGCGGGCGGCACGTCGGGCACCCGCACGGGGGAGGACGGTTAGACCGAAGCGGCCGGCGCCACAAGCCGCGCGGGATCGACCCCGGCCCGCGCCGCGGCCGCGGCGGCGCGCCCTACCCGACCAGCGGCGGCAGCGGCGGGGCCGCGGGGCCGCCCTCCGGCAGGGCCGTGCGGGCGACGTTCATCGTCATGGCGAGCAGCGCGTAGTAGCCGTTGATG
Source organism: Methylobacterium oryzae (assembly GCF_021398735.1). Lineage (NCBI taxonomy): Bacteria > Pseudomonadati > Pseudomonadota > Alphaproteobacteria > Hyphomicrobiales > Methylobacteriaceae > Methylobacterium > Methylobacterium oryzae. Next base: position 5,867,387 of record NZ_CP090349.1, read on the forward strand.
CCGGTCAGATCGATCGCCCCCTGCTCGCCGAAGCGCGCGACCAGGGCCGCGTAGGTCGCGTCGCTCACCGCGCGGTTGCGCATCAGCTCGGTCGAGAACGCGTAGGCGAGGGCCTCGTCGGCGCTCATCGTGTCGGGGCGGCGCCCCGCGGCCAGCGCCCGCGCGGTCTCGGGGGCGACCCCGGCCTCGAGGGCGATCGGGTGGTGGATCGCCCACTCGACCGGCTGGCTCCATTCCCGCGCGACCACCAGGATCGCGAACTCGCTGATCCGCAGCGGCAGGACGCTGCCGTAGCGCAGGTACTGGCCCATCCGGCTCGCGCACAGCATCAGCTCGGGGCTGCGCAGGAGCGGCACGAACGGCCCGAAGACCGGGACGCCGCGCTCGGCCCGGAACGCGGCCGCCGCCTCTTCCTGCGCCGGGGACAGGCCGCCGGCCGGGATCTCCGGCATGCGCTCCGCGCTGGTCTGCCCGCTGGCCATGCGTTTCCCCTCCGTGCTCCGGCGCCGACGCGCGGCCCGCTCTGGATTTCCGGTGCCCGTGCGCCTAGACCATTGGGGCTCACCGGCACGCACCGCGCCCGACCGGGCGGCGATCCCTGAACGCCAGCGAGGCTTACGGCTTTGGCCCTCCCCGTCAACGAACGCCGGCGCATCATGCTGCTCACGGGCGCGAGCCGGGGCATCGGCCACGCCACCGTCAAGCGCTTCTCGGCCGCGGGCTGGCGCGTGATCACCTGCTCGCGCCACGCCTTCCCGGAGAACTGCCCCTGGGAGATGGGCCCCGAGGACCACCTGCAGGTCGACCTCGCCGACGCGCAGGACACGGTCCGCGCCGTCGAGGAGGTGCGGGGCCGGCTCGCCGCAGAGGGCGGGGTGCTGCACGCGCTGGTCAACAATGCCGGGATCTCGCCGAAGGGGCCGGAGGGCGAGCGCCTCGGCGCGCTGGCCACCGAGTTCGACACGTGGCAGCGGGTCTTCCAGGTCAACCTCTTCGCCACGATCCTGCTGGCCCGGGGCCTGCGCGAGGAACTGGCCCGGGCCAAGGGCTCGGTCGTCAACGTGACGTCGATCGCCGGCTCGCGCGTCCACCCCTTCGCGGGGGCGGCGTACGGCACCTCCAAGGCGGCGCTGGCGGGCCTGACCCGCGAGATGGCCGCCGATTTCGGGCCGCTCGGCGTGCGGGTGAACGCGATCTCGCCGGGCGAGATCGACACGTCGATCCTGTCGCCCGGCACCGAGAAGCTCGTCGAGCAGATCCCGCAGCGCCGGCTCGGCACGCCGGACGAGGTCGCCAAGGCGATCTACTTCCTGTGCACCGAGGCCTCCTCCTACGTGAACGGCGCCGAGCTCCACATCAACGGCGGCCAGCACGTTTGACCAGATCGGTCGCTTCCTGGGGCGCTTCCGCGCGCGCGGCGTTACCGCGCCGGCACCCGGCGGCGCGCCGCGGGCGGGTCTCGCTCGTCCTGGGCCTCCTCGCGTGCTTCGCGCCCGTCGCGGGGGCGCGGGCCGAGCCCGGAATCCGGATCCTCGACCTGCCCTTCAAGGTGCGGGCGCTGCGCGGCTCGCGCAGCGAGGCCGCGGTCTCGGTGGCGACCTCCGGGCTCCTGCCGATCACCGGCGGCATGGCAGGGGCAAAAGCCGGCGCGCAGGGCGGTGGCCAGCAGACCGGCGACGAGGAGAGCGCGCCGATCGCCGTGGTCTGGGGCGACGACGGCGGCGCCGTGCTCGCCCTCGCGGAGGGCGGCGTCACCGTGCGGCCGATCGGTCGGGACGCGGTCGAGGGGCTGACCGCCGCCGAGACGCCGCGCGGGGCTCTGCCGGGCTCGCGCCGGGCCCTCTCGGGCCCCCTGAGCGCCTATCTCACCGGGCGCACCCGCGCCCCCGACGGCGGCGCGGCCGCCGCGGTGCTGACGATCCGCGAGCGCCAGCCGATGGCGGTGAGCACCGATCCGAAGCCCGTCCCCGTGGCCACCGTGACAGTGCCGGCGGGGGGCGAGGCCGTGTTCGCGCCGCTGCGGCCGCGCCTGCTGCGCCTCGGGGACCGCCCGGCGCTGCTGGCGGCGACGCTGTCCGGCGCGGATGCCGGTGGCCTCGTGCTGATCGACCGGCCCGCCGGCGATCCGGGCGCGGCCTGGGCCGTCGCCGCCCGCACGCCCGCCCAGCCGGGCCCACCCCTCAAGATCGCCGGCATCGCGGATTTCTCCGGATCGGGCGCCACCCAGGCCGCGACGGTCAGCGCCAAGGGCCGGCTCCAGCTCTGGACGCTGCGTCCCGACGCGATCGAGCCCGCCGGCGAGGCCGCGGGCTACGCGGCCGGCGACGGCGATTCGGATCTCGCCGTGACCGTTCCGGCCGGCGGCAGCCCCGAGCTCGTCCTGCCGGTGGCGGGCCGGCCGGAGATCGCCTTCGTGGCGGCCAAGGGCGGCCTGCGCGAGCGGGCGCGCATGCCGCTGCCGGCCCCCGCGGAGACCGGCATCGTCGTCCTCGGCGAGGGCGCGGCGGCGCGGCTGCTCGTCGGCCTCGCCGACGGCCGGGTGGCCGTCGTGGCACCGGACGAGGGCAAGCCGTGACCGCGGGCGCACCGGATTCCGACAGCCGACTGTTCCCGGCCCGGCCCTTCGTGGGCGCGTCGATCGCGGTGATCCGCGGCGAGCGGGTCCTGCTGGCGGCGCGGGCCAACGAGCCGATGCGCGGCGTCTGGACCCTGCCGGGCGGCCTCGTGGAGGCGGGCGAGTCCCTGGCCGAGGCGGCCCTGCGCGAACTGTCCGAGGAGGTCGGCCTGCCCGCCGAGGTGGTCGGCGTGCTCTCGCCCACGGAGATCATCGTCCGGGACGAGGCCGGCCGGGCCCGCCACCACTACGTCGTCCACCCGCACGCCGCCCTGTGGTGCGGCGGCGAGCCCGTGGCCGGGCCCGAAGCCCTGGGCACCCGCTGGGCGACGCTCGCGGAGGTCGCGACCCTTCCGACCACCCCCGGCCTGGTCGACACCCTGCGCGAGGCCTTCGCGCGGGTGGCGGCCCAGGGCATGGATGGAACCACGGACGGGAGCGCGGATCGGCACGCGAACCGCGCGGGAATGCCGGGCGGGGAGCCGACGGCGTGAGGCGCCCCGCGACCCTCCTGTGCCTGCTAGCGCTCCTGGCAGGCCCGGTCTCCGCGCCGGCGCTGGCGCAGCAGCGCTCCGGCCGGAGCGGCGCGCCCGCCAAGGAAGCCGCGAAGGAGCCGTCCAAGGAGGCGCCCGCCCCCGCGGACGTGCCCGCGCCCTACGACCGCGACCTGCTGCGCATGTCCGAGATCATCGGGGCCCTGGCGTTCCTGCGGAACCTCTGCGCGGCCCCGGACGCGGCCGACTGGCCGGCCCGCATGAAGGCGCTGATCGACTCCGAGGGCGTGACCCCGGCCCGCCGCGACCGGCTGGCCGGCGCCTACAACCGCGGCTATCGCGGCTACGCGCTGACCTACCGGGTCTGCACGCCCGCGGCCCACGAGGCGGCCGCCCGGTACGTCGCGGAGGGCGACCGGCTGTCGCACGCACTGGCCGGGCGTTTCGGGGGGTGATGCAGGTACAGCACACATACCGGCGATGCCGGCGAAACATCGGATTTGAGCGCTCGCGTTAACCGATCCGAAATTCTCGGCTGGCCGAGCCGCCGGGACCTGCTTATCATCCATTGCGTCCGCCGGGCCCCGTGTCCGGCGCAATGGAAGTATCCGGCCATGCAGCACAGCTCTCACACCGCCCCCATCGAGGTCGATGTCGAGGAGAAACGCGTCGCGCTGAGTTACGTCTCGGAAGCGTTCGCGGAAGGCTGCCTCGATGGTCTCGACGGTGACTGCATGGCCCAGGCCGCCCTGTTCGCGGCTTTTCAGGAACTCGTGACGACGTACGGCGAAGAAGCCACGGCCCGTTACGCGGAGGGATTCCCGGAGCGCATCCGCGGGGGCGCGTTCACCACGACGCTCCAGCATTGAGCAGGTGAGCGCGGACGGTTGAGGCGCGGGCGGTCAGCGACTACGTCCCGGGTCCGCGGTCCGGCCAGCCGGACCGTTCGCGCCCCGAGGAATCGCCGCCCATGCCCGTCGCCCTGCTGCCGGACCGCGCCCTGGTCACCGTCACCGGACCGGACGCCACGACGCTGCTCCAGGGCGTCCTGACCTGCAACGTCGAGACGCTCCAGCCCGGCGAGGCGCGCCTCGGCGCCCTGCTCACGCCGCAGGGCAAGATCCTCTTCGATTTCCTGGTCTCGCGGATCCCCGACGGCTTCCGGTTCGACGTGCTGGTCGAAAGGGCCGCGGACCTCGCCAAGCGCCTGACGCTCTATCGCCTGCGCGCGCAGGCGACCATCGCGGCCGACCCGACCGTCGCGGTCGCGGCGGCCTGGGCCGGCGCGGCCCCGCCCGCCGCGGAGGCGCTGGCCGATTCCCGCGCGGCCGATCTCGGCGCCCGTCTCTACGCCGAAGCGGGCGCCTTCTCGGCGGACGCCGCCGAGGCCGAGTACCACGCGCACCGGATCGCCCTCGGCGTGCCCGAGGGCGGACGCGACTTCGCCTTCGGCGACGCATTCCCGCACGAGGCGCTGATGGATCAGCTCGGCGGCGTCGACTTCCGCAAGGGCTGCTACGTCGGCCAGGAGGTGGTCTCGCGGATGCAGCACCGCGGCACGGCCCGGACCCGCATCCTGGCGGCCGCCTACGCGGACGCCGCGCCCCCGCCCGGCACCGAGATCACCGCGGGCGGCAAGGTGCTCGGCACCACGGGCAGCGCCGCGGGGAATCGCGGCCTCGCCACGGTCCGCCTCGACCGACTGGGCGACGCGCTCGCCTCCGGCGAGACCCCGCGCGCGGGCGACCAGCCCGTGACGCTGGCGCGCCCCGCCTGCGCGACCTTCGCCATGCCGGACGCGGCGGCGAGCGCGGCCGGGTAGGATCGCGACGCGCGGGATCGGGCCGCGTGACCGCGGCTCGTCTTGCACCGGCGGAAGGGACCGTCGGGGCGGCCGTCGAGGTGGCCGTGCGGTCCCCGCCGCGGCGGTGGCGTTCCGCTCCTGTTCTCGTTACCATCGCCGTATGTCCGAGACCGGCCTCATCGACCATCCCGACGGCTGCCCACGCTGCTGGTGGGCTGGGCTCGACCCGCTCTACGTCGCCTATCACGACACCGAGTGGGGCGTGCCCGAGCATGACGGCCGCGCTCTCTACGAGAAGCTGATCCTCGACGGCTTCCAGGCCGGGCTGTCGTGGATCACCATCCTGCGCCGCCGGGACGGGTTCCGCGACGCCTTCGCGGATTTCGATCCCGAGCGGATCGCCCGCTTCACCGAGGCGGACGTCGCGCGGCTGATGGCCGACACCCGCATCATCCGCAACCGCGCCAAGATCCAGGGCACCGTCGCGGGCGCCCGGGCGTGGCTGCGGATCGAGGAGCGCGGCCCCGGCTTCGCGCACTTCCTGTGGGACTTCGTCGACGGCCGGCCGGTCCAGGGCACGGCGCGGACCCGCGCGGAGATCGCCACCGAGACGCCGGTCTCCCGGGCGATCGGGAAGGCCCTGAAGGCCGAGGGCTTCTCCTTCTGCGGGCCGACCATCGTGCACGCGTTCATGCAGGCGGTGGGCATGGTCAACGATCACCTCGTCGGCTGCCACCGGCACGGGCCCTGCGCTGCGCTCGGCGGGTCCCGGTGAGCACGCCGCCGCGCGCGTGGCAGCGCATGCTCTCTGGCCGCCGCCTCGACCTCCTCGACCCGGCGCCCGGGGACATCGAGATCGCCGACATCGCCCACGGCCTCGCCCGGGTCGCGCGCTGGAACGGCCAGACCCGCGGGCCGCACGTCTTCTCGGTGGCCCAGCACAGCCTGCTGGTCGAGGCGGTGGGCCGCCACCTCGCCCCCGGCTGCACTGACCGGGACGGGCTCGAGCTGCTCCTGCACGACGCGCCGGAATACGTGGTCGGGGACATCATCTCGCCGCTCAAGGCCGCCATCGGCGACGCCTATCGCGGCGTCGAGCTGCGCCTGCTCGCGGCGGTGCGCCGCCGCTTCGAGCTGGCCGCCCCCTCGCCCGCCCTCGCCCAGCTCGTGAAGCGGGCCGACCGGATCGCCGCCCACGCCGAGGCGGTGCGCCTGGCCGGCTTCGCGCCGGAGGAGGCCGAGCGCTATTTCGGCCCCTCGGTCGACCTGCCCGAGTCGGTGTCGGCCCTGGCCGGGCCGTGGCCGACCGCCGAGGCCGAGGCGCGATTCCTCGCGCGCTTCACCGCCCTGTCCCGGCCCTGACGGATCTTCGCCCTCGATCCGTCACGATCGCAGGTCACTGGCGCCCCACCATGCCGACCCTCCACGTCTGTCCGCTCTCACGCCTGCCCGAGACCGTCGCCGCCACGGGCGCGAGCCACGTGCTCACGCTGATCAATGTCGGCACGCCGCTGGAGCGGCCGGCCGTGATCGACGCCGCGAACCACGCCATCATCTGGGTCAGCGACATCGCGGCGGCCCGGGACGGGCACGTTTTGCCGGCTGAAGAACACGTGGCCCGGCTTCTCGACTTCGTCCGGACCTGGCCGCGGGAGAAGCCGCTGGTGATCCACTGCTACGCCGGGATCAGCCGCTCGACGGCCGCCGCCTACATCGCGGCCTGCGCGCTGGCGCCCGAGCGCGACGAGGCGGCGATCGCCGACGCCCTGCGGTCCGCCTCGCCCTCGGCGACGCCCAACGCCCTGTTCGTGGCGATCGCCGACCGGATGCTCGACCGCGACGGCCGCATGGTCGCGGCGATCGCCCGCATCGGGCGCGGCGCCGACGCCTTCGAGGGCACGCCGTTCACCCTCGCGCTGGCGTGAACCGAACGCCGGTGCGAAGTGTGGCGCAAACGCCGCCGCGGCCGTCCAAAACGGTGCGGACCCGGCCGGCGGACTGGCCCCCAGGGTTGTGGCGACCGGGGATCGCGCCGTACAAACACCCCCAAAGGAAGTATCTGGGATGAGTGCGAGCAGACCCGAGGTGGCCCCCGCCGCCGGCGACCTGCCCTTCGAGAAGGCGCTGGAACAGCTCGAGGAAATCGTCCGCCGGCTCGAGCGCGGCGACGTGCCGCTCGACGAGTCGGTGGCGATCTACGAGCGCGGCGAGGTGCTGAAGAAGCATTGCGAGGCGCTGCTGAAGCGGGCCGAGGCGCGGATCCAGCGGATCACGCTGGGCTCCGACGGGCGGCCCGAGGGCGTCGCCCCGCTCGACATGTCCTGAGGCTCGGCGGTCGAACCGATCCCATCCGTTAGAGGTTGATGCCGTGGCGATTACCCCCGAGCAGAGTGCACTTCTCGACCGCGTTCCGTCTCCTTCGGCGCTGCGGCGTCTTCCGGAGTCGGAGCTGCAGGCGGTGGCCGACGCGGTGCGCGCCGAGATGATCGACGCGGTCTCGATCACCGGCGGCCATCTTGGCTCGGGGCTCGGCGTGGTCGAGCTGACCGTGGCGCTGCACCACGTGTTCGACACCCCCGACGACCGCATCGTCTGGGACGTCGGACACCAGTGCTACCCCCACAAGATCCTCACCGAGCGCCGCGACCGCATCCGGACGCTCCGCCAGGGCGGCGGCCTGTCCGGCTTCACCAAGCGGAGCGAGAGCGTCTACGACCCCTTCGGCGCCGCCCACTCCTCGACCTCGATCTCGGCCGCGCTGGGCATGGCGGTCGCCCGCGACCTCGACAACGCCGCCGCCAAGTCGAAGAACCGCCCGCCCAAGCGCCGCAACGCCATCGCGGTCATCGGCGACGGCTCGATGTCGGCCGGCATGGCCTACGAGGCCCTCAACAACGCCGGCGCCCTGCACTCGCGCCTGATCGTCATCCTCAACGACAACGACATGTCGATCGCGCCCCCCGTCGGCGCCATGTCGGCCTACCTCGCCCGCCTCGCCTCGGGCGGCGCCTACCAGTCCCTGCGCGAGACCGCCAAGCAGCTCGGCAAGCTCCTGCCCAAGGCGCTCTACCAGCGCGCCGCCGCGGCCGAGGAATACGCCCGCTCGCTCGTGGTCGGCGGCGGCACCATGTTCGAGGAGATGGGCTTCCACTACGTCGGCCCGGTCGACGGGCACAACCTCGACCACCTGCTGCCGGTCCTGAAGAACGTCCGCGACGCCGAGCACGGCCCGATCCTGCTCCACGTCGTCACCCAGAAGGGCAAGGGCTACGCCCCGGCCGAGGCCTCGGCCGACCGCTACCACGGCGTGGTCAAGTTCGACGTGGTCTCAGGCGTGCAGGCCAAGGCCAAGCCGAACGCGCCGGCCTACACGCGGGTGTTCGGCGAGAGCCTGATCAAGGCGGCCGACGCCGACGACAAGGTCGTGGCGATCACCGCCGCGATGCCGGGGGGCACCGGCATCGACCTGTTCGGCAAGGCGCACCCGGACAAGACCTTCGACGTCGGCATCGCCGAGCAGCACGCGGTGACGTTCGCGGGCGGTCTGGCCACCGAGGGCTACCGGCCGTTCGTGGCGATCTACTCGACGTTCCTGCAGCGGGCCTACGACCAGGTGGTGCACGACGTGGCGCTGCAGAACCTGCCCGTGCGGTTCTGCCTGGACCGGGCGGGGCTGGTCGGCGCCGACGGGGCGACGCACGCGGGCGCGTTCGACCTGGCCTACCTGTGCTGCCTGCCGAACATGACCGTGATGGCGGCCTCCGACGAGGCCGAGCTGGTGCACATGGTGGCGACCGCCCACGCGCACGACACGGGCCCGATCGCGCTGCGCTACCCGCGCGGCGAGGGTGTGGGCGTCGAGCTTCCGGAGCGGGGCGAGGCGCTGGCGATCGGCAAGGGCCGGGTGGTGCGGCGCGACGCGGAGGCGCGGGTGGCGCTGCTGTCGCTCGGCACGCGCCTGTCGGAGGCCTTGAAGGCGGCCGACACGCTGGCCGAGCAGGGCGTGGCGGTGACGGTGGCGGACGCGCGGTTCGCCAAGCCGCTGGACGAGGCGCTGATCCTGGATTTGGCGCGCGACCACGAGGTTCTGATCACGATCGAGGAGGGCTCGCGGGGCGGGTTCGGCGCGATGGTGCTGCACCTGCTGGCGGAGCGGGGCGCTCTGGACGCGGGCGGGGTGCGGGTGCGGACGATGACGCTGCCGGACGCCTACCAGGACCACGACAGCCCGGAGAAGATGTACGCCGAGGCGGGCCTCGACGCCACGACCATCGTCAGGACCGCCCTCGACACCCTGCCGGCGGAGACCGGCAAGGCCGAGCCGGCGAGCAACGTGGTGAGCGTGCGCCGCCGCCCCCGCTGACGCCACGGAGAGCGCGGTCTCCCGCGCTCATTCCGTTCGCTGTCGATGTGTTCGGACCTCCGCCCGTGATGACGGCGAGGGCATCTCAACCACAGCCTTGAGACGGAAACGGAATCCCACCTCATCCTGATGGGCGGAGCGCAGCGTAGCCCTCGAAGGAGCCCTCCAGCGGTCTCACGATCCCTGGAGGGCTCCTTCGAGGCCCGCTGACGCGGGCACCCCTCAGGATGAGGGCGTGGAAGGGAGGCTCGGGGTGATTGCCCTACCCCAGCGCCTGCTCCACCGCCTTGCCGCAGGTCTGCGTGTCGGCATTCCCGCCGAGGTCGCGGGTGCGCAGCGTCCGCTCGGACAGCACCCGCTCGATCCCGCCGACGATCTCGGCCGCCGCCGCGTGCTCGCCGAGATGCTCCAGCATCATCGCCCCCGACCAGATCTGGCCGATCGGGTTGGCGATCCCCTGGCCGGCGATGTCCGGCGCCGAGCCGTGGACCGGCTCGAACACCGACGGGTGCACCCGTTCCGGGTTGATGTTGCCGGACGGCGCGATGCCGATCGTGCCCGTGCAGGCGGGCCCGAGATCCGACAGGATGTCGCCGAACAGGTTGGAGGCCACCACCACGTCGAACCGATCCGGGTTCAGGACGAAATGCGCGGTCAGGATGTCGATGTGGTACTGGTCCCACCGGACGTCCGGGTAGGCCTCGGCCACCGCCTTCACCCGCTCGTCCCAGTACGGCATGGTGATCGAGATGCCGTTCGACTTCGTGGCCGAGGTCAGGTGCTTCTTCGGGCGCTTCTGAGCCAGTTCGAACGCGAACCTGAGGATCCGGTCCGTCCCGTGCCGGGTCATGATCGTCTCCTGCAGGGCGAACTCCCGGTCGGTGCCGGCGAACATGCGGCCGCCCGCGTTCGAGTACTCGCCCTCGGTGTTCTCCCGGACCACCCAGAAGTCGATGTCGCCGGGCTTGCGGTCGGCGAGCGGGCACTTCACCCCCGGCATCAGCCGCACCGGGCGCAGGTTCGCGTACTGGTCGAATTCCCGCCGGAACAGGATCAACGAGCCCCAGAGCGAGATGTGGTCGGGCACGCGCTCGGGCATGCCGACGGCACCGAAATAGATCGCGTCGTGGGTCTCGATCCGCGCCTTCCAGTCCTCCGGCATCATCCGGCCGTGCTGCTCGTAATAGTCGCAGCTGGCGAAATCGAACCAGTCGAGCTGGAGGCCGAAGCCGTGCCGCTTGGCCGCCTGCTCCAGCACGCGCACGCCCTCGGGCACGACCTCCTTGCCGATGCCGTCGCCGGGGATCACCGCGATGCGGTAGCGACGCTGCTGGCTGTTTTCTGGGGCGGCCATGAATCCTCCACGCGTTCCGAAGTGCGGGCCTCCGCGGGGCCCGGGTCGTTGGCGTCAGGTGATTGGTCCGCGCCGGTGTCGGGTCAACACCCCGGCCTGACAATCAGTCGGTTTCGCCCGCCATCGCCCGGCGCTGGCGGTCGAGCTCCTCGCTGTAGCGCTTGAGGGTGTGGCTCTCGGTGAGCAGGCCCAGCACCTTCCGGCTCTCGGCGCTCTCGACGACCGCGAGCGCCTCGCTCTCGGTCCGGTCGAAGGCGGCCGCGGCGTCCTTGGCGTTCATGCCCGGCGTCAGGAAATCGTCCGCGTGCAGGAGCAGGTCGGCGAGGACCGGCTGCGCGTCGGCGCCGGAATCCCGGGCGGCCGCGTGCGTCTCGGGCACGTTCAGGATGCCGGCGTAGCGCCCCGCCCCGTCCACGGCGATCACCCGGGAGGGCGAGCCGAGGGGATGGGCGCGCAGGAAGGTGGGCAGCGGCGTGTCCAGGGCCACGGTGCCGGGATTGCGGCGCATCAGCCGGCCGACGGTGAGCGAGCGGATCCAGCCGACGTCGTGGGGGCTGCGGATGCTCTCGCCGCGCAGGTGGAAGCGCCACGTGGCGAAGGAGTAGCCGAAGGTCTTGCGCACGGTGAGGGAGGACGCAATCACCGCCGCCAGCACGACGCCGGTGATCGGCAGGCTGCCGGTGACCTCCAGGGCCAGGAACGTCATGGTGAGCGGGCCGCCGATGACCGCCACCGCCAGCGCGCTCATGCCGATCACCGCGTAGGCGAGCGGCGTCAGGCCGAAATCCGCCAGCGGCGGCACCAGCACGGGGGCGAGGGCGGCGAACAGCTTGCCGGCGATGGCCCCGAGGAACAGCGACGCGAAGAACAGGCCGCCGCGGAAGCCCGAGCCGATCGAGATCGCCGAGGCCGTGGCCTTAGCGGCGAACAGCCAGGCCAGGACCGCGATCCCGTGCCCCTGCCCCTCGGCGGCAAAGTGCATGTGCAGGGCGCCGTGGCCGCCCGAGAGCACCTGCGGCGTCGCGAGCAGCGCCAGCGCGCCGACGCACAGCCCCCCGAAGGCGGGCGCCGCCACCCGCGGCACGCCGGAGGCCTGGACGAGGCGCTCGACCAGCGTGACCCCGCGCATGATCAGGATCCCGAGGCCCGCGCAGAACAGCCCGAGGGCGAGGCTCGGCAGGATCTCGAGGCTGGTGACGTGCGAGGTCGTGACCGCCTGCATGTCGCCGAGATCGACGAGCGGCTGCGCCTCGATCAGGGCGCGCGAGATCAGGTTGCCGCACAGCGCCGCGACGACCACGGGCGTCAGCGTGGCGATCGAGTAGGTGCCGATGATCAACTCGAAGGCGTAGAACGCGCCGGCGAGCGGCGCCCCGAAGCCGGCCGCGATCGCCCCGGCCGCGCCGCAGCCGACCAGGGTGCGCAGGTCGCTGCGCCGCACTTCGAAGGCGATGCCCAGGCGCGAGGCGAGGCCTGAGGCGATCTGTGTGTAGCCGGCTTCCAGACCCACCGAGGCGCCGGACCCGTTCGAGATGACGTTCTGGAGCGCGAGGTAGAGGCTGTCGCGCAGGGACATGCGGCCGCCGTGCAGGGCGTTGGCCTCAATCGGGTCGATGGCCGGGCGCTTGCGCGGGCCGCGGACGTAGTTGGCGGCGACGATCAGCAGGCCGAGGACGGCGCCCCCGAGGCACGGGCCCACGAGCAGGAGCGCCGGCGGCACGGCGTCGACGGCGCTGAGGCGCGCGCCCGCGGGCAGCTGGTAGAGATGCTCGCGCAGGGTCTGGGTGATCCAGGTCATGGCGGACACCGCCACGCCGGCGACGCAGCCCACCAGGGTCGCGAGGGCGACGAGGCCGCCCTCGCTCCGTCGGACGAGGCTGCGGAGCCGCCCGGGGGCCTGGACGAGCCCGATCCCGGTCCAGCGCCGACGGGGCCTCCGCGCCGGCCTGACGGGCCGCCGGGCCGGGACGTCGGCCGATCCGTCGCCGGGCGCCCTGCCCCCGCCGGCGGCGCCCGATGGCTGTCGCGCGCTCACGGTCCGCCCCCTCGCCTCCGGTCCGCCCGATCGGCGGGGCCGACGCGTCGGCCCCGCCGCCGCAGTTACAGCCGGGGCCGAGCCCGTTGCAAACGGGCGGTGCTGCGGGAGCGCGGCCGGCCCCGGCGCGGGGGGCTCGGACGGCGCTGTCCACGAAGTCCAAATCCCGTGCACGCATCGCCTTGAAAACTGCCGCGGCCCACGATACACCCCGCGCCAGTGCCGCCGTAGCTCAGTTGGTTAGAGCACCAGATTGTGGATCTGGGGGTCCCCCGTTCGAGCCGGGGCGGTGGTACCATCCATTCAGCTCGACAGCGCGAGGGGTTGGCGGATCGCCAGCCCCTTTTGCTTGTGCGCGGATGGCGCCGCGCCGGATCAGGGCCGCCCCGAACCCCCACCCGATCGGAGTCGACGGGACCGGTCCTCGCGCCGGAGCCGGCCTCTACACAGGCGGCAGCTCCAATGCTCACGCACGTTATAGAATCGCCAAATTTGGTCGCATAGCGTCCCGGCTGGGAGAAGACTATCTTCGTTAGCGTGAAGACTGCCATGAAGAGCACGACACAGCAGGATCAGCTCGAGATCGTGAGCGACCTCGCGGCCTCGCTCGCCGACCGGATGCTGATGGAGCGCCTGACACAAGGGAAGCTGCCCCTCGCGAACGCGAGTCGCCTCTGGACAGCCTCGCTGCTCCTGGAAGAGCACGCGCGGCCCATCCCGCGCATCGTGACGGACGTCCTCGAGCAGGTCCGGCACGTGGAGCCGGACGACGAGGATGCGGTCGACGGGGACGACGCCGACGGGATCGGTGCGGGGCCGGAACCGGACTTGGCCGCGGCGCGGCGTGCGGCCCGGCCGGCGCGCCGGCGCGGGCTCACCCGCTTGCTCCGACCGTTCCGGCAGGCGGCCGAAGGCTGACCCGCGTCGACGGCGCCGGACCATCTGGCGGATCCGGAGTTCCCCGCGCGCGCCCGGGACGCTAAGACCGTTCCCGAGCGTGGCGGCGGGCGCCGCCGCGCCAACGGGCTTCGGGACACGAGAGATGAGCATCCCTGAACGGCGCGTCCGCACCCTGTTCGACGAGGCGGCCATCGCCAAGCGCAACGACGAGCTCGCCCGCGAGATCCTCGCCGCGCGGCCCGAGAACCTCCTCGTCGTGGCGGTGCTCAAGGGCAGCTTCATGTTCGCGGCCGACCTGCTCCGGTCGCTGCACCGGGTGGGTCTCGCCCCGCAGGTCGAGTTCGTGCACCTGTCGAGCTACCGCACCGGGACGGTCTCCAGCGGACAGGTCGAGATCCTGCGCGACGTACAGAGCGAGGTGCGCGGGCGGGACGTGCTGCTCGTGGACGACATCCTGGAATCCGGCCGGACCGTCGTCTTCGCCAAGGACCTGCTGATGGCCCGCGGCGCCCGGCGCGTCCTCACCGCGGTGCTGCTGGAGAAGCCCGGCAAGCGCGCCGTGACGATCGACGCGGATTTCGTCGGCTTCACCTGCCCCGACGTGTTCGTCGTCGGCTACGGGATGGACGCCGCCCACGCCTTCCGCCAGTTGCCCTTCGTGGGCGTGGTCGATTACGGGGACGGCGCCCCGGATCTGTTCGACGCCTGACCGTGCCCGCGGCGCGGCATTTTCGCCGCGCGCCGCGACCCGCGGGACAATTCAGCCTGCGACGACTTGACAGACGGAGAATTCGTCTGCGTCTGTCGACATTTGAGCGTGCGCGGCGTCGCGACGCGGCGCGTGCGGATTTCGGGGACGGTTACGGGACCACATGGCGCGCATCCTCCTGGTGGATGACGAAGAGACCGTCCGGGGCTTCCTGAAGCGGGGGCTCGAGATCGACGGGCACGCGGTCGTCACGGCCAACGACGGCAGCGACGGGCTGGACCGCCTCAACGAGGCCGATGGCGGCTTCGATCTGATGCTCACCGACATCCGCATGCCGCTCATGGACGGCATCGCGCTGGCCCTCGCCGCCAAGCGCGACTTCCCCGACCTGACCATCCTGCTGATGACCGGCTTCGCCGATCAGCGCGAGCGCGCGCGCGGGCTCGACGCCATCGTCACCGACGTGCTGACCAAGCCCTTCTCCCTGGCAGATCTGCGCGCCACGGTGAGGCGGGCGCTCGCCGCCTGAGCCGGGCGAGACCGGTTCAGAAGAACTTAAACATTGCTCTTAGGTTGAGCTTCACGAAAGCGTGGCATCTTCGGTCCGACTGATCAGACCGAGCACGGAACGCCATGTATCGCCGGGACCGGGACATCGACGCGGCGGCGTACCAGGCGGACCGCTACGGCTGGGAGCCGGACGACAGGGACTGGGACGACGACCGCGACGCGCGGCGGCCGCGCAGAGGCGTCGTCGGCCGGCTTTTCTCGCCGACGAAGCTCGCCCTCCTCGCGGTGCCGGCCGGGCTGTTCCTGTACGGCAGCTTCGCGGATTGCAGCGCCCGCCCGGCGGCGGGCTGGCTCGGTCTTGTCGGGGCCGGGGCCTGCGCCCGTACCGAGATGCTCGGCAACGTCCTGTCGATCCAGGACAACCTCGCGCTCCTGAAGCGGCTCATCGACTGAGCGCCCGCTCAAGGCCCTTCCGCGCTCCGCCGATCCGCTCCGAACCGACCTCCGCGAGGCCGCCATGTCCACCCGCCCGCTCCTCCCGGCCTCGTCCGGCCGCGCCTCCGACGCCCTCGAGGAGGCCCAGTTCCGCGCTCGCATGGCGCGGGTCGGCCCGGACGGCGCGCACCGCACCCCGCGCCGGAACCGGGCGCCCGAGCGGCGGCGCGGCTTCCGGCTCGGCTGGAAGGGCTGGCTCGTCGTCGACTGCCTGGTCGTGCTGCTGGTCGTGGCAGGGGTGGTGGCGTGGCCGCCGGTCCAGTCCTGCCGCAACCAGGACCAGACGGTCGGGTTCTACGCCGGCGATTCCGTCGGCAAATGCATCCGGCGCGGCATCGCTGACCGCCTCGACACCGCCGACCAGCGCCTCAAGAGCCTGATCCGCCGCTCGGGCCATTGAGGGCCGGCCGCGCAGATCCTGGCGCGGCTCGGATTGAGCGGCGCTTGTACGCCGTTTCTGCGAACCGAGTATCTGTCTCGCGCGCCCCGCCACCTTCCGTTCTCAACGCCCCCCACGCGGTGGCGGCGGGTCTGAACCGGTACGCCTGTGCCGACCAACGAAACTATTGATAATATTTCACATCCAACGCTCGAAATGTTCCAGGGCGCCCATACATTGGTGCCGTATTACACCAATGGACGAGTGCTCATGCCCGGATATCGAAATCCGGGCCTAGCTTCCCTCTCGACGGCGACTACGTTGTCAAAACTGAGTTGAATCGAACGCCATATTCCTGGCTGCGCGAACGCATGGAGCGCAAGAGCCGGCACTTCAGAACGTTCGCCGACGACATGAAGCAATTCGCCGATTTCTCGGACGTCGCTGACCGCGACCTCGACGGCCGGACACCGCTCCTGCCGAACGGCTACTTCAGCTACGGCGACGCATTGGCCCTGACGACTGTCCTCGCCACACGCAGGCCAGCCCAGTATGTCGAGGTCGGAAGCGGCAACAGTACGAAATTCGCTCGCCGCGCAATCGGCAAGTACAAGCTCGACACCAAGATCGAGTGCATCAACCCAATCCGCGCTCAAGCGTCCGCGACATTGCGGATAAGTGGATTTCTAACGGCCTCCTCGATGTTGACCCGTCCTACTTTCAATCGCTGAAGGGTGGCGATGTGCTGATGCTGGATGGCAGCCATCTCCTGTTCCATGGCAGCGACACGACGCATTTCTTCCTGCGAATCTACCCGCTTCTCCGACCGAGCGTGATCGTGCATGTGCACGACATCCATCTGCCATATGAGTATCCTGAGATTGCGACAGGCTTTTTTTGGAACGAGCAATACATTCTCGCCATGATGTTTTACTATAAGCCTGCGTCCGACATTATCGCTCCGATCAAGTACAGGCATCGTGAGGGCATGTGCGACGAGGGTGCCGGCTTCTGGTTCGAGGTCTAGCGGGATCCGCACCGGAAATCGCCATCGCTTCTGACACATTGGCAACCGCTCGGCATACGCATGGCGGTGAACGGAATGACGGGCAGGGAATATGTGAGCGATACGGCATTTCGCGCGCATCCAACGGCGAACGGGCTTCGCGTTGATGCGATCATCGGAGGCCTTCTACGCTTCTATACGAACGAGCGGAGTACCGGACGATGCCTGGGCTGACCTAGCGGCCTGCCGGTCCGGGCGAGCCCTCCCTCGGAGGCCAGGCCACCCCGACCGGATCGGCGGCGGCCGCGCCGTGGCGCTGATCCACGGCAACAGCCCCTGTTGCTCGCGCGAGCGGCGCCCTCGACGAACTTCACCCTCGACAGGGATACGTTGGGTCGGACCAACCCTGCCCGCGCAGATAGGGATCGACCCGGTCGACGAGAGCTTCCCGACCTGTCGGACGCGGCACCGGGCTCAAGGGTCGAACTCGCGCGGGACCTGCGCGCCACGGTGCGGGCCTGGACAGAGGTCCCGACCTCCATCGGTCTCGGCCCGACCAAGCCCTGCTTAAGGGGTGCCGGTGCGCGGGGCGGGTCAGTCGGCACGACTGGAACACCAAGTTGTCGATTCGTACGCAGCGGGACACGACGCAGGTGAGCAATCTGCCGGTGACTGACGCGTGAGCGGTCGTATCACCGACCACGTGCCGCCGACTCCAGCTCAGGCGCGCATTGCCGATTGTTAGCCATAGGCCTCCGACCGAGCCAGCGCGTGCAGCGAGCGAGGCGCGCGCACGGCAGTGGATCCCGGCACGCTCTGCAATATCGAAGGCCGTCGACGAATCTGGGCATCAAGCCTTCTCGAAGCCCACACATGTTAGCCATTCGGATATGGTGATACGTTCAATAGCGTAATCTTCTTTATAATTTCAAAATTTCCCATTCAGAGGTACGATCCGGATTAAGATATTAATCCCGGCTTCCGGGAGGGACGGAAACGATGACTCTGAGTGAACGCCTCTTTCTGACGAAAGGGCGGCCATCCGGCTTCGATTATATGCGAATTGGTCTCGCCGCAATGATAATTTTGTGGCACACTGTGATAGTTTCTTATGGCATAGAAGCTCAAAGATGGCTCATTTTGGGACCGTCGCGGCCAATATGGGCCATGATACTTCCCATGTTTTTCGCACTGAGCGGATTCCTCGTTTCCGGAAGTCTAGAACGCTCTCGAACGATCGTCGGGTTCTTGGGACTTCGACTAATTCGCATCTTCCCTGCGCTGGCAGTGGAATCGACAATAGCAATGATGATCATTGGAGCGCTGTTCACGTATTACCCGCTCCCAAAGTATTTTACGGATCCGGGCTTTTGGTCCTATACTTTGAACATGATAGGCGTCGTTCGGTATTATCTCCCCGGCGTCTTTACTGATAATCCAACTACGCAGGTGAACGCGCAATTATGGACACTTCCTTACGAATTGTATTGCTACATATTGATATCTGTATTTTATATAATCGGTTTCTACAGATCGGAAAAACTGATTTTGTTCGGCTGCCTGGTGATGCAAGTCTTAGTCATGATCGCCATTTATACGCGAACGCAGGTTGACGAAGGGACTGTTCGCGGCCCTGTGCTTGTCTTATCCTTTCTGTACGGCGCGTACCTCTATCGGGTCAGAGATCGAGTTCCATATAGCGCCCCGATTTTCTTCGCATGCGCCATTGCCATGGTTGGGTTTCTTTATCTTCCAATCTTCAATGCCCTCTCCGCACTTCCTGCCGCCTACGTGACTATCTATTTGGGGATGCGGAATCCGACACGGTCCGCAATTGTGTCAAGCGGAGATTATTCATATGGCATTTTCTTGTATGGATTTCCGATACAACAGGCAGTGTCTGCAGTTTTTCCGGATCTTCGGCAGTGGTGGATTAATTTTCTAATTTCGACCCCGATAATAATTTCGGTTGCCTATTTTTCATGGCATTGCATTGAGAAAAGAGCACTCTCCCTTCGGGGTCCGTTGATGAAATTCGAAAGCTGGTGCATGTCTTATTGCGGAAAACTATTTCATACATGTAAAAACAGTATCGCATACGACCTGAAGAGCAGATAGGTATCTCGTCAATTTAGATGTATGCTGCACACGGGAAGCAACAGGAATATCAAAAACTGAATTCAGTATCGACCGCACATTCTAGATATCTGGATCCTGTCCTCTCAGGACGATCCCTCCCAGCGAAGCCGCTACAAGTCGCGAGCGGTTTCGTCGTCGACCCCGCTACCCGGGTGCGATCAGGATGCACGTGCACGCCTTGCCAACAGGTCTCCGCCTGCGGCGATCGGTTGGGGAGGCGATCACCCATTCGATGATCTGGCAGGCGACCCTACCACTGACGCCGCTTCCCTGCGCGAAGCCGCTCAACCGCTCCATTACGCGTTCGGCAGTCGCCGCTCGGGCGGCACCGGGATCTATCACGCTCACCCCTATATCGAGTGCCCCAGCAGGATCGCGGTCCGAACCATGTTGCGCTTTCGAGCCGGCTTGTGGGCGGCGCGCAACAGCCGCGCGAGTGTTCTGTCGAATGGTCGCGGTGATGTCACGGCGCCGACCCTTCGGAAGCGGGTAGGTCCTGCCGGCGCGGTCGGCCAGCACCGCGACGACCACGGCGCGGATCGCCCGATCGGTAACCCGGTGGTCTCGCGCAGCTCGGCGAGTCGAGGGTTCCTTGGCCATTCACTCCCAAACCGTGGACTTTGCCATGAACTGTGCCGCCTCCCGCATCGCTCGGGCGCCGGCCTTCTTCGGCCCACTCCAAAGGGTCGCGCGCACGCACGATGAACGGAACGTGCCGAGATGTGTGCCTTGACGAAGCGCCCCCAAACGTAGTCAAAAGGCGCCTCTGACGCACCGAAACCGCCAATTTTCTCAATGGTTTCAGAGCGCCTGCCGGTGTAGCACAGCGGTAGTGCAGCGGTTTTGTAAACCGAAGGTCGGGGGTTCGATCCCCTCCGCCGGCACCATCATGCGTCTATGAGAATCAATGGGTTAGGCAGACGATAAGGGCGAGGCAACCGCTACTCTCACACAGCGGTGTTACACATTGCCCGTCCGAATCGCCCGACCGTGGAAAGACCCAAAGTCAGGGGTCTATCATCTCCGTCAGCGGACACCCTCCGATCTGATCCAACGTTTGAAGGGACAGTCGGTCACGCTTCCCATCGGAGAGGGGTCGGCTTCGTTCACCGTCGGCTCTGTCGTCCAAGCATCCCTGCGGACCAAGGACCTACGCGAAGCAAAGCTCCGTCATGCGATTGCCGACGGTGTGCTCAAGCGGTTCTGGCACGCGCATCAAGGCGGGAGGGTCACACAAAGCTCGGATGACCCGTTTGGCGCGGTTGGGAGAACAGACCAAGTTCCAGTCGTTGAGACCGCTAAATCCGAACCTAGGCACCTGCTCCCTCTCGGCCATTCGCCAACGGGGACAGGGTGGCGTCTCTTGACGGTAGGCGACCTGTTTGACCGTTGGGCGACTTACAACGCGGACAAACGATCTCGGAATACGATCAAGCGTTACCGTGGCAGTTTCCGCTCTCTCATACGATTCTTCGATGGGCGCGACGTTCGGACCCTGACAACCGACGATCTATTTTCGTGGGCGGAGTTCCGGCGCGACCGCGAAGGCATCTCGGTCCGAGCGATCAACCGGAATGATTTAGCGACCGTCTGTTCGGTGTTTCGGTGGGCCACAGGGCGCTCGGGTGGCTCAATGATGTCGGGCAACCCTGCCTCGGGCATTTCGCTCGATAGGCCCAAGATCGCCGCGGGACGTGAACGAACGTTCCGAGACAACGAAGCTCGGGCCATCCTTGCAGCAGCTTCCGCGGTTTGTCTCGATCCAACAAACCTATCCCGTAGCGTTTCCCGAAGATGGTGTCCGTGGCTTGCTGCCTACTCGGGAGCGCGGATCGGGGAACTGACAAGTTTGGAGCGTCGGGACATACGCGATGAGGGTGGCATACCAGTGATGGACCTTCGGATCACCAAGACAGGTCAACCACGAACTGTTCCCCTCCATTCGCATCTCATCGAGCAGGGCTTCTTGGCCTTTGTCGCTTCACGTCCAGAGGGTCCGCTGTTCTATGATCCCGACCGACACAGCGTGGGGACCGCGACTACCCCAAGCGAGCTTCAAAGTCATAAGCTAGGAAGATGGATCCGAGAGAAGGTCAGGCTTGATAAGGGCGTCCATCCCAATCACGGTTGGCGCCACACTTGGAAGACGCGGGCTCTTGAGGCCGGGATTGAGGAACGGTTGAGGGACGCCGTCACGGGCCATAGCGTGGCATCAGTCGGTCGGCGATACGAGACCCCGACCCTTAGGATGCTTGCGGACGCTATGGGCCGGTTCCCCCGCTACCGTATCGAGCCCATGACAGCGAACGAATCATTGAGGGAGCCTGATCCACCGCTCCCGAGACGATAGGACGGGAAGCGAACGAACCAAAGCCGCCAGCATCATCCAGCAATCAACGGCCGGGCCGAAGCTGTGGCGGATCGTACCTGAATGCCTCGAAGGATTGTCACAGGCTAATCAGGTCGCGCGCTTCCCTGTCCTGACGCTTCCGCCTTCTCCCCGTCAGTCCCGTGCTTCCTTGACCACCGCGCGTCAATGATCCGGTCAATGCGGCCACCGACCCCGATTAGGAGCAGCAGTAGGATCAGCCCGATTGCGACAGGAAGATAGGCGCCAAGCCCACACGATATCCCAAGCGCGGCCGTGACCCAGATGGCAGCGGCCGTGGTCATACCGTGCACGTGCGATTTGCCCGCGCCCTTAACGATTACACCCGCGCCCAAGAAGCCGATGCCAGTGATGACGCCCTGAATGGCCCGGCTGGCGTTCGCGTCGGTATCGGCAGCCGAGAATCCAGAACCTGCCATCGTCACAAGGGCAGCGCCGAGACAGACCAACCCCAAAGTGCGAACTCCAACAAGCTTGCCGTGCATCTCCCGATTGAGGCCGACAACCATGCCGGCGACCACAGACGCCCCGAGGCGGAGGCACAGATCAGTCGCGGTCATCATCATCGTCGGCGAACCGCAGTTTCAGCCCTCAAGCTCCGAGAACGGCGCATCGCTGTCACCGCTCATCAGACGTGGGGATAGTTGGCGGAACGACCAGGGAGCGTCAGGGACCGCCCTATCGAACCGGAGAACCACGTCGAAGCGGTCCCCGTCCCATTTGGTCGGAACGCCGGGGATGGTCTGGGAGCCCTTGAGAGCCGGGATCAGGTCCGTGACGATGGCCTTATGCTCCCAGAAGACGATCACCACCCCGGTTAGGCTCCGTATCTCATCCGCGAGTTCGTGCTCTTGCGAGACCCCATAGTCCGCCCTGAGGGGTAGTTGCAGGCGTTCGGCTAGGGGCGTCGCGGTCTCAAACGGTCGGTGGCTGAACTTGGCTTTCTTGAACACAGGCTCGGGCTTGGCCGCGTAGATGACGTTTGGCTTAGTGTAGTCGGAACTGCACAGGTCGGATCCGAACAATGCCGCCCATGCTCCGGCCCTTTGCCATCCCCGTATCACGAGGGACTTATCGTCAATGGTGCCGTCTGCCGTGGTGCCATCCCCTGGGAAGCTACCACCCGGCTTCTCGGCATGACGGATGAACATGACAGTCAGTGCGGACATAAGGGCTCAGTGGCTCGGGTGCGGCTTGTTGGTGTGTCGGCTCCCGGTAGCAACTAGTGCCCATTGCCAAGCCTAACAGGGTGACCGCCGAGGCCGAACTGAGAGGGCACAAGGTCGGCAAGTGGGTTCGTGAGACCGTCAAGCTCGACCCAGGAGTCGATCCCAATCACGGCTGGCGACACACTTGGAAGACACGCGCACTCGGAGCCGGGATCGAGGAACGCCTACGCGACGCAATCACCGGCCATCGTGTCGCGTCGGCGGGGAGACGATACGAGACCCCGACCCTGGCGATGTTGGCTGATGCGATGGAGCGGTTTCTACGCTACCCCATGGCATAGCAACTTCGACCGAACCGCTCGCGCATACGTATCAGCAGAGAGGGATACGAGATGCCTACTGTCAGAATATTGGCCGCAGCTACTCGCCTTTATCCTCGGTACGGATGGCGCTACTATCTTCCAGCTCGATCTTATCGGCGGTATATTGAAACGGCCGAGCAGACGCATACGCTTTGAACAAACTATCGCTAAATCTATAATGTCGCTCCCGAGTCTTCTGCAACACTGCACCAAACTTTTCTGATACTAAATGTCCAACGTAAACTGAGATTGCTCCCGTGTCCATGCCGCGAGCCATAGCAATACGCGGATATACGACGCTAGTATTTATTTCATCTCCATCTGAATCGGCAAACGATTTAAGGACAAACTCTCTTACGTATGAATGACCGATCGCTTTAAGGTACGAGCCTTCTTGTACCTTAGCTGTGCCCTTGTTGGCAATCTCAGCTAGCACTTCCCGCGCCATACTCTCGGTGATTACTTTAAGACCGTTCGAGACTGCATTTATTAAAGAGTGCTTACCAAGTAGATGAACATAGTATGGATGCCCCTTAGCAATCTGTATTATCCAGTCCCGTGCCTCTGATGAGAATGAAATGCCTACTTTCTCTAGCACTACGTGAGCGTTCTCGAATATAACACCCAATTCTTCATTGCTCATCGGCGGCATTTCTACACAGCCGTCGGATATCTGTCTTACGATGGATTCATGTCCCGCAATAAGTTCTTGGGGCGTCGTCCCAACACCGACCAGAGCGAACTTAACTCGAGGATCAGCGCCTCTGGCACGAATGATTGACGGCAAATCGTCCCGATTCTTTATACGGTCAACCTCGTCAATAATGAACAGTATTCCAGATACCACGCCGCTACTAAGTATGTGGTTGATAGCATTGCCGAATGTGGCATACAGGTCCTGCTCCACAGACTCTCTTGACAGAGTATCACTGTTGTTTAGC
Source organism: Methylobacterium oryzae (assembly GCF_021398735.1). Classification (NCBI taxonomy): domain Bacteria; kingdom Pseudomonadati; phylum Pseudomonadota; class Alphaproteobacteria; order Hyphomicrobiales; family Methylobacteriaceae; genus Methylobacterium; species Methylobacterium oryzae. The sequence goes on from NZ_CP090349.1 coordinate 5,891,050, forward strand.
TTCCCACTCAGGCTAAATATTTTGACGTTGAGGCCGCCCCCTACTTCGCTTCCCGCAGTCGTCTTCTCGACCTTGTAAGGTATCCAGGGCGCAAGGGCCGTATCGTCTGTCAAAAGTCGAAGGATCAAGGCGCGAACATCGGTGACACTATCATCACATTCGATGCTTACCACCAAGAAATCAGGCGCAACATCGGGCTTCAATGTAAGTTTATCTATGACGCCTGTATCGCCCTGCGCTAAACTGGCAAGCTGTGCCGCAAGTGACGATTTCCCTACCCCACGGTTGCCGTAGATTACTATTTGAGTTCCTTGCGACAGAAGGGCGATAGATACGGCATCCAGTTGTGATTGCCTACCAGCGAACCGCGATGGATCGCCGATTGCCAAGGCTGGCGTGAAGACATTGAGTATATCCACTCTGTTCTTACCTCGATGACGGCTTGAAATGCTTCGTAAACTGCGGCTGACCTCAAACGCAAATCAGAGCTTTCGTCGCACCTCTGTAATGACGTCACACTATGTGCCTCGGCAGCCGCTTACAGCCCCCGCCAGAAGCGCTTCTCGGCTGATGCTGTCCAAACTGAGTAAACCCGAGCGAGACAACGGCGCGAGACAGCCCGCACCATCGAATGATGTCTCGTATGGGTTTCCGTCGAGATTGCGAGACGCTAAGGTGGGCGGGTCTAGAACCATCCGAGACAGATGCTCCACCTATGGCTATCTACGGTTACGCTCGCGTGAGTTCATCATCTCAGAGTTTGGCGATTCAGCAAGAGGCGTTGGAAGCCTCAGGTTGCGACGTGATCCGATCCGAGAAGGTGACCGGCACGAAGCTGGAAGGTCGAAGCGAACTGGAAACAATCATACAGTTCGCGCGCGCAGGAGATTCTATAACTGTTACACGGATTGACCGACTGGCGAGATCGGTGGCGGACCTTGCTGCTATCCTTGCCCGGCTTGAGGCAAAGGGCGTGTCCCTAAGGGTCCTTGAGCAGCCGGTCGACACGTCCACGGCAGCCGGGCGGTGCTTCCTACAAATGCTCAGTGTCTTCGCCGAGTTTGAGACAGCGATCCGCCGAGAACGCCAGCTTGAGGGCATCGCGAAGGCCAAGGTCGAGGGCGTCTACAAAGGCAGGAAGGCCACCATCGACGCCGAACGGATCAAGGCACTGGCCGCACAGGGAATGGGTGCCACGGCCATCGCTAAGGAGCTGAAAGTCGGTAGGGCATCGGTCTACCGGCTGCTGCAAGGGTCGGATCAGTCCCCTCGCGCAGAAGGTTCGGGGATCGGAAGGGCTGTTTGAAGGGCCGTTTATCCGTAGAACGCCGATCCGAGCACAAGGCCCTTCTGAATGTCCGAAACGATCCGCAACCGTGCCCTTGGGGCATTCATCGGCCTTGCTGTCGGTGATGCCCTAGGGACGACGCTTGAGTTTGAGGCCAGGGACGCGAAGGCACCGGTCTATGACATGGTCGGAGGCGGCCCGTTCGATCTGCTCCCGGGACAGTGGACTGACGACACGTCCATGGCTCTCTGTCTCGCCGACTCACTGATAGCCTGCGATGGCCTCAACGAACGCGATCTGATGGAACGGTTCTGCCGGTGGTATCGGGTCGGCGAGAACTCCTGCACAGGCGGTTGCTTCGATATCGGCGTGACGACCCGCGAAGCCTTGGAACTGTTTCGACGCACCGATGATCCCCTGGCCGGTCCTACGGATGCCAGGACAGCCGGAAATGGATCCATCATGCGCCTCGCTCCCGTGGTCCTACGCCACTGGAACGATACCGAACGCCTGAGGGATGTGAGCCGGCGTCAGAGCTACACGACACACGGTGCTGATGAGGCCGTGGACGCCTGTGATGCCCTGGCGACGGTCCTGGCCTCGCTGATTGCCGGAAAGCCTCTCAGGGTCGTGCTCGCCGGATCGCATGGCGCCTACTGTTCTGGGGTTCAGACGGTCATGAATGGTTCGTATCGAGGCAAGGCACGATCCGCGATCCGATCCTCGGGCTATGTGGTTCATACCCTTGAAGCGGCCCTTTGGTGCGTATCCGAGACGACGACGTTCAGGGATGCCGTGCTTCTGGCCGTGAACCTGGGCGACGATGCCGATACGGTAGGAGCAGTCACCGGACAGATTGCGGGAGCGACTTACGGTGTCTCATCCATCCCCGAGGAATGGTTTAACCGCCTCGCCTGGAATGATCGTATGGTTGAGACCGCACAACAGTTATACGAAGCAAGCATCAGGGCGTGACGATTTCGAAATCTATGCCCGCGTGATCGTACGTCGCATCCCACTCACCACCATCCTGTAAGCGGAAGCCGAAGCATAGGGCATGATCCAGCCAATCGGTCGCTTCCATCCAGTCATAGAACGAAACCGAGTCGGCAAAGGCCCGGTCGAAGCTCATCTGAAACTCAGCACAGGCCGATATGACGGGAAGCGGGCCATTCTCGAAGCTGCACGATAACAGTTGTACGGAACGCGCCTGGATAGCGCTCTCAGGATGCAGCAGGCCCTTATCGCGATGCTCAGACTCAGGTTCAATCCGCGCGTAGAGTAACGGTTCAACGGTGCGCCTGACGACCGCCCATTGATCCCTGGGCCACGATCTATGCCACCCTCGATCATTCCATAGCTGTTCGCACTGAAAGATAGCGGGCGGTAGGATCGGCTTGGGATCCTCCGTAAGGTCGGGCGTACCGTTCTTAAGGCAGGCTAGGACGGCATGACTGTGCATCAGCGATTATAGCACATTGCCCCCAATGGGATAATGTAAAATCTCATCGGGTGGGCTGTATCTATTAGGTGGCATCGCAACCTCTTGATGTCGCCTTAGGTCGTTCGACTAATCTGTTAATCCTTCTGGAAGTCCGGCCATTCGCAAGCCCTCTATGATGAGTTGATACTCTTTCAAAAAGGTCGGATTCCGGGACCAATCCGCTTTGGCCCATTTCTGCACGGTGTAACCCGGCATAAGAGTCAACACTTTCTGGACCGATTCTCTCGCTCTTTCTTTCTCACCAAGCCAAGCATTAGCTGCGGCGAGGTCGATATAAGCTTGCCAATACGGAACGTCGGATACTGAACGCTCACACCAAGATATAGCTTTGTCCCATTCCCCTTGATGGACATATGAATGGCACATCCAATATTTCCATATGTTTGCAAGCGGGTCTCTTGGGCTAAGCCGCAACGCTGTAGTGATGAGTGGTCGCGATTCAACTGATTTACCCATCAATATTTTAGTTAGCCCCGCCGTAGCGTAGGCAACGGCCAGATTTCGATCACTTTCTATTGCCGATCTATATTCGATTTCCGCGCCTTCCAGTTCGCGCTTAGCTCTAAGAACATCGCCTTTTACCATCCTCCCGACAGCATTTAAGGGATCTGCATTCAACACGATCGATATACTATGTTCCGCCAGCTCAATGTCTTTTGTCAGATCGTCACTCCATCGAGTAACAGCTATTGCAGCAAGTGTACGTGCGAGGCCAAGATGCGCCTGAAACAATGTGGGATCAATGTCCAGAGCTTTTTCAAATATCTTTCGCGCCTCAATCATGCTCTGTTTAGTTCTAGGTTTATTATAAATGGAAAACCCGATCATCGCCAGATCGGCCGCGGAAGGGCTACCTGATCTGTCTCGAATAACTCGAAGGCTTTCCGCTTGAGTAAGCTGAACATCAAGTGATCTAGCAAGTCTAGCCACGAAATCAGCTTGTATTTCCCCAAGTCGGCTACGCTCGCCTTCGAATCGATCGGCCCACACATGACTCCCTGTTTCTGTTGAAATGAGCTGTGCGTTTAGAACAACATGGTCTCCGGTCCTTCTGACGCTTCCTTCTAGAGCGTAACGGACACCAAGATCCCGTCCTATTTGCTTGATGTCTACAGCCTTTCCTTTGTAACTGAAGGCCGTGTTGCGGGCTATCACGAAGCTGCCGGCAAGGTGCGAAAGATCAGTGGTCAGGTCTTCTGTGAGGCCATCGGCGAAGAACTCCTGCTCTGGGTCGTTGCTCAGATTGGCAAAGGGCAGCACAACGATTGAGAGGGGCGGCAGAGGCTTCGGCGGGAGACCGTTCTGGACGGCAAGCGTGCTCTGAGCTTTGGGTGGTTGGGTCGGCCACAAGGACCATGACAAGCCGCCTACGACCGCGACTGCGACAACCCCAACCATGGAGGCGAGCCCGACAAGGCCGAATCGCCGAGGGCTTTCAGTAGCAATCTGAGGGCCGGGCTGTCTCACTGCTCCGTTCAGCTCAGGTGCATTCTCGGTGTCGTCGTCCTCGTCGTCGATAGGTACAGCGAGGGCCTGAACAGCGTGAGCGGATAGGGCAAACACGCCGACAGGCCGAGCGATGTTTTTGAGTTCGAGCTTACCCATGTCCTCGAACTGGTAGGGCAACCTATCCCGGACTTGTTCATGGACCGAACGTGAGACGCACAGGCCGCCCGGTTCGGCCAGGGGCTCAAGGCGCGCGGCAACGTTGACCCCGTCCCCAAACAGATCCCCGTCCGGTTGAGCGATCACGTCGCCCACGTTGATCCCAAAGCGCAGCCGGAAGCGTTTGTCCTCTGGCAGGGTTGGTTCCAGATCCGTCGTCGCACGTTGGATGCGGACGGCGCAGGCTACGGCTTTGAGCGGGCTTGGGAACTCAACCAACAGACCATCGCCCATGGTTTTGACGATCCGGCCTTGGGCCGATTTGATGGCTGGATCCGTGATGTCGCGACGTAGGGCTTTAAGGCGCCGGATCGTGCCCGCTTCGTCCAGGCCCATCAGTCGGCTGTAACCGACGATATCGGCCACCATGATGGCAGCGAGACGCCTACTCATCGCCCTCCCATCCTCCGGCTGTCGACCGAAACCGAGCCGCTTCCTTGGAACTATCGTAACATGGAATCGCACTTTGAATGCAAGAGCGGCATGGCTGTTATCTCTTTCCGACATAGGAGTGCGGAGTGGCACCGAACCGGAATCAGCATTGCGGCATCCTTACCTCATAGCCAAACCGGGAGGCGACCGATGTTAAGGCATGTAGCCGGTCTCGTAACCGCTATGTTGAGTAAATCGAAGGACATTCGCGACCTTAGTCGCTTCGATTGTAGATGTCTCGAGGATATAGGTCTGGATCCCAAGGATATGGAGCGCGCTAGCGATTGGCATTGTTGCCGACATGCGCATCATCCGTCTTGGGATGATGATGTAAGATACTGCGGACGGCATGATTTTCGGCAGCATACCTAACCGGGCAACTACTAGAAATCATTTCAGTGAGCGGGCAAAACTTGCCGTGGCCCCATCAGATCACCGAGGCCATCCTGATGCCTTCATCCGCTATGAGCCATGAAGCGTAGCGGAACTTCGACCGGGATCACTAGGTCTGACCAGTACCTCTGGCGCAAAGATGCATCCGGGCGTATCGAAGCTACAAGGGAGCGTCCTGAGCGATATCAAGCGCATGGCAGACGATGGCGCCGCTTACGATCTGACGGTCATCCCCGACGAATGGCTCGGGAGGCGTAACAGGACGGCACGGCTTCTCGCCTCGTTACGATATCATAGGGGCGAAAACACAATCACGCGCGCATCCGGATTGCTCCTATGTTAGCTTCTCCGCGAGTGTCCCATGCGATGCGGCAGGCCAGCGATGAAGCGCCGACAGTTTCTCGTTTCAGGTCTCATCTGTCTTGCTTATCAAGACCGAGCCAAAGCCGTCCAAGGTGAAACGGTTCATAGGCTGGCCGTCCTACACCCATCAGAACCAACTGGAAATCTTACAGTAAACAGTAGCAACCTTGTCGGCAACGCTTTGAAACATCTTGAGAAACTCGGCTATGTCGAGGGGAAGAACCTCGAAGTTGGGCGCTATTCGGCGTTAGGTTCAACAGAGAAGTTGCGGGAACTAGCCGCCGAGGTTGTCCTAACCAAACCGACTGTGATACTTGCAATAAGCGGTAAGACGGTCTCGCATCTGAGCAAGCTGACGCGCACTATCCCGATAGTCGGAGTGATGAGTGATCCAGTTGCTTATGGTCTAGTTACTTCTGTTTCACACCCAGGAGGCAACATCACCGGCGCATCCGTGGACCCGGGAATCGATATTTGGGCGAAACGAATCACGCTGCTCAAAGAAGCTGTACCGGGCATGTCCAAGGTCTTCTTTGTTGCTCCGGATTCAACATGGACAACAGCAGTAGGATTAGGGGTGAAGGCCGCGGCTGAGAAAACAGGCGTTGAACTGATTGGACCACCTGTTGAAAATCCTCACGGCGGAACTGAGTATACCAAGGCGTTCTCGGAAGTATCAAAGCGGTCGGATGCCATATTAGTGAGTAGCGCCGCCGAGAACCGGACTCAGGGAAAACTCATAATCAAGTTGGCACAGGATAATCGATTGCCCGCTCTGTACCCATACCGGACCTATGTTACCGACGGTGGTCTGATGGCACACGATCTTGACATTGCGGATATCTGGACCAAGGCAGCAGATCAGATTGCGATGATATTCAAAGGCGAAAATCCCGGCGACATTCCTATCTATCAACCCAGGCAATATCACTTGGTCATCAACATGGAGGCTGCGAAGAACATAGGTTTTCAGTTCCAGCAGAATATAATAGCCATGGCTGATGAAGTGATCGACTGAGATGGCGCCTCATCATACTACTGGTATCGAAGAAAACCCATTGCTCTACAGGACCTCACAGGCACCAAGGACTATCCGGAAAGCATATTGGATAGTCCTTGGTGCTAAAGATGTCGTTAAATCATGCAGCTAGGTCGACTGGCCAACCATTCTTCCGAGGGTAAACTAGGTTCATCATTAGATTTTCGTAGAGGATGTCCGTCTCCCATTGATCTAACAGGATCAGATAGCGCGCAAGAATGAGGGCTTCGAACATCAACGTCAGGTGCTGAGGTTTGATCTGCCCTGTCTCATCCAGATAGTGTTCGATGTCGTGAGCTAACTCATCCAGCTCATATGACAGGCGCCTGTATTCCTTTGCTTTCTCCCCAGCGTTCAAGTAGTAGCGACGATCCGCTTCACTAGCTGCCCTGAACACCATCATGCGTAGAATGTACGTAGAATCGCTAGTCCTGTCGCACGGTCGGATGTGGAAGTTTTTTGAAATGAGGTCGTAATCAGGGTTTATCACTGATTTAATGTCCTTAATGATCGATATTTTTGTGTAATGATGAAGGGCGCCAACTAAAGCGTCGATACTTTTTCCAGCGCCCTCCGAATGGTTGGTCAATATGAGTTGGAAAACTAAGCCGCGTCGCCTGTGAAGTACTTGAGCCTGTAGTTTTTCAGATTATCCATTAGGCGATCAACCTGTTTAAGTCTTTCAGCAGGCGATCTGGCCGTCCTTGCAGCATACCTCAAGTGCTCCCACATATGTTCCAGAGGAAGATTTAGGTCTCTCAGTCGCCCATACAGTACGAATATGCCATCATGGCCTTCACCGGGCAACGTTCCAGTTCTGAGCCATTCATTCAATGCTTCTTCGATGCCGATTCTTTGGTGTTCTGTGAGGCCGTGAAGATCTTCGATATAACTGTTATTGAATGCGACGCTCTGTGGTTCCGGTTCCTCGATAGGTGGAAGTGACAGGAGCCATTGATTCACGTCGAGCGGTGTTCTCCCGGGCCCTGAGTGATGATTGAAGAAACTTTGCCCGGACGGTGAGCGGCATGGGAGATGAAAGAGGGAATAGGGCCCCCTTTTACTCATATCGATGCCGTGTCTCTTGCGGTTGCCTCCTATGCTGAAACGGTCGTTCTCGCTGGCGCTTCCACTCCCGTTCGGCTTCGCCGTTCCCTTGATTTTCCCTTGATAACCCGCATCCTCAATGGTCTGGATAAGAGCCTGGATGATCGCGGTGTATTCGGGTATGAACATCGGCCGAGTCGTTGGAATGTAAAGCCGATAACGAAGATCGGTTGGAGAGTTGCTGTATGTCGAGTATGTTACCATTTGTAAGTCACTGAATATGTCTGCTAGCTGTGTCGGTTCTAGTTCACTGTTATCGAAGTCTAACATGAAACCGGAGGCGAACACGACATTGAGCTTGCTTCGCTTTCCCTTGCTTCCGACCCATAGTGGATTGTAAAACGCCGGGGACACAAGAAGCACGTCGTCTTTTCTTGGATATGACTTGTTGCTCTGTCTCTTGAGCCAACTGATGTAGGAGTTTTCCTTCTTAGCTATGACCTTACCATCGCTTCTTTTAAGTGTCTCAAACCAAGTGGATCTATAATGTGCGACGAAATGATCTATATTATTTAAGGTATTATCGTCGCCATCTGATTCATGAAAGAAAGCGACGTTCTCCATCATGTCCACGCCGATTCGGTCAATAAACTCATTGATCTGCCTCACCTTGTTCTTCTTGACAATGCGGGATTGGTTCTTTCGGTCATTATCATTATTGAACAAACTGGGCCTTCCACGATTACCGGCCAAAGGCTGATTGAGCGACAGCGAAATACATGTTGATCCCTCAAAGATGCGTGACAACCATTCCGCATGACTCTGAGACGGAACCACCCATATCCGTTCACGACTCATATCACCGTCACGCATCGAAGTTCGGCTGATTGCTTGATAGATATTGTGACAAGCGAATGAGATTGCCTGTTTATCACGCGAGAACTTATACTCTTTAGCAAGAAATCTGCCAGCCACCGGTGAGTAGTTCGTTGCTGGAACGATGATGGCGTGGTCAATATGGCGGTACTTGTTCAGTCCGTGCGAGCGACCCGATATCATACAACTTTTATTCGCTTTAGATAGAACGCTTGTGTGTTTGATGTCATTGTTTTCCAGGCTGATGTGCTCTCGTTGGCCCATGACCTCTTTCGCTGCCGATATGAATCCGCCGTACCACTCTGTGTTCTTATTGCGGGTTGCTTTAGAGTAGTTTCTCTCAAGCCCCCAATAGATCTTGGTCTGCCCATAGCCATCATGCTTGTTGAACCTAAGGCGTGCAGTTAGAGTGGTATCTTCCTCCCATTTCACGCCTTCTTGTTCCCATAGATGATAATGTAGACTCTCTTGGAACCGTGCAGAGAAGACAGTAGTACCACCGAAAGCGGAGATCAGCCGAGGGTGCAAGACTGAGATGCAATACAGCTTTCCATTCTTGCCTTTGCGCTGAATGAGTTTGTCGTAATCCGACTTAAGCGTGAAGCAATCGAAATGGGGATTGATAATCTTCTCTGCCGTGCCCCTAACAAGCTCCCGGTAGGCGTCTTTATTTCGGTTCTCTACAATCGCTGTCAGTGCTGTATTGTTGGTCGACACCAGACGTGCGTAAGGGGATCCGTCCGATATTGACCTGAGATTGTTGGTGAACAACTGATGACTATCGTGAAGATTAAGTTCGGCGGGATGAAAAACATCAAGTGTTTCGTCAATGTAGCAATGCCAATCACTCAAGTCCAAAGCAGGCGACAGGTTACAAAGGGTGGCATGGCAGATTGCTACCACCCGGCCAGAGCCTAGAGATACATCCAACAGAGCCCTTTCAACGTCGACGCGGATAGAGCCCTTGCTTTCAGGCCGCTCTCGTTTCGAATGGTAGACTTCCAGAGGTATTGCGGGGAACAGGGCATTGAAGCGGCTCTGATATTCGTCACAGGTATCCGTTGACGGACCAACTATCAGTGACTTAAGCCCATTCAGGTATCGTCTTCCAGATTCCTCTAGTATCACACCAGTCTTGTTGCTGGATGTTGGGCCGGACACAAATCGTAATAACATACTTCACTCGGTAAATAGGCGCGCAAAATGATGGCCCCGCCTTAATCGGAGCATGATGATTGAGCGTCAGTTCGGGAATGGGCCCCAATGGAGTTTGAGGCCGTGATTGCAACCGCCGGACATCGCTGCGGTATGCCCATCTTATAACTCAATATTATAAGTGTGTAAACCCCACTCGAGGTAATATCTTCGCAACGCTAGATTTTTGTTTTGAATAACTGTTATTTCTAAGTCAGTCAGAATCCGGGGCAAGCGGTCGATATAACTATTATACGATCCTGCCTCACTGATCCTTGCTATTGTGGTCATGATACGATCGTGGCCTGTTCAGCCGCCCTTGGATCCGAGAAGCCCAGATCGGACGATAGCCCTGGATTGCCCTTGACGATCACACCAAACTCTCACACATACGGTCTGTAGGATTGTCTCTCTCAAGTCGTCTGCCCTGAGACTACTGGTAATATGACGGTGAAATAGCCGTTCATCGGGGGTTCGATCCCCTCCGCCGGCACCACGACATTCGATCGCCGAGGCCGGGCCTCGCGCCCGTGGGGCGTGACCGTCGTCCGGCACAGCGCGTCGGCTGAGGCCGCGCCACCGCGCCGATCCCGATGTCGCGACGGGCCGGTCTCGGGTGGGAGTTCCGGCCCGATTCCGTCGGCACCGCCGCCGCGACACATCTGGCGCCGGCCTGTCTCACCGCTCCCGGATCCGGTCGCGGACCGCTGCTTGACGCTGGGATGCCAGCGTGCCCTCCTGGCCGAAAGACAGAAACTGCCGCGGAGGACGGTCTGCCATGGCGTCGATCCGGAGTTGCGTGCTCTCGGTCGCGATCGGCTTCGCCGCGCTCGCCGGGCCGGCCGTTGCCGAGCCGATCCGCGTCAAGGTCGGCGTCCTCAACGACATGTCCGGCGTCTACGCCGATACCGGCGGCAAGGGCTCCGTCGTCGCCGCGCAGATGGCGGTCGAGGATTTCGCCAAGACCGAGCCGGGCGTGCAGGTCGAGATCGTCTCGGCCGACCACCAGAACAAACCCGATATCGGCGCCGCCGTCGCCCGCCAGTGGTACGACCGCGACGGCGTGGACGCGATCCTCGACGTGCCGACCTCCTCGGTTGCGCTGGCGGTGAGTCAGGTCACCCGCGAGAAGAACAAGGTCTTCATCGACTCGGGGGCCGGCACCACGGAGCTGACCGGCAAGCAGTGCTCGCCGAACACGATCCAGTGGACCTACGACACCTACGCCCTGGCGCACGGCACGGCCGGCGCCATGCTCAAGCGCGGCGGCGACACGTGGTATTTCCTCACCGCCGACTACGCCTTCGGGCTCTCCCTTCAGAACGAGGCGAAGGCCGTGATCGATACGGGCGGCGGGCGCGTATTGGGCGCCGCGCGGGTCCCGTTCCCCGCCACGGACTTCTCCTCGTTCCTGCTGCAGGCGCAGGCCTCGGGCGCGAAGGTGGTGGGTCTGGCCAACGCGGGCGGCGACACGGTCAACGCGGTCAAGCAGGCGCACGAGTTCGGGCTGACCGACGGCGGCCAGAAACTCGCCGCCCTGCTGATCTACGCCGTCGACGTCCACGCGATCGGCCTGCAGACCGCGCAGGGCCTCGTGCTGACGGAGTCGTTCTACTGGGATCTCAACCCGGAGACCCGGGCCTTCTCGGAGCGCTTCTACCCGCGCAACGGCAACAGCATGCCGACGATGAACCACGCGGGCGTCTATGCCGGGCTCCTGCACTACCTGAAGGCCGTAGCGGCGACGAAGTCGACGGACCCGCAGAAGACCATGGCCTGGATGAAGGCCAACCCGACCGACGACCCGCTGTTCGGCAAGGGTGTGGTCCGGGCGGACGGGCGCAAGATCCACCCGATGTACCTGTTCGAGGTGAAGGCGCCGTCCGAGTCGAAGGGCCCGTGGGACCTCTACAAGGTGCTGGAGACGATCCCCGCCGAGCAGGCCTTCCGCCCCCTCGCCGAGGGCGGCTGCCCGCTCGTCGCCAAGCCGTAGGGAGGGAGCCGAACGCCATGATGCGCGCGCTCGAAGGGCAGGTCGCCTGGGTGACGGGGGCTGGATCCGGGATCGGGCAGGCGGCCTCCGTCGCTCTGGCGCGGGCCGGCATGCGGCTCGCGCTCACCGGACGGGGACAGGAGGCCCTCGCGCGCACCGCGGAGATGGTCCGCGCTGCGGGCGGCGAGGCGCTGGTCGCCCCGGCCGACATGGGCGTGGCCGACGACGTGCAGCGCGCCTGGGAGGCGGTTCACGCCGCGTGGCGGCGCTGCGACCTGCTGGTGAACTCGGCGGGCCTCAACGTGCCGCAGCGCGGCTGGAGCGAGATCACGCCGGCCGGCATCGACGCCGTGGTCGGCGTCAATCTCAACGGCCCCTTCTACGCGGCGCGGGCGGTGCTGCCGACCATGCGGGCGCAGCGGAGCGGCCTGATCATCCACGTCTCCTCCTGGGCCGGCCGCTACGTCTCCAAGCTGACGGGACCGGCCTATTCCGCTGCCAAGCACGGGCTCGTGGCGCTCTCGGAGAGCCTGAACCAAGAGGAGTGCGGGCACGGCATCCGGTCCTGCTGCATCTGCCCCGGCGAGGTCGCGACGCCCCTCCTCGACAAGCGGCCAGTCCCGGTCACCGCGGAGGATCGCGGGCGCATGCTCCAGCCGGAGGATCTCGCCGAGACGATCCTGTTCGTCGCCCGCCTGCCGGCCTCCGTCTGCGTCAACGAGATCCTGATCAGCCCGACCTGGAACCGCGGCTATCTCGAGGGCGTGAAGCTCTGAGCGGGGCCGTCGCGGCGCGCTTGGCCGGGGGCGCGGTGCGCTCATCCCGCGTTCAGGCACGGAGGACGAGTGTCGCCACGGCCAAGCTGAACACAAGTATTTCTGAATTGTATCTGAGACTTTATGGATTAAATTCGGCGCAAGCTGGGCTATTTCAAGATTAAAATTGGATGAATGCAGGGTTCAGAACCGATTAAATCCGTCGCGCCTACCAGCGCTGCCGGAAGGCGATGAGACGCGTCTTCGCCGAACCGATGGGGACAACGGTCCGGCGGACCGCCGGGCCCCTCGGGGCCCCATCGCGCACGACCGGGGGGCGCGACCATGTCAGGGACCGAGGACGATCCAGGGATTCCGGGCTCCGCCGGCGCGGCGGACCCGGCCGGACCGGGCGCCGCGGCCGCATCACGCCCGGTGCCGGTCGGCGGACCCGGCCGGCCGATCGACGACGGCGCGCGGGACCGGATCGGGCGCGGCCTGCGCCTGCACTACGCGGGCGTCCTGGCCCTGCCGATCCCGGACCGGCTCCGGACGCTGCTCGACGAGCTCGCCGCACACTCCGACACGGAGGCCTCGCGATGACCCTGATGCTGCAAGCCGCCCCCGCGGGGAGCGGATCCGGTCCGGCCCCCCGGGGCGCCGACGCGGAGATGCGCGACCTCCTGCTGGGGGCGATCCCGGCGCTGCGGGCCTTCGCGTTCTCGCTGACCTACGACCTCGACCGCTCGGACGACCTCGTGCAGGACACGCTCGTGCGCGCCTGGGTCAACGCCGCCAGCTTCCGCCGCGGGACCAACCTGACTGCGTGGCTGTTCACGATCCTGCGGAACCTGTTCTACTCGGAGCAGCGCAAGCGCAAGCGCGAGGTGGAGGACGCCGACGGCCTCCATGCCGGGCGCCTGACCGCCCTCCCCGAGCAGGAGATCCGGATGGAGATGGCGCAGTTCCAGAGCGCGCTGAACCGGCTGCCGCCGGCCCAGCGTGAGGCGCTGGTCCTGGTCGGCGCCCAGAGCTTCACCTACGAGGAGGCCGCGGCCATCTGCGGCGTCGCGGTGGGCACGATCAAGAGCCGGGTCAGCCGCGCCCGGACCCGCCTGATCGAGGTGCTGGGCATGACCGGCACCGACGACATCGGACCCGATCCGCAGACCCGCGCGGCCCTCGACGGCTCCTGAGGCGCGCGCCGCGGCGAGGACCGCCGCGGCGCCTACTTGATGAGCCTGACGACGTCGCGGAACCGCCTGTGCCGCGCCGTGCCGAGCCACTCGAACGCCACCATCTCGGTCGTTACGATCTCGGCGCCGTGGGCCGCCATCCGGGCGAGCGCGGCCTCCCGGTTCTCGATCCGCCGCGAGCCCACGGCGTCGGCCACCACGGCGACGCGGCGGCCGGACTCGCGCAGCCCGAGAACCGTCTGCAGCACGCAGACATGCGCCTCGCAGCCGCTGACCACGAGGTCGCGATCCGTGGGCAGGCGCTCGAGGAAGCCGGGCGTCCGGGTCGCGCCGAAGCTCATCTTCGCGAAGGCCGTCCCGGGCTCGGGCGCCAGGGCCGGCACGGTCGGCCCGAGGCCGCCGGCATTCTGCTCGGTGACCAGGACCGGGACGTCGAGCAGCTGCGCGGCGGCGAGGAGGCGGCCCGCATTGGCGACGACCCCGTCCCCTTCCGCGATCGTCGGCATCAGCCGGGCCTGAACGTCGATGACGAGGAGGAGCGAGCGGGCGGGGTCGATCAGCGGCATCGATGTCTGGTCCCTGCGGATGGGTCGCGTCGGAGACGGAGGGGGCCCATCCTGGCCCCATCCGAGCCGTATCCTCGCCCCATCCGGTCCGGTGGGGACCGCGCCCGCCGGCATGACACGTGCGCGCCCCGACCGCGACCCCGCCCTAGAGCCGCTCTCGATCGTTTTGCAACGGTTGGGAAGGGCGGCAACTCCGGTCCCGGCAGCCGCGCCAGGCCCCCTCTCCCTCGCGGAAGAGGGCACCGGTGCCTCGTTCGGCACGGGCCCGGCGATCACCTCCGTCCCGAACCGACAGGGAACGGCTCTAGCGGAGCGCGATGTCGCCGGGGACGTTCGCGGCCGCGGCGCCGCCGGCGGCCTTCTCGAACCACCGCCGGGCGGCCTCGAAATCCTGCTTCACGCCGCGACCGTTGACGTAGAGGAAACCGAGATTGTTCATCGCCTCCGCGTGGCCGGCGGCGGCCGCCTTCTCGAACCAGCGGCGGGCCGCGGCGGCGTCCGTCTTCACGCCCTGGCCGTTCAGGTAGAGGCTGCCGAGGTTGTTCATCGCGTCCACGTTGCCGCCGGCGACCGCCCGCTCGAACCAGTGGCGGGCCGCGGCGGCGTCCCGCTTCACGCCCTGACCGTTGAGGTGCAGGCTGCCGAGGGCGTTCATCGCGTCAACGTTGCCGGCGGCGGCGGCCTTCCCGAACCAGGACGCGGCCGCGCCGTAATCCTGCCCGACGCCCTGACCGTTGGCGTAGAGTAGGCCGAGATTGTACAGGGCCGACGCGGCGCCGGCGGCCGCCGCCTTCTCGTACCAACTGCGCGCGGTGGCGTAGTCCTGCGTCACGCCCTGGCCGGCATCGTAGAGGCTGCCGAGGTTGTTCATGGCCTCGGCGTTGCCCGCCAGGGCGGCCTTCTCGAACCACGCGGCCGCGGCGGCGTAGTCCTGCTTCACGCCCTGGCCGTTGTAGTACAGGCTGCCGAGGTTGAGCATGGCGTCGACGTCACCGCCGGCGGCCGACTTCTCGAACCAGCGTCCGGCCGTACCGAAATCCTGCTTCACGCCCTGGCCGTTGATGTAGAGGATTCCGAGATTGTACATCGCGGCGGCGCTGCCGCTGACGGCCGTCGTGGAGAGGCTCCCGGCGGTCTCCGCCTGTGCGCCCAGCCCGGACAGGACCGAGAGCGCCAGAGACATGGAGACGATGGATGTCGCGCGCATGGCCGTGAATCCCTGTGCGGGCACGCGAACCGTCATGCCCTGCGCGGAAGCCGATCCCGAGCATCTTCCGCAATGCTGAAGGCGTGTTCCCGAACCTTCTTCGTCCGCTGACAGTCTTCCGGGCGAAAAACCCTTCGGCTGGACTGCACCGGACTGATCTTTGACCTAACCGAGCTCGGCAGGACTTTCTGGACCAAATCGCACATGCGGCCCGCATGGCCGGCTGACATCGCGGGCGCGCGCCACGGGCCGCGACAGGGTTCGCGCGCGGAGGGGACCGTCCGGGACCGGCCGGAAGGGGGCGTTGAGGGCTCGGCGGGGCGGGCGACCGGCCCCGGGACGCGTCGCTAGTAGGTCGCGAACAGCCGCGCCACCGCCTCGGGCTCCGCCGTGACGGTCAGCGCCAGGGCGAGCAGGATCCGGGCTTTCTGCGGGGTGAGGTTGTCGGCGCTGAGGATGCCGCGGCTGCGCAGCCGGGTGGTGAGCGGGACCACGCCGCTGCCGGCCCGGGTCGACATCACCACCACGATCCCTGCGGCCGCCGCCGCCTCCAGGGCCTCGGCCTCGGCGGGCGGGGTCATGCCCGGCGCGAGACCGGCCGCGACGAGGCCGCGCGCGCCCGCGGCCAGGAAGGCCCGGACCGCGGTGCCGTCGGCGTCGGCGTACCCGTAGGCGACGTCGACCCGCGGCAGCGCCGGCAGGGTCCGGATGTCGAAGGGCGTGCCCGGCGCGTGCGCCCGCTCGGAGCGGCGGTAGTAGCGGACGGACTCGCCGTCGACGTGGCCGAGCACGCCGAAATCCGGGGTCCGGAAGGTCTGGAGCCGGGCCACCGAGGTCTTGGTCACCTCGCGGGCCGCCTGGATCTCGTCGTTGAGCACCACCAGCACGCCGCGCCCGCGGGAGGCGGGCGCCGCGGCCGTGCGCACGGCCGCCACGAGGTTCAGCTTGGCGTCGGTGGAGAGGGCGCTCATCGGCCGCTGCGAGCCGACCAGCACCACCGGCAGATCCACCGTCAGGGTGAGGCTGAGCGCGTAGGCGGTCTCCTCCAGGGTGGCGGTGCCGTGCCCGATGACGATGCCGGCGAGGTCCGGGTGCTCGGCCGCGAGGCGCTCGCACAGCTGGACGAGGTCGCGCCACTCGGCGAACCCGATCGCCGGGCTCGGGACCGCCCGGAACGGCACCGGCACCACCGCGGCGACCGTCGCGAGTTCCGGAACCGCGTCCAGGATCGCGCCGGCCTCGAGGCGCCGGTCGGTGGCGGTGTAGTCGAGGATGTCGAGGGCATCGCGGCCGAGGGACGAGATCGTCCCGCCCGTGCCGATGAACGCGACCTTGGGCAATCCGGTTCCCGTTCCTGCCGCCATGCCGTCTCTCCCGAGCTTGTCCGGCGCTGTGATGCCGCGTCGCGCGGCCGGGGTCGACCCCGGCCGCGCGCAGGCGGGCGATGCACCGGGCGGGAGGCCCGCCGGGCGCGTCCCCGGCCTCAGCTGCGGAAGTCGAGGAGGAGCGCCGAGACGGCGCCGCTGTTGGCGGTGCCGCTCGCCCCGTAGCCGACGCGGCCCGACTGGCCGCTCTGGAGCTGCTGGATGAAGGTGGATAGCAGGTCGTTCGTCGTGCGCGCCGCGTCGGTGGTCGAGGTCGAAGTCGAGGTCGAGGCCGACGCGGAGACCGACGCCCCGCTCCCGGCGCTGCCCGCAGCGTCCGTCGGCGCCGGGCCGGGCGGGGGCCCCGGCGGCGGGCCGTCCGGGCCGGCGACGTCGCCAGTCCCGTCGCCAGTGGCGTCCGCGCTCTGGGTGCTCCGGCCGTGGCTGGCGAACAGGTTCTTCAGCTCCGTGGCCTGGTCGGCGGTGAGGCTGCCGCTGCTGACCTGATCGGCGATCAGGCCGTCGATCCGGTCCTTCATCGAGGACGGGTCGAGCCCGGACCGGCTCGTCGCGCTGGTCGAGGCAGCGCTGGTCGACGACAGGCTCCTATCGATGCTGCTCAAGGCGCCCGCGAGGGCCGTCGCGTCGGTGCTGCTGATCGTGCCGGCCGACAGCGCGCTGCTGATCGTGTTGGACATCCGGGTCTGGGGCGACGCAGGCGGCGACCATCGCTGCGCGGCGAGCTGTGCTGTCGCGGTGGACGAGACGGTACTCATGGGGGGCTCGGGTCACGGATGAGCCGGATTCGCCCGGCGGCGGGTCCGTGTGCAAATTACCCACGCGGTTCTTAAGGCCGCGTTTCCGGGATCGCCCGGATTCCCGTCGCGCTGGCGGACTCGGGGACGGCCCGGAGCCGGGGCACGACCAGGGATCCCGGTCGCGCCGCTCAGAGGCTCGCGGCCATGCGCAGCGGCGGCGCCTCGGCCGGACGCGCCGCGGCCTCGGCGTGGCCGTAGAGGCCGCGGTGCTTCGGGTTCGGCGAGAGCCGGTCGGTCAGGCCGATCACCGTCTCGGCGGCGCCGAGCAGGAGCGCGCCCTCCGGGGCGAGCTGCGCCGCGAGCCGCGCCAGGACGTCGGACTTGGTCGGCGCGTCGAAGTAGATCAGCACGTTGCGGCAGTAGATCACGTCGAACTGGCCCAGCGAGGCGAAGCTGTGCAGCAGGTTGAGCTGGCGGTAATCCACCATGCTGCGCAGGCTCTGAGCGATCTGCCACTGCTCGCCGACCTGGGTGAAGTACTTGATCAGCCACTGCACCGGCAGGCCGCGCTGGACCTCGAAATGGCTGTACAGCCCGAGCTTGGCCTTCTCGATCACCTCGGTGGACAGGTCGGTGGCGACGATCTCCACCTGCCAGCCGGCGAGCCGCGGCGCCGCCTCCTGAAGGAGCATGGCCAGCGAGTACGGCTCCTGCCCGGTCGAGGCCGCCGCGCACCAGATCCGCAGCCGGCGGCGGCCGGCATTGCGCGCCAGCACGTCCGGCAGGAGCGTGTCGCGGAACAGGTCGAAGGGGATCCGGTCGCGGAAGAAGAAGGTCTCGTTCGTGGTCATGGCCTCGACCACGGCCCGCTCGATCGTGCTGTTCTGGGCGAGCTTGAGGGCGCCGATCAGGTCGCCGAGGCTGGCGAGGCCGAAGCGGCGGCAGACCGGGGTCAGCCGGCTCTCCACGAGGTAGCGTTTCTCCGGCGTCAGCGCGAGGCCGGAGCGCTGCTTCAGGAAGGTGCGCAGGAATTCGAACTCGAGCTCGGTCATGCCGGCTGCCCCGTGATCAGGGCGCGCAGCGCCGTCGCGAGTTCGGGCAACGGCAGCACGGCCTCGGCGAGCCCGGCCCGCGCGACGCTGCCCGGCATGCCCCAGACCGTGCTGGTGGCCTCGTCCTGAGCGAGGACCGGGCCGCCGGCCTCGGTGAGCGCCCGGGCGCCGTTGGTCCCGTCCGAGCCCATGCCGGTGAGGATCACGGTCGCGGTGGCGGCGCCGAACACCACCGCCGCGTCCTTGAACAGGACGTCGACCGCGGGGCGGCAGAAATTCACCGGGGGGCCGTCGGTGAGCTTGATGATCGGGCCGCCGGCCCCGCCGGCCAGCCCCATGTGGCGGCCGCCCGGGGCGACGTAGATGCGGCCCGGCTCGACCCGCTCCTCGGCCTTGCCCTCCGCCGCCGGGAGCCCGGTGCGGGTGGCCAGATGCTCGGCGAAGACCGCCGTGAAGATCGGCGGCATGTGCTGGACGATCAGGACCGGCAGGCGCCGCAGGGCGGCGGCGCCGATGCCCTCCAGCATCTCGCCCACGGCCCGCGGGCCGCCCGTGGAGGAGCCGATCAGCAGGGCGCGGGGCTGGGTCCGGTTGCGGACCTTGGGCCGGAGCGTGAAGGGAGTCGCGGGGCGCGCCGCGGCGGCCGGCGCCGGATGCGCCGCGGCCGGCACGGCCGCCGGCGCGGGCGCGGCGTGGTAGCCCGGCGCGTGGCCGGCGGGCGCGGCGGACGGGCGCCGGTTCCGCGCGCGGGCGGAGCCGAACACGCGGACGCGCTCGATCAGCTCGACCCGGAACGTGTCCGAGGTGGTGACGCCGCGGCTGCTCTCCGGCTTGGCGATGTAGTCCACCGCGCCGAGGGCGAGGCATTTCAGCGAGATATCGGCGTTGCGCGTCGTCAGGGTCGACATCATCACGACCTGCACGCTCGGGCTCATGGCGAGCATGCGCGGCAGCGCGGTCGTGCCGTCGAGTTCCGGCATCTCGATGTCGAGCAGGACCACGTCCGGGTCGTGCTTGGCCATCAGCTCCAGGGCGATCCGGCCGTTGGAAGCCGTGCCGACGAGCTCGAATCCGGCCTCGCCGATCCAGCGGGCCACGAGGCCGCGCACCACGGCCGAGTCGTCGGCCACGAGCACACGGATCGCCGTGGCCGATGAGGTCGTGCTCTGGGTTGGCGGCGTGCGCAGCGGGGCGACCGCGGGACTCAGGGCCATGATGATTGCCTCGGGTGCAGGGTCGCGGGGCTCGGGCCGCGGGTCAGGGAGCGGGCGATCAGGCCGCGTCGGCGACGAGACCGACCTGTTCGAGCTTGGCCGTCAGGATGTCGCGGTCGAAGGGCTTCATGATGTACTCGTCGGCCCCCGCCCGGAGGGCGCGGGCGATCGCCCCGACGTCGTT
Source organism: Methylobacterium oryzae (assembly GCF_021398735.1). NCBI lineage: Bacteria > Pseudomonadati > Pseudomonadota > Alphaproteobacteria > Hyphomicrobiales > Methylobacteriaceae > Methylobacterium > Methylobacterium oryzae. The sequence continues at coordinate 5,911,140 of NZ_CP090349.1, forward strand.
CTCGGTGGTGCAGAACAGGACCTTCGGCGCGCCCCCGCCCTCGCTCTGGCGCAGTGCCTGGAGGAACGCGTAGCCGTCCATGTTCGGCATGTTCCAGTCGAGCAGGATGGCGTCGGGCATGCTGGCCGCGCAGGCCTCGAGGGCGGCGCTGCCGTCCTCGGCCTCGCTGACATTCATGCCGAGATCCTCGATGATCCGCCGGGCGACCTTCCGGATCACCGCGGAATCGTCCACCACCAGGCAGGTGGTCTCGTGGGGCGCCTTCATCGACCTCTCCCTCAAGCCGCCTTGGCGCCGGCGGGCGTGAAGCCGAGGAGCGCGTCCACGTCGAGGATCACCAGGAGCCGGCCGTCGAGGCGGTGGACGCAGGTGGCGAGGTCGCGGAAGCGCGGATCCAGGTTGATCGGCACCGCCTCGCGGCTGTCGGCGCCGAGCTTGAGCACCTCGCCGACGCCGTCGACCACCAGCGCGAAGGTCTCGCCGGCCTGCTCCAGGCCGATCGCCATCTTCGGGCTGGCCTTGCTGCCGTCCGCCTCGGCCTCCGCGTCCGGCAGGCCCAGGCGCCGGCGCAGGCTCATGGCCGTCACGACCCGGCCGCGCAGGTTCAGCAGGCCGACGATCTCGGCCGGCGCCAGGGGAACCGGCGTCACGCCCGACGGGACGAAGACGTCGTGGACCCGCTCGATCGCCAGGCCGAACAGCGTCTCGCCGACGAAGACCGTGACGAAGTCGTCGGTGGCGCCGGTCTCGGCGCCGTTGGTGGTGGCGCCGCTGGTGTTGGCGTTGGCAGCCTGCATCGGAACTCTCCGGATTCGTTCGTCGCGATCGTCGCGATCGGCCTGGGTCGATCGGCTTGGGTCGATCGGCCTGGGTCGATCGGCTTGGAGCGATCGGCCGGGGTCGATCGCCCGGGGCGGGCGGCGCGGCGGCTCAGGCGGCTTTCGACACCGTGGCGGCGCCGATCTCGGCCAGCGCCGAGATCAGGCCGCTGCGGTCGAACTTCGCCACGAGGTCGCTGATCGCCAGCGCCCGCGCCTTCTCCACCGCGTCGGCGCCGATCGCGCCGGTGAGGCCGATCACCGGGAGCCCGGCGAGGCGCGGCTCGGCCCGCCGCATCGCGGCGACGAGGTCGAAGCCGCTGCGACCCGGCATCTCCAGGTCGGTGACCACCACCTCGATCTGCGGATCGGACTGGAGGGTCGACAGGGCCGTCTCGGCGCTCGACGCCGTGACCACCTGGTAGCCCGCGGCCTTCAGCACCGGGCTCAGCATGTCGCGGAAGAAGGCCGAGTCGTCGACCAGGAGGACCGTGGAGATCTGCTCGGGCCGCTTGAGACCGCGCGCCCAGTCGTCGTAGGCCAGCGGCAGGAAGTGGGCGATGTTGATGATGTCGGTCGCCCGGCCCCGCAGCACCGCCGAGCCGATCAGGTCCGACCGGTCCGCCGCGATCTCGATGTCGAGGCGCTCCTCGACGATGTCGACGATCTCGTCGACCACGAGACCCATGGCGCGCTCGCCGTCGGAGAACACCACCAGGGCCTGCGTCCCCTCCGACTTGATGGTGATCGCCGCGTCGGCCGGGACCAGGGGCATCAGGCGCCCGCGGTACTGGATCAGCGCGCGGCCGCCAAGCCACTCGACCTTGGCGCACTCGATCTCCTCGAGACGGGTGACCAGCGACAGCGGCACCGCCTTGAAGCTGCCCTGGCCGCCCTTGAACACCAGGAGCGTGGTCTTAGTGTCGGTCATCTCGACCGCCTCGTCGGCGTCGGCGTCGATGTGGCCGCCGCTGCCCTGGACGCCCTGCGCCACCTGACGGGCCACGCCGTTCGGATCGACGATCAGCACCACGGCGCCGTCGCCGAGGATCGTGTTGCCGGCAAACATCGGGATGTGCCGCAGCTTCACCGACATCGGCTTCACGACGATCTCCTCCGTGTGGAAGACCTCGTCGACGAGGATGCCGAAGCGCTCGCGCCCGACCTGGGCGACCACCACGAAGCCGGCCTGGTCCGTCTCCGCGCCCGGGCTCGTCTGGCCGAGCAGGCCGGTGAGCGAGACGATCGGCAGCAGCCGCTCGCGCAGGCGCAGCACCGGCGCGCCGTTGATGTGCTCGACCCGCTGCGCCCCGGCATCGACCCGGACCAGCTCCAGCACCGCCACCTGCGGCAGGGCGAAGCGGTGCTCGCCGGCCCGGACGATCAGGGCGGCCACGATCGCCAGCGTCAGCGGGATCTTGATGGTGAAGGTGGTGCCGCGACCCGCGGTGGTGGCGATGTCTATCAGGCCGCCGATGGTCTCGATGTTGGTCTTGACCACGTCCATGCCGACGCCGCGGCCCGAGACCGAGGTCACCGCCGCCGCCGTCGAGAAGCCGGCGTGGAAGATGAACTTGGCGACCTGGGCGTCGGTCATCCGCTCGATATCGGCCTGGGAGGCGAGGCCGCGCTCCGCCGCCTTCTTGCGGATGGCCGCGAGGTTCAGGCCCTTGCCATCGTCGGCGATCTCGATCGTGATCGTGCCGCCCTCGTGGTAGGCGGCGAGGCGGATCGTTCCGCGGGCGGGCTTGCCCGCCGCCACGCGCTCGGCGGTCGATTCGAGGCCGTGATCCGCCGAGTTGCGGACCATGTGGGTCAGCGGGTCCTTGATGACCTCGAGGACCTGGCGGTCGAGCTCGGTCTCGTTGCCGACCATCACGAGGTCGATCTGCTTGCCGAGTTCGGCCGAGAGGTCGCGCACCACGCGCGGCAGCTTCTGCCACGCGTTGCCGATCGGCTGCATGCGCGTCTTCATGACGCCTTCCTGCAGCTCGGCGGTGACGTGCGACAGGCGCTGCAGCGGAACCTTGTAGCTCGAATCCTCGTGCCGGCGGGCGATCTCGAGGAGCTGGTTGCGGGTCAGCACCAGCTCGGAGACCATCGTCATCAGGTGTTCGAGCGTGTCGACGTTCACCCGGATGGTCTGGTTCTTGGCGGCGGCGGTCGTCTCGCCCTCGGCGCCCTCGACCTTCTCGGCGCGCGCCGGCTCGGCCTTCTCGGTCTTCTCGGCCTCGACGGGCTCGGGCTTCTTCTCGGCCTTGGGCGCCGCGCTGACGGCGGGCGCGGGCGCCGGGGCGACGGCGGCCGCGGGGGCGGGCATCGCGGCCACGGGGGCCGGCGGCGGGAGGAAGTCCGATTCGTCCGGACCAGGAGCGGCCAGGAAGGCGGCCTCTAGGTCGTCCAGGGAGACCTCGCCGGGCTTCAGCTCGCGGACCACCGGATCGGGCAGGACCGGCTCGGGCGGCGGCGGCGGGGCGGCGGCCTCCGGCTCCGGCGAGCCCTCGGCCATGCGCTCCAGGGCGGAGATGAGGTCGTCGTCCGAGCCCGCGGGCTCCGTGCCGGTGGCCTCCAGATCGGCCAGGATCGCCTTCAGCCGGTCCAGCGTCAGCAGGATCAGGGTGACGGAATCCGACGTGGCGGGCAGCCCGTCACGGAAGCGACCCATCAAGGTCTCGGCGGCGTGCGCCAGAGCTTCCAGCCGCGGGAGTCCGAGGAACCCGCAGGTTCCCTTGATCGTGTGCACGAGTCGGAAAATGTTCCGCAGAATAGTCTCGTTGTTCGGATCCTGTTCGAATCGAACCAATTCTGCATCGACCGTGTCGAGATGCTCCCCGCTCTCGGTCAGAAACTCGCGAAGCAGGTCGTCCATAGGCGCTACTCGTTACGCGGAGAAGGTCTCGCGCAACCTACTTACTCGCGCGGGGTTAGGGAAGCGTTTCCATCCCGGCCCCGCGCGGCACCTTTTTCAGAGTTTCACGCCAGCGCCGTGTCCGAAGCTTCTCCATCGGAGTCTTCGGACGCGTCGATCACTGCGGGCGTGGCGGTGATAGTCACTTCATCGCCCTCGATGGCGAAGCGGACATCCATGGCGGCGGCCCGGGCCACGAGGCCCGCGTAGAACGGCAGGATGCCGTGGGCGTCGACGGTGCCGCTCTCGGGGCTGCCGGCCATCAGCTCCTCGACGTGGGGCGGGATGCGGGCATGCGAGCCCTTGGCCTTCAGCACCAGCGTGGGCGCCTCGCCGTCGCCGGAGACGACGACGTCGATCAGGCCGCCCCGGGGAATCGCCGAGGTGGCGACCATCACGAGATTGAGCAGGAGCTTGACCTTGTTCTTCGGGAACAGCGCCTGCGGGGCGCTCCAGGTCAGCTTGGTCTTCTCGTCGGAGAACATGCCCTTGGCCACGCTCTCGGCGTCGGCGAGGTCGATCGAGGCGCCGGCCGAGCCGGCGGCCCCGAAGGCGATGCGGGCGAATTTCAGCCGCGCCGAGGCCTGACGGGCGCTCTTCCCGATCAGCTCCAGGGCGAAGGTCCGCATCGATTCGTCCTGGTCGTCCTCCAGGACCTCGAGCCCGTTCACGATCGCGCCGACGGGGCTGATCACGTCGTGGCAGACGCGGGAGCAGAGCAAGGCGGCGAGGTCGAGGCCGTCGAGAGTCAGGGTGGGCGAGGTCGGGGAGGACATGGTGCGCTCCGGGCGGGCGGATCGGAAATGCGGACGTCTGCGGGCCGGGGCCCCGGTCGGGGCTGCCGGTTCCCGGCCGCCCGGTTCTCGGCCGCCCAGTCCTCGGCCGCCCCTGCGGCGATCGAGTCGCCCGAAGGGATCCCGCGCGGCCCGCGGGCCGGACCGGGGGCGACGACCGGTCCGCACGGATAGACGCCACGGTCGGCTTTGAAAAGCGTTACCGGATCGGACGGAAGGCCGGGACGGCCCCCGATTCCGGGCCCGCGCGGCCGCGAACGCGTCGCCGCTGCCCGGTCCTGGCCGCATCGTGAACGCGCGGCGGGCGCCGCAAGCCGTGCGCGCCGGACCGGACACGGGCGGCCCGGTCGGCTACGATGCCGGCCCCGTCGCGCCAGGGAGGATGCGGCATGAGAGATGAGACCGGTCTCCCGAACGGATCGGCAAAGAGAGCGGCCGCCGAGCCAGCCGAGACGCTGCGCGCGCGCCTGCGCCCCCGGCTCGGGCTCGCCGACCCGGACGCCGCGGGGGCCCGGCTCGCCGAGCTCGCGCCGGCGCTGCCGGCCGGCTTCCTGACACCGCCCTGCCGGGAGCTGCTCCTGGGCCTGGCGGATCATTCCCCCTTCCTGTGGCGGGCGGCCACCCGGTCGCCCGAGCGGCTCGTCGCCCTGCTGGATCAGCCGCCGGACGCGGCGAGCCGGGACATCATCGCGCGGCAGCGCGCCGTCAGCGCCGCCTGTGGGGCGAATCCCGACCTTGCCGAGGTCGGCCGGCAATTGCGCGCCAACCGGGAGGCCCACGCCCTCCTGGTCGCCCTGGCGGATCTCGGCGGCCGCTGGGACCTCGACGCGGTGACCGGCGCCCTGTCGGCCTTCGCCGACGCATCGGTGAGCGGGGCGGTCGAGGCGCTCCTCCGGCAGGGGATGGCGGCCGGGCGGTACCGGCCCAAAGATCCGGAGGCGCCGCAGGACGGGTCGGGCCTGATCGTCCTGGGCCTGGGCAAGCTCGGCGGCTGCGAGCTGAACTACTCCAGCGACATCGACCTCGTCGTCTTCTACGAGGCCGAGCCCGCCGCCGCGGCGACCGGCGGCGATCCGAAGCCCTTCCTCGTCAAGCTGGCGCAGGGGCTGGTGAAGCTCCTAGCCGACCGGACCGCCGACGGCTACGTCCACCGCATCGACTACCGGTTGCGGCCGGACCCGGGCTCGACCGCGGTGGCGCTCTCCACCGGCTTCGCCTTCGACTACTACCAGACGCTCGGCCAGAACTGGGAGCGCGCGGCCTTCATCAAGGCCCGGCCGATCGCCGGCGACATCCCGGCCGGCGAGGCCTTCCTGGCGGAACTCGCGCCGTTCATCTGGCGCCGGCACTTCGACTTCCCGGCCATCGCCGAGATCCACGCCCTGAAGCGGCAGATCCACATGGTCCGCGGCCACGAGACCATCGCGGTCGGCGGCCACGACATCAAGATCGGCCGCGGCGGCATCCGGGAGATCGAGTTCTTCGTCCAGACTCAGCAGCTCGTCTTCGGCGGCCGCAAGCCGGCCCTGCGGGGCCGCCGGACCGTGGCGATGCTCGGCGAGCTCGTCGCGGAGGGCTGGATCGACGGGCGGGCCCGGGACGAGCTCTCCGCGGCCTACGCGTTCCTGCGCACCCTCGAGCACCGGATCCAGATGATCCGGGACGAGCAGACCCAGCGCCTGCCCACCGGGACCGAGGCGCTGACCGCGCTCGCCCTGTTCGCGGGCTTCCCCGACCTGCCGGCCTTCGAGGCGGCCCTGCTCCACCATGCCGGCCGGGTCCAGGCGCACTACGCCCTGCTGTTCGAGGCGGAGCCGGAGGCCGGCGCCGACGGCACCGCCTTGGTCTTCGGCGAGAGCGAGCCGGATCCCGAGACCCTGGCGCGGCTCGGCGCCTTCGGGTTCCGGGATCCGCCCCTGGCCTGGGAGACCGTGCAGGGCTGGCATCTTGGGCGCCGCCCGGCCCTGCGGACCGGCCGGGCCCGGGAGATCCTCGCCGAGATGCTCCCGGCGCTGCTGCGCGCGCTCGGCGGCACCGCCGACCCCGACGCGGCGCTCCTCGCCCTCGACCGGGCCTTCGCGCGGATGCCCGCGGTGGCCGAACTCCTCGCCATCCTGCGCTCGCACGAGCGCCTGCGCCTGCTGTTCGCCGACATCCTGGGGACGGCGCCGCGCCTCGCCGACACGGTCGGCCTGAGCCCGCACGTCCTCGACACCGTGCTCGACGCCGATTTCGTGACGCCGACCACGGATCCCGACGAGGTCCGCGCGCAGTACCGGTCGCTCCTGGGCCAGCCGGCGAGCCACGAGGAGAGCCTCGACCGCTGCCGGGACGCCACCCGGCAGATGGCCTTCGTTACGGGCGCCCGCCTGCTGTCGGGCATCCTCACCCCGCGCCAGGCCGGGGAGGCCTACGCGGCGATCGCCGAGGCCACGGTGGCGCTGAGCCTGGAGGCGGAGGAGCGCCGGTTCGCCCTGGACCACGGCGCGGTGCCGGCGGGCCGCTGCTGCATCCTGGCGCTCGGCCGCCTCGGATCCCGCCAGCTCAGCGCGGAGTCCGACCTCGACCTCCTGTTCCTGTACGATTTCGACCCGGAGAACCGCACCAGCGACGGCAGGCGCCCCCTCGACGCCGTGGTGGCCTACAACCGGCTGGCGCAGCGCGTGTTCGCGGCGCTCACCACGGCCACGCGGCGCGGCCGGCTGTACGCGGTCGACCTGCGGCTGCGGCCCTACGGCAGCCACAGCCCGCCCGCCGTGCAGCTCAGCGGCTTCGCGGCCTATCACGGCGGCGAGGCGGAGCTCTGGGAGCACATGGCCCTCGCCCGTGCCCGGGTCGTCGCCGGCGACGCCACCCTGGCGGCCGACGTCACGGCCGCGATCGCCGGGATCCTCCGGCAGCCGCGCGAGACCGCCGCCGTCTGCGCCGAGGCGGGCGCGATGCGGGCCCTGGTCGCGCGGGAGCGGGGCCATGCCGGCCCCTACGACCTGAAGCTCGCCCCCGGCGCGCTGTTCGACCTCGACTTCCTCGCCCAGGCCATCGTGCTGAGCCAGGCACGCGACTGGCCCGGCTGCATCGGCCTCGGCGCGGAGTCGCTCTTCCGCGAGGCGGCGGCGCGCGGCCTCCTGCCCGCGGCGGCGGGCGAGGCCCTCGCCGAGACCTACGGCTTCCTCGACGCCGTCTACCAGTGGCAGCGGCTCGTGATGACCGATCCCGCCGCGGAACCGTCCGAGACCGCGTCCCAGCAGATCGCCAAGGCGGTGGGCCTCCCGGACGCGCGCGGCCTCGCGGCGGAGCTGCGCCGCCACCGCCGCCGGAGCCAGGCCCTGCTGGCGCGGATCCGGCGGACGGTTCGGATGCCGGCCGCCGCGCGGGAGCTGCCGGAGCGCCGATGAGGCGGCGCTCCGGCCAGTGGCCGTCGACATTCCCCCCCCGCTCGGGCATTCAGGGCGGTGTCGGGAGGCATCATGACGGGCGCGGTGACGATCTCGGGACCGGAGCGTGAGCGGATCGCCGCGGCGCTCGCCGAGATCGCCTGCGCGGCGGGGGAGATCCTGCGCCGCTACCACCGGGGCCCCTGCCCGCACGCCCTGAAGCCGGACGGCTCACCCTCCAGCGCTGCCGACGTCGAGGCCGAGGACCTGATCGTCGAGGCCCTCGCCGGGCGCTTCCCCGGGATCGCGGTCGTGGCCGAGGAGCGCGCCCAGAGCGACGCGACCCGCCCCGCCGATCTCTTCTTCCTCGTCGATCCCCTGGACGGCACGCGCGACTTCCTCGCCGGGACGCCGGACTACTCGGTCAACATCGCGCTGGTGTCTGGCGCCCGCCCGGTGGCGGCCGCGCTGGCCGCCCCCGGCCTCGGCCGCGTCTGGTGGGCCGGCCCTACGACCTTGGAGGGCCCCGTGATCGCGGGCCGGCCGGGGTCCGGGCGGCCGGTCCGCGCGCGGGCGGCGCCGGGGACGGGCCTCGTCGCCCTGGGCAGCCGGCGGCACGGCGATCCCGAGACCGCCACCTGCCTGGCGGCGCTGCCGGTGGTGGAGACGCGCCAGGTCGGGTCCGCCCTGAAGTTTGGGCTGATCGCCGCAGGCGAGGCCGACATCTACGTCCGCTGCGGCCCGACCATGGAATGGGACACGGCCGCGGGCGACCACATCGTCGCGGCGGCGGGCGGCTGCGTGGTGGTGCCGGGCGGCGGCCCGATCCGCTACGGCCAGCACGGACCCGATCACCGCAACGGTCCCTTCGCGGCCCTCGGGGACCCCGCCCTGGCCCCGCGGCTCGCCCTGCCGGCCCGCGCGAGCGACCGGCCGGCGGCGGCGCTCAGCGCGGCGCATCCGTAGGCGGCACCTTGGGCGAGGCGTCGGGCGAGGCGTCGGGCGGGACATCCTGCAGGCGGCGCACGGCCGGCCAGGCCGCCTCCGCCTGCCGGGCCAGGCCGGGCTCCGCCAGGAACCGGGCGCGGCGCCCGGCATCCCGGAACAGGTAGAGGCGCTCGTCGATCACCGCGAAGACCAGGGGATCGGCGTCCACCAGCCGGCCATCCAGGATCCCGGCGGCGTCGTAGCCCCCGAGACGCGGCGCGTAGGCGGGCGGGTCGTCCCGGAAGGCGGCGCGGTTGGCGCCGCTGGAGAAGCGCCAGACCTGGCCGCCCCAGGACAGCTCGAACCGGGCCAGACCGGCCTGCGGCCCGCCCTCCAGGAAGTAGCTGACCGGGTCGAAGCCGTTGAGCGTCAGCAGCTCGATCCGCGTCCGGGCCGTCAGGCCCTCCTCCGCGGCGGCGCGGCCGGGGGCCACCGCCGGCAGGGCCGCCAGCGCGGCTGACAGCGCGGCTGACAGCCCCACCGCCCGCGCGAGCGTGAGCGCCGCACGCGGGACGCCCGCGCCCGACCGCCCGGCCATGCGGACTGCGGGGTCAGGACGCGTTAACCACATCTTGCGGATTCCCTCAGAAGCTGGTCCGACTCATCCGCCCGGCGCGGCCTCTGCCGGCCCGGCGGGACAGAGCGGCACAGGTCCATCGCACGAACCGTTAATCGAACCGGGCGAGGAGGCAACGATGACGGCACGAGACGATCGCGGCACCGATCGCGGCACCGACCGCCGCACCCTCCTGCGCGCGGGCCTCGGCCTGGCGCTGGGTGCGCCCCTCAGCGGCTCCCTCCTCGGCGCGGCCCGCGCGGCCGGCGAGGATCTCGACACGCCCGAGACCTTCCGTCCCGGCGAGATCGTGGAATCCGGCCATCGGTTCTTCGGTACGGTGTCGCGCGGCCTCGCGCTCACCGTCGAGGAGGCGGGCCGGCGCTGGGGCGAGCCCAACGGCTACATCCTCGGCCAGGAGGGCGGCGGCGCCGTGGTGGCGGGCGTCCGCTACGGCGAGGGCACGCTCTACACCCGCAACGCCGGCAAGCGGCGCATCTACTGGCAGGGCCCGTCCCTCGGCTTCGATGTCGGCGGCGACGGCGCCCGCACCATGATGCTGGTCTACAACCTGCCCAACGTGCGCGACCTGTACCGCCGCTTCGCCGGCGTCGACGGCTCCGCCTACTTGGTGGGCGGCTTCGGGATGACCGCGGTGGTCAACGACCGGGTCATCGTCGTGCCGATCCGCAGTGGCGTCGGCGCGCGGCTCGGGATCAATGTCGGCTATCTGAAGTTCACCCGTGAGCCGACTTGGAACCCGTTCTGATCCGATCGGATCCGCGAGGGCGTCGGAACGCGTTCTGATTGACCGGCCCCGCGGGATTTCACCCTCGCGGCCAACCTGGGCTAGAGTGGAGTTGGGTCGGGTTTTCCGGCCGGATGCGCGGGCTGCACCCTCGTGATCGAAACGGTGATGATCTTCGCGCTGGGCTTCCTGGCGGCGAGCCTGTGCGGCTTGCTGCTGCTGCCGGCCCTCAATGCCCGCGCCGCGCGCCTGGAGCGTCGGCGGGCCGAGGCGCGCCTGCCCCTGTCGCCGGCCGAGATCGCCGCCGAGCGGGACTTCCTGCGCGCCCAGTTCGCCGTGCAGCAGCGCCGCCTGGAGCGCCGGGTCGAGACCGTCGAGGCGCGGCGGCAGTCCGACATGGCGGCGATCGGGGCCGGGACGATGCGGGTCGCCGCCCTGGCGCGCGACGTCGCTGCCCGCGACGCCGAGATCGCCCAGGCCCAGGCCAAGACCCGGGAGTTGGAGACCGAGCTGACGCTGGCGCGGGAGGACGGGAGCGCGAGCCTCGCCACGCTCCAGGCTCTCGAGGACGCCCATGCCGACCTGCTCGACAGTCTCCTGGCGCTCCGGCAGGGCGCGGCGCCGGCACCGGACGCCGCCGCGCTGGCGGCCGAGCGCGACGACCTGCGCGCGAGCCTGAAGGCGGCCGAGGAAGCTCTGGCCCTGACCGTGGCCGACCGCCAGAACGAACGCCACGACCGGGCCGGAAACCTGTCGCCGGACCGGCAGGCCGGCATCGAGCGCGAGAACGCCGATCTCCGCCGGCGAATCGTCGAGGTCGCCGAAGCCCTCACGGCCCCGGGCCGGATGCCGCGGACCGCGGCGGCGATGCCGGAACCCGAGCGGGTCTGAGCCGATCCACCTCCGAAACGGGGTTTGGCGACCGGAACGCAACCGAAAACCTGCGATGACTGCCTTGTTTCGACCACGCAAAGGCATCATCGCATCGCCGACGCGTCCTGCATTCACAAGTTCGACAGATGGTACGGATACCCATGCGCCTGAAGCCGATCGTCCTCGCCGTCGCGGCGGCCGTTGCCCTGACGCTGCCGGCAGCCGCGCAGCAGACGAAGCGCGGCAACGAGACCCTGAAGAAGTACTGCACCGGGGACTACCTGACCTATTGCGGCAACCTGGCCCCCGACGATCCGGCCACCGATGCCTGCTTCCAGAAGAACTGGAAGAAGCTCAGCGAGAACTGCCGCCGGGCGATCGACGCCTACGAGGCCGAGCAGCAGCAGAACGCCCCCGCCAAGAACCGGCAGGGCTCGCAGGGCGGCAAGGAGCGGCGGGGCTGACGCCTCCCGGCTGTCGAGGCCGGGCCGGGAACCGCGGGAACGGGCCCCAACCGTGCGCCGCGGCCGGCCTGTGGCGGACGGGCGCTCGCGCCGGGACGCGGCAACGGCTAAGGTAGCGCTCCCGCCGGCCCTCGCGTGCCGGTGCCGAGCCCGCCGGACCCTCGCGCGATGTTGTCGAAACCCGCCCTGAAACTCCTCGCCGTGTCCGGCCTCGTGGCCCTGGCGGCTTCCGCCTGCGGGCGGCGGGGTGCGCTGGAGCCGCCCCAGACGGCGGCCCCGCGGGCGGGTGCGCAGGCCGGTGCGGACGCGCCGACCGGGCGGCGGACGCTGCCGGTCTCGGTCGGCCTCGGCGGCGGCGCCCCGGAGCCGGACCCGGCCTCGGTGCGCGCCGGCGACGAGCTCTCCGCGGCGGCGGTCCCGCCGGGCGGCACCGAGGCGCCGGTCGAGACCAGCCGCGGCGCGCGGCGCGGCTACCGGGTGCCGAAGCAGCCTTTCATTCTGGATCCGCTGCTGTAGAGGGCGGAGGCCGGCACGCCGTCGCGGTGCCGCGCCCGGTGGCCCCGCTCGGACTCGGTCGGACCCCGCCACCGGCGCGCGCCCGCCGCGGCCGGCGGCGGAGTGTTTCACGGGAAACAGCCCGCGCTCCGGCGGGACGAGATACGGCGACGAGACACGGCCGAGATGCACCATTTTCACTATCGCGACGGCCGCCTGCACGCCGAGGATGTCGACCTGACCGGCCTCGCCGCGGAGGTCGGCACACCGTTCTACTGTTACAGCACCGCCACGCTGGAGCGGCACTTCCGCGTCTTCGCGGAGGCGTTCGCGGCCGACGACGCGCTGGTCTGCTTCGCCATGAAGGCGAACTCGAACCAGGCCGTCCTGCGGACCCTCGCGGCCCGGGGCGCCGGGATGGACATCGTCTCCGGCGGCGAGCTGCAGCGGGCCCTGGCGGCCGGCGTGGACCCCGGCAAGATCGTGTTCTCGGGAGTCGGCAAGACCCGCGCCGAGATGGAGGCCGCGCTGAGGGCCGGCATCTTCTGCTTCAACGTGGAGAGTGAGCCGGAACTCGCGGTCCTGTCCGAGGTGGCGGTGGGCCTCGGCCTCCGCGCGCCGGTCTCGGTCCGGGTGAACCCCGACGTGGACGCCGGCACGCACGCCAAGATCTCCACCGGCAAGTACGAGAACAAGTTCGGCATCCCGATCACCCGGGCGCCGGCTGTCTACGCCGCTGCGGCCGCCCTGCCGGGGATCGCGGTGCACGGCGTCGACATGCATATCGGCAGCCAGATCACCGATCTGGCGCCCTTCGCCGACGCGGCCCGGCTGCTCGCCGGCCTCGCCCGGGAGTTGCTGGCGGCCGGCCATCCCCTGCGCCACATCGATTTCGGCGGCGGCCTCGGCATCCCCTACCGCGACGACAACGCGCCGCCGCCGGACCCGGCCGCGCTGGCGGCGACCCTGCGGCCGCATTTCGCCCCGCTCGGCCTGCGGCCGGTCTTCGAGATCGGCCGGATGATCGTCGGCAATGCCGGGATCCTGCTGACGCGGGTGCTCTACGTGAAGCACAGCGAGGGGCGGACCTTCGTGATCGTCGACGCGGCGATGAACGACCTGATCCGCCCGACCCTGTACGAGGCCTATCACGGCCTGCGGCCGGTCATCGAGCCGGGTCCCGAGACGCCGCGCCTCGTCGCCGACGTGGTCGGCCCGGTCTGCGAGAGCGGCGACTACCTCGCCCTCAACCGCGAGATGCCGGAGGTGAGGCCCGGCGACCTGATCGCCGTGATGAGCGCCGGCGCCTATGGGGCGGTGCAGTCCTGCACCTACAACACCCGGCCGCTGGTGCCGGAGGTTCTGGTGCGGGGCGACCGCGCGGCGGTGGTCCGCCCGCGCCTCGACGTCGACGCCCTGATCGCCCTCGACCGGGTGCCGGACTGGCTGGCGTGAGCCGCGCTCCGGAGGGCGCCGCCGCCCCCAGGCCGCTCCCGGGACCCGACGGGCCCCTGCCGCTGTCGGTCTTCATCATCGCCCACAACGAGGTGGACCGGATCGGCGCGACGCTTCGGGCGGTCCGCGGCCTGACCGACGACCTCGTCGTGGTCGATTCCGGGTCCACCGACGGCACGCAGGCCCTGGCGGAGTCGCTGGGCGCGCGGGTGCTGCACCATCCCTGGCCGGGCTACGGCCCGCAGAAGCGCTTCGCAGAGGAGCAGTGCCGGCACGTCTGGCTCCTGAACCTCGACGCCGACGAGGTGGTGCCGCCGGAGCTGGCCCGGGAGATCCGGGGCCTCTGGGCCGCGGGCGAGCCGCGCCGGCCGGCGTGGCGGATCGGCATCGCCGAGATCTTCCCCGGCGAGGGCCGGCCGCACCCGCTCGCCTACACGCTGACGCCGGTCCGGCTCTACCGGAAGGATCGGGGCCGCTACGCCGCCTCGCCGGTCCACGACCGGGTGGCGCTGGAACCGGGGGTGAAGCCGGGCCGGCTCCGGGGCGTGATCCATCATTTCTCGGTGCGCTCGCTCGGCGACCAGCTCGACAAGCTGAACCGCTACTCCGACCAGCAGGCGGACGACTTGGAGTCGCGGGGCGTGGTGATCCCGACCTGGCGGGTGTTCGTCGAGCTGCCGGGCAATTTCCTGAAGGCCTATCTCGGCCGCCGCCACTTCGTGCGGGGCACCTACGGCTTCCTGACGGCGATGAACTACGCGATCTCGCGGCATCTGCGCGTCGCCAAGCACGTCGAGCGCCGCCGCGTGGCCGCCGCCCGCCAGGATCGGGTTGACCCGCCGGATCCGACCTTCTAGAGCCAGAGCGCCGGAGACGTGGCCGAGCGGCTGAAGGCACTCGTTTGCTAAATGAGCATACCCAGAAATGGGTATCGAGGGTTCGAATCCCTCCGTCTCCGCCAGCACCGCTCAACTCGATCTAAGTCTCTGGAGTGACAGGGATTTTCCGCACGTCGAGTTTTGATTTCTCCCCGCGGAAACTGGCTCGGCCAACGGCCGAAGGAATGCCCACTCGGCGCGCCCGATCGTCACGACGGCGTGTGATTCGAGCTTGAGCGGAGGAACGACTGCTTCCTGGCTCGCTTGCGAAGAGCTCCGTCCGAAGAAATGTGATCGACCGAACCGTCGCATCCTGCTTCGGCAGCATTCTCTGCGAGACCTGACTGCCCGGGTCGCCAGATCGTCAGCGTAGGTACCGACTCCGAGAACCACGCCGCGCCGGTGCCGTCGTGCTGCCTGCGATCCGGAGGCGGGATGATGTCACCCGGCATGCGCGTCGGATTGCTCCGTCCGGGTGGCGTCCAGGCGGGTACGCCGGCTTCGGCACCGGCTGACATGGGCGTGGTCGCGTCCGAAGGAGCCGCACTGAACAGGAGCGCGCGCACGAGGGCGAAGGCACATCCCTAGCGGATCCCGCTCGCGCGGAGCGCCCTTCCCCACCGGGCAGTCGAGACTTGGCCGTCGCGTCGATCCGTGCACCCGCTGGGCACGCGTCAGGACCCTCCCGTGACCGTGACCGGCCGCGCGGAACGGCGCCCGGGCGAGAGCCGTTCCCGATCCCCGTGGCCGCCCTGGTCGCGAAGGCCTGGTCGCGAAGGCCTGGTCGCGAAGGCCTGGTCGCGAAGGAGAACCGCCAGGAGCAGCACCACCGACACGATCAAGGGCCTGGCCAATGAGGCCGTCGGCAACGTGAAGCAGGGCATCGGCAGCGCGACTGGCAACGACAAGCTGAAGGCCGAGGGTAAGGCGCAGGAACTGAAGGGCGAAGCCCAGAAGACGACCGGGAACGTCAAGGACGGCGCCAAGCACGTGGCCGACAAGCTCACCGGCAAAGTTTGATCCGGCCGCCCGGAGCGGTTCCACGCTCCGGGCATCCCGAGGTCGCGGCAACGCGTCGAAGGAAAGGATCGTGGGTGCTGGCAGAGGCCGGTCCTGCAACGCCCGCGCGCCGTGCCGCGTTGATCTGCGAAGACAATATCCGAACCGCAGCCGGACCCTTGCCTGCGCGCAGCATCGTGGGCCCATGGACCAGTTGAACGCGTCGCAACCGACGCCGGAGATCGACCTCTCGTCCTGCGACCGCGAGCCCATCCACATCCTCGGCGCGGTGCAGGGGTTCGGCTTCCTCATCGGGGTCTCCCCGGACTGGATCGTCACCCGCGCCTCGGACAACATCGCGACCTGGCTCGGCCAGGGTGCGGCGGCACTTCTCGGCCTGCCCCTCGATGCCGTCCTCGACCGCGAGGCCATCCACACCCTGCGCGGGCACCTGCAGACCCTGCGCGGGCCGGACGCCGTCGACCGGGTCTTCGGCCTCCGGCTCGTGCCGGGCGGCGAGCCGTTCGACGTGGCCCTCCACCGGTCCGGGGACACCATCGTCATCGAGGCCGAGCCGAGCGCCACCGAACACCTCAGCGCCGGCAACCTCGTGCGCAGCATGGTCACCCGTCTCCAGCAGACCGTGGGGTTCGACCCCCTCTGCCGCGAGGCCGCCCGCCAGATGCGGGCGCTGACCGGGTTCGACCGGGTTATGGTCTACCGCTTCGCCGCGGACCATTCGGGCGAGGTCATCGCCGAGGCGGCCCGGTCCGGCCTCGCTCCCTACCTGGGGCTGCACTACCCGGCCTCCGACATCCCCAAACAGGCCCGCGCCCTCTACGCGCGCAACTGGCTGCGCATCATCGCCGACGTCGACGACACCGGCGCCGCCGTGCTGCCCCCGCGCGATCCGGCCGGCCAGCCCCTCGACCTGTCGCTGTCGACCCTGCGGACGGTCTCGCCGATCCACCTCGAATACCTGCGCAACATGGGCGTGGCGGCCTCGCTGTCCGTGTCCATCCTGCGCGACGGTCGCCTGTGGGGCCTGTTCGCCTGCCACCACACCGAGCCGCGCCACATCTCCCTCGAGCGCCGGACCGGCGCCGAGCTGTTCGGCCAGATGTTCTCCTGGCTGCTGGAGGCCCGCGAGCGGCAGGCCGACGCCGAGCGCGAGGTCCGTTCGCGCGAGTTGCACAACCGCCTGCTGGGCGCGCTGGCCACCGGCGGCACCAACCTGGAAAGCCTCTCCGACTTCCTCGACGACCTGGCGGCGATCCTGCCCTGCGACGGCATCGGCCTGTGGGTGAACGGCGAGATCACGCTCCAGGGCTCGACCCCGACCGCGGAGGAGTTCGCCGGCCTGGTGCGCTTCCTCAACCGCACGGCCGCGAGCAAGGCCTACGCGACCGACGAGATCGGGCGCGTCCACGAACCGGGCCGCGACTTCACCGAGCGGGCGGCCGGCATGCTCGCCATCCCGGTGTCGCGCACGCCCCGGGATTTTCTGGTCTACTTCCGGCGCGAGGTCTCGCGGACCGTGACCTGGGCGGGCAACCCGGTGAAGCCCGCGACTCCGGGGCCGAACGGCGTCCGTCTGACCCCGCGCAAGAGCTTCGAGGCGTGGCGCGAGACCGTGCACGGGCGCTCGCTCCCCTGGGCCGAGGTCGAGATGCGGACCGCCGAGGCCCTGCGCATCACCCTGCTCGAGGTGATCCTGCGCCTCACCGACTCCGCCGAGAAGGAGCGCAAGGTCGCGCAGGAGCGTCAGGAACTCCTCATCGCCGAGCTCAACCACCGGGTCCGCAACATCCTGAACCTGATCCGCGGGGTGGTGACCCAGAGCCGGCCGGCGGACGGGGCGGACAGCGCCTTCGCGAACACGGTCGGCGACCGCATCCAAGCGCTCGCCCGGGCGCACGACCAGATCACCTCGAGCAACTGGGGACCGGGATCCCTGCGCGACCTCGTCATGCTGGAGGCCGGCGCCTACCTCGGACCCAAGGCCGGCCGGGTCGTGCTCGACGGCGCCGACGTCCTGCTGGAACCGCAGGCGTTCTCGACCGTCGCCCTGGTCGTCCACGAGATGATGACGAACTCGGCCAAGTACGGCGCGCTCTGCGACAGCCTCGGGCGGGTCGACCTGCGCTGGGAGCGGGACGCCCTCGACCACTTGGTGATCCGATGGCGCGAGACCGGCGGCCCGGCCGTGCGGGCGCCCACCCGGCGCGGCTTCGGCACGACCATCATCGAGCGGTCGATCCCGTACGAGCTCAAGGGCGAGGCGGAGGTGCGCTACGAACTGGCGGGCGTCGAGGCGCGCTTCACCATCCCCCCGGCCTTCGTCCAGAACGCCTCACGCGCCGCGCCGAAGGCTGTCAGGGCGGTTCACGCCGAGGCGCTGCGCGGTCTCGCGGGGTCCGTGCTGGTCGTCGAGGACAACATGATCATCGCCCTGGAGGCCGAGGAGTTGCTCACGTCGCTCGGCGCCACGAACGTGGACATGGCGTCGTCGACGCGCGAGGCGCTCCGCCTGATCGACGCGGCGCCGCCGGCCCGGGCCCTGCTCGACGTCAACCTGGGCTCCGAGACCAGCATCGCCGTCGCGCGCAGGCTGTTCGAACTGGGCATCCCCTACGCGTTCGCCACCGGCTACGGCGACGGCTTCCGCATTCCGGAAGACCTCGCCGCCGTGCCGGTGGTGAAGAAGCCCTACGGGGCGGAGGACCTCCTGCGCGCCTTCCCGGCTTGAGCCCGCGAGCCGGTGCTTGACGGGTCGGTGGTCAGGGTTACCGGTGGTTGGGGCGATGTCGGGCGCGGCGCCTGGCCCGGTGGGATGTTCCGCCACGAAACGCGCGGAGGTCGCGCGGTCCTCAGCGCGCCTCAGCTTGCCGAGGAAGCCCTCGGACTCACGGAGACGGGTTTCACGATCGCGACGCGGTGCCTCGATGCGGCGGATCTCGCCGTCGCGCCACGCGTCGAAGGCGGTGGTGCCGCTGGCCCGAAGGCGGGGTGAACGACGGCGGTGCGCGGGTCACGGCGCCGGGCCCGACAGGTCGCGGGCGGCATTCGAGACCCGGCAGGCCGGAACGGTCGCGCGCGTCGCGGGCTTCGGGCGGGTCGGCGCCGCGGTCGCCGGGCCGGAGCGCCTCTACCGGCGGTCACGCTCATTCGGGGTGGGGTCACCTCGGTTCGGTGCCGCGCCGCTCTAGGTTGGCTGAAAGGGGAGCGGACCGCATGGAGCAGGACATCGGCGAGGGGGAGCGGCCGCCCGCTTCGCGACGGCCATCCGTCTCCAGGTCCCTGGACCTCCTCAACCTCCTGCTCATCGACGTGAACGGGGCGATCAAGCCCTACCTCAACGTCTACCTCTACGTGCACCGCGGTTGGAATGATGCCTCGGTCGGGCTGGTCAGCACGGTGTCGGGCATCGTCGGCATCGTGGTGCAGACGCCCATCGGGACCGCCATCGACGCGGTGCGCGACAAGCGCGTGATCCTGCTCGGCGCCCTGGTCGCGCTCTCGCTGGCCACGCTCCTCGTCGCGCTCTTCCCGTACTTCTGGCCCGTGCTCGCGGCCTCCTGCGTGCTGGCCGCCGTCGGGGGCATGCTGAGCCCGGCCATCGCGACGCTCACGCTCGGCCTGTTCCCATCCGACCGGATCGCCGGGCGCTTCGGCCGCAACGCCGCCCTGGAGCGGACCGGGAACGTCGCCATCGCCGTGCTGATCGGGCTCGTCGGCTGGCTGTTCCCGGACCGCGCGGTGTTCCTCTTGGTCCCGGCCTGCGCCATCGTCTCGGCCGCGGCACTCTACTCCATCCCGCGCGATGCCATCGACGCGCGCCGGGCTCGCGGCGGCGGCGAGGGGGAGCAAGCCCCGGCCCGGTGGCGGACCCTGCTGACCTGCCGGCCGCTCATGGTCTTCGCGGCCTGCGTAGGGCTTTTCCATTTCGCCAACGCGCCGCTGCTGACCCTCGTCGCCCAGGAGATCGGGCAGGCGCGCCCGGACTGGTCGTCCGTCATCGTCTCCGTCTGCATCGTCGGCGCGCAGGGGGTGATGGTGCCGATGGGGCTCATCGTCGGCCGCCGGGCCGAGCGCTGGGGCCGCAAGCCCTTGCTCGTGATCGGCTTCGCCGCGCTGCCCGTGCGCGCCTTGCTCTATCTCGTCTGGCGCGACCCGTACTGGCTGATCGCGGTCCAGTGCCTCGACGGCGTCGGTGCCGGCCTGCTCAGCGCGGTGAAGCCGCTGGTCATAGCCGACATCACCCGAGGAACCGGCCGCTACAACGCCGCCCACGGCCTGATCGGGACCGTGCAGGGCGCCGGCGCTTCGCTGTCGTTCGTGATCGCCGGAACCTTGGTCCAGCAGGCGGGGTTCGATGCCGCCTATCTCGCGTGCGCCGCCGTCGCGGCGGTCGCGCTCGGGGTGCTCGTGACGCTGCTGCCCGAGACAATCCCGGAGTAGCCCCGGAGAAGCCTCGGGGCGGCCCGGCGGCGTGGCTGCGAGCGGTGAGACCTGGCACGGCTTGAGGAGGGGTGGTGAAAGATCGGATTTCCGGCCGGGGTGGCCGGCGGCTCACCGCGACGCTGGCCGTGCTCCTCTCCCTTGCCCTGCCCGTCACCGCCGCGACGCTCCACAGCACCTACGTCGACCCGGCGGCGATGGCGCTGCAGCGCGTCCTGCCGCCCCCGCCCGAAGCCGGCTCGGAATCGGCCAAGGCGGACATGCAGGCCGTGGAGGCCGCGGTCCGCGCCCGCACGCCCGACGACGAGCGGCGCATCACCGCGAACCTGCCGTGCACCCTCGACCGCTTCACCGGTGTGCTCGGCCCGGCCTTCACGGCGGAGACGATGCCGGACACCGCGGCGCTGATCGAGAGTGTGTTCCAGGACGGGGAACTCGCCGTGCTGGCGGCGAAGGCCGCCATCGCGCGGCCGCGGCCCTACACGGTGAAGCCGGACCTCGCCACGTTCGGACATCGCTCCGACAGCACGTCCTACCCGAGCGGCCACGCCACGTTCGGGTATCTCGCGGCCACGGTGCTGTCGCGCCTCGTGCCCGAGAAGCGCCAGGCGCTGTTCGCTTTCGCCGGGACCTACGGGGAGAACCGGGTGATCGCCGGCACCCATTTCCCGTCCGACCTCGAAGCCGGCAAAATCGCCGCGGCCGTCATCGCCGAGGCGCTGTTCCACGACCCGCGCTTCGAACGCGATCTCGCCCGGGCGGCTTCTGAAGTCGCGGCCCAGGGCGGCGCCTCCGGTCGGTGAGGCGAAGGCTCCTGACGCAGGATCACGAAGGCGGGAGGCGGGTTGCGGGGCGAACCCGCCTGTCTGACCGCGATCCCAGGCAATCCTGGGCACCCGCGCACGGGCCCTTGCCGCACCCGACCCAGCCCCGGAGATGGGCCGCCCGACATCCGAGCCCCGAACGACAGGAGACCGCCGGCATGTCTCACGTCACCGAGGAGATGGCCGCTGATGGGCACTTCATGGTCAAGGTCGCCGGTCGTGCCGTCACGGAGACCTGCGAGAAGCGACAGGCCAGGAAGCTCGTCCGCGCGATGCGCATCTGTCGGGCGGCCTCGTCACGCTGTTCGGCGGAAGACGAGGCTCGCCGCTGCGATGGCTAAGCCCAGCCGAGCTCTCTCACGGCCCGGGCGTCGTTCCAGATCTTCGTCAATCCGATGATGCGGTCCCCCTCGAACTGCATGACATACACGTAGTCGGTCGACGTGGATTTGCCCGTGGGCGGGCAGGGTCCGCCCTCGCCAGTGTGGGTCCCGTGGAAGACCCCGTAGGCCATCACGTTCCGGCGCTCCTCGTCGGTCGCGAAGGATCGCACCTCGTACCGACCGTCGGGGATGAAGGTCAGGAGCCCCTTCATCCACTCCGTGTAGTCCCGCAGGGAGGTCACGCCGGCCAGGGCATCGGCCTGGGCGGAGAAGGTCGCATGCGGGGCACAGTAGCGCGCGCACGCCTCCCAGCCTCCGCCGGTCTCGCAGGCATCGAAGAAGGCCTTTGCTACCGTCGTGATGTCGCCCATGCCTGGATCGCCCTTTTCCATTGCCGGAAGCGCCGATTGTAGCGGACGCCGTCCGCGCAAGCACCCTCTGCGAGGGTCTGCGCGGACGGTCATGCGGCTGGCGCCGCTTCCGACCGTATCGCGACGATCAGGAAGGCGCCTCGTTCGAGGCAGCCGCGCCATGCCCCCCGCTCCCGTGCGGGAGCGGGTTGGGGCAAGACGCTTCGAGGTCGAACGCGCCATGTCTGTGACCGTTCTCGTGTGAAGCCGGGGGAGGCGGTGGGCCGGACGCGCCGAGGCGCGCGGCCCGGCTTCTCGAAAACGGCGTCCCGACTTCGGCCGTCCCCCGGCCGAGCGCTCGAGCGCTCTCCGCCGAAGTGGATACCGGTTCGGCGTAAGAGAGCGCGTCAAGACAAAGGTTTAGAGCCGTGCCCGATTGCAACGCGATCGGGCACGGCTCTAGCCGAGCCTCCGGCCGATCGCCTCGGCGAGCATGATCGTGGTCACATTCGTCGGCGCCGAGACGATGTCGGGCATGATCGAGGCATCGACGACGTTCAGGCCGTCCACCCCGCGCACCGCCCCGCTCCCATCGACCACTGCCCACGGGTCGTCGCGGCCGCCCATCGGGACGGAGGAGGTCGGGTGGGCGTAGCCGTCGACTGCCGAGAGCACGGCTCGCCGCAGCGCGTCGTCGTCACGGACATCGGGACCGGGATACAGCTCCGCCGCGACCACGTCGCTGAACGGGGCCGTCCGGCCGATGCGCCGCGACAGGCGCACCGCTTCCAACATGCGCCTCAGGTCGGCCGGGTCCTCGAAGAAGTTGTAGCGGATGAGCGGCATGGCGCGGGGGTCGCGGCTCGTCAGCCGAACCGAGCCGACGGACCTCGGCAGCGTGACCGAGCAGGCCAGTACGATGGCCCCGCCGGTCGGGCTCTGCGCCGGATCGAAGATGTGCGTCCCCGAGATGTGAAGGTCCAACTCGTCCGGGGCGGCCTCACGCGACCGCGTCCAGATGATCGCGCCCGCGACCGGGTCCATCGCCCGCACCTCCCGCTTGAGCGCGTAGACGTTGTAGTAGAACGGATGCTCCTTGAGCCGCTCGCCGACCGGCGCGTCCTGCAGCACGGGAATGTCGAGGTCGCGCAGGTGCGCCGCCGGCCCGATGCCCGACCGCATCAGGATGGCGGGGCTGCCGAATGCCCCGGCCGAGAGGATCACCCGTCCGGCCTCCACCGTCGCGCCGCCCAGAAGCCGGAGGCCGCGCGCCCGCCGGCCGTCGAACAGCACGGCGTCGACCTCGGCGCCCCCGACGATGGCGAGGTTCGGTCGGCGCCGAACGTCCTCAGTCAGGTAGGCCATGCCCGTGTTGACGCGTCGGCCCTCGACCACGTTCAGCGGGTAGGGCGAGACGCCGTGCTGCTCCGCGCCGTTGAAGTCGGCGATGCGGGACAGGCCGGCCGCCTCCGCGGCCAGCACGAAGGCGCGCATGGAGGGGGTGATCTCCTCCATCGTGCGCTGGCGGATCGGGAAG
The DNA here is from genome assembly GCF_021398735.1 of Methylobacterium oryzae. Taxonomy (NCBI): domain Bacteria; kingdom Pseudomonadati; phylum Pseudomonadota; class Alphaproteobacteria; order Hyphomicrobiales; family Methylobacteriaceae; genus Methylobacterium; species Methylobacterium oryzae. The sequence goes on from NZ_CP090349.1 coordinate 5,934,044, forward strand.
GGCCCGGAGCGCCCGCGCCGAGCGTCGTCGCCGGCCGGCGTGTTCTCCAGTGCCCTGAAGACCGGGAGCACCTCGTCCCACGACCAGCCGTCGAGACCGCGCGCGGTCCAGCGGGCGAAATCGGACGGCCGCGCCCGCATGGCGACCGCGGCGTTCACGCCGGAGCTGCCGCCGAGCACCTTGCCGCGGATCGCGCGCACGTCGTGGCCGAGGCCGGAGCGGTCCTGGGTGTGGTAGCCCCAGTCGTGCGCCGCGTCGCCGCCGACCCAGTTCGCGTTCGCGATGACGTCCGGATACGCCCCCGGCGCGTAGGCCGGTCCGGCCTCCAGCAGAAGAACCGTCCGGTTCGGATTCTCGCTGAGCCGGCGCGCGAGCACGGCGCCCGCGGAGCCTCCGCCGGCGATGACGACGTCGAAGGCCTGATCCGGGATGGGGGCGCGGGTGGGCATGGCGGACATGTCCTCTTCGAGAGCGGCGATGGTCAGGATGCGGAGGCGCGGCGCAGGAAGGCGGCGGCTCGGTCGAGGGCCCGGCGGCTGCTGTCGAGGTGGGCGATGTCGAGCTGGAAGACGTGATGCAGGCCCTCCCAGACCTCCAGCCACACCGCGACGCCAGCCTGTTCGGCGCGCCGGGCGTAGCGCGTCGCGTCGTCGATGAGGCGCTCGTCGGTGCCGACTTGGATCAGGAGCGGGGGCAATCCGCGCAGGTCGCCGAGGAGCGGTGAAGCCAGCGGGTGGCGGACATCGCGCGCGCCGGCATACTTGCGCGCGCAGTCCTGCAGGTACGCACGGCCGATGAGCGGGTCCTGCACCGAAGGATCGTTCATGGAGGGGCCGGACAGCGTCAGGTCGGTCCAGGGCGAGAAGACGACGCCGGCCACCGGCGCAGGGCCGCGCGCGCGCAGGGCGAGGCTCGCCAGGGTGACGAGGCTCAGCCCGCCCCCGGCCGAGTCCCCGACGACGGCGATCCGGTCGTAGCCTTGGCCGATCAACCAATCCCAGGCAGCCAGCGCCGCCTCCGGGGCAGCGGGCAGCGTCGCCTCCGGCGCCAGAGGATAGTCGATGGCGAGCGCGGCGACGCCGGCCCGGCTCGCGATCTGGCTGACGAAGCCGCGATAGGCCGCGGCCGTGCCCTGGACGTAGCCGCCGCCGTGCAGGAAGAGGATCGCCTGGCCGGGCGCGGCATCCGCGGGGCGCACCCACCAGCCGCGGATGCCGGCCTCGTCCACGGGGTCGAACGCGACGCCGTCCGCGCGCGGGCTGCCGGCTATGAAGGTGTCGTAGACGGCCCGCGGCTCTCCCGTCGCGTTGCCCCAGAAGCGCGCGAACAGGTCCCGCAGGGCGTCCTCGCGCCGCCGTTCATCGTCGGCGAGCGGAATGGTGATCGTCCCTGGCGCCGGATCGGGGCCGAAGGTGTCGTCGCGCATCGCAGTTCCCGCTGGTGCATCGGCCCGACCGCCGCCGGGCAAGGCTCCGCCGTCCGCGCGTCGCTCGGCGCCGCGCGGGGTTCGTGTGTCGGACGATCGGATCTCAGGCCGGGATGCGGCCGAACGCGCCCCGGGCGTAGCCGGCGAGCGCGCGCTCGACGTCGGCGACCGTGGACATCACCAGCGGACCGCGCTTGACGAAGGGCTCGCGGATCGGCCGCCCGGCCATCAGCACGACATGCGCAGCCTCGGCGGCTTCGAGGATGATCTCCGCGGCGGAACCGGCGCCCACCGCTAGGGCGCCGCCCTCCGGCAGGAGGCGCTCCTCCTCACGGCAGCGGACGGACACGCGCCCCGACACGGCGTAGATCCAGGCTTGCCGCCCCTCGGGCAGGGCGTGGGCGAAGGCGCCGCCCGGCTGTAGGAAGCCGTCGAGCAGTGTCATCTCCTCCGGGGTGCCACCCGCGCCAACAACGTCGCCGCTCTGCCCCAGGACGACGCGGACGCGATGGCCGCGGCCTTCGAGGACCGGGATGTCGGCCGCGCGAACGTGCAGCGCGCGCGCCGGCTGCGCCTTGAGGCGCGCGGGCAGATTGACGAAGACCTGCAGGGCGTGGACCCGTGCCCCTTCGGCCGGCCTCTCCTCGTGCGCGGCGCCCGACGCCGCCGCGAGCCAGTAGAGGTCGCCCGGCTCGAGGGCGACGTCTCGGCCCAGCGTGTCCCGGTTGAGGAAGTGGCCGGTCGCGTCCTCGAACATGACGGTCACGGCCGAGATGCCGGCATGGAGGTGCGGCTCGAAGGTCGGCCCGGTCATGACGAAGTGGTCGACCATCAGGAGCGGGTCCATGCGCCCGTCGAAGGCTTCCTCGGAGAAGTGCGCCGCGGAGAAGTTCGAGCCGATGCGGTGGGGCGCTCCGAGAACGGTCTCGCCGAGCCTCGGGTGGAGCGCGTCGGCCCCGTGGATGGTCTCGAGAGCTGTCATGTCCTGCCTCGCTGCGTGGATGTGCCGATGGTGTTGCGACAAACGCTGGCCGAGAAGGCAGCCATTTTCGGACCTATCGTCCGATCGTTTGGACGCCGGGATCCGGCATCCGGTGGCGCTCGCGGCGGATGGGGACCGGCCCCGGCTCCGCACCCCCTCGACCGACCCCGCCGAGATCGCCCGCGCCTAGAGCAGCACGGCCTTCGGAAACTCCGCCGCGAGGTGGTCGAGGAAGGCCCGCACGGACGGAAGCAGGCCTTGGCGGTAGGGAATGAGGGCCGTCAGGGTGGAGTCGCCCGCGACCCAGTCGGGCAGAACGCGCCGCAGGGCACCCGAGCGGACGGCCTGACGACAGATGTAGCTCGGCAGAGCGACCACGCCGATGCCGCGGATGGCGGCCTGCTGCAGCCCGACCATGTCATCGCCCATCAGCCGCGGGCTCAACGGCAGTACCGCCTCGTCCCCGGCGCGGCTCGCGTGCCGCAGCCGCCAGACCGGCGCGACCCCGGTCCGCATCATGAACAGGGACGGATGGTCCCGAAGGGCGTCCGGATTGTCCGGAGCGCCGTTCTCGTCGAGGTATGCCGATCCCGCGAACAGGAACCAGGGCGCCGGCGCCAGGGTACGCTGGACGAGGTTCGAGTCCGGCAGCGGGTCCGTATGGGCCCGCACGGCGATGTCGAAGTTCTCGCCGACGATGTCGACGGTGCGGTCCGCGCCGTGGGCCACGACATTCACCTTCGGGTGGCGGACGAGGAAGTCCGCGATGATGTCCGCCAGGGCGAACTGCATGGTCGCGATGCCGGCCGTGCACCGCACCGTGCCGGTCGGCTCCGTCAGGCGCTGGCGGATCGTCGTCTCCGCCAGCTCCGCCTCTCTGAGCATCGCGACCGCGTGGCGGTAGAAGTCCTCCCCCGCATCCGTCATGCCGAACCGGCGCGAGGTCCGGTTCAACAGCCGGACGCCGAGGGCGGCCTCCAGCTGCTGGAGGCGGTGGCTCAAAGTGGATTTCGGCACGCGCAGCGTCCGCCCGGCGGCCGTGAAGCCGCCGCGATCGACGACCTGCACGAAGTAGAAGAAGTCGTTCAGGTCGAGCACGCCGCCCCCTTATCGTCCAAACCTATGGACGCTGGGTTCGGATTGTTGCGGCTTCTGGGCCGCCGGTCCAGCCGATAGCACTTGCTCGTCGCCGGCCCCGACGGGGCTTGAGCAGGAGGATACGATGACCGCTCGCGCCTACGAACCGCTCACCGCCGAGAACGCAGCCCTCGTCCTCGTCGACCATCAGGTCGGCCTGATGACGGGCGTGCGGGACTATTCGACGGGCGAGCTCAAGCACAACGTGATCGCCCTGGCGAAGGCCGCCACGGCGCTCGGCCTGCCCATCGTGGTCACCACGACGGCGCGCGACAGCCTATGGGGTCCGACCTTCCCCGAGTTGGTCGCGGCGTTGCCCGGAAACGAGATCATCGACCGCTCGTCGGTGAACGCCTACGACGACGCGCGCGTCGCCCGGGCCATCGAGGCCACGGGCCGCGAGAAGCTGATCTTCGCCGGCATCTCGCTGGAGGTCTGCGCGGCTTTCCCGGCCATGACAGCCGTCGCCCGCGGCCTCGACGCCTACGTGGCTGTCGACGCCTCCGGGACGTTCAGCGAGACCAAGCGCCAGGCCGGCCTTCTCCGTATGGCGCAGGCGGGCGTGGTCCTGTCCGACTACGCGACGCTGATGGTCGAGATCCTGAAGGACAACGCCCGCCCGGAGGCGGGCCCGGTCTACGCGGCCTTGGACATGCCCTGGGCGACCTTGGTCGGCCAGGTCGCCGCCTCCTTCGGCAGAGTGCACGGCGGAGCGAATGCTTGACCGTTCACGACACGTGTCAGTTTGCGGCCTGTCCCACAGCGGTCGCGCCAGCGGTGTCTGCCGGCCCCTGCTCGACGCAACAATCGAAGCAACACGCGCGTAAGGCCGAGCTCTTAAATCCTTCATTAACCAAAGGCCCGAACGGCCACGAGGGGGAACCGACATGACCACCATCATCGCACGACTGCTGATCGTCATCAGCGTGATCGGCGCCATCGCCTGCGCGCCGATGCTGACGCCCGCATCCGCAGCCGGTCTCCTCGCGCAGACGAGGTGAGCCGTCATGGGCATGCAGTCCGTCATCCTGCTGGTCATCGCCGGCAACTTCGCCTGCGCCTTCCTCATCCCGTATCTGGCGATGACCGGAGCCTGAAGGCGTCTCCTCGGTAGATCTCTCACCCTACGGAGCCGATCATGAGTATCTCGAAGACCGCTTGCCTCACCGCTGTCCTCGGCCTCGTCTCCAACATGGCCTTTGCCCAGCCACAGGCGAGCCAGGAGAACCTGAAGCGCCACTGCATAGGAGATTACCTGGAACATTGCGGCCAGTTCTCGCCCGACGGCGGGGAAGTCCAGGCCTGCTTCCGCGAGAGAGCCGGCCTCCTGACACCGAATTGCTCGATGGCCATCGCCGCTTACCAAGAGGAGCAGAAGGCCGCGAATCCGATCCGGAAGGTCCGCGCCGCACGGTGAAGTCATCCCTTCGCGTCTTCGATAAGGTCAGCCGAGCCGGCATCTGCGAAATCCGGCGCGGCACGGAATTCGCCCGTGTCTACCGTCGCCTGCCCTGACCGGGATGCGACCCGCCGCAGGGTATCAACCTTACCGCGCCCGACAGCCCTCGGCGAATGGGGGTTGGATGACTGGTACCGCAAGCCAGCGCACGCGGTGCGCGTTCGCCGCGCACAGTCGAAGCGCGATGCGAAATCTCCTGCGCCGGATCGTGGCGGAGTCCGCCGCTTCTCGAGATTGGGCGCGAATGGAAGCCGAGGTCGGCTTTCCCGCACTTGATGCCCAGAAGCGGATAGGCGGGAGATCACCCCGAACTGCCGTTCCGGGAGCGACCCGAACCGGTCACTCAGGTCACGAGAATGACGGCCGGGACGCGGACGCGCCCGGTTGCTTGTCTCGGCTGTGCGCCTGCCGGTAGTCACGCGGGCTCATGCCGTAGCGATCCTTGAAGCGGCGCGCGAAATGCGCCTGGCTGCTGAAACCGCAGCCGTAAGCCAGCATGCCGATCGACAGGTGGGCGCAGGCCGGATCATTCAGGCGCTTGGCTGCCGCCTCCAGGCGGCGTCCCCAGATGTAGTCGGAGATGTGCCGGCCGCGCTCGTGGAACAGTTCCTGGAGCCGGCGCAGCGACACGCCCATCGCGGCGGCGAGTTGCGGCGGATCCAGGTTCGGGTCGCTCAGGTTCGCCTCGACATAGGCCTTGGCGCGCTGGACCGTGACGTTGCCGTGAACGGAACGGGGTACCTCCTGCGCCATCCGTTCGGCGAGGCTCGCTATGATCAGGTCCGTTCCGATCGCCGCCATGCGCACGGCCGCGTCGGGCGTGAGCTGATCGCCCATGCGCACCAGCTCCTGGAGGAAGGTGTTTGCCAGGGTCGTGGAGGCGAGGTCCGCGCCGACCGTGAGTGCACAGTACAGCCGGGACGGACCCAGCATGGCCTCGAAGCGCTCGCGCGGCAGATCGATGACGAGGGAGATGCCCGTGTCGGCCTCGCAGACGGCCGGGCGTGCGTCGATAACGACGAAGTCGCCCGTCCGGAATACAGCCTCCCGATCGCCTTGCTGGATGGCGTCCTGGCCGGAGAGCTTCATGGACGCGTAGAGGCGGTCGGGCTGCCCATAGCGCCGGATCGCGTCGGGGGTCGCTTCAGTCCGCATGGCGGTGTGTGCCATCTTGGAGATCGGCACAGGCCCGATGCTGGTGACATCCAGCCTGCCCTGAAACGGAACCCCGTGAAGGGGTTGCTGGTCGATCGGGATCAATCGCTCGCAGATCGTCTCGCGCCAGCGCCGGAACGCGTCCTTGGGGTGAATTCCCTCTGTCGAGAAGAACGGTTGCATGCGTAGCCTCGGCACGCTGCGCGCCGTCCCGAAGCGCAGACTGCGGATCCGCAGGGTTATTGTATATAATCTATCATCTCAAGACCGCGGTGCCGGGTGCTTCGCGGCGGTTCTGTCCGCGTCTCAACCCATGCCGTCGGTAAGCGCACCGGCAGGAAACCGCCCCGAGCCGCCACTCCGATCGCACCCAAGCCTGACACGGGACCACCCCGCGGGGGCCGGTCACCGTCTCGGAATCCCTCCGTCCCCGCCAGCGTTGTCGGAGCCGCCGCAACGGCCGCGCTCTTCCCGACGCCTCGATCGTCCAGACGACACGAGGTCACCGCCGGGCGACGAGGTCCGCGGCGCGCCGCCACCCGAGCGTCCGGCCGATTCGCGCTCGAACCCTGGGTCCGAGCGTGCCGGATCGCGAGCAGCTGGTCGTCGCGCGCCGGCCTACGATCCGCGCAGGTAGCTCAGTGGCCGACCGGTATCCGGATGCGGCATGACGCCCATCGGGATGTCGTACACGGCGCGCAGCGTGTCGGGGTTCATCAGCGTGCCGGGCGGCCCGTCCGCGATGAGGCGTCCCGAGTGCAGCGCCAGGATGCGGTCGCAGACGCGCGCCGCCATGTTCACGTCGTGCAGGACCACCACGACGCCGAGCCCGTCACGATGGGCCAGATCGCGCACGAGGGCGAGGATCTCGACGGCGTGGGCGACGTCGAGGGCCGAGATCGGCTCGTCGAGCAGCAGGCAGGCGGGCTCCTGCGCGATCATCATCGCGAGCCAGACGCGCTGCCGCTCACCGCCCGAGAGCGTGTCGACGAAGCGGTCCGCGAAGGCGGCGACGCCGGTGGCGGTGAGCGCCCGCCGGACCGCCTCGCGATCCCGGTCGGCGACGCGGCCGAGGGCGCCGTGCCAGGGATAGCGCCCCAGCGCCACGAGCTCGCGCACGGTCATGCCCGGGACCGGCGGGAGCGCCTGCGGCAGGTAGGCGACCTCGCGCGCGAAGGCGCGGTCCTCCCAGGCACTGAGGGCGCGATCCGCGAACGCGATCCGGCCGGCGGTCGGCGCCTGCTGGCGGCCCAGCAGCTTGATCAGGGTCGACTTGCCGGACCCGTTATGGCCGATCAGGCCCACCACCTGCCGCGGCTGGATCACGAGGTCGAGGGGATGCAGCAGGGTGCGTTCGGGGAGACCGAAGCTCGCGCCCTGCAGGGTGAAGAGCGGGGGGGCGCCCGCGGCTTCCGCCGTCGGCGCGCCCCGCGGCCGCGCGACGACCGGCGCATCGGGACCGTTCATGCGGGCCTCCTCGGGCCGTCCGTTCCCGCCGGACCCGCTTCGGGGCGTGCCGGCAGGGGGCAGGCGCCGCAGAGGCTCTGGTCGGGGATGAGGTAGCGCAGGCAGCAGACCTTCCGCACCCGACGCGGCGGCGCGCCCGCCGGCGCGTCCCCCGCCTCCGGGACGTAGCGGATCGGCGCGAACAGCGGGTTGGGCGCGCCGGACCGGCGGCGGCTCGTCAGGACGCTCGCGGCGGCCGCGTGCCCGGTCCGGCCCGCCTGCGGGAGCCCCTCGGTGCGGCGCACCACGAACTCGAAGATGTTGCCGGCATTGCTCCACAGCACGCGCGGCGCCACGCCCGAGACCGCCGCCAGGGCACCGACCAGGGGCGCCAGGTGCGCGTCGATCAGCGCGCCGAAGCGATCCGCCGGCGCCCGCGCCCCGGTATGCCCGCCGGGCCCGTCGCTCCCCGCGGCGGGGTCGCGCAGCTTGAGCGCCCGCGTCAGCCCGCCGTCGTCCGGGACGATCTCGACGGCGTCGAGGGCCACGGGCAGGACGAGGTCGAGCACGATGTTGGCGGCGAGCGCGGGCACCACCAGCATCGAGAAGTGCTGCTTCGCCCAGATCGACGCGACGGCGCGGGGCTCCGGCGCCGCGAAGGTGCGGGCGAACCGGTCGAGCTGGTCGGTCAGGACGCGCGGATCGAGCAGGTCGGCGCCCCTCACGGAGGGGCGCGGATCCTCCGCGGACACGATCCGATCCCGGTAGCCCTCGAGGGGGCCGACGAACAGGGCGTTCAGCGGGGAGAGAATCATCGGCGCAGCATCAGCCAGACGAAATAGGCGCCCCCGAGAACCGTCGCGACGAGGCCGGCGGGCAACTGCCACGGGAAGGCCGCGACGCGCCCGAGCCAGTCGGCCAGCACCATGATCAGGCCGCCGGCGAGCGTCGCCGCCACCAGCTGCTCGGCGGCCCGGCTGAAGCCCAGGCTGCGGGCGAGGTGCGGCCCCATCAGCCCGACGAAGCTCAGCGGGCCGACGAGCAGGGTCGCGGCGCCGGTCAGGATCGCGGCGACCGACAGGACCGTCAGGCGCGCCCGCGCGACCTGGAGCCCGACGGCCCGGCTCGTCTCCGCCCCGAGCGGCAGGATCGTGAGCCAGCGCGCGAGCAGCGGCGTGCCCGCGAGCACCAGGGCCGCGCCGAGGCAGGCGAGCCCGGCCTCGGTCCCGGTGGCGTTGTAGGTCGAGCCCGAGAGCCACGTCAGCAGGGCGGCGGTCCGCGGGTCGGCCGTGGCGAGCAGGAGCGCGATCACCGAGCCGATCAGGCTGGTGAGGGCCGCGCCGACGAGCAGGATCCGGGCGGAGGCGTAGCGCGCCCGGCGGCCCAGGGCCAGGATCGCCAGCAGCGTCGCGAGCGCGCCCGCCGCGGAGGCGGCCAGCATCGCGGCCGGGCCGAGGCCGGGGGCGAGGAACAGGACGAGCACCACCACCAGGGCCGCGCCCGCGGAGACGCCGAACAGCTCGGGGCTCGCGAGGGGGTTCCCGGTCAGCCGCTGCAGCAGCCCGCCCGCGTAGGCGAGCATGGCCCCGGCCCCCAGGGCGGCCAGCGCGCGCGGCGCCCGCCAGGCCAGGAGGGCGCCCGGATCGGGGCTCCACAGCCAGCCCTGGGCATCCCGCCCCAGGGTGAGCGACAGGCCGACGGCCGCGAGGGCCAGGATCGCGAGCGTCCCGATGGCGGGCCACGGCCGGGCGAGACGGACCGGGATAGGCCCCGGCGCCGGCGGCGCCTCGCGCGCCGTGCGCAGGCCCAGGATGAGGCCGACCAGCAGGGGTGCGCCGACGAGGGCGGTGACGGCGCCGGTCGGGACACCGCTGCGGCCGATGAGCCGCTGCACGAGCTGATCGGTCAGGACGAGCAGCACCGCCCCGGCCACCGGCCCCCAGAGCAGGCGGTCGCGGAGCCGGCGGGCGCCGCCGTAGCGGGCGAGGGCCGGCCCCGCCAGGCCGACGAAGCCGATCACCCCGAGATACCCGGTCACGCTGGCGCCGACCGCGACGCCGAGGGCGAGGGCGGCGAGCCGCGTGCCGGCGGTGGAGACGCCGAGGCCCCGCGCCCCGGCATCGCCGAGCTCGATCAGGGTCAGCGGGCGCGCCAGCAGGCCGGCCGCGAGGGCCGCGAGGGCGAGGCGCGGGAAGAGGCCGCGGACGCCGTCCCAGTTGTTCTGGTTCAGCGCGCCGGCCTGCCACGCGTAGAGGTCGGAGAGCGCGTCGAAATGCGCGAGCACCAGCATCCGGTTGGCGGCCTCGGCGGACAGCCCGACCACCAGTCCGGCGAGGATGACGGTGGACGGCGCGTAGCCGCTGCGCCCGCTCAGCAGCAGCACGAGGCCCGTGCACAGGGCCGCCCCGGCGCCCGCGACGGGCTCGTAGCCGTAGATCAGGAGGGCCGGCCACCACAGCGTCGCGAGGGCCAGGGCGAGCTTCGCGCCCGCGAACACCCCGAGGGTTCCGGGCTCGGCCAGCGGGTTGTCGAGCACCTGCTGGAACAGCACGCCGGCCAGGCCGAGCCCCCCGCCCGCCAGGACCGCCATGGCGAGGCGCGGCAGCAGGCTGTCGCGCAGGACGAGCTGCGGCATGTCACCGTCGGTCGGGTGGAGCAGGGCGGCCCACCACTGCCCGGGCGGCAGGACGGCCGCCAGGTTGGCGTGCAGCAGCGCGGCGCTCACCGCCAGCGCGAGGGCGAGGAGCCCCGCCCCGCGCCAGAGCGGCGAGGCCCCGGACCCGTCGGCTCGCGCCCGCCGCGCTCCGGCCCCGGCCGCGCTCACGCCGGGGCCTTCCCGAGCGCCGCGGCGACCTGACGGGCGAAGCGCGCGGCCGACGGCAGGCCGCCGTTCGGATGGACGACCGGCATGCGGATCACGCGGCCGGCGCGCACGGCGGGCAGCGCCCGCCAGAGCGGGCTGTCGTCGAGGCGCCCGAGGGCGCGCGCGGTCTCGGCGCCGCGGTCGAAGTGGATCAGCGTCGCGTCGGGCACCTCCGCGAGGTCCTCGACCGCGGCGAGCACCGTGCCCGCGCCGCTCTGCCGGCCAGTCCAGGCATTGGTCAGGCCGAGGCGCTGGGCGACCGCGCCGACGGTGCTGCGCGTGCCGAAGACGGCCAGCTGCCGCCCGTCGTCGCGGAAGCGGCAGATGTAGACCGGGCGCCCGGTCCGGCCCGCGAGCGCGGCCCGGGCCTCGGCGAGCGCCCCGTCGGTCCCGGCGACCAGCGCCCGCGCCGCCGCGGCGCGGTCGACGCGGTCCCCCAGGTCGCGGGTCAGCGCGTCGAGGTGGTCGATCGGCTCCCGCGCGCCCGCGACGATGGGCAGCGCCACGACCGGGGCGATCCGGGTCAACGCGACCTGGATCTGCGCCTGCCACGGCGCGGCGAGGATGAGATCGGGGGCGATCAGGCTGAGGAACTCGAGGTTCGGCTCCTGCAGCGGGCCGAGGTCGAGGACCGAGTCCGGCAGGGGCGGCTGCGCGATGAGCTTCTCGTAGAGCGGCCGGTTGGCGATCGCCACCGGCACGAGGCCGATGGCGAGGAGCGTCTCGGCGAACAACCCGTCGAGGGCGACCACGCGGGCGGCGGGCGCGCCGCCCGTCTCCGCGCGCCGCGGGTCTTCGGACGCACCCGCGGGGGACGCGGCGAAGCCGCCCGGGACGAGACCCAGGACGCCCGCGGCGAGGCCGGCGAGGAGGGCGCGACGATCGCCGCGCGGGCGGCTCATCCCCATGCGCCGGCCCGTGCGCCGACTCGGGCGAGCGGGCGGCGGATCCGCCCGCGGCACGCCTCCGCGCGCCGCGCCCGGCCGGTCCGCGGGACGGCGAGCCTCATGGATGCGCTCCCTGCCGCTCCCAGGCGCGGATCCCGCCGGCGGCGGGCGCGCGCGCCGGGGCGACCGCGCCCCCGCGCCCGTCCTGATCGAGCAGGCTGTCGACGATCTCCTGTGCGCGGACCGGCAGGACCGAGAGCAGGGTGTCGCTCAGACCGTGCGAGGTCTCCGAGTAGCCCTGGACGTAGATGCGCGGGACGAAGCCGGGGCGGGTCGGGACGCGGTAGTCGCGCGCCAGGTCCGGCCCGTCGCGGTAGGGCGCGAGCGGTTCGAGGATCGCCGGGTTCGGGTCGCGCGCGTACCCGGTCGCCAGGACGACGCCGTCGTAGCTGCGCTCCGCCTCGACCTCGGCGTAGCGGTCGACGGTCCGCAGCCTGATCCCGCCCGCGTCGCCGACGGCCGAGAGGATCTCGCTGCGCGGCCGGAGGTGCAGGCGCTGCGGCCCGGAGACCTTCTCCCGGTAGACGATGACGTGGAGCGCCTTGAGCAGGTCGGCGTCGATCACCGCGTAGTTCGTGTTGCGGTAGCTGCGCACAATCGCCGCCCGCCGCTCGCTCGGCTGCGCGTACACGAAGTCGGTGCGGTCGGGGTGGAAGATCTCGTTGACGAACGGCGTCGCGTCCGACGGTCGGAGGGCGTGGCCGCGGAAGACGAGATCGACCTGCAGCTGCGGGAAGCGGGCGTGGAGATCGTGGCCGATCTCGGCGGCGCTCTGGCCGCCGCCGATCACCGCCACGCGGGCGCCCGGGCGCGACAGGTCGAGCGGGCTGCCCGGGCCGCGCCGGTCGACGTGGTCGAGGTAGCGGCTCGAATGGCAGAGCCGGGGATCGCGCGCCAGGGCGGCGAAGGCGGCGGGCACGTGCGGGGCGCCGCCCACCGCGAGGGCGAGGTCGCGCGTCTGGCGGCGGATCTCGCGGCCCGCGGCGTCGCGGGTGACGACCCACAGGGTCTCGACCGTCCCGTCCGGTCCCAGCCCGGGCTCCACCGCGACCGCGGTCTCGCCGTAGTCGCACCGGTCGGCGAAATGGTCCGCCACCCAGCGGAGATAGTCGTTGAACTCGATCCGGCTGGGATGAAACGTCCCGAGATCGATGAAATCGTGCAGTCGACCCTGGCTGTGCAGGTAGTTCACGAAGGTCAGCGGGCTCGTCGGGTTGCGGAGCGTGACGAGGTCCTTGAGGAACGAGATCTGCATGTCGCTGCCCGGCAGCAGCATGCCGCCGTGCCATCGGAAGTGCGGCTGCCGCTCCAGGAAGCGGTACCGGAGGCCGCGCGCCGCCGGGGTCTCGGCCAGGGCGATCGCCAGGGCGAGGTTCGACGGCCCGAAGCCGACCCCGATGACGTCGCAGAGCGGTGCGGCGCGCGCGGTCATCCGATCGTCTCCTCGTCCGCACGACGGGGTGGGAGCCGGGGCGCGCGGCGAGGTGCGCGGCGATCCTCGCCGCCGCGGCGCACGGGGGCGGCGCCTCCCTCGGGGGAGCCGCGCGTTCCCCCGGCGGGACCGCTCGCAGGCGACCGGAAGCTGGTTCGCGCACACGCCACTGACCGCGTCCCCCGCCAAGCCCCGGACCACAGAACACCCGCCGGCCGAACCCGCCGGCCGCACTGCGTAGCGCGAACCGCCACAGTGATTCAAGGTCTCCGGAAAACACTTCTGACGATCGAGCAGTAATGAATTAAATTAGAACATTTCAAATATGTAAAAGGGCCCTTGAGTCCGGCGATCTTTCGGCCATGTTATGCGCCGACAAGCGAAGTTCATTGATTCATTGGCGAGGCAGCTCGCAGCTTTCACCTGAACGGGATGCATCGATGGCGTTCGATCGCGAAGATACGCTGTTCTACGTGGTGGTGAATCACGAGGAGCAATACTCGATCTGGCCGAGCTACCGCGACATCCCTGACGGGTGGCGCGCCGTGGGCGATCCGCGCGCGAAGGCCGATTGCCTGGCCTACATCGACGAGGTCTGGACCGACATGCGGCCCCTGAGCCTGCGCCGACACATGGAGGCTCAGGAGCGGGACGCGGGCGGCGCGCGGGCGTGACCGTGCCGGGACGAGTCCGGCTGTTCTGCCTGCCCTACGCGGGGGCGAGCGCCGCGGTGTTCGCGCAGTGGCGCCGCGGCCTGCCCGACGCGGTCGACGTCAGGCCCGTCGAGCTGCCGGGGCGCGGCTCCCGGATCGGCGAGGCGCCCTGCACCGACCCGCGGGCGCTGACGCGGCGCCTCGCGGACGAGGTCGCCGGTTCCGTCACGGGCTCCTACGCGCTGTTCGGCCATAGCCTGGGCGCGCTGCTCGCCTTCGAGCTGGCGCACGAACTCCGCGACCGCGGGATCGCGGCGCCGCGCGCGCTGTTCGCCTCCGGATGCGCCGGACCGGCGGTGTGCGACGGGGCGTATTTCCGCCGCCCGCGCAGCGACGCGGACCTGCGCGACGCGCTGTCCGCCTACGGCGCGACGCCGCCGGAGGCGCTGGCCGATCCCGCCCTGATGGCCCTGGTGCTGCCGGTGCTCCGGGCCGATTTCCGGCTGCGCGGCGCCTACACCTACGCGGCGCGCCCGGCGCTGGACTGCCCGATCCAGGCGCTCGGCGGGACGCGGGACGACGTCGCCCGCGCCGACCTCGAGGCCTGGGGCCGCGAGACGCGCGGCCCCTTCGACCTCGCGCTGTTCGAGGGCGACCACTTCTTCATCCACGCGCGGCGGGGGCCGGTGCTCGACCTCGTCGGCCGGCGGATCGGCGCGCGGGCCGAGGTCGCGGCCTGAGGCGGCCGCGCCCGCCCATCGGCGGCGCGCGGGCCGGCGGCGCGAACGAACGGGATGTCACCATGGAGGACGCCGTGATGGAACTCGTGACCAAGCCCCTGCGGGACGAGGGTCCTCTGCCGCTCCTGGTCACGCCGCCGGAGGGCGCCGCGGGCGCGGCGCTCGCGGACGCGCTGCCGGCGATCCGGGCCGCGGCCGAGGCGCACCTCCACGCCGCGGGCGGCCTGCTGCTCCGCGGCTTCAGCCTCGACGGGCCCGACGCGTTCCGCAGCTTCGCGGCGGGCTTCGGCCACGACCTCCTGAGCTACGAGTTCGGCTCGACGCCGCGCAGCGCCGTGACCCAGGGGGTCTACACCTCGACCGAGTACCCGCCCCACCAGCACATCCCGCTGCACAACGAGCAGGCCTACGCCCGCGACTGGCCGATGAAGATCTGGTTCTACTGCCAGCAGGCGGCGCCCGAGGGGGGCGAGACGCCGCTGGCTGACAGCCGCGCCATCTACCGCGCCGTGCCCGAGCCGATCCGCGCGCGCTTCGCCGAGCGGGGCCTGATGTACGTGCGCAACTACGGCAACGGGCTCGACGTGGCCTGGGAGCAGGTGTTCGGCACGCAGGACCGAGGGGCGGTCGAGGCGTACTGCGCCGGCCACGGGATCACCTGCGAGTGGAAGCCGGACGGCGACCTCCGCACCCGGCAGGTCTGCCAGGGCACCGCCCGCCACCCCGAGACCGGCGAGCCGGTGTGGTTCAACCAGGCCCACCTGTTCCACGTCTCGAACCTCGAGCCGGAGGTGCGCGCGACCCTCCTCGACCTCGTCGACGAGCCGGACCTGCCGCGCAACGTCTACTACGGCGACGGCAGCCCGATCCCCGACGCGGATCTCGACGCGATCCGCGCCGTGCTCGCCGCGCACACCGTCGTCTTCCCCTGGCAGTCCGGCGACGTGGTGATGCTGGACAACATGCTGACCGCCCACGCGCGGACACCCTTCAAGGGCCCGCGCAAGGTCGTGGTGGCGATGGCGCAAGCCGGCCGCGCGCAGTGATGGCGGCGGCGTTCGCCTTCGCGGAGCCCGGGTCCGCGCCAGGGACCGCGCTGTGGCGCGCCCTCGCGCGGGGCGCCCGCGCCCGGCTCGTGCTGGCCGGCGCGGCGAGCCTCGTCGGCGGGATCGCCACGACGGGCCTGATCGTGCTCATCAACGGGGCGCTCCACGCGTCCGAGCCCGCCCGGGCCGACCGGGTCGCCGCCTTCGCGGCGACCGCCCTCCTCGCCTGCGCGGCGCTCGTCGTCTCGCGCGCCCTCTTCGCCGATCTCGGGCAGCGCGGGCTCGCCGATCTCCGGTCCGCGATCGCCGCGCGCGTCCAGGCCGCCGCGTTCGCGGATCTCGAGGCTGTGGGGAGCGCCCGGGTGCAGGCGCTGGTGACCGAGGACGCCAACCAGGTCGCCAACTTCCTCACGGCGCTGCCCGTGCTCGTCACCAACTGCGCGGTGGTCGCGGCGACCCTCGCCTATCTCGGCTATCTGTCGTTCCCCCTGTTCCTGGCCTCGGCCCTCACGATCGCCCTGGGGGCCGCGGGCTACTCCGCCTGCTACGGCCGCGTCACGCGCCACCTCGCCCGGGCCGGGGCGGAGCAGGACCGCCTCGTCGGACATTTCCAGGCGCTGCACGGCGGCGCCAAGGAGCTGCGCCTCAACCGGGAGAAGGGGCGCCACTTCCTCGACGCGGTCCTGGCGACCGCGATCGCCCGCGTCGCCGACCACCGCCGGCGCGGCCTCGCCCTCCTCGCGCTGGCGGCGGGCTGGGGCCGCATCCTGTTCCTGGCCCTGATCGGGCTCGCGCTGTTCGTCCCCGGGACCGGCGCGCAGAGCCAGGCGGTGACGACCGGGTACGTCATCGCCCTGCTCTACCTGATGGGGCCGCTCGAGGCGGTGCTGAACACGATGCCGCTCGTCAACCTCGCCCGCGTCGGCGCGCGGCGGATCGAGGCGGCCTTCGCCGAGCTGCCGCCCGAGCCGGTCGGCGATCCGGGGACAGGCCCGGCCGCGCCCCGGCGCGACGCCACCGTGACCCTGCGGGGCGTGACCCATCACCGGGCCGATCCGCAGACCGGCGACCGCTTCGACCTTGGCCCGGTCGACCTGACGCTGCGCCCCGGGGAGATCACCTTCCTGGTCGGCGGCAACGGCTCCGGCAAGACCAGCCTCGCCCGGGTGATCGCCGGCCTGCACCCGCCGACCGGCGGGACGCTGTGCCTGGACGGCCGCCCGGTGGCGGGCGCGGCCCTCGCCGGCTACCGCGCGCACGTCGCGGCCGTCTTCTCCGATTTCCACCTGTTCGAGACGCTGCTCGGCCGGCCGGACGCCGCGCGCGAGGCGCAGGCGCGCGCGTGGCTGGCGCGCCTCGGCCTCGACGGCCGCGTCAGCCTCCGGGACGGGGTCTTCTCGACCCGCGATCTCTCGACGGGCCAGCGCAAGCGGCTCGCCCTCCTCGTCGCCTGCCTGGAGGACCGGCCCGTCATGATCTTCGACGAGTGGGCCGCCGACCAGGATCCCGACTCCCGGGCGGCCTTCTACGAGACGCTCCTCCCGGAGCTGGCCGCCGAGGGCCGGACGATCCTCGTCGTCACCCACGACGACCGCTGGTTCGACCGGGCCGACCAGGTCGTGAAGCTCGAGCGCGGCCTCGTGGTGGAGCACCGCGCCGCCCCGCCGCGCGGCCGCCAGGCGGGAGCCGGCGCGTGAGCCTGCACGAGAGCCTGCACGTGGGCCGCGCGCACCGCGCGCCGTCGCCCCACCGGCCCGCGCCGGACGACAGCCTCGTGGCGATCCTGCGGGCGCGGGCGGCCGCCACGCCCGACCGGCTGACCCTGCGCTTCCTCACGGACGGGCGCGCGGTCGGGGCGTCCCTCGACTACGCGGAACTCGACCGGCGGGTCCGCGCCCTCGCGGCGCGCCTCCAGCGCGACGCCGAGCCCGGCGCGCGGGCGCTCATCGCCCTGCCGAGCGGACCGGACTACGTCGTGGCGTTCTTCGCCTGCCTCTACGCGGGCCTCGTCGCCGTGCCCTCCTTCCCGCCGGAGACGCGGGATCCGCACCACGCGGCCCGCCTCGCCCTGATGATCGCCGACATGGCACCGCGCCACGTCCTGACCGATCGGGCGAACCGCGAGACCGTGGCGGCGACCTGCGCGGGCAGCTCCGTGGGGGCGATCGTCTGCGTCGACGCGGTCGGCAGCGCCGGGGCGGAGACGTGGCGGCCGGTCCCGTGCCCGCCCGACACCCTCGCCTTCCTGCAGTACACGTCGGGCTCGACCGCGAATCCCAAGGGCGTCGAGGTCACGCACGGCAACATCGTCGCCAACGCCCGCTGGCTCGCCGAGGCGATCGCGCCCGGCCCGGACGACGTCTTCGTCTCCTGGCTGCCCCTCTACCACGACATGGGCCTGATCGCGGGGCTGATCGAGCCGATCTTCGCCGGCGCGCCGCTCGTGCTGATGAGCCCGCAGGCCTTCCTCGCCCGGCCCGCCTCGTGGCTCGAGGCGATCGGCGCGCATGGCGGCACGATCAGCGGCGGCCCGGACTTCGCCTACCGGCTGGCCTGCGAGCGCGTCGGCGCCGCCGCGCTGGCGGGGCTCGACCTCGCCGGGTGGCGCGTCGCCTACAGCGGTGCCGAGCCGATCCGGCCCCGGACCCTCACCCGCTTCGCCGAGCGCTTCGCCCCGGCGGGCTTCGCGCCGACGGCGCTCAGCCCCGCCTACGGCCTCGCCGAGGCGACCCTCCTCGTCGCGGCCAAGCCCCTGGGCACGCCGTGGCGCCGGCTGAGCGTGGCGCCGGCGGCGCTGGCGGCCGGCCGCGCCGTCGCCGACGAGGCCGGCACCGCCCTCGCGGGCAGCGGCCGGCCGGTCCGGCCCGAGCACCTGCGGATCGTCGACCCGCGCACGGGCCTCCCCTGCCCCGACGGGACGGTCGGCGAGATCTGGCTCAGCGGCCCCTGCGTCGCGCGCGGCTACTGGAACAACCCGGAGGCGACCCGCGCGACCTTCGTGCCCCGCGACGGCGCGACCTGGCTGCGGACCGGGGACCTCGGCTTCCTGGACGGCGGCGAGCTCTTCGTCACCGGGCGCGCCAAGGACCTCATCATCCTGCGCGGCCACAACGTCTATCCGCAGGACGTGGAGACGGCAGTCGAGGCGCGCGTGCCGGCTCTCCGCCCGGGGCGGGTCGCGGCCTTCGCGGTCGAGGGCCCGGCGGGCGAGGCGATCGGGATCGCCGCCGAGATCGGCCGGAGCGCCGCCGCCCGCGCGCCGGAGATCGCCGCCGCGGTCGACGCCGCGCTGGCGGAGGTGCTGGCCGAGCCGGCGGAACTCGTGGCCCTGCTGGCGCCGGGCACCCTGCCCAAGACCACGAGCGGGAAGCTCCGGCGCGGCGCGTGCCGGGACGGCCTCGCGGCCGGCGACCTCACCCCCCTCCACCTCTACCGGCGCCCGCAGGGTGCCCCGGCGCCGGATGAGCCGCCCCGGAGCGCGACGGAGCGCGCCCTCGCGGCGATCTGGTGCGATCTCCTCGGCCTGGACGAGGTCTCGCGCGGGCGCGGTTTCCTGGAACTCGGCGGCCACTCGCTCCTGGCGATGCGCGCCGTCGACCGCGTCCGCGCCGCCTTCGGGGTCGCCCTGCCGCTGCGCGACCTGTTCGCGGCCCCGACCCTCGCCGACCTCGCGGCGCGGATCGACGCGCTGCCCCGCGACGCGGTGCCAGCGCCCGCGCTCCTGCCGAATGCGGGCCCGCCCCTGCTGTCGCTCGGCCAGCAGCGGCTCTGGCTGGCCGAGCGGCTCGGCGACCCGGCCGGGCGCGGCGCCTACGTCATGGTCGGACATATCCGGTTCGGAGGCCCGCTGGATCCCGACCGGCTCGCCGCGGCCCTGCGCCGGGTCGTCGCCCGGCACGCCGTGCTGCGGACCGGCTATCCGACCGGCGAGGACGGCCTTCCGGAGCCCCGGATCGCCGAGGCGGTCGCCCTCGACGTGCCCGTCGACGACCTCACCGGCCTCGATCCGGGCGCCCGCGAGGTCCGGGTCGCCGCGTGCGAGGCCGCGGAGGCCGCCGCGCCGTTCGACCTCGCCGTGCCGCCGCTCCTGCGCGCCCGGCTCCTGCGCCTGGCCGCCGACGATCACCGCCTCGTCCTGGCCCTCCACCACCTCGTCGGCGACGGCTGGTCGGTCGGCGTGCTGCTCTCCGAACTCGGGGCCGCCTATCGCGGCGCGGAGGCGCCGCCCCTCCCCGTCCAGTACACGGATTTCGCGCGCTGGCACCGGGCGGCCGTGGAGCGCGCGGCGGCGGCCGAGACCGCGTTCTGGCGCGGGCACCTCGCGGAGGTGCCCGCCCTGCTGCCCCTGCCGACCGACCGGCCGCGGCCGGCGGTCCCGTCGCAGGCCGGCGGCTCCGTCCGCTTCGAACTGCCGGGGCCGCTGGTCGTCCGTCTGGCGGAGCTGGGCCGGGCGCGCGGCGCCTCGCCGTTCGTCGTGCTGCTCGCGGGCTTCCAGGCCCTGCTCCATCGGCTGAGCGGGGCCGAACGCTTCGTGGTCGGCACCGACGTCGCGGGCCGGCCGCACCCCGAGCTGGCCGGGCTGATCGGCTTCTTCGTCAACGTGCTGCCGATCCGGGCGCGCCTCGACGGCGCCCCGTCCTTCGCCGCGCTGATCGAGCGCGTCCGCGAGGACGTCCTCGCCGTCTTCGAGCACGCCACCCTGCCCTTCGACCGGATCGTCGACGCCCTCGACATCCCGCGCGCCCGCGCCCGGCCACCCCTCGTCCAGGCCCTGTTCGTGATGCAGAACGCGCCGCCCGGCGATTTCGGTGTCCCGGGGCTCGCGGCCGAGGCCCGGGCGGCCAGCGCGCACGGCTCGAAATTCGAGATGGCGCTCTTCCTCGACCCGCCCGCGCCGGGGGGCGGGATCGCGGCCGAGTGGGTCTTCGCCACGGCCCTGTTCACCCCCGAACGCGTCGCGCGCCTCGCGGAGGCCTACGCGACCCTGCTCGCCGCCGCAGCCGCCGCGCCCGCGGCCCCGCTCCCGACCCTGCTGCCCGGCCTGCCCGACCTTCTGCCCGCGCTCCCGCCCTCACGAGACCCGGAGGACCCCGTCATGTCGAACACCGCCCCGTCGCTCCCGCGCACCGGCCGCCTGGAAGCGAAGCTCGACAAGCTCAAGGGACTGGGCGCCGGCAAACCCGCCGCCGCCGCGGGCGAGCCGGCCCGCCTCTCGACCCTGGCGCCCGGGCGCGACTTCCCCCTCGTGATCGAGCCGCTGTCGGCCGACGTCGACGCGGTGGCCTGGGCGACCGCCCAGCGCGACTGGGTCGAGGGCAAGCTGCGCCGCCACGCCGGCCTGCTGCTGCGCGGCTTCGGCATCGCGACCCCGCAGGAATTCGAGGCCTTCGCCGAGGCGCTCCAGCCCGGCCTCTACGGCGGGTACGGCGACCTGCCCAAGAACGAGGGCGGGAAGAACACCTACCGCTCGACGCCCTACCCCGAGCGGGAGATGATCCTCTACCACAACGAGAGCAGCCACCTGCATGCCTGGCCGCGCAAGCAGTGGTTCTTCTGCCAGCAGCCGTCGCCGGTGGGCGGCGCGACGCCCATCGTCGACTGCCGCGCGCTGTACCGGCAGCTGCCGCCGGCGATCGCCGACCGCTTCGAGCGCCTGGGGCTGATCTACGTCCGCACCTTCACGGAGCGCTTCGACGTCGACTGGCGCCGGTTCTTCCACACCGAGGATCGCGCGGCCGTGGAGGCGCGCTGCCGGGCCGAGGGCGTCGACTTCGCCTGGCTCGACGCGGACACGCTCCAGACCCGCACGCGCTGCCCGGCGGTGATCACCCACCCGCTGACCGGCGAGAAGTCGTTCTTCAACCAGGTGCAGCTGCACCACCCGCGCTGCCTCGACCCCGAGGTGCGCGCCGACCTCCTCGGCCTCGTGGGGCCGGAGCGGATGCCGCGCGACGTGCTCTACGGCGACGGCACGCCGATCGAGGACGCGGTGATGGACGAGGTCGGCCGCCTCTACGAGGCGATCGCCGTGCGCTTCGACTGGCGCCCCGGCGACGTCGTGATGCTCGACAACATGCTCGCCGCCCATGCCCGCGACCCCTACGAGGGGCCGCGCCGGATCGTCGTCGCCATGGGCGACATGGTCGAGCGCGGCGCGGTCACGGGAGCGGCGGCATGACCGGCGCGGCGATGACCGGCGCGGCGATGACCGGGGCGCCGGCCTCCCTCGCGGCGCCGACCCGGGCGCTGACCCCCGAGCAGCGCGCCTGCCTCGACGCGGCCGGCGCCGCGCCGAGTCTCGTGGCCGAGATCGACCTTCCCGGGCCGGTCGAGGCGGACCGCCTCCGCCGCGGCCTCGCCGCGGTCGCCGCCCGCCACGACGTCCTGCGCACCGCCTTCGTGCGCGAACCGGGCTTCCGCGGCCTGCGGCAGGCCGAGGCCGGCGCGCCCGCTATCCCGCTCGATACCGGCGCGCCGCAGGGAGACGTCGGGACCGTCGGCCTCGCGCCGGAGCGCGGCCAGACCCTCGCGGCCGTCCTCCTGCCGGGCGCGACGCCGCGGCTGCGCCTCGTCGCCAGCGCCCTCGCGGTCGATGCCGGCAGCCTCGACCGCGTCCTGTCGGAGGTCGCGGCCGCCTGCGCGGACGACGCGGCACCCGGCGCCGATCCCGAGGCCGCGACCTACGCCCAGTACGCGGAGTGGCGCGAGGCGGTCGCCGCCGACGACGCGGACGGCGAGGGCCAAGCCTACTGGCGGGACCAGATCGGCGCGGGCGCGGCGCCCCTCCGGCTGCCCTATCGCCGCGGGGCGGCCGCCGACGCGGTGGAGGAGCCGGCCGCCGCGATCCGGCTGAGTCGGGCCGTCGACGCCGCCGTCACGGACGCCTTCGCGCGGGCGTTGGCCCGGCCGGACCTCGCCGCGGCCGGCGCCGAGGCCGTGCTCCAGGCCGCGTGGTGGCTGCTCGTGGCGCGCCTCGCCGAGCGGACGGAGATCCTCGGCGGCTGGGCGCACGATTGCCGGCGCGACTACGCGGTCTTCGCCGGCACGGTCGGCGTCTTCACCAAGACGCTGCCCCTGCGCCTCGTCCTCCCGCCGGAGACCAGCGTCTCGGAGGCCGCGGCCGGTCTCGCCGCGCGGCTCGACGAGCACCGCGCCTTCCAGGAACTCTGCCCCCTCGACGCGGCCGGCGGCGACCGCCGCCCCGCGGTCGGCTTCGCGCTCGCGGCTCAGGGGGCCGCGCAGGACCGGCTCCTGCCCGGACCCGCCGGGTTCGAGCTCTGCCTGGAGCCGGCCCTCGACGCGGAGGGGCACCTCGCCGCGCTGACCTTGCACGCCGACCCGCGCCGCTACGCGGTGGAAGCCCTGGAGACCCTGCTCGATCAGGTCGAGACGCTGCTCGCCCGCCTGCCCGCGAAGGCCGCGACGCCCTTCGCGACCTACCCGCTCGTCGGCGCGCGCGAGGAGGTGCGCCTGCGCGCCTTCGGCCGCCCGGCCGCCCGCGCCCTGCCGGCGGAGACCCTTCCGGTCCTCGTCGCCCGCCACGCGGCGACGGCGCCGGACGCCCCCGCCCTCGCCGGCGCTGGCCGCACCCTGTCGTACGCCGCGCTGGAGGATCGCGTCGCGCGCCTCGGCGCCTGGTTCGCCGCGCGCGGCGTCGGTCCCGAGCGCGTCGTCGCCCTGGACCTGCCGCGCTCCGTCGACCTCGTGGTGGCGATCCTCGCGGTCTGGCGCGCGGGGGGCGCCTACCTGCCCCTCGACCCGGCCTGGCCGCAGGCCCGCCGCGACCGCCTGATCGCGCTCGCCCGGCCCGCGCTGACCGTCGCGCTCGCGGCCGACCCCGCGGCCGGCCGGCACGCCCTCGGGGCGATCCTCGACGGCCTCGGTGAGGCCCGGCACCCCGCCGAGGCCCGGGACCCCTCCGACATGGCCTGCCTGCTCTTCACCTCCGGCTCGTCCGGGACGCCGAAGGGCGTGGTGATCGAGCACGCCCAGATCCGCGCCTACGCGGAGGCCGTCATCGACGCCCTCGACCTGTCCGGTTACGGGCGCTTCGCGCTGACCTCCACGGTGGCGGCCGACCTCGGCAACACCATGCTGTTCGCGGCGCTGCGCCTCGGCGCCTGCCTCGTGGTCGCCGACGAGGCCGAGATGGCCGACGGCCCGGCCTTCGCGCGCTTCCTGCGCGGCAACGCCGTCGCCTGCGCGAAACTGGTCCCGTCCCACCTCGCCGCCCTCCTCGACGGCGTCGAGGACCCCGCGCTGCCCGCCCTGCTGGTGCTCGGCGGCGAGCCGACGCCGGCCGCCCTGGTCCGGCGGATCCGGGCGGCGGCGCCGACGACGCGGATCGCCAACCATTACGGTCCCACCGAGGCCTGTGTCGGCGTGCTGGTGCATCCGGACGCGGCCACCGCGCCGCCGGACGAGAGCCTGCCGCTGAGCCGCGTGCTCGCCGGCAGCGAGGCCTACATCCTCGACGCGGCGGGCGCGCTCGCGCCGACCGGCGCGGTCGGCGTGCTCCACCTCGGGGGCGCCCAGATCTGCCGCGGCTACCTCCCGGGCACGGAGGCCGGCGGCGCGGGCGCGTTCTCGCCCAACCCCTTCGGAGCGGGGCGGCTCTACCGCACCGGCGACCGGGCCCGCCTGCTGCCCGGCGGCCGCCTCGTGCTCGCCGGGCGGGCCGACGACCAGATCAAGCTGCGCGGCCACCGCGTCGAGCCGGGCGAGGTCGAGGCCGCGCTGGCGGGCCTCGCCGGCGTGAGCCAGGCGGCGGTGCGCCCGTTCACGGGGCCGGACGGCGCGACCGGGCTCGCGGCCTACGTGGTCGCCGACCCCGAGCGGACACCCGCCGCGCTCCTCGCGGCGCTGGCCGAAACCCTGCCCGCCGCATGGCTGCCCGCCCCGATCCTGCGCCTCGACAGCCTGCCGCGGCTGGCCAACGGCAAGATCGACCGCGCCGCCCTGCCCCGTCCGGACGTTCATCCGGACGCGGACACGGGCGTCCCGCCCCGCACGGCGCTCGAGACCGTGCTCACCGACGCCATGGCGGAGCTGCTGGGCCTCCCGGCGGAGCGCCTCGGCGCCGCGGGCGACTTCTTCGCGGCCGGCGGCAACTCACTCCTCGTCATCAAGCTGACGGCGCGCATCCGCAAGCTGCTCAAGGTCGAGATCCCCCCGAGCCTGGTCTTCGACCACAGCACGCCCGCGACCCTCGCGGCGGCGCTCGGCACCTACGCCCCGCCGGACGCGATCGAGGAGACGGCGAGCCTGCGCCTGGAACTCGCCGGCCTGAGCGAGACCGAGCGCGCCGGCCTCGCCGGGGTGGGCGCGTGACCGGGGTCGGCGCGCGCGACGCGGCGCGGCAAGCGGCCCTCGCCCGCCTGCTGCGGGAGGACGCCGAGGCAGCCGACGGCATCCCGCGGCACGCCGGCGGCCCGGCGCCCCTGTCGTTCCCGCAGGCGCGGCTCTGGTTCCACCAGCGCTACGACCCGGAGAGCCCGGCCTACCACTCGGCCCGGGCCTTCCGCCTCACCGGCCCCCTCGACGTCCCGGCGCTCGAGGGCGCGTTCCGGAGCCTGATCGCCTGTCACGACGTCCTGCGCACGGCGCTGGCGGATACCGCCGACGGCCCGCGCCAGATCCTGCACCCGCACGTGCCGTTCGAACTCGAGCGCGTCCCGGCCCTCGACGGTGACCCGGGCGCGGCGCTGCGCGCCCTGAGCCGCCGCCCCTTCGATCTCACCCGCGCGCCGCCGCTGCGCGCGGTCCTGTCGGAGGCGGATCCGGCGGGCGGGCGCGTCCTCCTCGTGGTGATGCACCACATCGCGGTGGACGCGTGGTCGACGGCGCGGCTCTTCCGGGATCTCGCGCAGGCCTACCGCGCGGCCCTCGCCGATCCCGCGCGGATCGGGCAGCCGCTGCCCGCCCCGCGCCTGCGCTTCGTGGATTTCGCCGCGTGGCAGCGCGCCCGGTTCGACGGCGCGGCCGGGTCCGCGGCGATCGCGCGCGGGCGCCGCTACCTCGGCGACGCCGTCCCGGCCCTGGACCTGCCCCTCGACTATCCCCGCCAGCCCCTGGCGAACCGCCCGGGCGGGCGGGTCGACTTCACCCTGCCCGCCGATCTCGCCGGCGCGGTGGCCGTGTTCTGCCGGTCGCAGGCGTGCCCGCCCTTCGTGGCGCTGCTGGCGGCGTGGCAGGTGCTGCTCGCCCGCCTGAGCGGCCAGACGGACTTCGCCGTCGGCGTGCCGAACGCCGCCCGCACCCGCCCCGAGCTGCAGGACCTCGTCGGCTTCCTCGTCAACACGCAGGTCTACCGCGTCCGCCTCGATCCGCGCGGGAGCTTCCGCGATCTCTGCGCGCGGCTGCGCGGCGAGGCGATGGCGTTCCTGGCCGAGGACGACGTCCCCTTCGAGCGCCTCGTGGCGGAGACCGGGATCGCGCGCGACGCCGCGACCACGCCGGTCTTCCAGGCGGCGTTCAACTTCCGCCCCAGCCGGGATGCCACCCCCCTCGACCTCGCGGGGGTCGCGGCGGCGCGGATCGACGTCGACGTGGCGAGCGCCAAGTTCGACGTCGCCCTCGACGTCGCCGCCGACGGGACCGGCATCGATTGCCAGCTCGAGTACGATGCCGGCCTGATCGCGGACGCCACCGCCCGGCATTGGCGCGACGGGTTCCTCACCCTGCTGCGCGCCCTCGTCGCGGCGCCAGACCGGCCCCTCCACGCGGCGAGCACGCTCACGGCCTCCGACCGGGCGGTGATCGGCTCGGCGAACGCGACCGCCCGGGCTTATCCGGACGGCGCCGGCGACGTCCTCGCCGCCTTCGCAGGCCATCTCGCGCAAGACCCGGACGCGATCGCGGTGACCGACGCCCGGACCAGCTTGACCCGCGCCGGCCTCGACGCCCGCGCCACCGCCATCGCCCGACGCCTCGCCCGCGCCGGCGCCCGACCCGAGCGAGTCGTCGGACTCCTCCTCGAGCGCACCTGCGACCTGCCCGCCGCCTGGCTCGCCGTCCTCAGGACCGGCGCCGCCATCCTCCCCCTCAACCCCGAACTGCCCGCAGCCCGCCTCGCCGCCCTCGCCGCAGAGGCCGACCTCCTCCTCACCCAGCCCGAACTCGCCGACCAGCACCCCGCCCTCGCCGACGCCGCAGGGCGAGCGCCCCTCGTCCTCGACGCCGATCCGGATACCGATCCGGATACCGATCCGGATACCGACGCGGACGACGACAGCGCCCGGCCCGTCCGGACCCGCACCCGCGCCCCCCACCCGGACGCGCTCGCCTACGTCCTGCACACCTCCGGCTCCACCGGCACCCCCAAGGCCTGCGCCAACACCCACGCCGCCCTCGCCAACCGCCTCGCCTGGATGGCCGACCACCTGTGCGTCGGTGCCCACGACACCATCCTGCACAAGACCCCCGTCTCCTTCGACGTCGCCGTCTGGGAGATCCTCCTGCCCCTCGTCACCGGCGCACGCCTCGTCCTGGCGCCCCCCGGCGCCCACCGCGACCCCGACGCCATCGCCCGCCTCATCGGCCGGCACGCCGTCACCCTCCTGCACTTCGTGCCCGCCCAGCTCTCGGCCGCCCTCGCCGCCGGCGCCCTCGACGACACCGCCAGCCTCACCCGACTGGTCGCCAGCGGCGAGGCCCTGCCGCCCGACCTCGCCCGCGCCGTCGCCGCCCGCACCGGCGCACGGGTGCACAACCTCTACGGACCCGCCGAGGCCGCCATCGACGTCACCGCCTGCGACGTCGCAGCCTGGGACAGCACTTGCGCAGATGGGCCCGTCCCCGGCCCGCGCGTGCCGATCGGCGCGCCCATCGCCAACCTGCGCCTGCACGTCCTCGACGACGCCCTCCACCCGGTGCCGGTCGGCGTCGTCGGCGAGCTCTACATCGGCGGGCTCGGCCTCGCCCGGGGCTACCGCGGCCAGCCCGGCCTGACCGCCGCGCGCTTCGTGCCCGACCCGGAGGCCGGGCGCGGCGGCGCGCCGGCCGGGGCGCGGCTGTACCGCACCGGCGACCGGGCGGCGTGGCGGGCGGACGGGCAGCTCGACTATCGCGGGCGGGCGGACGATCAGGTCAAGATCCGCGGCCAGCGCGTGGAGCCGGGCGAGGCGGCCGCCGCGCTGCGGGCGCTGCCGGGTGTCGCCGAGGCGGCGGTGGTCGCCCGTCCCGGTCCGGACGGGGGGCTGCGGCTGGTGGGCTACGCGGTGCCGGCGGCCGGCGGCGCGCTCGACGAGCCCGCGCTGCAGCGGGCCCTGGCCGACACGCTGCCCGACGCGCTGCGCCCCGCCCGCATCCTCGCCCTGCCCGCCCTGCCGGTCTCCGCCAACGGGAAGCTCGACCCAGGACGGCTCCCCGAACCCGACTGGGCGGGCGCGGACGCCGCGGGCGGCAGCACCGGCTTCGATCCGCCGCGCGGTCAGACCGAGACGCGCCTCGCCGCCCTCTGGGCCGGCGTGCTCGGCCTCGACGCCCGACGCCTGTCGCGCCGGGACAGCTTCTTCGAGCGCGGCGGCGACTCGATCCTCGCCCTCCAGCTCGTCGCCCGCGCCCGGGAGAGCGGCCTCGCGCTGACGCCGCGGGACGTCTTCACCCACCCGCGCCTCGCCGCCCTGGCGGCGCATCTCGACGCGGCCCCGGACAGCGCGGCCGCGCCGGCCCCCCAGGTCGACCCGGCGCGCGAGGCCGGTCCGGTTCCCCTCACCCCGATCCAGCGCCGGTTCCTCGACGGCCCCGTCCCGAACCGGCAGCACTGGAATCAGGCGATCGTGCTCGCGCCCCGGGCACCCCTCGACCCGGGCCGCCTCGCTGAGGCCCTCGCGGCCGTCGAGGCCGCCCATCCCGCGCTGCGCCTGCGCTTCGCGCGGGACGCGCACGGGGCCTGGACCCAGACCTGCCGGGCACCGGGGCAGGAGCCCCCGCTGTGGCGGCGCGCGGCGGACGGTGCGCCGGCCTTCGCGGCCCTCGCCGCGCAAGCCCAGACGAGCCTCGACCTCGCCGAAGGGCCGGTCTGGCGGGCCGTACACGTCACCCTGCCGGCGGACGGGACCGAGCGCCTCCTCCTCGTCGCCCACCACCTCGTGGTCGACGCCATGTCGTGGCGCATCCTGATCCAGGACCTCGCGGCGGCCCTCGCCGGGCGGCCGCTCGCGCCCCCGCCGACGAGCTTCCCGGGCTGGGCCCGCAGCCTCGACGTCCTGGCCCGGCACCCCGGACATGCCGGGCGCCGCGAATCCTGGCTGGCCGGCTGGCAGGCCGGGGGGCCGTGCCTCGATGCCGCGTTGCGGCCGGTCCGGCCCGACGCCCCCAACGTCGAATCCGCCCAGACTGAGATCGCCGACAGCCTCGACGCCGACGCCACCGACGCCTTCCTGCGCCGGGCCGGTCGGCCCTACAGCGCCCGTCCCGACGAGATCCTGCTCACCGCCCTGTCGATCGCGCTGGTGCGGCGCGGCGACGGGACGGCGGTGGGCGTGACCCTCGAGCGCCACGGTCGCGATGCCGACGCCCTGGCCGACGCGCTCGCCGAACCCCTCTCAGAACCCTTCCCCGAACCCCTCTCCGACGCGCAGGACGGCCCGACCCTGCCCCGCCACGACCTGAGCCGGACGGTGGGCTGGTTCACCACGCTGGTGCCGCTGCGGCTCGACCCCCTCGGCGGCGAACCGGACCTGCCGCCGGACGACGACGCCCGCATGCTCGCCCTCGGCCGCGCCCTCTGCCGGGTCAAGGAAGCCCGCCGCGCCCTGCCCCAGCCCGACCTCAGCCACGACCTCCTGCGCCACGGCCCCGTCGCGGACCTGCGCCACCGCATCGCCGCGGCACCCGAGCCCGGCATCCTCCTCAACTACCTCGGCCAGATCGACGCCGACCGCGCCGACCCCGACGCGCCCTTCGCCCTCGCCCCCGAGAGCGCGGGGCCCATGCGCGACCCCCACAGCCCCGCCGGCGCCGAGCTCACCCTCACCGCCCTCGTGCGCGACGGCCGCCTCCACCTCGCCTGGCGCTTCAGCCCCGACCGCCACGATGCCGCCGCCATCGCCGCCATCGCCCGCGACACCCGGCACACCCTCGAAGCCCTCGTTGCCCACTGCGCCGATCCGCGAACCCCGCGCCGGCCCACCCCCGCCGACCTGCCCCTCGCCCGCCTCGACCAACCCGGCCTCGACACACTCCTGGCCGACGCCCGCGCGGCCGGTACCCTCGACCCCGACAGCCTCGCCGACCTCTACCCGCTCACCCCCCTGCAGGAGGGCCTGCTCTTCCACGCCCGCCTCGCCCCCGGGGACGCGGCCTACCGCAACCAGGTCCGCCTCGACCTCGAACCCCTCGATCCCGACCGCTTCGCCCGCGCCGTCCGCGCCACCCTCGAGCGCCACGACGTCCTGCGCACCGCCATCCTCGACCCCGCCGACGGCCCGCCCCTCCAGGCCGTCCTCGACCCCGTGCCCCTACCCCTCGCACGCCTCGACTGGACCGGGGCGCCGTCGAGCCAGGATGCGCCGCACGAGGACGCCCCGGACGAGGATGCCCGCGCCGACCGCCTCACCGACCGCCTCGCCGCCCTGGCCGCCGAGGAGCGCGCCCGGCCCTTCGACCTCGCCCGGGCCCCGCTCCTGCGCCTCGTCCTGGTCCGCACCGGACCGGACCGCCACCACCTCGTACTCACCGTCCACCACCTGATCCTCGACGGATGGAGCACTGCACGCCTCGTCGCCGAGGTGCTCGCCCGCTACCGCGGAGAGGAACCCGAGCCCGTCACAGGACGCTTCGCCGACTATCTCGCCTGGCTCGCCCGCCAGCCGCGGGCCGCCGCCGAGCGCTTCTGGCAGCACGCCCTCGCCGGCCTCGACGCCCCCACCCGCCTCGCCGACACCTTCGACCCGCCCGGCACGCCCGGCGCCCGCGACGGACAGCGCCCGCCCGGCCACGGCGAGGTCCGGCACCGGGTGCCGCCCGCCGCCGCCGGGCGGCTGCTCGCCCGCGCCCGGGCCGCGCACCTCACCCTCAACACCTGCGTCCAGGCCGCCTGGGCCCGGCTCGTGGCCGCCCGCACCGGGCAGGCGCGGGTCGCCTTCGGCACGACCGTGGCCGGGCGCCCGGCCGACCTGCCCGGGGCCGAGACCGTGCTCGGGCTGTTCATCAACACCCTGCCGGTGGTCATCGACCTCGACCCGGCCCGGCCCCTCGGCGCTTGGCTGGCGGGCGTGCAGGAGGCCGGTCTCGGCCTGCGCGAGCACGGCCACCTGCCCCTGGCCGCCATCCAGCGCCTCGCCGGCCCCGCGGGCACGGGCACGGCCACAGGGACGGGCGGCCTGTTCGACAGCCTCGTGGTGTTCGAGAACTACCCCGTCGACGCCGCCCTCGCCGCCGCGCGCCACGGCCGGGACGGCGACGGAAACGGGGACGGGAACGGCGACGCTGCCGACCCGCACGCCTTGCGTCTCGGCCCGGCCATCGTCGCCGAGACCACGCACTACCCCGTCACCCTCGTGGTCCACCCGGAGGCCGGCCCCGACGGGACGCGGCTGGCCCTGCGCCTGAGCTACGCCGCCGACCGCCTCGCGCCCGCGGATGCCGAGGCGCTGCTCGCCGCCTTCGTGGCCCAGCTCGCCGCCCTGGCGGAGGCCGACCCGGCAACCCCGCTCGGGGCACTGCCGCCGCCGCTGCCCGAGCGCGACCGGGCGGTGATCGGCTCGGCGAACGCGACCGCGCGGGCCTACCCGAACGGCGCCGGCGACATCCTCGCCGCCTTCGCAGACCACCGCGCGCAAGACCCGGACGCCCCGGCCGTCACAGACGCCCGGACCAGCCTGACCCGCGCCGGCCTCGACGCCCGCGCCACCGCCATCGCCCGACGCCTCACCCGCGCCGGCGCCCGACCCGAGCGAGTCGTCGGACTCCTCCTCGAGCGCACCTGCGACCTGCCCGCCGCCTGGCTCGCCGTCCTCAGGACCGGCGCCGCCATCCTCCCCCTCAACCCCGAACTGCCCGCAGCCCGCCTCGCCGCCCTCGCCGCAGAGGCCGACCTCCTCCTCACCCAGCCCGAACTCGCCGACCGACACCCCGCCCTCGCCGACGCCGCAGGGCGAGCGCCCCTCGTCCTCGACGCCGATCCGGATACCGATCCGGATACCGATCCGGATACCGATCCGGATACCGACGCGGACGACGACAGCGCCCGGCCCGTCCGGACCCGCACCCGCGCCCCCCACCCGGACGCGCTCGCCTACGTCCTGCACACCTCCGGCTCCACCGGCACCCCCAAGGCCTGCGCCAACACCCACGCCGCCCTCGCCAACCGCCTCGCCTGGATGGCCGACCACCTGTGCGTCGGTGCCCACGACACCATCCTGCACAAGACCCCCGTCTCCTTCGACGTCGCCGTCTGGGAGATCCTCCTGCCCCTCGTCACCGGCGCACGCCTCGTCCTGGCGCCCCCCGGCGCCCACCGCGACCCCGACGCCATCGCCCGCCTCATCGGCCGGCACGCCGTCACCCTCCTGCACTTCGTGCCCGCCCAGCTCTCGGCCGCCCTCGCCGCCGGCGCCCTCGACGACACCGCCAGCCTCACCCGACTGGTCGCCAGCGGCGAGGCCCTGCCGCCCGACCTCGCCCGCGCCGTCGCCGCCCGCACCGGCGCGCGGGTGCACAACCTCTACGGACCCGCCGAGGCCGCCATCGACGTCACCGCCTGCGACGTCGCAACCTGGGACAGCGCCTGCGATGGCGCCTGCGACGGCGCAAGCGACAGCGCCTGCGCAGATGGGCCCGTCCCCGGGCCGCGCGTGCCCATCGGCGCGCCCATCGCCAACCTGCGCCTGCACGTCCTCGACGACGCCCTCCACCCGGTGCCGGTCGGCGTGGTCGGCGAGCTCTACATCGGCGGCCGCGGCCTCGCCCGGGGCTACCGCGGCCAGCCCGGCCTGACCGCCGCGCGGTTCGTGCCCGACCCGGAGGCCGGGCGCGGCGCGCCGGCCGGGGCGCGGCTGTACCGCACCGGCGACCGGGCGGCGTGGCGGGCGGACGGGCAGCTCGACTACCGCGGGCGGGCGGACGATCAGGTCAAGATCCGCGGCCAGCGCGTGGAGCCGGGCGAGGCGGCCGCCGCGCTGCGGTCGCTGCCGGGCGTGGCCGAGGCGGCGGTGGTCGCCCGTCCCGGTCCGGACGGGGGGCTGCGGCTGGTGGGCTACGCGGTGCCGGCGGCCGGCGGCGCGCTCGACGAGCCCGCGCTGCAGCGGGCCCTGGCCGACACGCTGCCCGACGCGCTGCGCCCCGCCCGCATCCTCGCCCTGCCCGCCCTGCCGGTCTCCGCCAACGGGAAGCTCGACCCAGGACGCCTCCCCGAACCCGACTGGGCGGGCACGGGTCGGCGCGGGCCGCGCACCGCGCGCGAGGCGGCCGTGGCGCAGGCCTTCGCGCAGGTGCTCGGCCTCGACGGGGTCGGGATCGACGACGGCTTCTTCGACCTCGGCGGCCACTCGCTGCTCGCCACGCGCCTCGTCAGCCGGCTGCGCGCGGCGCTCGGCGTCGAGCTGCCGCTGCGCGCCGTGTTCGAGGCCCCGACGGTCGCGGCGCTGAGCGGGTGGATCGCCGCGGTCGGCGGCGACGCGGCAGGACGCGCCGGCCCCGCGCGCCTACCCCTCGGCGCGCGCCCGCGGCCGGATGTCGTCCCGCTCTCCGCGGCCCAGACCCGGATGTGGCTGCTGTCGCGGATCGACGGCGCGCATCCCTACACCATCCCGATCGCGCTCCGCCTCACGGGCCCGCTCGACGCCGACGCGCTACGCGCGGCCCTCGCCGACGTGGTCGCGCGCCACGAGAGCCTGCGGACCCGCATCGTCGCGATCGACGGGGCGCCGGCGCAGCAGGTCCTGCCGCCCGACGCGGCGCGGCCCGGCCTCGATCTGTGCGCGGCGGACCCGGAATCGTGGCCGGACGCGCTGTCCGCGGCGGCGCGCGCGCCCTTCGACCTGGCCGTTGACCTGCCGATCCGCGCGCGGCTGTACCGGTTCGGCCCGGACGCGCACGGGCTCCTCCTCCTGATCCACCACGTCGCCGCCGACGGCTGGTCGCTGACTCCGCTGATGCGCGATCTCGCGGCGGCCTACGCGGCGCGGTGCCGCGGCGCGGCGCCGGAGCGCCCGGCCCTACCGGTGCAGTACGCGGACTACGCGCTCTGGCAGCGCGACCGTCTCGGCGACGAGGCCGACCCGGACAGCCTGATCGCCCGCGAGATCGGCTACTGGCGCGCGCAGCTCGCGGGGCTGCCCGAAGGCCTCGCGCTGCCCACCGACCGGCCGCGCCCGGCGACGGCGAGCCACCGCGGGCGGCGCGTGCCCCTCGCCCTCGGGCCGGATCTCCACCGCGCGCTGGCGGATCTCGCGCGGCGCGAGCGGGCGAGCCTCTTCATGGTGCTCCAGGCCGGCCTGTCGGCGCTCCTGACCCGCCTGGGCGCGGGCGAGGACATCCCGCTCGGGAGCCCGATCGCGGGCCGCACGGACGAGGCCCTCGACGGCCTCGTCGGCTGCTTCGTCAACACGCTCGTGCTGCGGACCGACACGTCCGGCGACCCGAGCGGGCGCGACCTCGTGGGGCGGGCCCGCGCCGTCGCGCTCGAGGCCTACGCGCACCAGGACGTGCCCTTCGAGCGCCTCGTGGAAGTGCTGAACCCGCCGCGCTCGCTCGCGCGCCACCCCCTATTCCAGGTCATGCTGGCGCTTCAGGACGGCGTGCCGGATTCGTTCGATCTGGCCGGCCTGCGCGCCGTCCCGGATCCGGTCGGTTCCGGGGCCGCGCGGTTCGACCTCGCCTTCGACCTCGTCGAGCGGCGCGGGGCCGACGGGACGGAGGCGGGCGTCGTCGGCCACCTCGAATACGCCACGGACCTCTTCGAAGAAGCCGGCGCGATCCGCCTCGCGGACCGGTTCGCGCGGCTGCTCGCGGTTCTGGCGGCCGCGCCGGACCGGGCAATCGGGGATCTCGACCTGTTCGAGGCCGGCGAGCGGCGGCAGGTCCTGACGGACTGGAACGCGACGGCGCGGGCGGTGCCGCCCGAGACCCTGCCGGCCCTCGTCGCCGCGCAGGCGGCCCGCACGCCGGAGGCCGTCGCCCTGGTGGCCGGTTCGGAGGTGCTGCGCTACGCGGAGCTCGAGGCCCGCGCCAACCGGATCGCCCACGCGCTCATCGCCCGCGGGATCGGACCGGAGGACATCGTGGCGGTGGTGCTGCCGCGCGGGCCGGACCTCGTCGCGGCGCTGCTGGGCGTGCTCAAGGCCGGGGCGGCCTACCTGCCGCTCGACCCGGGCTACCCCGCGGAGCGGCTCGCCCTCATGCTGGCCGATGCCCGGCCCGCCGACCTCGTGACCGTCGACGGGTGGCCGCGGCCGGACGGCCTGCCCGCCCTGGTGCTCGACGCCCCGGACGGGCGCGCGGCGCTCGCGGCCGCGCCGGCCCGCGCGCCGACCGACCGGGACCGGGCGCGCCCGCTCGTGCCGGCCCATCCCGCCTACGTGATCTACACGTCCGGCTCCACGGGCCGGCCGAAGGGGGTCGTGGTCCCGCATGCCGGCCTGACCAACCTGCTGCACGACCTCGTCGATCGCCTCGGCGTGACGCCGGCGGACCGGCTGCTCGCCGTGACCACGGTCGGCTTCGACATCGCGGGCCTCGAACTGTTCGGGCCGCTCCTCCGCGGCGCGCGCGTGGTGCTGGCCGGGCGGGACGACGTGCTCGATCCCGGGCGTCTGGCGCGGCTCGTCCGCGAGGCGGGCATCACGCTCATGCAGGCCACGCCGACGCTGTGGCGCGGCCTCGCGGAGACGGACGCCCTGCGCGGCGTGCGGGTGCTGGTGGGCGGCGAGGCGCTGCCGCCCGACCTCGCGGGCGCCCTGAGCGCGCGGGCGGCGCGGGTCACCAACCTCTACGGCCCGACCGAGACCACGATCTGGTCCACGGCGGCCGAGATCGTGCCCGGCGCGGAGGCCGTCACCGTCGGCGCGCCCCTGTGGAACACGCAGGCCTACATCCTCGACGGCGGCCTGCGGCCGGTCCCGCCGGGCACGGTCGGCGAACTCTACCTCGCGGGCGCCGGGCTCGCCCGCGGGTACCTCGGGCGGCCGGGGCTCACGGCCGAGCGCTTCGTCCCCTGCCCCTTCGGGCCGCCCGGCGCGCGCATGTACCGGACCGGCGACCGCGCGCGCTGGCGCGCGGACGGGGCCCTCGACTACCGCGGCCGCGTCGACCACCAGGTGAAGATCCGCGGCGTGCGCATCGAGCCCGGCGAGGTCGAGGCGGCGCTGATCGCGCAACCCGGCGTCGCGCAGGCCGTCGTGACCGCGCGGCAGGACCGGCCCGGCGACGCGCGGCTGGTGGCCCACGTCGTCCCCGGCCCCGGGGCGACGCTCGACCCCGCGGAGCTGCGCCAGGCGCTCGCCGCGACGCTGCCGGACGCGATGGTGCCCGCGGCCGTCGTGACGCTCGATGCCCTGCCGCTGACCCCCAACGGCAAGGTCGACCGCGCCGCCCTGCCGGCGCCGGAGCCGGTCGCCGACCCGGCCGCCGACCCGCCGCGGACCGGGACGGAGCGCCGCCTCGCCGCTGCCTGGGCCGAGGTGCTGAACCTCCCCTCGATCGGGCGCGGCGACAACTTCTTCGCCCTGGGCGGGCACTCGCTCCTCGTCGCCCGGGTCGTCGCGCGCCTGAGTGAGGCGCACGGCATCGCCCTGCCCCTGCGCGCCGTCTTCGAAGCGCGCACCCTGGCGGATCTCGCGGTCGCGATCGACGGCCGGGACGCGGGTGGCGCGGACGCCGACATCGACGCGATGAGCGACCTCCTCGACGCGCTGGAACACGCCGAATGACCGACACCGGCCCCTCGCGGGAGGACCAGCTGCGCGCCCTGGCGGCGCGCTTCTCCGCGCTGCCCGACGGCAAGCGCCGCCGGTTCGTGCAGGACCTCGCCGCGCGCGGCCTCGACGCGGACCGCCTGCCGATCCTGCCCGCGGAGGGCGGCGACGCGGGACCGCTCTCCGACGCGCAGCGCCGGTTCTGGCTCCTCTGGCAGCTCGACCCGGAGAGCCCCGCCTATCACATCGTCGGCGCGCTGCGCCTGACCGGTCCGCTCGACCCCGAGGCGCTGGACCGGGCGTTCGCCGGCGCCGTCGCCCGTCACGCGGGCCTGCGCGCGCGCTTCCCCCTGCGCGACGGGGAGCCGGTGCAGCAGGTCGACCCGGCGGGCACGTTCGCGATGGCCCGCCACGACCTGACCGGCTGCGACGCGGCCGAGGCGCGGGCGCGCCGCGCCGCGATCGAGGCGGCCGTCGAGCGGGCGCCCTTCGACCTCGCGCGCGGGCCCCTGCTGCGCGCCGCCCTGGTGCGCGAGGCGCCGGACCGGCACGTCGTCTTCCTGACCCTGCACCACATCGTCGGCGACGCCGTATCGATGGACCTGCTGATCGACGCGGTCGCCGCCGGCTACGGATCCGACGCGTCGGAGAGCGCGGCCCCTGCCATCACCTACGCGGATTACGCCGCCTGGCAGGCGCGGATGCTGGACGCGGGCGCCCAGGCCGCGAGTCTCGGGTTCTGGACGGAACTCCTCGGCACGGAGCACCCCGTCCTCGCCCTGCCCGCCGACCGGCCGCGCCCCGACGTGCCCAGCTTCACCGGGGAGACGCTGACCTTCCCGCTGCCGCCCGCGACCGCGGCGGGCATCCGCGCCCTGGCCCGCCGCGGCGGCGCGACCGCGTTCCACGTCCTCGCCGCCGGCTTCGCGATCCTGCTCCAGCGCCTCGGCGGCGAGCGCGCTCTCCGCCTGGGCGTGCCGGTGGCGAA
Source organism: Methylobacterium oryzae (assembly GCF_021398735.1). Taxonomy (NCBI): domain Bacteria; kingdom Pseudomonadati; phylum Pseudomonadota; class Alphaproteobacteria; order Hyphomicrobiales; family Methylobacteriaceae; genus Methylobacterium; species Methylobacterium oryzae. Next base: position 5,971,176 of record NZ_CP090349.1, read on the forward strand.
CCGCGCCCGGCCCGAGACCGCGGGCGTGATCGGCAGCTTCGCCAACACCCTAGTGCTGCCCTTCGCGTTCGACCCGCTGGACAGCTTCGCCGCGTGCGTGGAGGCGACGCGGGCGCTCCTCGTGGAGGCCCAGGCCCATCAATCCGTGCCGTTCGAGCGGCTCGTGAGCGCCCTGAGCCCCGACCGGCATCCAGGCCGCAATCCCCTGTTCCAGGCGATCGTCCAGCACCTGCAGGAGCGCCCGCTCGCCACGATCCGCCTCGGCGACCTGTCGGTCGAGCGCGTCCCCCGCGCCACCGGCAGCGCCCACGTGGATCTCGGCCTGACCACGCTGGAGGACGCGCAGGGCGGCTTCACCGCGCACCTCACCTACGCCCGCGACCTGTTCGACGCGGCCACCGTCGCGCGCTGGCGCGACCATTTCCTGACCCTGCTGGGCAGCCTCGTCACGGCGCCGGACGCGCCGATCCACGGGGCGCCCTTGCTCACACCGGGCGAGATCGCGCGGCTGAACCCGCCCTCCGCGCCGTCCGAGGTCGACGGGCAGCCCGTTCACGTGACCATCGCGGGGTTCGCGCGCACGGACCCCGAACGGACCGCGGTGATCTTCGCCGATCGCGCCACGAGCCGCGGCGCGCTGGACGCCGAGGCGGACCGCCTCGCGCACCGTCTCGCCGAGGCCGGCATCGGCCCGGACACGGTCGCCGCCGTGATGCTGCCCCGCTCGCCCGGCCTGCTCGCCGCCTATCTCGGCGTGCTCAAGGCGGGCGGCGCCTACCTGCCGCTCGGGCTCGATCTCCCGGACGCGCGGATCGCCGCGATGGTCGCCGACAGCGGCGCGCGCGTCCTCGTCACGGATCGCGCCCATGCCGGCCGCGGGCCGGCCGCGGTCCCGCGGATCCTGATCGACGCGGACGCGCCGGACGCGGGCGCGGGGCCTCCACCCCCGGTGGCGCTCCACCCGGAGAACCTCGCCTACCTGATCTACACCTCCGGCTCGACGGGGAAGCCGAAGGCGGTGGCGGTCGCGCACGGCCCGCTCGCGATGCACGTCCGCGCGACCGCGCCGCTCTACGAGATGGACGCGGACTCCCGCGAGTTCCACTTCATCACCTTCAACTTCGACGGCGGGCACGAGCGCTGGCTGACGGCGCTCGCCTGCGGCGCCAGCCTCGTGCTCCGCGACGACGCGCTCTGGTCGCCGGCGGAGGTGTTCGCGGCGTTCCGCCGGCACGGCGTGACGAATGCCGGCTTCCCGCCGAGCTACGTCCGAGAACTGACGCGCTGGGCCGAGCAGGAGGGCGGCGCGCCGACCCTCGATCTGCTCTCCTTCGGCGGCGAGGCGATGCCGCGCGACGAGCTCGCGCGCGTCAACCGCGCCCTCGGGCCGCGCCGCCTCATCAACGGCTACGGGCCGACCGAGACCGTGGTGACGCCGCTCGTCTGGAAGGTCCCCGCCGGCACGACCTGCGACACGCCCTACGCGCCGATCGGCAGCCCGGTGGGCGACCGGACGGCCTGGGTCCTCGACGACGCGCTGCACCCGGTGCCGGTGGGGGTGGTGGGCGAGCTCTACATCGGCGGCACCGGCCTCGCCCGCGGCTATCTCGCACGCCCCGGCCTGACCGCCGAGCGCTTCGTGCCCGACCCGTTCGGAAGGCCCGGCGCGCGCCTCTACCGCACCGGAGACCGCGCCGCCCGCCGCCCCGACGGCGCCCTCGACTACCGCGGACGCGCCGACGAGCAGGTCAAGATCCGCGGCCAGCGCGTCGAGCCCGGCGAGGTCGCCGCCGCCCTGCGCGCGCAGCCCGGCATCGCCCAGGCCGCCGTCCTCGCCCGCCGCAAACCCGACGGCCCCGCGCGGCTCGTGGCCTACGCGGTGCCGGCGCCGGGCGCGCACCCCGACCCGCAGGAGCTGCGCCGCGCCCTGGCCCGTGACCTGCCCGACGCCCTGGTGCCGGCCGCGATCGTCCTGCTCGACGCCCTGCCGCTCTCGACGAGCGGCAAGCTCGACGCCCGCGCCCTGCCCGAGCCCGACGCGGACGTGCCCGCCCGAGACGCCGACCCGCCGCGCACGGCGACCGAGCGGCGCCTCGCCGATCTCTGGGCCGCGGTGCTCGGCCTGCCCGGGCCCGACGCCGTCGCCCGCTCCGACACCTTCTTCGAGCGCGGCGGCGATTCCATCCTCGCCCTCCAGCTCGTCACCCGCGCCCGTCAGGCCGGCCTGACGCTCACCCCCCGCGACGTGTTCACCCACCAGAGCCTCGCCGCCCTCGCCGCGCACGCCGAGCGCCAGGGCGCACGCCCGGCGCTCCCCGCGCGCGACGCGGCGACCGATCCGGGCCTCGAGGCCGGCCCGGTGCCGCTGACCCCGATCCAGAGCTGGTTCCTGGCCGCGCCGATGCCGCGGCGCGCGCACTGGAACATGGCCGTGCTGCTCGTCCCGCGGGCGCGCCTCGCGGCGGACCGCGTCGCGGAGGCGCTCGCCGCGCTGTCCACCGCCCATCCGGCCCTGCGGCTGCGCTTCGCGCAGGCGGCCGACGGCGGCTGGCGGCAGACCTGCACCGCCGCCGACGCCGTCGCGGCCGCCGAGTCGCTGTGGCGCCGCGAGGCCCGGGACGCGGCCGCCCTGGCGGCGCTGGCCGAGGCCGCGCAGACGAGCCTCGACCTCGCCCGCGGACCGGTGCTGCGCGCCGTCCTGGTCGATCCGGCCCCGGACGGCGGGCAGCGCCTCCTCCTCGTGGCCCACCACCTCGTGGTCGACGCCGTCTCTTGGCGCATCCTGGTGGCGGATCTCGCCCTGGTCCTCGCGGGGCGGACCCTGCCGGCGCCCGCGACCTCCTTCCCCGCCTGGGCCCGGCACCTCGACACCCTGGCCCGGGATCCGGCCGAGGCCGACCGCCGCCGCGCCTGGGCCGAGGCCTGGGCGGCGCAGCTCGCGCCTCCCGCATGGGGCCTCGAACCTGCGCGGCCCGACGCCCCCAACGTCGAATCCGCCCAGACCGAGATCGCCGACAGCCTCGACGCCGACACCACCGACGCCTTCCTGCGCCGGGCCGGCCGGCCCTACCGCACGCGCCCCGACGAACTCCTGCTCGCGGCGCTCGCGGTGGCGGTGTCGCGCCGCTGCGGCGGGCGAGCCGTGCGCGTCGTGCTCGAGGGCCACGGTCGCGATGCCGACGCCCTGGCGGACAGCTTGGCGGACAGCTTGGCGGACGCGGCCGGCGAGGCGGCGCGCCACGACCTGAGCCGGACGGTGGGCTGGTTCACCACGCTGGTGCCGCTGCGGCTCGACCCCCTCGGCGGCGAGCCGGACCTGCCGCCGGACCTGCCGCCGGACGACGCCGCCCGCGGCCTCGCCCTCGGTCCACTCCTCGGCCGCGCTCTCTGCCGGGTGAAGGAAGCCCGCCGCGCCCTGCCCCAGCCCGATCTCAGCCACGACCTCCTGCGCCACGGCCCCGTCGCGGACCTGCGCCACCGCATCGCCGCGGCACCCGAGCCCGGCATCCTCCTCAACTACCTCGGCCAGATCGACGCCGACCGCGCCGACCCCGACGCGCCCTTCGCCCTCGCCCCCGAGAGCGCGGGGCCCATGCGCGCCCCCCACAGCCCCGCGGGCGCCGAGCTCACCCTCACCGCCCTCGTGCGCGACGGCCGCCTCCACCTCGCCTGGCGCTTCAGCCCCGACCGCCACGACGCCGCCGCCATCGCCGCCATCGCCCGCGACACCCGGCACACCCTCCAGGCCCTCGTCGACCACTGCGCCGACCCGGGCACCCCGCGCCGGCCCACCCCCGCCGACCTGCCCCTCGCCCGCCTCGACCAACCCGGCCTCGACGCTCTCCTGGCCGACGCCCGCGCGGCCGGTACCCTCCACCCCGACAGCCTCGCCGACCTCTACCCGCTCACCCCCCTGCAGGAGGGCCTGCTCTTCCACGCCCGCCTCGCCCCCGGGGACGCGGCCTACCGCAACCAAGTCCGCCTCGACCTCGAACCCCTCGATCCCGACCGCTTCGCCCGCGCCGTCCGCGCCACCCTCGAGCGCCACGACGTCCTGCGCACCGCCATCCTCGACCCCGCCGACGGCCCGCCCCTCCAGGCCGTCCTCGACCCCGTGCCCCTGCCCCTCGCACGCCTCGACTGGACAGGGGAGCCGTCGAGCCAGGATGCGCCGCACGAGGACGCCCCGGACGAGGACAGGCTGGCCGACCGCCTCGCCGCCCTGGCCGCCGAGGAGCGCGCCCGGCCCTTCGACCTCGCCCGGGCCCCGCTCCTGCGCCTCGTCCTGGTCCGCACCGGACCGGACCGCCACCACCTCGTACTCACCGTCCACCACCTGATCCTCGACGGATGGAGCACCGCACGCCTCGTCGCCGAGGTGCTCGCCCGCTACCGCGGAGAGGAGCCCGAGACCGTCACAGGACGCTTCGCCGACTACCTCGCCTGGCTCGCCCGCCAGCCGCGGGCCGCCGCCGAGCGCTTCTGGCAGCACGCCCTCGCCGGCCTCGACGCCCCCACCCGCCTCGCCGACACCTTCGACCCGCCCGGCACGCCCGGCGCCCGCGACGGACAGCGCCCGCCCGGCCACGGCGAGGTCCGGCACCGGGTGCCGCCGGCCGCAGCCGGGCGGCTGCTCGCCCGCGCCCGGGCCGCGCACCTCACCCTCAACACCTGCGTCCAGGCCGCCTGGGCCCGGCTCGTGGCCGCCCGCACCGGGCAGACGCGCGTCGCCTTCGGCACGACCGTGGCCGGGCGCCCGGCCGACCTGCCCGGGGCCGAGACCGTGCTCGGGCTGTTCATCAACACCCTGCCGGTGGTCATCGACCTCGACCCGGCCCGGCCGCTCGGCGCGTGGCTGGCGGGCGTGCAGGAGGCCGGTCTCGGCCTGCGCGAGCACGGCCACCTGCCCCTGGCCGCCATCCAGCGCCTCGCCGGCCCCGCGGGCACGGGCACGGGCACGGGCACAGGGACGGGCGGCCTGTTCGACAGCCTGGTGGTGTTCGAGAACTACCCCGTCGACGCCGCCCTCGCCGCCGTGCGCCACGGACGGGACGGCGACGGAAACGGGGACGGCGACGCTGCCGACCCGCACGCCTTGCGCCTCGGCCCGGCCATCGTCGCCGAGACCACGCACTACCCCGTCACCCTGGTGGTCCACCCGGAGACCGGCCCCGACGGGACGCGGCTGGCCCTGCGCCTGAGCTACGCCGCCGACCGCCTCGCGCCCGCGGATGCCGAGGCGCTGCTCGCCGCCTTCGTGGCCCAGCTCGCCGCCCTGGCCGAGGCCGACCCGGCAACCCCGCTCGGGGCGCTGCCGCCGCCGCTGCCCGACAGCGACCGGGCGATGATCGGGTCGGCGAACGCGACCGCGCGGGCCTACCCGGACGGCGCCGGCGACGTCCTCGCCGCCTTCGCAGACCACCGCGCGCACGACCCGGACGCGATCGCGGTGACCGACGGGCAGGGCGCGCTCACCCGCCGCGCCCTCGACAGCGCGGCCTCCGCGCTGGCCCGTCGCCTCGCCCGCGCCGGGGCCGGTCCCGACACTCTGGTCGGCGTCGGGCTGGAGCGGTCCTGCGCGCTGCTCGTCGCCTGGCTCGCCGTTCTCAAGACGGGGGCCGCGATCCTGCCCCTCAACCCCGAGCTGCCGCGCCCGCGCCTCGTCGCGACCGCCCGAGAGGCGGCCCTGCGCCTCCTCGTCACCGAGTCCGGCCCGGCCGCGCGGATGCCCGGGCCGGCGGAGCTTCCGGACCTGCAGATCCTCACCCCGGATCTGGCAGAGGCGGCGGACGATCCCGCCCTGCCGGCCGCGGCGCCGCACCCGGACGCCCTGGCCTACCTCATCTACACGTCCGGCTCGACCGGCACGCCCAAGGGCTGCGCCAACACCCGCGCCGCCATCGCCAACCGCCTCGCCTGGATGCGGGCCCATTTCGCGGTCGGCCCCGCCGACGTGATCCTGCACAAGACCCCGGTCTCCTTCGACGTCGCCGTCTGGGAGATCCTCCTGCCCCTCGTCACCGGCGCACGCCTCGTCATGGCGCCGCCGCAGGCCCACCGCGATCCGGACGCGCTGGCCGCCCTGATCCGGCGGGACGCGGTGACGATCGTGCACTTCGTGCCCGCCCTGCTGGAGGCGTTCCTGGCGTCCGGCCGGCTCGCCGCCTGCTCGAGCCTGTCCCGCATCGTGTGCAGCGGCGAGGCGCTCGCCCCCGACCTCGCGGCCGCCGTCCGCGCCCAGAGCCGGGCCGACCTGGCCAATCTCTACGGGCCGACGGAGGCGGCCATCGACGTCAGCGCCTGGACCTGCGGGCCCGAGCGGGACGCCCCGCGGGTGCCGATCGGGCACCCGATCGCCAACACGCAGCTCCACGTCCTCGACGACGCGCTGCACCCGGTGCCGGTGGGGGTGGTGGGCGAGCTCTACATCGGCGGCACCGGCCTCGCCCGCGGCTATCTCGGACGCCCCGGCCTGACCGCCGAGCGCTTCGTGCCCGACCCGTTCGGAAGGCCCGGCGCGCGCCTCTACCGCACCGGAGACCGCGCCGCCCGCCGCCCCGACGGCGCCCTCGACTACCGCGGACGCGCCGACGAGCAGGTCAAGATCCGCGGCCAGCGCGTCGAGCCCGGCGAGGTCGCCGCCGCCCTGCGCGCGCAGCCCGGCATCGCCCAGGCCGCCGTCGTCGCCCGCCGCAAACCCGACGGCCCCGCGCGGCTCGTGGCCTACGCGGTGCCCGCGCCGGGCGCGCACCCCGACCCGCAGGAGCTGCGCCGCGCCCTGGCCCGCGACCTGCCCGAGGCCCTGGTGCCGGCCGCGATCGTCCTGCTCGGCGCCCTGCCGCTCTCGACGAGCGGCAAGCTCGACGCCCGCGCCCTGCCCGAGCCCGACGCGGACGTGCCCGCCCGGGACGCCGACCCGCCGCGCACGGCGACCGAGCGGCGCCTCGCCGATCTCTGGGCCGCGGTGCTCGGCCTGCCCGGCCCCGACGCCGTCGCCCGCTCCGACACCTTCTTCGAGCGCGGCGGCGATTCCATCCTCGTGATGAAGCTCGTCGCCGCCGTCCAGGAGAGCCTGGGACCGCGCCTGCCGCTGCGCGCGGTCTTCGATCACCCGACTCTGGCGGATCTGGCCGCCCGGATCGACGCGGACGGCAGCACCGGCGGGGCCGGGGCGGCCGACCTCACCGACATGGAGAGCTGGCTCGACGCGATCGAGACGGCGGCAGGAGCGACGCGGACATGACCCTTCAGGCCACGCAGATCGCGCGACGCTTCGCCCGGCTCGCGCCGGAGCAGCGCCGGGCCTTCCTCGCCAAGCTCGCCGAGAACGGGATCGACTTCGCCACCCTGCCGATCGTCCCGGCGGACGGAGACAGGACGGCGCTGCCGCTCTCGGCGGCGCAGCGCGGCCTGTGGCTGACCTGGCAACGCGAGCCACTGAGCCCGGCCTACAACCTGACCGGCATCGTCGAGATCGCCGGGACCCTCGATCCGGCGCGGCTCCAGGCCGCCGTCGACGACCTCGTGCGGCGCCACGAGCCGCTGCGCACCACCTTCGGGCTGGATCCGCAGGGCGAGCCGTGCCAGCGCGTCCACCCGGCCGCCCCGGTCCCGATCCGGGTCCGCGAGGGGCTCGACGCCGCCGGCAGCGACGCCCTCGCGGAGACCCTGGCCCGCACGCCGTTCGATCTGGAGGCCGGCCCCCTGCTCCGCGTCGAGCTGCACCGCCTCGGGGACGGCACCGACCGGATCCTGCTCGGCCTGCACCACATCGCCGCCGACGGGCAGTCGATCCCCCTGCTGCTGCGCGACCTCGACGCCCTGTACGCGGCCCGGTCGCGGGAGGCGGGGGCCGACGGCCTGCCGCCGCTGCCCGTGCAGTACGCGGATTACGCCCTCTGGCAGCACGGCCGGCTCGAGGCCGGGGAGGCCGAGCGCCAAGCCGCGTACTGGCGCTCGGAACTGGGCGCGTCCCCGGCCGAGACGCCGCTGCCCCTCGACCGGCCCCGCCGCGCGGAGCGCGCCGCTTCGGGCGGGATCCACGCGTTCCGGATCCCGCCCGAAGTGAGCGAGGCCCTGCGGAGCCTCGCCCGCCGCGAGGGCGCGACGCCGTTCATGGCTGCCCTCGCGGGGTTCGCCCTGACGCTGGCCCGCTACGGCGACGGCGCGGACGTGCGCGTCGGCCTGCCGCTCGCCGACCGCGCGCGGCCCGAGACGCGCGGCATGGTCGGCCACCTGACGGGCATCGGGGTCCTGCGGGCGCGGGTCGACCCGCGCGACGGGTTCCGCGTCCATCTCCGACAGGTCCGCGATCGGCTGCTGGCCGCCCAGGCGCACGCCGACCTGCCGTTCGACCGGATCGTCGCGGCGTCGGCGACGGAGCGCCGGCCCGGGCTCCACCCGCTGTTCCAGGTCAAGGTCACCGAGCAGGCCGCGCCCCCGCCCGACGCCCGGTTCGCCGGCCGGCCGATGCGGCTGCGCGGGCTCGACGGGGGCGACGTCCACTTCGACCTCAGCCTCGATCTCGTCGATTCCGCCGAGGGCCTGTGCGGCCGCTTGGCCTTCGCCCGCGACCTGTTCGACCCCGAGACCGTCGCGGGCCTGGCCGAGGCCTTCGCGACGCTGCTCGCCGCGGCCGTCGCCGAACCCGACCGCCCGCTCTACGCGCTGGCGAGCCCCGCCCCGGCCGCGGCGACGGACCCGGCCGCGCTCGACGGGGTCGCGCCCGACGTGGTCGCGGCCTGGCGCGCCCGTGCGGCCGAGGCACCGGAGGCGCCCGCCCTGCGGCAGGGCCGGCGCTCCCACAGCCGGGCCGAGCTGGATGCCGCCTCGGACCGCCTCGCCGCGCGGCTGGCCGCGGACGGGGCGGGGCCGGAGACGCGGGTCGCCCTCCATCTCGGCCGCGGCCCCGAATGGGTGCTCGGCCTCCTGGCGATCCTCAAGACCGGCGCCGCCTACGTGCCGATCGATCCCGGTCTCCCGGCCGCCCGCCGGGCCGACCTCGTGGCCGAGTGCGGGGCCTGCCTCGTCCTGGGCGAGCCGGTTCCGGGCGACCGGCCCGACCGGCCGGTGATCGCGGCGCGCTTCGACCCGGCCGCGGACGCGGCGGCCCCGCCCTTCGCGGCCGCGCCGCCGCATCCCGACGCGGCGGCCTACATCCTCTACACCTCGGGTTCCACGGGCCGGCCCAAGGGGGTCGTCGTGACCCGCGGCGGCCTCGCGCAGTACGTGGCCGGAATGCTCGCGCGCGTCGGCCTGCCCGCCGGCGGCCGCGTCGCGATGGCCTCGACCGTGGCGGCCGACCTGGGCAACACCGTGCTGTTCGGCGCGCTGGCCGGCGGCTCGGAACTCGACCTCCTCGACCACGAGACCGCCCTCGACCCCGACCGCTTCGCCGCGGCGGTCGGTGGGGACGCGGCCGGGGACCGGAGGATCGACGCCCTGAAGATCGCGCCGAGCCACCTCGGCGCGCTGCTCCAGGCGGCCGACCCCGCCGCCGCGCTGCCAGAACGGCTCCTCATCCTCGGCGGCGAGGCGCTGCGCTGGCCCCTCGTCGACCGGATCGCCGCGCTGAAGCCCGGCTGCCGGGTGGTCAACCATTACGGGCCGACCGAGGCGACGGTCGGCGCGCTGTGCCAGGAGGTCCGCGCGGGGGCGGAACACCGGGGCGGTGCGCTCGGCCCGGAGGACGGGGCCGGACGCTGGGCCGGCGGCGCGCCCATCGGGACGCCGCTCCCGGGCGTCCGCGCGCGCGTGCTCGACGGATTCCTCGCACCGGTGCCGCCGGGCGCGACGGGGGAGCTCTACCTCGGCGGGCCGCAGGTCGCGCGGGGCTATCTCGACCGGCCGGGCCTCACCGCCGAGCGGTTCGTTCCGGACCCGCATGCCGGCCCCGGGGCGCGCCTCTATCGGACCGGCGACCGCGTCCGGCTTCTCCGCGACGGCAGCCTCGCCTTCGTGGGCCGGGCCGACGACCAGGTGAAGATCCGTGGCCACCGGGTCGAGCCTAGCGAGGCGGCCGCGGCCCTGCGCGACCTTCCGGGAATCCGCGACGCCGCCGTCATCGCGCTCGCCGAACCGGAGGCCGACGGGGCGGAGGGGCCGCGCCTCGCCGGCTACGTCGTGGCCGACCCGGACCTCGACCTCGCCGCGGTCGGCGCCCGGCTCGCCGAGCGCCTGCCGCCGGCCCTCGTGCCGACGAGCCTGACCCGGCTCGACGCGCTGCCGCTGACCCCCAACGGCAAGCTCGACCGGCGCGCCCTGGCGTCGCTGGAGGCGGCGCGCGGGACGGACGGGAAGGATCCGCCCCGGGACGGGACGGAGCGGGCGCTCGCCGCCCTCTGGGCCGACCTCCTCGGCCTGGATCCGTCCGCGATCGGCCGCCACGACGCCTTC